>NZ_BAAATE010000004.1:0-527426 GCF_039533245.1 Nonomuraea recticatena | reverse complement strand
TCTCGAGGTCCATGGAGCCGACGACGTTGCGCAGCGTGGTGACGGTGAGCTGCTCGACCGCCTGGATGTAGTTGGCGATCTCGTACGCCGCCGCGCGTGGGTCGGTCACCTGGAAGTACAGGACGGTGTCGATCTCGACGACCAGGTTGTCCTCGGTGATGACGGGCTGCGGGCGGAAGGAGACGACCTGCTCGCGCAGGTCGATCATGGGATAGACGCGGTCGATGTAGGGGATCACGAAGTTCAGGCCGGGTTTGAGCGTGCGGTGGTAGCGGCCCAGTCGCTCGACGTTGCGCGCGCGGGCCTGCGGCACGATGCGTACGGCACGCAACACGGTGAACACGGCGAACAGTGCGACTACGAGTCCCGCTATGAGTAGCGCCATTTGATCACTCCCGGGGGTAGACGAGGGCGGTGGCGCCCTCGATCTCGATGACGTCGACGGTCGCCCCTTCCGGGATCACCACGGTCTCGTCGTAGGCCCGTGCCGACCACTCCTCGCCGCCGATGCGGACGAGGCCCTGGCGGCCCGTGACCTCCTTGACGACGTACGCGGACTTGCCCACCAGCGCGTCGACGCCGAAGCGCTGGAGTTGGGGCTGCCGGATGTTGCGCATCGCGAGCGGCCGGATGACGACCAGTCCCGCGACCGAGGTGAGGGTGAACACCAGGAGCTGTATGGGTATCGGCAACCCGATGGCCGCCACCATCGCGGTGAGCAGCGCCGAGACTCCCAGCAGACCCAGTGCGGCGGTGAGTGAGAAGATTTCGGCCACGCCGAGGACGACGGCGAGGATTATCCAGATGACCCAATCATCCATACTCCGGCCCTCCTGTAAGGGAAACGGGCCCATGTCCTCAAGTGGTTCCGTCTCTACGGTAATCCTCTGATTACCCACTTTGCAGTGCCAGCGGCCACCGGGATTGGAATCGATTCACGGCAGGGCGTGTGGAGGGGGCTTGGTGGCGACCCAGACGTCCGACGGCCTGGGGTCGTACAGGGCGCTGCCCTGGACCCACTTGTCCCATGGCAGCTGCCAGTAGCCCCAGCCGTTGTTCCACTCGAGCACGCGGTCGGTGCCGACGATCGTGACAGGGTCGCCGCGCAGGGAGTTGTCGTAGAACCAGGCGGCCTGGTCGGGCCTGGCGTTGACGCAGCCGTGGCTGACGTTGACCCTGCCCTGCGCCCAGACGTTGTTCTTGGCATGGACGTACTCGCCGCTGTTGGAGATGCGGACCGCGTGGTCGATCAGCAGGTCGTAGAAGCCGGGGTCGCCCTTGCGCCTGCCGGGCGAGATCATCCTGACCGGGTCGCCCTTCTCCATGGTCAGGTGGATGCCGCTGGTGGTGGTGTACTCGCGGGTGGTGGCCATGCCCGCGCTGATCGCCATGGTCTGCACGATCGCGCCGTCGCGGCGCACGACCATCTGGTGGGTGACGGTGTCGACGGAGCTGGTCTGCCTGCGGCCGATCGTGAAGGTGAGCGCGTGGTCGGCGGTGCCGTACACGCCTGGGGCGGCTCTGACGCCTGACAGGTGGGCGGTGAAGGAGACGTTCTGCCGCGCCGGCCAGTAGTGCCTGGTGCGGTAGACGGCCTCGGTGTCGCTGGTCCAGCGCCACGCGCCCTCGACCGGCTTGGTGGAGCGCACCTCCATGGCGCGTTCGACGGCCGCCTTGTGGCGGATGGGGTTGTCGAAGGTGACGATGATCGGGGTGCCGACGCCGACGGTCTCGCCCGGCAGCGGCGAGACCGACGCCACCTTGAAGGTGCGCTGGGCGGCGCGGGTGCGGAAGCGGCCCATCGCCAGGGTGGTGGGGCCGCCCTGCGGGCCCGCGGCCGTGGCCGTCACGGTGTGCTCGACGCCGGGCGGCAGCGTCCAACTCGAGCGCCAGACCGTGCCGGTGGAGTCGTATCTGCCGGGGATGGCGACGGCGCCGGCGTAGGCGTCGACCTTGCCGAGCTTGCCGCCGCTGGCCTTGACGACCAGGCCGCGGTCGGGCCTGGCCTGGTCGGTGTCGAAGGCGGGGGAGACGGCGATCGTCGGAGGAGCGGGCGGCACGGGCCCCTCGGCCCTCACCAGACTGCAGCCACCGATCAGTGGCAGACCGCCGAGCAGCACAAGGGCGCGCCGCATCTCACTCCTTCACTCCGGGGGAAGGCCCCAGAGTTTAGCGGGGAGTGAGTGATCAAGCACCTGGAGTGACGGTTCCGGACACTTCCCCCAAAGCGATGGCCCCGGCGGTGGCGCGGATCGTGACGACGTCGCCGTCCTCCAGGAACGTGCGGATCTCCCCGTTGCCGAGCTTGAGTGGTTCCGTGCCGTTCCACGTCAGCTCGATCAGCGAGCCCCGGGTGTCGGCGGCGTCGCCGGAGATCGTGCCGCTGGCGAACAGGTCTCCTGTCCTGAGGGTCGCGCCGTTCACGGTCATGTGCGCGAGCATCTGGTCGGGGGTCCAGTACATGGTCGCGTACGGCGGCCGCGAGACGATCTCGCCGTTCAGCTCGACCTCCAGCGCGATGTCCAGCCCCCAGTCGGCCTCCCGCGACAGGTACGGCAGCGGCGCGGGATCCTGGGCGCGTCCCTTGATCCTCGGCAGCGCCTCCAGCGGCGTGATCCACGGCGAGATCGAGGTCGCGAAGGACTTGCCGAGGAAGGGCCCGAGCGGCACGTACTCCCACGCCTGGATGTCGCGCGCGCTCCAGTCGTTGACCAGCGTCACGCCGAAGACGCGGTCCTCGAAGGCGGCGCCGTCCGGCGAGCCGACCACGAAGCCCAGCTCCGCCTCGATGTCCAGCTTGGCGGTCGGGCCGAACCTGCCGGGGCCGAGCTGGCCGCTGGGCCTGGCGACGTCGGTGCCCGAGACCACGACGGTGCCCGCGCGGCCGTGGTAGCCGACGGGCAGGTGACGCCAGTTCGGCTTCAGCGGCTCCTCGTCGGGACGGAACATCCTGCCCAGGTTCGAGGCGTGCTCGATCGAGCAGTAGAAGTCGACGTAGTCGGCCACCTCGAACGGCAGGTGCAGGGTGACCTGGTCGAGCGGCACCAGGTGGGCCTCGGTGACGGACTGGTCGGTGGAGAGCTTGTTCTGGATCAGCGTGCGCGTGTCGTGCCAGGCGGTGCGCCCTCTGGCCATGAAGGCGTTCAGCGAGCCGGTGGCGAACACCTCGTCGTGCAGCGCGGCGGCCAGGTCGAGGACGGCGTCGCCGTAGCGCACGCCCACCCGGGGCGCCTGTCCGCGCCTGGAGAAGACGCCGTAGGGCAGGTTGTCGAGTCCCCAGCTCATCAGGTGTCCAATCCAAGGGTTCGCAGGTCGTCGATGGGCGCGCTGGTGCTGCACGAGCCGTAGCTGACCAGGAGCTGCCTGGCCCGCTTGGCGGTCTGCTCGGGGACGGCCCGCGCCAGCCGTACGAGCTCGCCCACGTCGGTGGTGCCCAGCACGTGCGCGGGGTCGCGCGCCTCGACGGCCTCGCAGACGGCGAGCACGAGGTTGAGGAAGCCGTGGCGGTCGACGGCGAGTGAGGGGTCGAAGTGGCGCACGGCGTGGTGCAGCCCGGCGGTGGCCTTGAACCTGATGTCGTGGGCGACGCAGAAACCGATGAAGGCGGCCAGCTGGCCGACGCTCGGGAAGGCGTCGGGGGTGGCGCCGCCGCAGCGCACCTTCAGCCCGACCCCCTGCGGCATGTTCGGCACGAGCTTGGTGGGAGGCACCTCGATGAAGAGGGCGGCGTTGGGCGGCAGGTGGCCCTGCAGCCGCTCGGCCATCGCGTTCACCGACTGCTCGGGCGGCAGCCGTACCTCCACGAGGTCGACGGGCAGGTCGTCGAAGGGGGGGATCTCGGAGGTGTCGACGATGAGGCCGATCCTCCTGGGCTGCTGGGGCTCCCTGCGCAGGGCGTCGATCCTGCTGGACGGGCACAGGAAGCGGTGGGTCAGGACGGGGCTGCCCGCGTCGAGGTCACGCTGGTGGCGCGCGAGCGCCTCCGACATGTGCAGGGAGGTCGGAGGGAACAGCCCCGCGTCGTCGACCAGGGAGGAGAACAGGGTCGTCCGCGGCCCCTGGGTGCCGCACTCGAAGGAGGTCATCGTGCCCAGGTCCATGCGTAGCCGGGGTCCTCGCAGGCCAGTGCGCCCTCGCCGAGGTCGAGCGGCCTGAAGGTGTCGACCATGACGGCCATCTCGCTGGTGTGCGTGGCGCCCGCGGCGATCACCGCCTCGACCGCTCCGGGCTGCGGGCCGTGGGTGAAGCCGGCGGGGTGCAGCGAGATCGAGCCGACGTCGATGCCGGAGCCCGCCCGCGCGGAGTAGTCGCCGCCCACGTAGAACATGAACTCGTCGGAGTCGACGTTGTGGTGGTTGTAGGGGATCGGCACGGCCTCGGGGTGGAAGTCGAGCGGGCGCGGCATGAACGAGCACACCACGAAGCCCGGACCCTCGAAGGTCTGGTGGACGGGCGGCGGCGCGTGCGTCTTCTTCACCACGGGCTCGAAGTCCTCGATGTTGAAGGCGTAGGGGTAGAGGTAGCCGTCCCAGCCGACCACGTCGAAGGGGTGGTTGCGGTAGGTCAGCCTGGTGAGCCCGCCGCGCGTGCGCACCAGGACGGGGACCTCCTCGCCCTCGGTGATCAGCGGCTCCTGCGGCGTCCTGAGGTCGCGCTCGCAGTACGGCGCGTGCTCGAGGAACTGCCCGTACTGCGACAGGTAGCGCCTGGGCGGCCTGATGTGCCCCGACGCCTCGATGACCAGGGCGTTCACGGTGCCCGAGGGGACCCAGCGGTGGATCGTGCCGGTCGGGATCACGACGTAGTCGCCCTCACCCGCCTCGATCACCCCGTAGGTCGACTCGAAGCGGACGCTGCCGCGCTGGATGTAGACGCACTCGTCGCCCTTGGAGTTGCGGTAGAGCTCGCTGGGCCGGTCGGTGGTGGCGTACGACAATCGGACGTCGCTGTTGGCCGACAACAGGATGCGCCCGGCGACCAGGTCGCCTGCGCTGGTGAGGTCCTGCGTGCGGAAGTGGCGCGGTGACAGCGGCAGGTTGGGCGCGGTGTTCACCGAGACGACGGGGTCGACGGCCTCGGCCTTGACGATCGCGGTCGGCAGGTAGCGGTGGTACAGCAGCGAGGAGTCGGAGGAGAAGCCCTCCTCGCCCATCAGCTCCTCGGCGTACAGGCCGCCGTCCGGGCGCTTGAACTGCACGTGGCGCTTGCGGGGGATCTCTCCCACCTGGCGGTAGTACGGCATCACTGCTCCGTCCGTTTATCGGACATAGGTGTCCTCTATGCGTAAATACGCTCCTTCATTCGGCGGAGGATGTCAACCGGCGGCTCACCCGAGAGCCTCGGTCAGCTCGCGGGCGGCCTCCACCACGCGCGGTCCGACCTCCTGGCCCAGCGGGCCGAAGGTCACCACGCCCACCGACGCCTCCAGCCAGGGCAGCCCGGCGACCGGCGCGGCCACACCGCGTGCGCCCTCCTGCAGCTGTCCCTCCGTCACGAGATACCCCGTGTCGCCCGACCGCAACGCGAGGATGGCCTGACCTGCCGCTCCCTTCGTGAGCGGGTGCCGAGCGCCCTCCCGATAGGCGACGTGCATGGTGGTCCACGACGGTTCGACCACGGCGACGGCGAGCCCGTCGTCGCCCTCGGCCACCGTGAGGTGCGCGGTCGCGCCCACCTGCTCGGCCAGCCGCCGCAGCGTGGGCAGCGCCGCCGCGCGCAGCAGCGGCTGTACCGCCTGGGCCAGCACCAGCACGCCGTACCCCAGATGGACCCGCCCTTCGCGGTCCCGTCTGACGAACCCCTCGTTCTGCAGTGAGGTGAGCAGGCGGTAGACCACGGGGCGGCTCAGCGACAGCTGGGCCGCGAGCTCGGTGGGCGTGCGTCCGCCGTGACCGTCGGCGAGCAGCCTGAGCAGGTGGAGCCCGCGTTCGAGCGTCTGGGCGGATTCAGCCATGTCCTGATTATGTCCATGTGCGTCTGGAGTGACGCTGAGCTGCGAAAGGGGTAGGTACCCCTGCATGCAGTGGAAGTGGCTGGCGCTCGTCGCTCTGTCCGCGTTGTGCGCGGTCATGCCACTGGTGCCCTCGATGGGGGTGAGGCCCGCGTCCATGATTCGCGACACCCCCGTGCTGCACGAGGCGCAGAGCCCGAAGCTGCTGGTCGAGAACACCTTCCACCTCACGGAGGGGATCGGGGTCGACGAACGGCTGCTGCCCGTCGACGACAACGTCGACTTCGAACGCGCGACGCTCGCGCCGGGGGTGGGCGTCGACGAGGCCGGCATCATGTACGGCACGCCGAAGCGGCCAGGCACCTACTCCACCACGATCACGGTCTGCAAGGACAAGATCTGCGCCGACGAGCGCATCACGCTGATCGTGCACAGGAAGGTGACCTGGTCTCCCGTTCAGCTGACCTTCCCCGCGAGGGTCGGCGTGCTTCTCGACAGCTCGATCGGGATCGAGGGCGCTCCCGAGGGCGTGCTGGCGACCTACACCGTCACCGACGCGGGCAAGCTGCCGCCGGGCGTCGCGATCGGTCCCGACGGGCACGTGGGCGGCGTCCCGACGAGGCCGGGCCGCTACGACGCCCCCGTGCGGATCTGCGTGGCGGGCGACTGCTCGGGCGTCGTGGTCCGCTTCATCATCGCCTAGCGCTACTTGTCACGCCGGTAACAAGACTGAAAGCGGAATGTGCAGGCGTTTGGCAAGAATCGCACGCCTATCTGCCGTAATTTGCTAGGTCCCTGTTGGCGGACCGGGGAGTTTCGGCATGGACGTTCTGATCGGCCGGATCGCGCGGTGGGCGCGCGAGATCCCGGACGCGCCCGCCTACACCTTCGCCGACTACCTGGGTGACGGGCGCAAGCACACCCTGACGTGGAAGCAGATCGACCGCAGGGCGCGGGCGCTGGCCGTACGGCTGCGCGAGGTGTGCGAGCCAGGCGACAGGGCCGCGATCCTCGCCCCGCAGAGCCTGGAGTACGTGGTCGCGATGCTCGGCGCGATGTACGCGCGGGTCGTCGCGGTGCCGCTGTTCTCCCCTGGCCTGCCTGGCCACGCCGAGCGTCTGGCCCTCGCCTACGCCGACGCCGACCCCGTGGCCGTGCTGACGAGCGGCCCCGCCACGGGCGACCTGCCGCCCGCCAAGGCCGTCATCGCCGTCGACACCGTCTCCGACCTGCTCGCCGAGGAGTGGGAGGACGAGCCGATCGCGCCTGACGACCTCGCCTACCTGCAGTACACCTCGGGCTCGACCAGGACGCCCGCGGGCGTGGAGATCTCGCACGGCAACTTCGGGGCCAACGCCGCCCAGCTGTGGGAGGCCTTCGACGCCAGGCCGCGCACCTCGGTGGCCGCGCTCTGGCTGCCGCTCTTCCACGACATGGGCCTGATCGCGACCATCGCCTGCCCGATCGTCGGCGGCAACCAGGCGGTGTTCATGGACCCCGTGGCCTTCGTCATGCAGCCGATGCGGTGGATGCGCCTGCTGTCGGAGTACGACGACGTCTACACCGGAGGCCCCAACTTCGCCTTCGACTACACCGCCGCGCGGGCGGGCCGGCTGGAAGGGCTCGACCTGTCGGGGGTGCGGGTCATGCTCAACGGGGCCGAGCCGGTGCGCCCCTCGACCGTCTCGCGCTTCACCTCCGTCTTCCAGCCGTACGGCCTGCGCCCCGAAGCGCACACCCCCGGGTACGGCCTGGCGGAGGCGACGGTCTTCGTCGCGGCCGGCGCCATCGACGAGCCGCCCCGCGTGACGGACTTCGACAGGGACGCGCTGGCCGAGGGGCGGGCCGTGCCGTACACGGGGGAGGGGGTCGCCAGCGCGCAGGTCTCCTGCGGCCGGCCGACCGGTCAGCGGGTGCGGATCGACGCGGAGGACGGCCACGTCGGCGAGATCCTCGTGCAGGGCCCGAACGTGGCGCGAGCCTACTGGCGCGACCCCGAGAAGAGCGCGGAGGTCTTCGAGGACGGCTGGCTGCGCACGGGGGACCTCGGGATGATCCACGAGGGCGAGCTGTACATCACGGGGCGGATCAAGGACCTGGTCATCGTGGACGGCCGCAACCACTACCCGCAGGACATCGAGGCGACCGCCCATGAGGCCTCGGAAGGGGTGCGCAGGGGCCACGTCGCGGCGTTCGCGGTGGCGGGCGAGGAGACCGAGCGGCTGGTCGTGGTGGCCGAGCGGTCGCGCGCGGCCCTGGACGCCCAGACGGTGATCGGCGAGGTCCGCTCGGCGATCTCGAGGAACCACGATCTGGCCGCCGAGGTGGTGCTGGTCCAGGCGGGGGCCGTGCCGCGCACCTCCAGCGGCAAGATCGCCAGACGGGCCTGCAGGCAGGCCTATCTGGAGGGCGCGTTTGTTTGAGTCGCTCGGCAGGTTCGTCTACCGGGGCCGCTGGACGCTCCTCGTGCTGAGCGTGGCCGCCGCGGTGCTCGTCGCGCCCTACGGTCTCGAGCTGTTCGGGCGGATGACGGACGGCGGGTTCGAGGACCCGTCCGCGGAGTCGACGACGTCGGCCACCTGGAACGAGGAGTGGTACAGCGGGGCCTCGCCCGACGTGGTCGTGCTCTACACCCACCCGACGGTGAGCGTGCGCGACAAGCGCTACAAGAAGGCCGTCCACGACTCGCTGCGCCGGCTGCCCGCCTCCCACGTGCGGCAGCTGACGACGTACTGGACCGCGCGCTCGGCGAAGATGATCTCGCACGACTCGAGGTCCACCTACGCGCTGATCACGCTGAAGGGCGACAAGCAGGCCGCCTACGCCGCCGTCGAGCAGCGGCTGAGGACCGTCGAAGGGCTCACCGTCAAGATCGGCGGCGCCGTCCCGCTCCTCCGGGACCTGAACACGCAGACGGGCGCGGACCTGGCGAGGGCCGAGGCGATCTCGATGCCCGTCCTGCTGGTGCTGCTCGTCCTGGTCTTCGGCAGCCTGGTCGCGGCCGGGCTGCCGCTGCTGGTCGGGCTGCTCGCGGTGCTCGGGGCGCTGGTGCTGCTGCGGCTGCTGACCGAGGTCACGGACGTGTCGGTGTTCTCGCTGAACGTCGTGACCATGCTGGGGCTCGGCCTGGCGATCGACTACTCGCTGTTCGTGCTGAGCGCCTTCCGCGAAGAGATCAGGCGGGGCACCTCGCGCGAGCTGGCGGTGGTGGCGACCATGGCCACCGCGGGCCGGACCGTGGCGTTCTCGGGGCTGACCGTGGCCACGGCGCTGCTGGGGCTGCTGCTGTTCCCGCAGATGTTCCTGCGCTCCATCGGGCTCGGCGCCGCGGCCGTCGTCCTGGTCGCGATGTTCTCCGCGCTGATCGTGCTGCCCGCCGTCCTCGGGATCCTGGGGCCGAGGGTGGACGCGCTCAGGATCACGCCCTCCTTCGGCGGCCCCCGAGGGGGCGGGGCCTGGCACGCCGTCGCCTCCAGCGTGATGCGCACGCCCGTGCTGTATCTCGTGGGGGTCACCGCGGTGCTGGTCTCGCTGGCGCTGCCGTTCGTCGACGTGAAGTTCGGCAACGTCGACCACAGGGTGCTGCCCTCGAAGATCGAGAGCCGTCAGGTCGCCGAGACCGTCGACGCCGACTTCGCCAGGAACTCGATGGCGCCGATCGACGTCCACGTGCTGGTCGAGCGCGACTTCGTGGACGCCGACCCGCTGCTGCCCGGCCCGCTCGGCCAGGGCCACACCGTGGTCAGCCCCGTGACGCCCGTGCTGCCGGCCGACGTCAAGCCCTTCGCCGACCGCCTGCGCCGCCTGGAGGGGGTCACCGGCGTGGACGTCACCGGCTTCTCCCAGACCAACGGCTCGGTACGGCTGGCCGTGCGGTACGAGGGCGACCCGATGTCGTCCTCGGCCCGCTCCGTGGTGACCCTCATCAGGTCGATGACGCCTGAGCCGAACATCCGCGCCGTGGTGGTCGGCGGCTCCACCGCCGCGCAGATGGACCTGATGGACAGCCTGGCCGCGACGTTGCCGTGGATGGCGCTGGTGGTGTGCGGGGCCACCTTCGTGCTGCTCTTCGCCGCGTTCGGCTCGCTGCTGCTGCCGTTGAAGGCGCTGCTGATGAACGTGCTGTCGATCGGGGCCTCGTTCGGCGTGATCGTGTGGGCCTTCCAGTACGGCAACCTCGCATCCTTCCTGGGGTTCACGCCCACGGGGACCATCGAGGCGACGGTCACGGTGCTGATCCTCGCGGTGGTCTTCGGACTCTCCATGGACTACGAGCTGTTCCTGCTATCGCGGGTGCGGGCCGAGTGGCTGAGAACGGGGGACAACAACGCGGCGGTGGCGGCCGGGCTGCAGAAGACCGGCGGGATCATCACCAGCGCCGCCCTGCTGCTGCTCGTGGTCATCGGGGCCTTCTCCACGGCGGGCATCACCATCGTGAAGCTGCTCGGGGTGGGGATGTTCGTCGCCATCGTGGTGGACGCCACGCTGGTGCGCGCGCTGCTGGTGCCGGCGACGATGCGGCTGATGGGGGAGGCCAACTGGTGGTTACCTGGGCCGCTGCGCGGCCTGCACCGGCGCATCGAGCTCCGCGAGCCCGAGGGTGAGCCGCCCTCACAGGCCGTGGCGTTGCCCGCCGTACCTCGGGTGCAGCCGCCTTCGCCCGCCGTGGCGTTGCCCGCCGTGCCTCGGATGGAGGCGCCTTCGGGCGCGGCGGGCGGGCCCCGGGTGGAGCCGCCGCGGCGGGTCGTCAGGCCCAACCTCGAAGGGCCTGGCTGGCAGTGGGCCGAGGACGACGCCCGGCCCTCACCTTCGCTGCCCGCCCCCGAGCCGGTCGCGACTCCGCTGTTCGGCATGGACACCGACCCCATCCCCTCGCCGATGCCGCTGCCCCCGATGCCGCCTCCCGTCGTCCCCGTCGTCCCCGTCGTCAGCGGGCCGGTCGGCACGGCCGCCGTGGTGCGCAAGCGGGGCATCAACCCCTACCCGGCCGCCGTCAGGGAGCCCGCGCCGCGGGAGGCGGCGTCCGGCGGGGAGGTCACGCTCGAGGAGGAGAGCCCGCGCACGCCGGAGTGCGATGGCGAGCCGTTCGGGTGGGTGAAGGTGCGGCCCAGGACCCGGGTGGTCAGGGCGAGCACCGACGGCGCCGGCTGGACCTGGGCGGAGGTGGACTGATGGCCCAGAGCGTGCTCCGGCCCGCGAGCGGCGCCAGAGTGTGGCCGCTCTTCCTGGTCGTCGGCCTGGCGGGGTTCGTGACCACGCTCGACAACACGGTCGTGACCGTCGCGCTGCCGACCATCAGGGATGATCTGGGCGCGAGCCTGGCGGCGCTGGAATGGGTGGCGACGGGCTACATCATGACCTTCGCCGGTCTCATGCTCGCGGGCGGCAGGCTGGCCGACGTGTACGGGCGCAGGAAGGCGCTCGTCACAGGGTTGGCGACGTTCACGGCGGCGTCGCTGGCGGCGGGGCTGGCCACGACGATCCAGCTGCTCGTGGCGGCCAGGCTGGTCCAGGGGGTGGGCGCGGCGCTGATCCTTCCCGCGACGCTGGCCGTCCTCGCGGGAAAGGACGGCAGGCAGCGATCGGCGGGCGTGGCGGTGTGGATGGCGTCGGGCGCCGCCGCGCTGGCCCTGGGCCCCGTCGTGGGCGGCTACCTGAGCCAGCACGCGCACTGGAGCTGGGTGTTCCTGATCAACGTGCCCGCCGGGCTGGCGGTGATCGCGCTGGCCCTGGCGGTGGTGCGGGAGAGCAGGGAGCCGTCGGCCGCGCGGGTGGACCTGCCCGGCGTGGTGACGTCCGCGGTGGTCCTGGCGGCGGGGACGTTCACGCTGATCCACGGCGCGGAGTACGGCTGGACCTCCCCGCTGATCGTCGCGACGGCGGCGGCCTGCGCGCTGGGCGCGGTGGCGTTCGTCATGGTGGAGCGGCGGGCGGCCGAGCCGATGGTGGATCTGGCGCTGTTCGGCGCCAGGGCGTTCACGGGCGGGGTCGTCGCCCAGGTGCTCTGGGGGCTGGGGGTGAACGGGGTCTTCTTCTACACCGCGATCTTCCTGCAGGGCGTGCTCGGCTTCTCGCCGACGGCGTCGGGACTGGCGTTCGTGCCGCTGGCGCTGCTGGTCGTGGCCGTGACGCCGCTCGTCCCCTTCGTGGAGCGGCGGCTCGGGGCGGCGAGGACGGTGGCGGCGGGCCTGGTCATGGTGGCGGCGGGGATGGCCGCCGTCGCCTTCCTCAGGCCCGGCGACGGGTGGGGCGAGCTGCTTCCCGCGGTGTGCGCGATCGGCGCGGGCTCGGCGCTGACGATGCCGCTGGGCTCGGCCGTGCTGGGCGCCGTACCCGAGGGCAGGGCGGGCGTGGCGGGCGGCGTGTTCACGGTCGGCAGGGAGATCTCGGGCCTGTTCGGCATCGCCGCGATCGGCGTGATCGTGCAGGCGGCCGAGACGTTCGCGGGGGGCTACTCGGCAGGGCTGCTGGTGGCGGCGGTGCTGGTCCTGGCCGGAGCGCTGGTGAGCGTGGTGTCGCTGTCGTGAAGGTGGCCATCCTGGCGTTCGGGTCGAGGGGCGACACCCAGCCGTGCGTCGCGCTGGGCGAGGGGCTGGGGGAGCGAGGTCACGAGGTCACGGTCGTGGCCGCCGAGCGGTACGCCCCGCTCATGGGCGGTCTCACGATGGCGGCGCTGAGCGTGGACCCTGTGCGGATCATGGAGTCGGAGGAGGGGCAGGCGTGGCTGCGCAGCGGCCCTCTCGGCTTCGTCAGGGGCTTCGCGCGGATCGTCGAGCCGCTCGCGGAGAGGCTGGTCGCCGAGGTGGACGCGGCGGCCCGCGACGCCGACCTGGTCCTCGCGCCCGCGCTGGGCGGCATGGGCGGCCACCTGTCCGACCGGTACGGCATGCCGCACCGGATACTCCACTTCCAGCCCAGCCACCCCACCCGCGAGTTCCCCAACCCCCTCGTCCGGCTGAGAACGCTCGGGAGCTGGGGCAACAGGGCCAGCTACGCGCTGATCGAGAGGCTGGGCTGGCTGGTCCTCGGCCGGATGGTCAACCGCCTGAGGGCGACCGTGCTGGGTCTGGGCCCGCGGCGGCCCCGCCGTGACGACACACCCGTGCTGTGCGGCGTGAGCCCGCTGGTCGTGCCACGTCCTCGCGACTGGCCCTGCCACGTCCACCTCACCGGCTACTGGCGGCGGCCGCCGCGCCCGCTGCCGGGCGAGCTCCTGGCCTTCGTCGAGGAGGGGCCGCCGCCCGTCTACGTCGGCTTCGGCAGCATGAGCGCGCCCGCGTGGCTGGGCGAGCGGGTGGTCGAGGCGCTGGAGCTGGCCGGCGTGCGGGCGGTGGTCCAGGGGCTGCCCGTGGAGCCGTCCTCGACGCTCTTCCTCCTCGGGGAGGCCGACCACGCGGCGCTCTTCCCGCTCACCGCCGCCGTCGTCCACCACGGCGGGGCGGGCACCACCGCGACGGGGCTGACGGCCGGCGTGCCCAACCTCGTCTGCCCGTTCTTCTCCGACCAGCACTTCTGGGGCGCTCGCGTGGCGGCGCTGGGAGCAGGACCTGACCCGCTGCCCGTCAGGCGGCTGACGTCGGCGGAGCTGGCGGCGAGGCTCGCGAGGGCCGTGCCGAACCGGCGGCTGTCGGCCCTGCTGCGGCAGGAAGACGGCGTACGGCAAGCGGTGGATCTCTTAGAAGTGTCCGGATAGTGTGCTACTTGCCCACCTTTGATCCCCCCGCGAAGTAGGCGACATGCGTTTCCGCAAGATCTTCGTCATCGGTCTGGCGCTCTCCCTGCTGGGAATCGGGGTGCCTGCCTGGTCGGACAACGATCCCAGGAGCTGCAACGACCTGATGTCCAGCGACACCCCCGCCTACGTCGTCTGCCGCTGGATGGCGACGCCTGACGAAGCCGCGGACATCGCCAGGTTCTGGCTCGACAACGACGGCGAGAACATGAGGAACGCGGGGCCGCCGGACAGCCCGTGGATCGACTGCACCGAGGAGGGCAACACCTGCCCCGAGGTGCCCGGCGACGGCGGGTCGAGCGACGGCGGCGACCCCAGCCCGGCTCCCGAGGAGAGCGGCCCGCCCGAGTGCGAGGGCGGCGGCAAGGACTGCTACGTCGATCCCTCGGAGGTCTCGGCGGCCGAGGTGAAGAGCGCGGCTGAGACCGCCGAGGGGCAGGCGGTCAAGACGGCGACGGCGGCGGGGCTGCGGGTCTGGATCGACACCGACCTGGCCGACGACTGGAAGGCGGGCAAGCTCGCCGAGGCCGTCAAGCGGGTGGGCGCGCTGGCGATGCAGGACGGCGTGGTGGGCCTCAGGTTCACCTCGCAGCTCGGCTACAACCAGACCCTCTCCTCGGCCGAGGAGATCGACACGTTCATGGCCGAGACCACCAAGGCGCTGCGTGCCGCGCTCCCCGGCAGGAAGCTGGCCGTGCACACGGTCGTGCCGGTGCTCGGCTGCGGGGCCGACGAGGCGTGCAAGACCGAGCTGGCCAAGAAGTACCCGCTGCTCGACCCCGAGCGCGTGGGCGCCTGGCTGTCCAAGGGCCTGGTGGACCAGCTCTCGCTCGACGACGGCCACCTGGCCACCGAGTACGCCACCTGGAAGATCGACGCCGTCACCGCCCAGCGCAACCAGTGGATCCAGGTGCGGGCCCGCGCGTGGGACGCCTACGGCACCATCGGCGCGGAGGACGCGGTCTTCACCGCCCCCGGCTCCTCGCAGCTGACCGCCGAGCAGGCGCTCAAGACGATCACGGAGCGGGTGGCGGCGCCGCTGCAGTCCGACGCGGCCGAGACGGTCACGCTGTGGACGCGCTGGCAGGACCCGAAGGGCACGGTCAACAGGGTCCTCGGCGAGAAGCTCGCGGGCAACGCCACCTGGGAGCAGCTGACCAGGCTGAGCGAGGTCAAGCCCCGGCTGGCCACGATCTACAACCCTGCGACGCCCGAGGTCGACGTGGCGACGGACCTGAAGAAGTACGCGGAGGCCTTCGGCCAGGTGTACCTGACCGTAGTGTGACCGGGGTTCGGCCGCTTCCTCGAGATGATGCGCGCGGCCCCGACCCTGAGCGCGAGGCTGGTCACCCTGGCCGAGCAGATGGTCGACGACCTCGCCGCCGTCCTGGCGGAGGAGGCGGGGGCCGGGCCAGGCGATCCGATGCCCGCGCTCGTCGCCGAGCAACTCGGCTGGGTTCACGCGCACGTCCTTCGGGAGATCGGCAGACGCACGGCCGAGGGGCAGGACCCCTCCGCCATCGCCATCGCGACGCTGGAACGGCTCGACGTCATCGAGAGCCTGCTCGGCGACCGCGTACGCACCCATGGGAGCAGGACGTGAACACCTACCGAGTGATCATCCGCGGCCAGTTCGACGGCCTGAGCGACGAGCAGCGCGAGAGGCTGCTGGCCGGGGTCGACAGCTGCAGGATCGCCTTCAGCGAGGAGGGCTCGCTGGCCTACGACCGGGCGCTGACGTGGTTCACCTTCCGCTTCCAGACCGTCGCCGAGGACGACACCGCCGCCCAGATCGCGGCGCTCGACGCCCTGGGCTACCCGTTCACCAAGCAGACCATCGGCGTCACCGACCTGACCGAGGTCAGTAGCCGCGCCCTGCGGCGCCGTGGCTGAGCAGGTCGAAGGCGGTGTCGGCGGCCTCGACCGCCTCGGGGTAGACCTCATCGGCGCTGCGTCCCGCCGAGATGGCGGCGACGTTGTCCCTGGCCAGCACCTGTCGCACGGCGATCACCTGCGCGGCGACCAGACCGGGGGCGGGGCCGCCCAGCGCCCGCGCGAGCGCTTCGGCGTCGGCGGTGCCGTACTCGACCAGTCGGGCGGCCAGGCTCGGTGTGTCGAACACCAGCCGCTGGAAGGCCAGCACCTCGGGCACGTCGCACAGACCGGTGACAGGGTCGCGCTCGTCCAGGCCCTGTAGGAAGTGCCTGCGCAGGGCGCGCAGCGGGCTCTCGTCCTCGGCCCTGCCCTCGACGACGCGCGCGGGCTCGCCCTGGTGGTCGGCGAAGCGGTGCAGGACCAGATCCTCCTTGGCGGGGAAGTAGCGGAACAGCGTGGGCTTCGACACCTCCGCCGCCGCCGCGATGTCGGCGACCGCCACCCGGTCGAACCCCTCGGCGAGGAACATCTCTATCGCCGTGTCGGACAGGAGCCGCCGGGTTCGTTCCTTCTTGCGGTCGCGCAGGTTCATGGCTCCAGTGTCCAGCCTTTCACCCCCAGCGGGAGCGGGGCGGGCTGGACGGCGTCGGGCGGGGTGATCGGCGGCAGCGGCGTGTCGTACTCCCACTCGCGCTGGTCCCTCATCGTGGCCACGTCGGGCTCGCCGCCGCCCTTCAGCCCGAGGGCGCGCAGGGCCATGGGGAAGGAGTTCTTGAACTCCCTGTTCCAGTACGGCCAGGTGTGGGTGCCGTTGCCGTACATGTTCATGGTGTGCTTGATGCCGAGCGCGTCGAGCCGCCTGCTCAGGGCCTTGGCGGTGTAGGCGGAGATCGGCTCGCCCAGGTGCGCGGGGTGCCAGGGCGAGCCGGGCGGGTCGAGGGGGCCCGCGAAGCTGTTGGTGCCGCTCGACAGGAAGATGGCGGTGCCCTTGAGGTTAGGGGCCAGCACCAGGGGGTCGTTCGCGGCCCAGATCTTCTTGTCCCTGGACGGGTCGCCCCACAGCGCGTCGGGGTCGTGGCCCTCGCTGAGCTGCGCGTTCTGGATGATCTGCGGAATGCCAGGCAGCTCGGTGGCCATGATGCCGCTGAACGCGCCGACGAAGGAGAACATGCCGGGGTTCTGGGCGGCGTACTTCACCGCTCCGTAGGCGCCCATCGACAGTCCCGCGATCGCCCTGCGGGTGCCCGCCCTGTAGCCGATCTCCAGCAGCTGCCGTACCTCCTGTGTGTGGAAGGTGGCCCAGGCCGGCGTGCCGCCCCTGCCGCCGTTGTACCAGTCGGAGTAGTTGCCCGCCCTGCCCGCCTCCGGCATCACGATGATCGCGTCGACGTTCTCGGTGAAGCTCACGACGTCGGTCATCCGGGTCCACGCGGTGTAGTTGTCGGCGCCGCCGTGCAGCAGGTAGAGCACGGGCCAGGTGCGCTTGGCCGACTTGGACCAGCCTCTGGGCAGCAGCAGGCGCACCGGCATCATCTGGCCGACCGAGGGTGAGGAGATCAGGATGTCGAGCATGCGGGGGCCGAGCCTGCGCTCCCTGACCACCCTCGCCGAGCCCTTCAGCGCCCGCTGCCAGGGGGCGTAGCGTCCGTCGCCGCTGTCCTGCGGCCTGGGCCGCCCGTCCTGCCGCGGGGGCTGTGGCTGCTGTCGCGGCGGGCGCGGCTGTTCCTCCGCGGGCTGCCGCGGCTCCGGCCGCGTGTCGTCCTGCGCCTCCTGCGGAGGCACGTCACCGGGGTCGGCAGGCGGTTGCTCCTGAGGGGCGGGGGCCACCTGCGAAGGCTCGGCCGTGCTCTCGCCCTCGGGAACCAGCGACCAGCCCGGATCGGCGAGGACGGGCGGGGCACTCGCGCCCACGAGCAGCACCGTCGCCAGCACCGTCGCCAGCGCCGCGGCCGGCAAGCTCCGGGATCGCATGATGCCCTCCACCGTCTTCAGCGTGCAGGCGAGGCTAGGCCCTGGTGGAGGGCGGGGGCTATCACCCCCGGCAACGAAAAGAGGCCGGCGGTTGCGCTCCGCGGACAATTATCACCCCCGTGACAAAACGCTCCGGAGGAATGTTCGGCTACGGGCTGCTCCTGAAAGGTGCGTCTCGGTAAGTTGACCGATCACCCGGCTGTATGGGAGCGCGTGTGGACGTACTCGGCGAAGGCGACATCCGACGCTTTCTCACGGAGCGGATCGCCTCCCTTCTCCCTTCGCAGGAGGTCGACCCCGACCGGCCGTTGGAGGAGTTCGGGCTGTCGTCGAGGGACGCGGTCGGGATCGCGGGCGAACTCGCCGAACTGCTGGGCAGGGAGCTGCCGCCCACGCTGGTCTGGGAGCACCCCACGGTCAACCGCCTCGCCGCCGCCCTCGCGCCGCGCGCCGTCACCGCCTCTCCCTCGGTCTCTCCCCCGGTGGCCAGGGCCGGGGGGAGCGAGCCGATCGCCGTGGTCGGGATCGGCTGCCGCCTGCCGGGCGCCGAGGGGCCTGAGGCGCTCTGGGAGCTGCTGATGGACGGGCGCGACGCCGTACGGCAGGTGCCCGACGGCAGGTGGGAGGCGTTCGACGACGGCAGCGCCCG
Source organism: Nonomuraea recticatena (assembly GCF_039533245.1). Classification (NCBI taxonomy): domain Bacteria; kingdom Bacillati; phylum Actinomycetota; class Actinomycetes; order Streptosporangiales; family Streptosporangiaceae; genus Nonomuraea; species Nonomuraea recticatena. The sequence goes on along the minus strand of NZ_BAAATE010000004.1, from coordinate 509,249 downwards.
CACCGCCGACGCCATCGCCCGCACGACGAGGCACGGCGGCTTCCTCGACGACATCGCGGGATTCGACGCCGCCTTCTTCGGCATCCCTCCAGGCGAGGCCGCCACGATGGACCCCCAGCAGCGCCTGCTGCTCGAGACGGCGTGGGAGGCGCTGGAGCACGGCGGCATCGCGCCGAGGTCGTTGCGCGGCAGCCGTACGGGGGCCTTTGTCGGCATCTCGGGCAACGAGTACGCCCACCTCACCACCGCCGACCCCGCCTCGGTGGAGGCGTGGACGGCCACGGGCGCGGCCTTCAGCATCGCGGCCAACAGGCTCTCCTATCTCCTCGACCTGCGCGGGCCCTCCATGGCCGTCGACACCGCGTGCTCGTCCTCGCTCGTCGCCGTGCACCTGGCCGTGGCGAGCCTGCGGGCGGGGGAGAGCGACCTGGCGCTGGCGGCGGGGGTGAACCTGCTGCTCTCGCCCGTCGTCACGATGGCCTTCGACCAGGCGGGCGGCACCTCGCCCAGCGGCAGGTGCAGGGCCTTCGACGCCTCCGCCGACGGCATGGTCCGCGCGGAGGGCTGCGGAGTGGTCGTCATGAAGCGGCTCTCCGACGCCCTGCGCGACGGCGACCGCGTGCTCGCGGTGGTCCGCGCCACGGCGGTCAACCAGGACGGCCGCTCCAACGGCCTGGTCGCGCCGAACCCCGAGGCGCAGGAGGAGCTGCTCCGCACCGCCTACGCGGGCCTCGACACAGGGCCCGACTACGTCGAGGCGCACGGCACGGGCACCTTCCTCGGCGACCCGATCGAGGGCCGAGCCCTCGCCGCCGCCCTGCGGGGCAGGATTCTGGTCGGCTCGGTCAAGACCAACCTCGGCCATCTGGAGGCGGCGGCGGGGGTGACGGGCCTCATCAAGACCGTCCTGGCGCTGCACCACGGCGTGATCCCGCCGAGCCTCCACTTCCGCGAGCCGAACCCGCACCTCCCGTGGGACCGCCTGACGGTGGTCACCGAGCCGACCCCATGGCCACGCCCAGCCGCGAGGGCGGGCGTGTCGTCGTTCGGTTTCGGCGGCACCAACGCCCACGTCGTCCTCGACGCCTTCCCCGCAGCCGCCCGGCAGGACGAGCCAGCCGCGCGGGTCTTCGTGCTCAGCGACCTCACCGCCGACAGGGTGCGCGCTCACGCCGCCGACCTGGCGGCATGGGCCGAGACCGAGGCAGGAAAGGGCGCCGCCCTGGCAGACGTGGCGGCCACCCTCGCCAGGCGAGCGGGCAGAGGCAGGGTCGGCGCGGCGGTCGTGGCGCGGGACACCGGGGAGCTGGCCCGCGCGCTCGCCTCCGTCGAACCGGTCCCGGCCGGAGGCAGGGGCCCAGTGTGGGTCTTCAGCGGGTACGGCGCGCAGTGGCAGGGCATGGGCCGCGACCTCTACGCCGCCGAGCCCGCCTTCCGTGAGGCCGTCGACGAGCTGGCGCCCCTGCTGGCGGCCGAGGCGGGCATCGACGTCCACGCGTGGAAGGGCGAAGGCGTCGCGACCCTCCAGCCGCTGATCTTCGCCGTGCAGCTCGGCCTGGCCAGGCTGTGGAGGGCTCACGGCTTCACGCCCTCCGCCGTCATCGGGCACTCCATGGGCGAGGTGGCCGCCGCCGTCGTCGCCGGCGGCCTCAGCGTGAGCGACGGGGTGCGCGTCATCTGCAGGAGGGCGAGGCTGCTCGGCTCGCTCGGCGGCGGAGGGGCGATGGCCGTGCTGGAGGTGGCGGCCGAGGAGGTGCCCGAGGACCTGCACGTCGCCGTCCACTCCTCGCCCGTCCAGACCGTGGTCACGGGCGATCCCGGCAGGGTGGCGGCCTTCGCGGCCGAGGCGGCGGCGCGCGGGCGCATGGCCAAGGTGCTGACGGCCGAGGGCGCGGGACACTCACCGCAGGTCAGGCCGTTACAGCCGGTGCTTCGCGCGGAGCTGGCGGCGATCGCGCCTGGCGAACCTTGGCTGCCGTTCTACTCGACCGTGCTGGAGGACCCTCGCGAGACTCCGACGTTCGAGCCCGCCTACTGGGCGGCGGGCATCAGGCGTCCCGTACGGCTCATGCAGGCCGTCATGGCCGCCGCCGAGGACGGGTTCACGGTGTTCACCGAGCTCGGCCCGCATCCCGTGCTGGGCGCGCCGCTGCGCGACACCCTTCCACCCGGCGCCCTGGTGACCCACTCGCTGGTCAGGAACGCCGGGCCACAGGAGTTCGAGGAGCAGGTCGCCAGGGTGGCGGCCGCCGTACCGCCGAGGGTGGAGGGGCGCGTCACCGACGTGCCGCGGCCGCGATGGCGGCGCGAGCGGCACTGGGTGGCGGCCTGGCCGCGGCCCGTGGGCGGGCATCCGCTCCTGGGCGCGCACGTGGAGACGCCCGCCGGTCACTGCTGGTCCACCACGCTCGACGACCTGTCGCAGCCGCCGTGGCGGCTGCCGGCGGAGGTGTGGCACCGCCACGGGCACCCGGTTCTGCCCGTCGAGGCCGTCGCCCAGCTGGCCAGGGCCGCGCTCGGCGGGCCTGCCGTCTCCGACGTCGCGCTGTACGCCCTTCTGCCGCTGCCCGCCCAGATCACCACCACGCTGGCGGGCGGCCGCGTGGAGGTGCACGCCAAGGACGCGGCGGGCGTCTGGAGGATGTACGGCTCGGCGGGTGAGGGCCCGTCGGAGCACGCCCTCGAAAAGATGGCGACCGCCGGTGTAGACGGGGCCTGTGTGGGAATCGTGACGCAGGAGATCCGGGCGGACGAGGTCCCCGTGAGGCTGGCGGACAAGCTCGTCGAACGGATCTGGGTGCGGGCGCCACAGGCGCAGGGCGGGGCGGTCCCGGCCCGTGAATGGCTCATCCTGGCCGATGAGGGGGATTCACGGGCGGACCGCCTCGCCTCGCTCGTCGCGACCTCGCCCGACGGCGACCCGCTGCTCCTGGTGCCGCCGCGCCCCGATCCCCAGCGGGTCATGCTGCGGGTGGCAGGGCTCGCGCCTCGGGGCGGACGGTTGAGGATCGTCACCCAACGGACCCAGGCGGTGCTGCCCGGCGAGCGGGCGGAGCCCTCAGGCGCGTCGCTGCGCGGGCTGGTGCGAGTGCTCGCGCTGGAGCACCCCGAGCTCAGGGCGGCCCTGATCGACGTCGACGACCTGTCCGCACTGGCGAGCGAGCTCGCGCGGGACACGGAGGACGACGAGGTGGCCTGGCGCGACGGCGTCCGCTACGCCGCCCGCCTGCGCCGCGCCGACCTGCCCGCTCCGCCCGCTCCGCCCGATCCTGCCGGCGTGCCGGTGGTACGGGAGGGCGGCGGCTACCTGATCACCGGCGGGTACGGCACGCTCGGCCTGCTCGCCGCGCGCTGGCTGGCAGGCAGGGGCGCGGCCCGCGTCGTGCTGAACGGCCGGTCGGGCCCCTCGCCCGAGGCCGCCGCCGAGCTGGCGCGCATCGGCGTGGCCGAGGTGGTGACGGGTGACCTCGCCGCCTCGGGAACGGCCGAGCGGCTGGTGGAGGCGGCGACCCGCGGAGGGATACGGCTGCGCGGCGTCGTCCACGCGGCGGGCGTGCTGGACGACCGCCTGATCGCCGACCTGACCGCCGAGTCCGTGGAACGGGTGTGGCGGGCCAAGGCGCTGGGCGGCCTGCGGCTGCACGAGGCCACGCGTGGAGCCGGCCTCGACTGGTGGGTGGCCTACTCGTCGGCGGCGGCACTGCTGGGCTCGCCGGGCCAGGCGGCCTACGCGACGGCCAACGCCTACCTGGACGCGCTGTGCGAGCTGCGCAGGGCCGAGGGTCTTCCCGGGGTGTCGATCGGCTGGGGGACGTGGGCGGGGGCGGCCCCGCTGCCGGCCGTCACGCCGCTGACCCCTTCCGAGGGGATGGAGGCGCTGGAGGCGCTGTTGCGCGGGGAGCTGTCGGCGGGAGTGGTGCGGCTGGACCCCGCGACGGCGGTGGCGGTGTTCCCCCGGGTGGGACGCATGCCGTACTTCTCCATGGTGGTGGAGGGGACGGCGGCACGCGAGGACCTCTCGGCGCTGGGACACGACGAGGCGCTGGAGGTGATCGTGGGGCGGGTCAGGGAGCGGGCGGCAGGGGTGCTGGGGCTGGACGCCCTGGGCCTGGGGGAGGGCGTCGCGCTGACGGAGCTGGGCCTGGACTCGCTGGCGGCGACGCGGCTGAGGGGGACGATCGAGCACGACTTCGGGGTGGCGCTGCCCGCGGGACCCCTGCTGAGAGGCGCGACCCTCGGGGAGATCGCCCGGATGGTCGCCTCGGAGCTCGGCAGGGGGCCGCAGGAGGCGGGGCCGAGGGACGCGGCGGAGCGGCTGGTGGTCAGGGTGGCGGAGGAGGTGCTCGGCCGGGCCCCCGCGATCGGCGAGAGCCTCCCCGCCGAGGCGCTGCCCCTGGTCGCGGAGGGCCTGGCGGAGGAGCTCGGCCAGCGGGCCCTGATCGAAGGGGCGGCGACGGTGGCCGAGGTGGCGGACGCGGTGCGGGAGTGGGACGAGCGCGAGGCAGGCAGAGGGGTCGTCAGAGCGCTCACCCCGGGGACGGCTCCGCCGTCGACCGCGAGGCCGCTGTTCCTCGCCCACCCCGCGGGAGGCACCACAGGGGTGTACACCAGGCTCGCGGCGCTCCTCGACGTCCCCGTGCTCGGGTTGGAGAGGCTGGAGGACACCGCGGATGTCTCCGACCGGGCCGCCGTCTACGCCGACGCCGTCAGGCGCATAGCGCCCGCCCCCTACCGGCTCGGCGGCTGGTCGTTCGGCGGGATCCTGGCCTTCGAGATCGCCAGGCAGCTCGGCGACGACGTCGAGCTGGTCGCGATGATCGACTCGGGGCTGCCCGACGAGCTGGCCGAGGACGAGCTGCGGGCGGCCCACGCGCGCAGGTATGTGGATTTCTCGCGGTACCTGAGCGAGACCTACGGCGCCGCCGTCACCCTCTCCTACGAGGAGCTCGCCCACCTCGGCGAGCAGGCCCAGCTCGACCTGACCGAGCGGCGGATCAAGGAGTCGGGCGTGCTCGAAGGGCTCAGCCCCGCCATCCTGCGCCACCAGCGGACCTCCCACGAGGACACCAGGGCGATCGAGCGCTACCGCTGCCTGCCGTACGGCGGGAAGGTCGTCCTCTACCGCTCCACCGAGCCGACCCCGTGGGCCGTGCGGGACGCCCGTTACGCCCACGAGAACGATCCGGCCAGGGGGTTCGCCCCCTACGCCAAGGATCTCGAGATCGTCCCCGTCGAAGGGGCGCACCATCTCAACCTGCTCGACCCCCCGTACGTAGAGATCGTCGCCGCACACCTGAGAGGTCTCCTATGACGCTGGCACAGGCAGTCATCGAGGGCGCGGACCCGGAGGAGCTCCTGCGAGCAGAGGTTCCGCCCGTCTACAGAGCCGCCCACATCCGCAGGGAGGAGGTCGGCATGTTCGGCCGTGCGCCCCACGGCACGATGGGCGTGGACAAGGACGTGCGCAGGTCGCTGCACGTGGGCGAGGTGCCGATGCCGGAGCTCGCGCCGGACGAGGTGCTCGTCGCGGTCATGGCCAGCGCGATCAACTTCAACACCGTGTGGTCGGCGATGTTCGAGCCGATCCCGACCTTCGCCTTCCTCGAACGCCTGGGCAGGAGCGATCCGCGCCACGACCTGGACACGCACGTGCTCGGCTCGGACGCCTCGGGGGTGGTCGTGCGGAAGGGCGCCGCCGTACGGCAGTGGCACGTCGGCGACAGGGTGGTGACCAGCCCCGCGTACGTGGACAGCGAGGACCCCGTCGCCCACCACGACTCCATGTTGGCCGCCGACCTGCGCGCGTGGGGGTTCGAGACGAACTTCGGCGGGCTGGCGGAGTTCGCGGTGGTGAAGGCGACGCAGCTGCTGCCCAAGCCGCGCCACCTGAGCTGGGAGGAGGCCGCGTGCAACATGCTGTGCGCCTCGACCGCCTACCGCATGCTGGTCGGCGAGCACGGCTCGCGGATGAAACAGGGCGACGTGGTGCTGCTGTGGGGCGCGACGGGCGGCCTCGGCGCGTACGGCGTGCAGCTCGTCAGGAACGGCGGCGGCATCCCCGTCGGCGTGGTCAGCTCCAGGGAGAAGGCCGAGCTGTTACGCGGCATGGGCTGTGAGTACGTCGTGGACCGCACCGACTTCGAGCACCTGGACGACGAGAAGGCCTGGCGGCGCTTCGGCGCCGAGGTGCGCAGGCAGGTGGGGGAGGACCCCGCGATCGTCTTCGAGCACACCGGCAGGGAGACGTTCGGCGCGTCGGTCTACGTCGCGAAGAAGGGCGGGTCGGTGGTCACCTGCGGGTCCTCCAGCGGCTTCGACCACGCCTACGACAACCGGCACCTGTGGATGAAGCTCAAGCGGGTCATCGGCTCCCACGGCGCCAACTACCAGGAGTGCGCCGAGGTCAACAGGCTCATCGCGCTCGGCGCGATCCACCCGACGCTGTCGCGCGTCTACCCCCTGGAGCGGGCGGCGGACGCGGCGCGGGCCGTCCAGACCAACGAGCACGTCGGCAAGGTGGGCGTGCTGTGCCTGGCTCCGGGGGAGGACCTCGGGATCGAGGACCACGCGCTGCGCGAGCGCATCGGCGAGGACAGGCTCAGGCTCTTCCGCTCATGAGGGGCGCGCTCCCTCACGCGCGGCCTGCCTGGCCCGCAGGACGATCTCCAGCTCGAAGCGGATGTCGGGGTCGCCGAGCTGCTCGCCGTACAGCTCCTCGAGCTGGCGCAGCCGGTAGCGGACGGTCTGGGGGTGGACGTGCAGCCTGGCGGCCACCTCGCCCGCGCCCCTGCCGTACCTCAGCCAGGCGAGCAGGGTCTCGGCCAGCCTGTCCTGCTGGGAGGGGCGCAGGTGCGCCAGTGGGGCGAGCCTGCTGGCGGCCAGCGCGCCGACCAGCTCCTCGTCCTTGAAGACGATGAGCGTGGCCATGTGGTCGGAGCAGCGCAGCGGCCCCCGCCCGCCGGGCAGCACACCGCGGCGGGCCAGCTCCAGCGCCTCGGTGGCCCAGCGCAGCGAGGTGGCCGCCCGCTCCAGTGGCACGGCGGGCCCGATCGCCGCGCGCCATCCGCGCAGGCCCTTCTCCAGCATCTGCGGCTGGCCTGGACCGTTGGGGTCGGGGACGAGGAGGCAGGGCTGCGGCCGCTCGAGGCCGACCAGGATGTCGGGAGGCAGGGACGGAGTGCCGTTCTGGTCGTCGAGGGCGACGCCCGCGACGGTGCGCGGCAGCCGCCAGCCCGCCGCCTTGGCCAGGTCGGAGATCGCCTCGGCGGCTGCGGGGGGCTGCGACAGCAGCAGGTCGAGCAGGCGGTGGCGGCGTCGCTCCATTTCGCCCGCCGCGTGAGCCCTCGCCTCGTCGAAGCCTTCAGCGGCCGCGTCGGCCAGCTGGTCGAGGTAGACGAAGATCGCCTCTCCGAGGTCGTAGAGCGACTGGGGCGACAGGCCGAGCGGCCCGGCGATCTCCGTCAGACGCCGCCATCCGACCCTGGCGCCCAGGCGCATGGCGGTCTGGAGCGGCTCGAGGTTGCGGCCCTCGGCGGCCTCGCCCCTGCCGATCATGCGGAACGGTTCGGGGTCCCACGGGGCGTCGGGGTCCTCGATACGGTCGAGGAAGCGGCCGATGGCCTCCTCGACCGCCAGTCGCACGACCTTGATGTAGATCTCGTCGGAGGGCCTGGCGTACTCGGGGATACGGGTCTGGATCTCCTCGATGACCTCGTCGGAGACCTTGGCTATGCCAGGGCGCAGCGCGTGCGCGATGCCGGAGGGCACGGAGTCCCACAACCTGCGCGCGTCACCCAAGTCACCCTTCATGCCCTTTTCCCCTCCCGCCGCTTAGTGTTGCTTATCCGACAGGAGGACTGGAAGCAAGTGCTTGGTCAATTGTCAGTGGAGGAAGCGGGCGAACTCCTCCAGTGAGATGAGGCCGTCGCCGTTGCTGTCGAGCTTCGCCACGCCGGCCTGGGCTGCCTCCAGCGTGATGGGCTGGCCGAGCACCTCCATCAGGCGGACCAGCTCCTCCGCGGAGATGAGGCCGTCCTTGTTGGCGTCGACGAGGTCGAACGTGATCGCATAGTCGCTCATGGCGTGAGGTTAGCCGGATTTGTCGCCCATCGCCGCTCACTCACCCAAGCTCGGCGCCCCAGCGCCCTCATGGCGTGGATACGGCCAGGCGGGCGGCTATCGTCGGATTTCATGGAGTTCATCGCATCCGCCCCCAACCTGCGTGACATCGGCGGCCACGTCACGGCCGAAGGGCGTAAGGTCCGCACCGGGCTCGCCTTCAGGTCGGGCGCGCTCGACCGCCTCACCTCCGCCGACCACGAGGCGCTGCTGGCGGGCGGGGTGCGGCTGGTGTGCGACCTCCGTACGGCCGGCGAGCGCGCCGCCCAGCCCGACCGCCTGCCGGACGGCGTCGACTACCTGGTGCTCGACGTGCAGCGGCAGGGAGGCCACGGCGCCGACATCGCGGCCCTGTTCGACGACCCGACGCTCATCGAGTCGCTGACCTCCCCCGAGATCTCCGAAGGCTTCCTCGTCGAGGTCTACAGGGGCATGGTAACCACGCCCGACGCGCACGAGGCGTACGGCGACCTGCTGCGCGCGCTGGCCCGTCCCGGCACGCTGATGCACTGCACCGCGGGCAAGGACCGCACGGGCTGGGGCGCCGCGCTCCTGCTCACCCTGCTCGGTGTGGACGAGCGCACGGTCATGGACGACTACCTGGCCAGCAACGAGCACCTGGCGGAGTCCGCCGCCAAGATCTACGCGCTGCTCGACGGCACCGGCGTCCGCCAGGAGATCGTCAGGCCCCTCCTGGAAGTACGCGAGTCGTACCTGAACGCCGCCTTCGAGACCGTCACCGCCACCTACGGCGATCTCGACACCTACGTCCGGCAGGCGCTCGGCCTCACCGAGGCCGACGTGGCCGCCCTGCGCGGGCTCTACCTCCACTGACCGGCGAGGAACAGCAGGTGGGACACCGTCTCACCGCCGTTCCCATGAGTGCGAGCCCGTCGGAGGTTTGGCCCTCCGCTACCTGGTCATGAGCCTGGCGATGGAGAAGAGGACAGCCGTGACCACGCGGCGCAGGCCCCACCGGATGCGGCGGGAACTCGACTCCTTCGCCGATGGTGCGGCCCTGCCCCTGCTCGACGGGTCGGGCGGCAGCGTCCTGCTTCCCTGGGAGGGGCCATGGGACGGGGTTGGCGAGCCGGTGACGCGTGTGGCGCGCGCGGGCCGTACGGAGCCTCGATCCGGCGGACGACCACCACGTCCAGCGCATCGGCGCCGCCCTGGCCGCCAGGCGGGTCCGGGTCTGAAGGAGAATGAGCCCCATGCCGACGCCGATCAGGGTACTTCTCGTCGAGGATCACGACATGGTGGCCGAGGCTCTCGGCATGGCGCTCGACATGGCCCAGGGCATCGAGGTGGTGGCCAGATCGGCGTCGCTCGAGGGCGCGATCGCCGATCTGGGCCGCTGGCGACCCGACGTCGTGGTGCTCGACCGCCGCCTGCCCGACGGTGACGGCGTCGAGGCCATCGGCAGGTTCACCTCGGCGACCGAGGGCGTACGAGTTCTCGTGCTGACGGCGGAGGCGAACGCCTCGGTGGCCGCGAGGGTGGTCGAGGCCGGTGGCGCGGGGTTGGTGGTGAAGTCGTCGGGACTGCGGGCGCTGGAGTCGGCGGTTCGCGAGGTGGCCTCGGGCGCCGTGTCGTTCGCGCCCGAGATGCTGCCCGAGGTCCTCGACAGGCTGGCGGGCAGGGCAGGGCCGCACGGCGCCGAGTTGACGGCCAGGGAGAGGGAGACACTTGAACTGCTGGGCCAGGGGGCGAGCACGGTCGAGATCAGCCAGCGGCTCGGGGTCGCCCGAAACACCGCGCGCAACCACGTCCAGCGGGTGCTGGAGAAGCTCGGAGCACGATCGAAGCTGGAGGCCGTGGTCGTCGCTCGCAGGACCGGGCTGCTCGACTGATGCATTTGCACTAGGCCGTAATGGGCCAGTCGCATCTCGTGGTGGCTCCCAGCCTGCCGGACATTAAAGGGATGGCACACCGGACCGAGCAGCGGCTGGCAGAGGAGCTCGACAGCATCACCGCTGCGAGGGAGATCGCCGGGCGTTTTCTGAAGGATGCCGGGTACGGCGGCGCGCACGACGACGTGCTGCTGGTGGTCTCCGAGCTGGTGACAAACGCGTTGCTGCACGGATCGGGGGAGCCGCTGTTCCGCATGAGCGCGAGCGCCACCACGGTGCGTGTGGAGGTGGGCGACTCGGCGGCGAAGCTGCCCGTCCCCCGTGAGCCAGGACCCCGCGACGGCTGGGGCCTGCAGGTGATCCAGCGAGTCTGCTCCTCTTGGGGCGCCTCCCCGCACGAGGGCGGGAAGGTGGTGTGGTGTGAGCTCGTCTCCTCTCCTGCTCCGGCCACGACCAAGGCGGGTGTGGAGCTGGCCTGAACGTCAAGCCGTACCGCGAGTGGGGTCCGGCGTGCGAAGCTGCGGTATGGCCGATGCGGACCGAGACCTTCATCTGCTGGTGCAGAGCGTCGTCGACTACTCCATCTTCATGCTGGATCCCGACGGGCACATCGTCAGCTGGAACGAGGGCGCGCAGCGGATCAACGGGTACACCGCCAAGGAGATCATCGGCTCGCACTTCTCGGTGTTCTTCCCGCCCGAGGACGTCGCCTCGGGCAAGCCGGAGTGGGAGCTGATGACGGCGACCACCGAGGGGCGGGTGGAGGACGAGGGCTGGCGGGTGCGCAAGGACGGCACCAGGTACTGGGCCAATGTGATCATCACCCCCTTCTTCGACGAGACCGGACAGCTGCGCGGCTTCGGCAAGGTCACCCGCGACAGGACCCAGCACCGCATGGCCGAGCATGCTCTTCGAGAGAGTGAGGAGCGCTTCCGGCTGCTGGTGCAGAGCGTCGTCGACTATGCGATCTTCATGCTCGACACCGAGGGTCACATCGTCAGCTGGAACGCGGGCGCGCAGCGGATCAAGGGCTACCGCGCCGACGAGATCGTCGGCTCGCACTTCTCGGTGTTCTATCCGCCCGAGGACGTCGCCTCAGGCAAGCCGGATCGGGAGTTGGAGATCGCCGTCGTCGAAGGACGCCTGGAGGACGAGGGCTGGCGGGTCCGTAAGGACGGCACGAGGTTCTGGGCCAATGTGATCATCACCGCCCTCTTCGACGAGACCGGACGGCTGCGCGGCTTCGGCAAGGTCACCCGCGACCTGACCGAGCGGCGCATGGCCGAGCGCACGCTCGACGAGCGCGGCCGGCTGCTCGCCCACCTGGTGCAGGCCCAGGAGATGGAGCGGCGCCGCATCGCGTGGGACGTCCACGACGACACGATCCAGTCCATGGTCGCCGTCGGCATGCGCCTGCAACTGCTGGCGTCGCGGCTGCCCCCCGAGCACGCCGCCACCGTGGAGAGGCTGGACGAGGCGGTCAGCAGCGCCGTCCAACGCCTGCGCGGTCTCACCTTCCGCCTGCGCCCGCCGGGTCTCGACGGCGACGGCCTGGCCCAGGCGGTCGACGGCTACCTCGCCCAGGCCATCTCGGGCACCGGACTGACCTACACGTTCACGCACGACCTGCGGCGCGAGCCGCCGCCGGAGAGCGCGATCACGATCTTCCGCATCCTCCAGGAGGCCCTGACCAACGTGCGCAAGCACGCCATGGCCACGTCGGTGTCGGTGTCGATGAACGCGGTCGACCACGGCGTGCTCGTGCGGGTCGTCGACGACGGCGTCGGCCTCGCGCAGCCCGTTGAACGGCTCGCGGGCCGCGACCACTTCGGCCTGCTGGAGATGCGCGAACGCGCCGAGACCGCCGGCGGCTGGTGGAGCGTCAGCGGCAGGCAGGGCGAGGGCACCACGGTGATGTTCTGGGTGCCCGCGCTGATGTACGGAGAGGGCGGGGTGTCGTGACCAGGCTGACCGTCCTCATCGGTGACGACGAGCCGATGATCAGAGAGGCGCTCTCCGAGGTGCTGGCCGCCGAGCCCGACCTGGACGTCGTCGCCATCGCCTGCGACGCGGAGGAGTCCATCGCGCTGGCCGTACGACACGAGCCCGCCGTCGCGATCCTCGACATGCGGATGCCGGGCGGTGGCGCGCACGCCGCCCGTGAGATCCGCAACCGCTCGCCGCGCACCAGGATCATGGCCTTCTCGGCCTACGGCGACGCCAGGTCCGTCGAGGAGATGGGCAGGGCGGGCGTCACGGAGTACGTACTCAAAGGGGTGCCGAACAGGGACATCGTGGCAGCGGTGCGCAGGGTGGCGGCAGGGGCCGCCTAGGGCGCGGCCTGTGCCGCGACCGGCAGGCCCGGCTCCTCCACGGTGACCAGCGTGGCGACCCTGTCCACGCCGAGCATGCGCAGGTGCGCGCTCTGCCCGGGGGAGGCGAGGATCGACAGAGGCTCGCACCTGGCCGCGGCCACCAGGCCGAGCTGGGCCATCGACCGCACGTCCAGGAACGACATGCCGCTGATGTCGATGACCGCCTCCCCGTCCGGCAGCGCGCGGGTCAGCGCCTGCCACGCGAGCAGGTTGGTGTGGTCCGCCTCGCCGGTGAAGGTCACACCCCTGCCCGTGGGCCGGTATCGCAGGCAGGCGCCCTGCCGGCCGACGGGGTGGGCCTGGTGGAAGCGGGCGAGCTGGGCGGAGGGGAAGAGCCTGCTGTCGTAGTGGCAGATCGCGGTGAGCCGCCCGTCCGAGAACAGCGTATTCAGCCCGCACTCCGCGGCCACCAGCTCCTCGGGGTCGATCCCGCGCGCCCAGCTCATCTCGACGCTGGTCCACAGGCCCGACAGGCCCTCGGCCACCGCCTGCCGTACCGCCTGGGCGTAGAAGTCCCTGAGGCCGTCCAGCGTGCCCCTGGGCTCGGCGAGCTGGACCCCTGGGAGCACCCGCGCAAGGCGCGGGGCGGCGAGAACGAGCACGCGGGCGCCTGCCCGCCGACCACGCTCGGCGAAGTCGAGCGTGGTGGCGGCGAGCGAGTCGTCGTCGTCGAAGGTGACGCCGACGTGGTCGCCCGGCTGGATGGGCTGCGGATCCGTCACCTTTCGGATATTACGCCCTTACTCATAGTGACGGTCCGACTACCCTCCCGCAAGGGTCACACGACGGCTCCAGAACCCTCGCGCGTGCGGGGATCGCGCCGCTTGGCCGGCTCGGGCGGCGGCTGCTTGCTGTGCCTCTCGAGCTCGATCGCCAGCGGACCCGCCACGAACGACGAGGTCAGCGTGCCCACGACGATGCCGATGAGCAGCGCGATCGCGAAGTCGCGCAGCGAGTCGCCGCCGAACACCGCCAGCGCGGCCAGGATGAACAGCGCGCCGAGACCGGTGTTGACGGTGCGTGGCGCGGTCTGCAGGATCGCCTGGTTGACGATCTGGGGGAAGGGCGTCTTCCTGTGCGCCGTCCACAGCTCGCGCACCCTGTCGAAGACCACGACCTTGTCATTCACCGAGTAGCCGATGATCGTCAGCATCGCCGCGAGGAAGACGCCGTCGATCGGCTTGCCGAGCCACGCGAAGGCGCCGACGACCGCCGCCGTGTCCACGAACAGGGCCAGCACCGCGGCGGCGCCGAAGGTCCACCTGAACCTGACGGCCAGGTAGAGCAGCTGGGCCGCGAGCGCCACGCCCAGCGCGATCAGCGCGTTGCGGCGCAGCTCCTCGCCGAGCGAAGGGCCGATGAGCTCGTCGCGCACCTTGTCGACCCCGCCGCCGAGCGACTGCTGGATGCGGACCACGTCGTCAGCGCTGATCTGTCCCGTGCGGACCGAGATGCCCTCGTCCGAACTCTGTACCACGGCCGAGGGGAAACCGGCGGTCGCGACCGCCTGCCTGGCGGTGTCGGCGCTCATCGGCGTCGCCGTCGTGAACTCCACGAGGCGCCCTCCGGTGAACTCCACACCGAAGTTCAGCCCGCGCGAGAGCAGGCCGCCGACCGCGACCACGACGATCACCGCCCCGACCGCCAGCCAGCGCCGCGCGTGGCGCATCACGAAGGGGTTCTTCGCCGTCAGCCAGGTACGCACCCTGCCGATGGAGCCGAGACCCGAGAGGCGAGGCGGCACCCTGCCGATGATCCACTGGGTGAGCGCCCTGGTGATGAGCATGGCCGAGACGAGCGAGGCGAGCACGCCGATGGACAGCGTCACGCCGAAGCCCTTCACGGGGCCGGAGGCCAGCCAGAACAGCAGCCCCGCGGCCAGCAACGTGGTGATGTTGGAGTCGGCGATGGCGCTCCAGGCGTTCTTGAAGCCCCTGTCGAGCGCCGCCTTCAGGCCCTTCTGCGGGGAGGCGCCGTACTCCTCCCTCGCCCTTTCGAAGACCAGCACGTTGGCGTCCACGGCCATGCCGATGGCCAGCACGAAACCGGCCAGGCCCGGCAGGGTGAGGGTGGCGCCGAGGGCGACCAGCGCGGCGTAGGAGATGAGGCCGTAGGAGGCCAGAGCGATGGCGGCGAGCAGGCCCACCACCCGGTAGACCAGGATGATGAAGGCGCCGGTCAGCAGGACGCCGACCACGCCGGCCTTGGCGCTGGCCGCGATGGCGTCGGCGCCGAGCGTCGGGCCGACCGTCCGCTGCTCGACGATCTCCAGCGGCACGGGGAGCGAGCCGCCCTTGATCAGGACCGCGAGGTTCTGCGCCTCCTCGGGGGTGAACGAGCCGGTGATCTCGGTGGAACCGCCGGGCATGCCGGTACGGCACGGCGTCCCCTCGTTCACCTGCGGCGAAGAGATGATCTTGTTGTCGAGCACGATCGCGACCCTGCGCTTGGGGTCGCCCACGGGCTCGCAGGCCGCCGCGCCCGTCAACTTCTGCCAGGCGGCGGACTCTCGAAAGTCCACGGTGACGAACCACGAGACGCCGCGCTGCGGATCGGTGCGGGCGGCCGCGTCGGTGACGCCGTCGCCGCTGATCACCGCGGGGCCGAGACGGAGCGGCTGACCGCTCTCGTCGGGCAGCCCCTTGGGGTCGTCGGCGCCGAGGACGGCGTGGAAGGAGAGCTGGGCGGTCCTGCCGATCACATCGGCGGCCTTGCGCGGGTCGAGCACGCCAGGCAGTTCGACGATGATCCGCTTCTCGCCGGAGCGGACCAGGGTCGGGTCGACGACGCCCAGCGCGTCCGTCCTGCGCTGGAGCACCTCCAGCGTTCTGTCGGTGGCCGCGGCGTCGGCCTTCACGGTGGGCGAGTCCTTCGTCTCGAAGACGAGCTGGGTGCCGCCGCGCAGATCGAGGCCGAGGCGCGGCGACATGGTCAGGGCTAGGTACAGGGAAGTCGCGATGACGGCAAGCGCCGCCACCGCACGCCACACGGGCGCACGGGACATGTGTCCTCCACAGGGCTCTTACAGGGATGTGGTGAGAGCGGTGGAGGTGGGAGGCGCGCGGGCGGGGGCCCTTCTGTGGTGCTCACGGCCCTGCGCGCGGCGCAGGGCGTCGGGGGCGGCTGACAGGCGGGCGCGCGTGCCGTACGAGAGCCTGGCGGCCAGGACGGCGACGCCGCCCGTGGCCGCGTGCACGCCCTTGCCCGCGTGGGCCTGGGGCCTGGAGGGGTCGGGCAGGATCTGGTGGTGATCGGCGGCCCTGAACGTCTTGGCGTGGACGGCGGGCGCACCGGAGGCGGGCGGAGTCGTCCCGCCGGCCAGGAAGAGCGTGGACAGCAGGAGCAGCAGCGCAGCAGGCAACCTGGTCCGCACGCGTTCACCATACGCCTGATCGGGTAGCGGGGGCGTCATGCGGCTCACGTACACAAGCGACCTTTGGTACAAGAACGCGGTCATCTACTGTCTTGACGTCGAGACCTACAAGGACGGCAACGGCGACGGGGTGGGCGACTTCCGCGGCCTCACCCAGCAGATCGACTATCTGCACAGCCTGGGCATCACCTGCCTGTGGCTCATGCCCTTCTTCCCGACGCCCAACAAGGACGACGGCTACGACATCACCGACTTCTACAGCATCGACCCGCGCCTCGGCACGCTCGGTGACTTCGTGGAGTTCATGCGCACCGCGAAGGACCGGGGCATCAGGGTGATCGCCGACCTGGTGGTCAACCACACCTCCGACCAGCACCCCTGGTTCAAGGAGTCGCGGTCGAGCAAGGATTCGCCGCTCCGCGACTGGTACGTGTGGAGCGACAAGCCCGAGCCCGACGACCCCAGCCAGATCGTCTTCCCCGACAAGGAGAACTCGATCTGGCAGCTCGACAAGAAGACGGGCCAGTACTACCTCCACAGCTTCTACCGGCACCAGCCCGACCTCAACGTCGCCAACCCCGAGGTCCGCGACGAGATCGCCAGGGTGCTGGGCTTCTGGATGGAGCTGGGCCTGTCGGGGTTCAGGGTGGACGCGGTGCCGTTCCTCATCGAGAACGTCGGCGACAAGCTGCCGGACCCGCACGCCTTCCTGGCCGATCTGCGCGCCTTCATGAGCAGGCGCGAGGGAGGCGCGGTCCTGCTGGGCGAGGTCAACATGCCCTACAAGGACCTCGTCGGCTACTTCGGCGACGGCAACGGCGACCAGCTCACGATGTGCTTCGACTTCATCGGCATGCAGCACGCCTGGCTGGCCTTCGCCAGGAGCGAGGCGGGGCCGATCAACCAGGCGCTGGGCGACAGGCCGAAGCCGCCCAAGGACTGCCAGTGGGCGACCTTCCTGCGCAACCATGACGAGCTGACCCTCGACAAGCTCACCGACGAGGAGCGGCAGGAGGTGTTCGACGCCTTCGGCCCCGACAAGGACATGCAGATCTACGGCAGGGGCCTGCGCCGCAGGCTGCCCTCGATGTTCGGCGGCGACCTGCGCAGGATCAAGATGGCCTACAGCCTGCTGTTCTCCATGCCGGGCACCCCGGTGATCTTCTACGGCGAGGAGATCGGGATGGGGGACAACCTCGACGAGGAGGGCAGGATGGCCGTCAGGACCCCGATGCAGTGGTCGCAGAGCGGCGGTTTCAGCGACGCCCCACCGGTGCGCGGGATCCCCGGCGGCTCTTTCGCACCCGAGCGAGTGAACGTGGCCGACCAGAAGCGGGACCCCGACTCGCTGCTGCGCTGGTTCCAGCTGCTGATCGAGCGTTACAGGGAGTGTCCCGAGCTGGCGTGGGGCGACAACACGGTGCTGGAGACCGGCCACCCCTCGGTCTTCGCGCACCGCTGCGACGCCGACGGCGCGACCGTGGTGGCCGTCCACAACCTGTGCGACACCGCGACGGAGATCGACCTGGCGCTGGAGGGGCTGGACGGCTCCGTGCTCACCGACCTGCTCGCCGACGAGACGATGGAGGTCGCCGACGGCACCGTGCGGCTGCCGATGTCGCCCCACGGCTGCCGCTGGCTGCGTGCGGCCCCGCGCGGTGACATGCCTCCCGAGGACGCCTCGATCATCGCTCACTAGCGGGGTAGGCCAGCATGGCCAGCTCCGCCACCCTCTCCAGCTCCTCGCGGGTGGCGCCGTCACGGGCCTGGGTGGACATGCCCTGGATCACCGAGGCGTAGAAGGTGGCCAGGGCGGGCGCGTCGGGGCCGTCGATCCTGGCCTCCAACGCCGCCTTGGCCGCCTCCCTGAACCCGCGTAGCCACTCCTGCACCTCGGCGGATTCCGGCCCGCAGTTCACGGCCCCCGAGATGATCAGGCAGCCGGGCGGGTGCGCGGGGTCGGTGTACTCCGCCGCCGTCTCCATCAACAGCCGCCGGATCGCCTCGCGCCCGGTGGTCTCTTCGGCCAGCGCCCGCGTGCTGAACGCGCCGTGCGTCTCCCTGTAACGCAGGACGGCCTCCTGGAAGAGCGCCCGCTTGTCGCCGAAGGCGGCGTACAGGCTGGGCGGGCGGATGCCCATCGCCTGCGTGAGGCTTGCCACCGAGGTCGCCTCGTAGCCGTGCCGCCAGAACTCCTGCACCGCGCTCTCCAGCGCCTGGTCCCTGTCGAACGACCGCTGTCTCGCCATGGGTTCATTCTATAGCGATCGCTATGCTATGTTTCTGTATCGATCGCTAAAGAAAGGTGCGCGAGATGAGAACTGCCCTGGTGACAGGTGCGAGCAGGGGGATCGGAAGAGCCGCCGCCGTACGGCTGGCGCGTGACGGATTCCACGTGGTCGTGAACTACGCCGAGGACGAGGTGGCGGCCTCGGAGGTGGTGTCGTCCATCGAGCGGGAGGGCGGCAGCGCGGTCGCCGTACGGGCGGCCCTCGGCACGCCCGGAGCCGTCACCGCGCTCGCCTCCGAACTGACCTCCCTCGACGTGCTGGTCAACAACGCGGGGGTGGGGCTGCCGAAGCCGCTGTCGGAGGTGACGCCCGAGGAGTACGACCGGGTGTTCGCGGTGAACGTGCGCGAGCTGTTCTTCCTCACCCAGCGGTTGCTTCCCCTGATCCCCTCAGGAGGCCGGATCATCAACGTGACCTCGGGGGTGACCAGGATCTCCTACCCCGAGGGCATCGCCTACGCGATGACGAAGGGCGCCGTCCAGACCTTCACGCTCGCCCTGGCCAAGGAGCTCGGGCCGCGCGGCATCACGGTCAACAACGTCGCTCCCGGCATCATCGACACCGACGCCAACGCCTCATGGCTCGACGAGGGCGGCAGGGCCTACGCCGCCTCCCGCCACGCGGTGAACAGGGTGGGAGAGCCGCACGAGATCGCCGACGCGATCGGCTTCCTGGCCTCTCCGCAGGCCTCGTTCATCACCGGCACCACCATCGACGCGACCGGCGGAGGCAACCTGTGAACCTCGTCCTCGTCCACGGCACCGGCGGCGACCCCGCCACCAACTACGGGCACCTGGTGGACGGCTTCGCCGACGTCCGCCACGTGATCACCCCCGACTACTCGCGGCTCACCGGCGAGCTCAGCGTGGACCAGCTCGCCTCCCACGTGACCGCCGACCTGCCCGACGAGCCGTACGACCTCGTCGGCTTCTCGCTGGGCGCGGTCGTGGCGGCGGCGATCGCGGCAGGCGACCCTGCCAGGGTGCGCAGGCTCGTGCTCATCGCGGGATGGGCCGACAACTCCGACTTCCGCCTGCACCTGGGCTTCTCCACCTGGGCCAGGCTCGCGGCCACCGACCCTACGTCCTTCGCGGCCTTCGGGCCTCTGGTGGCCTTCAGCCCGGCGTTCGTCAGCGCGATGGGGGAGGGCGCGACCAAGGGCACCCCGCCGCCCGGGACGGTGTCGCAGATCGAACTGGACGCGCGGGTGGACATCCGCGACCGCCTCCCGCTGATCACCGCGCCGACGCTGGTCGTGGGGTGCTCGCAGGACCATCTGGTGCCCGTGTCGAACGCCAGGGCGTTGCACGAGGGGATCGCGGGCAGCTCCTACGCCGAGCTGGACAGCGGACACGTCGTCCTCCTCGAACGCCCCGCCGAGATCACCACCCTGATCCGCGACTTCATCCTCACCTGACCCCACCTTCAAGGAAGCCCCCCCGGGACCTCACACCCGTGACCGCCCGCTCAGGTGCGGGTGGGTGTGGGGTGAGGTCCCTCGGGGGCGAGGGGCGGGGGCTCAGAGGTAGGACGGGCCCGTGACGCGGGCTCGGAAGGTCCACCAGACCCACGCCTGCGCCGCCACCAGGAACGGGATCAGCGCCAGCGTCACCGGCACCAGGAGCGACAGCGTGGTGGCGTCGGCGGCCGAGGCGGCGAGGTCCAGGTCGGCGCCCGCCAGCACCCCGAGCGCCGTCAGGGCCGCCGCCGTCAGCGCGTACGTGCGGCCCTCGCCGGACCCGCCGGTAAGCCGTACGGCCCGCTCCCGCAGCTCGCCCGTCAGCCGCAGCCCCGCGAACGCCAGCCCGTGCATGGCGAACAGCAGCGCCACCATCACCGCCGCCACGAGGGGCACCGGCAGGATCTGGGTGAAGATCACACCCCAGGCCAGCGCCAGCGTCCACGAACCGCCGACGACGGCTCCGTCCCAGAAGGTCTGCCAGCGCGCCCCCGGCATCCTGCCGCGCAGCCACAGCCCCATGTCACGGATGACCCAGCCGACCAGCAGCGCCACCACCGCCAGGTAGTTGCCGCTCAGCAGCTCGCCCTCCAGCAGGGGGAACAGCCCCGCCAGCACCCCTGCCGCGGCGACCAGCCACACCTCGTTGCCGAGGAAGAAGGGGGCGATGGCGGCGATGACCGTCCTGCGCTCGGCGGCGGTCCTCCCGAGGTACGGCAGCAGCATGCCCACCCCGATGTCGGCCCCCGCGAGGATCAGGTATCCGAGAGCGAAGAAGCCCAGGATGAAGATCTCCACGATGTCTCCTCAGAAGGTCAGGGCGGGGGCGGGGGTCTCGGCGGGGCGGCTGCCCAGGGCCACGGCGTCGGGCCCGCGCCTGGCGTGCCTTGCCAGCAGCCAGTAGTTGACGACGATGAGCAGGCCGAAGACGGCGCAGAAGGCGATCAGCGAGACGCGCATCTCCAGCGGGGTGACGTGCGACATCGCATGCTGGGTGGTCAGCAGGCCGTACACGACCCAGGGCTGGCGGCCGACCTCGCGGAAGACCCAGCCCGCCAGCATGGTGACGAACGGGACGGGGATCATCGCGGTCAGCAGCCAGTGCCAGATCCGCAGCCTGCGCACGGCGGGCCTGAACAGCATGAGCAGGAAGCTGACAGCCGAGAAGACGAGCATGACCACGAACAGCAGCATCATCACGACGCCCGCGGTCCGCACCAGCTCGACGGGTGGCAGGTAGTCTCCGGGGCCGAAGCGCGCGACCATGTCGGCCTGCACCTGGGCGAGCTCCTTCGCGCTGCCCGACCAGGCCGCCGCCTTGGTCGGCTGCATCGTGGCGAAGCCGAGGCCGCCGAAGACCCCGGCGACCAGCGTGGCGGGCAGCGCGACGGCGAGGCCGATCCGCAGCGACTTGCGGAAGAACTCCTGCTCTCGGGTGCGCCTGCGCAGGTGGTAGGCGCTCACCCCCGCCATGAAGAAGCCTCCGACGACCATGGCGCCGCTCAGGACGTGGCCGAAGGCGACCAGCGAGGCGGGGTTGGCCGTCAGCGCGCCGAAGTCGTTCAGCTGGAGCACGCCGTTCACGACCTCGTGGCCGACGGGGTTCTGCAGGAAGCCGTTGGCGATCAGGATCCAGAAGGCGCTGGCGTAGGCGGTCAGCGTGACGACCCAGATCAGCGCGAGGTGCGCCCAGCGGTTCAGCCGGTCCCAGCCGAAGATCCACAGGCCGAGGAAGGTCGACTCGATGAAGAAGGCCACCAGCGTCTCGATCGCCAGGGCGGCGCCGAAGACGTTGCCCGCGAAGTGGGTCAGGCCGCTCCACGACATCCCGAACTGGAACTCCATCACCAGCCCCGTCACGATGCCCATGGCGTAGTTGATGATGTAGAGCTGGCCCCAGAACCTCGTCATCCGCAGGTGGATCGGGCTGCGGGTCAGTGTCGCCCTGGTCTGCAGGACCGCGACCAGGGTGGCGAGGCCGAGCGTCAGCGCGACGAAGAGGAAGTGCGCCCCCGCGGTCAGCGCGAACTGCAGGCGGGCCAGGTCTACCGTTTCCATACCTCAGACGATCCGGGTACGGCATGGCCCGCCGCGTCAGCCCACGGTTGTGCAGGCCGTACACCCTAGGGTGTAAGCCATCCGGGGGTGATGACGCCCGCCTCGTAGGCGAGCACGACCAGCTGCGCCCTGTCGCGCACGTCGAGCTTGGTCATGATGCGGCTGACGTGCGTCTTCGCGGTCGCGGGGCTGAGCACGAGCCTGGCCGCGATCTCGTCGTTCGACAGGCCCTGCGCGACCAGCTCCATGACCTCCCTCTCGCGCTCGGTCAGGGCGTTCATCTGCGGCCCTGGCGCGGGCCGCTTCACCCTGCCGGCGAACTCGGCGATCAGCCGGCGGGTGATGGAGGGCGCGATGAGCGCGTCGCCGCGCGCCACGACCCTGACGGCGTGGATGAGCTCGGCGGGCTCGGTGTCCTTGACCAGGAAGCCGCTCGCTCCGGCCTTGAGCGCGCCGTAGACGTAGTCGTCGAGGTCGAAGGTGGTCAGGATGACGACCCTCGTGCCGCTCAGCCGGGGGTCGGCGGCGATCTGGCGGCTGGCCTCCAGCCCGTCGAGCTCGGGCATCCTGATGTCCATCAGCACCACGTCGGGGCGCAGCTCGCGGGCCTTGGAGACGGCCTCGCGGCCGTTGGCGGCCTCGCCGACCACGTCGAGGTCGTCCTCGTCGGACAGGATGGACCGGAACCCCGCCCGCACCAGTGTCTGGTCGTCGGCCAGCAGCACGCGGATCACAGCGGCAGCTCGGCGACGACCCGGTAGCCGCCCTCGGGACGGGGGCCCGCCACGAGGGTGCCGCCCAGCGCGGCGGCCCGTTCCTTCATTCCCTGCACGCCGTACCCGCTTCCTCCCGCGAAGACGACGGAGGGGCCGTCGTCTTCAACCGTGATGACCATCTTTCCGGATATCTCGGCGACTGACAGCCGCGCCCTGCCCGCCGAGGAGTGGCGGGAGACGTTCGTCAGCGCCTCCTGGATGATCCTGGCCGCCGCGAGATCGACCTCGACGGGCGGCGGCTCCCCGACGCTGATGTCGCTGTCGACGGCGAGGCCGCTCCTGCGCACCACCTCGTCGAGCTGCCCGAGGCTCGCGGTGGGGCTGGTCGGGGCGCCTTCGTCCACCTGGCGCAGCACGCCCAGCGTGGCCCGCAGCTCCCTCAGCGTCTCCTTGCTGGTCTCCTTGATCGCCTGGAGCGCGGTCTCGGCATCCTCCGGACGCTTCCTGATGCCGTGCAACGCGGCCCCCGCCTGCACGTTGATCAGGGAGATGTTGTGGCCGAGCACGTCGTGCAGCTCGCGCGCGATGCGCAGCCGTTCCTCCGTCGCCCTGCGCCTGGCCTCCGCCTCCCTGGAGTGCTCGGCGTCGGCGGCCCGCCGTTCGACCTCCTCAAGGTAGGCGCGCCTGTTGCGGGTGACGCCTCCCGCCGCGACGGCCGTCGCCAGCCAGCCGGCGATCATGAGGAACAGCCCGTTGTCGACGTGCCTGACGCCGCCGGCTTCACCTACGCCCATGCCGAGCAGCAGCGCCCCCGCCACCGTTCCCGCCGCCACCAGGTGACCGAGGTCGGCGGCGGTGTAGAGGGCGAGCAGGGCGCCCAGGAGGATGGGGCCGTCGTAACGGGCGAAGGGGTAGTAGGCAGCGCAGGCGATCATCACCACCAACAGCACCGCGACGGGATGCCTGCGTCGCAGGAACAGCGCCCCGCAGACGACCAGCGGCAGGATGAGGTCGAGGGCGTTGGGGCTCACCCCCGGCCTTGTCAGCACGGCCACCACGCAGCCCACCGCTATGACCGCCACCACGCCCGCCGTCACCTTCACAGGTCCATTCTGTCGCGACTCCTGTAGACGATGTACGGCCTGAAGAGATAGCCGATCGGGGCGGAGAAGGCGTGCACCAGGCGGGTGAAGGGGAACAGCGCGAACAGCAGCATCCCGATCAGCGCGTGGAGCTTGAAAGGCCAGCTCGCCAGCGACATCGCCGCCGCGTCGGGCTGCAGCGCGACGACGCCGCGAAACCAGGGCGAGACCGTCTGGCGGTAGTCGTGGCCGTGCTCGAACTGGCTGGCGACGGTCGTGAACAGCCCGGCGACGATCGCGGCCACCAGCACCACGTACATCGTCTTGTCGTTCTTCGTCGTGGACAGGAAGACGGGGCCCGTCCGCCTGCGACGGTAGATCAGCAGGGCGATGCCCGCCAGCGTGCAGAAGCCCGCGATGGCCCCCACCACCAGCGCGTTGAGGTGGTAGAGCCGGTCGGAGATCCCCACCGCCTCGGTCCAGCTCTCGGGGATCAGCAGGCCGACCACGTGACCGAGGATGACGAACAGCAGCCCGAAGTGGAACAGCGGGCTCCCGACGCGCAGCAGCCTGCTCTCGTAGAGCTGCGAGGAGCGCGTGGTCCAGCCGAACCTGTCGTAGCGGTAGCGCCAGATCAGCCCGCCGACCAGGATCAGCAACGTCAGGTACGGCCCGACGATCCAGACTGCCGTCTCGCCCCAGCTCATCGGTAGACCCCCACCGACTCGGCGGGCGGCCCGGCGGCGGCGAGCCGTTCGGCGGCCCGCAGGTCACCGGCGCTCGCGGGGGGCAGCGTGGCGCACACCGTCGAGACCACCGACTCGTACGGCGAGCCCTCCTCGGCCAGCGCCGCGCGCAGCAGCTCGAGCCCCGCCCTGTGCTCCTTCAGCACCTGCTCGCCCGAGGGATCGAGCGCGGCGAACTCCAGCACCACCGGCAGGAAGTCGGGCAGCTCGTCGTCGCACAGCTCCCAGCCCGCCGCCCGGTAACGCGCCTTCAGCCGCGCCAGCGACTCGCCGCGCCGCCGGGTGTCGCCGTCGGCGTAGTAGGTCAGGTAGAGGCAGCACCTGCGCTTGAGGTCGAAGACCTCGACGTAGTGCGCGGCCAGCTCACCGTGGCCCATGCGGGCCACCCGGTCGAGGAAGGCGGGGAAGTGCGGCTGGGCGGCCTCGCGGACGAGCGGGAGCCTGGCCCAGAAGCGGTCGTCGGGATAGGCGAGCAGGTGTGCGGCGGCCTGCCGTACGACGGGGTGGTTCATAGCTTCTCCGGAGGTGTGCCCTTGCCGTCCCAGTTGAGGAGCTGAGGGCGGTCGTGGCTGATCTCCTCGCTGGTCTGGCGCTGTTTGAGACCGTGGAAGCTCTCGATCGAGACCGGCACGGGACCGCCCGACGCCTCCCCGAAGGGGCCCTGGGCGCCTGGGCCGCCGTCGTAGTCGAGGCTGCAGCCGATCTCGTCGACCGAGCCGGGCGTCACGCCCGCCGCGGTGGGGATGACGTAGCGCTCCTCGTACTTGGCCAGGGCGAGCAGCCGGTACATCGCGTGCAGCTCCTCGTCGGGGATGCCGACCTGGGGCGGCCGCGTGCCGAGGTTGACCGCGCGCATGTACGAGCGCATCGCGGCCAGGCGGCGCAGCGAGGCCGTCACCGGGGCGGGGTCGCCCGCCGTGAAGAGCTCGGCGAGGTAGTCGACGGGGATGCGCAGCGACTCGATGGCGGCGAACAGGTTGTCGGCGTCCTCGCCGTCGTGGCCGGAGGTGGCCAGCGCGTCCACGACGGGGGAGAGCGGCGGGACGTACCAGACCATCGGCAGCGTCCGGTACTCGGGATGCAGGGGGAGCGCCAGGCGGTACTTCACGATCAGGTCGCGGACCGGCGATCTGCGGGCCGCCTCGATCCAGTCCGCAGGCAGGCCTGACCCTGCGACGGCCGGGTCGTCGGGGTCGACGAAGAGCGACAGCTGCGCCTCGTAGAGGTCCTTGTCGTCGGGGGTGGCGGCCACCTCCGACACGCGGTCGGCGTCGTAGAGCATCACCCCGAGATAGCGCAGCCGTCCGACGCACGTCTCCGAGCAGACGGTCGGCAGGCCCACCTCCACTCGCGGATAGCAGAACGTGCACTTCTCGGCCTTGCCGGTCTTGTGGTTGAAGTAGACCTTCTTGTACGGGCAGCCGGTCACGCACATCCGCCAGCCCCTGCACCTGTCCTGGTCGACCAGGACGATCCCGTCCTCGCTGCGCTTGTACATCGCGCCGGAGGGGCACGAGGCGACGCAGGACGGGTTGAGGCAGTGCTCGCAGATGCGCGGCAGGTAGAACATGAAGGCGTTCTCGAAGTCGAGCTTGACCTGGTCCTGGATCCTGCCGAGCAGAGGGTCCGGCGAGGGGTCGCCGCCCAGGTTGTCGTCCCAGTTGGCGCTCCAGCGCACGGTGGTCGGCTCACCCGTGATCAACGAGCGGGGCCTGGCCACGGGGACGTCGTCCGACAGCGGGGCCCTGGTCAGGTTCTCGTAGTCGTAGGTCCACGGCTCGTAGTAGTCGTCGATCGAGGGCATGAGCGGGTTGGCGAAGATGCCGAGCAGCTTGCGCAGCCTGCCGCCCGCGCGCAGCCTCAGCCGTCCCTTGGCGTCGACCTGCCAGCCGCCGCGCCAGCGCTCCTGGTCCTCGTAGCGCCGGGGATAGCCCTGTCCCGGGCGGGTCTCGACGTTGTTGAACCAGACGTACTCGACGCCCGGCCTGTTGGTCCAGGTCTGCTTGCAGGTGACCGAGCAGGTGTGGCAGCCGATGCACTTGTCCAGATTCATGACCATGGCGATCTGCGCCATCACCCGCGGGCTCATCAGTACGCGACCTCCTGCGATCGGCGGCGGATCACGGTGATCTCGTCGCGCTGGTTGCCCGTGGGGCCGAGGTAGTTGAAGCCGTAGGACAGCTGCGCGTAGCCGCCGATCATGTGCGTCGGTTTGATCAGCACCCTGGTCAGCGAGTTGTGGATGCCGCCCCTGCGCCCCGTGGCCTCGGACTTCGGCACGTCGATGACCCGCTCCTGCGCGTGGTACATGTACACGGTGCCCTCGGGCATCCGATGGGAGACGACGGCCCTGGCCACCACCACGCCGTTGCGGTTGACGGCCTCGATCCAGTCGTTGTCGGCGACCCCGATCCGCTCCGCGTCCCGCACCGACATCCAGATCGTCGGCCCTCCGCGTGACAGCGTGAGCATGATCAGGTTGTCCTGGTACTCCGAGTGGATCGACCACTTGGAGTGCGGCGTCAGGTAGCGCACGACGAGCTGACCGGCGCCGCCCTCGCCGAACAGCGCCGCCATGTCGAGCGGCGGACGGTAGACGGGCAGGGCCTCGCCGTACTCGTGCATCCAGTCGTGGTCGAGGAAGAAGTGCATCCGCCCGGTCAGCGTGTGCCACGGCTTGTCGTGCTCCACGTTGATGGTGAAGGGGGAGTATCGCCTGTCGTGCGACTCCTTGCCCGACCATTCGGGGCTGGCCGCGACGTGCTGCGGCCTGGCCTGGGTGTCGGAGAACTCGATCCGGTGACCCTCGTGCGCCAGGCCGCCGAGGTCGGTTCCCGTCCGCTCGGCCAGCTGCGCGAACCCCTGGACGGCCAGCCGCCCGTTCGAGGTGCCCGACAGGGCCAGGATGGCCTCGCACGCCTTGGCGTCGGTGTCGAGCAGCGGCCTGCCCTTGGCGGGGCCGTGGGCGGCCAGCCCGTTGCGCTGCCCGAGCCAGGCGACCTCGTGGTCGGGACGGAACGTCACGCCCTTCACCGGGAGGCCGAGCCGTTCGGTCAGCGGCCCGAGCGCCGCCAGCTTCGCCGCGACCGCCCCGTAGTCACGCTCGACCACCACCAGCTTCGGCGCCACCTCCGCGGGCGCGCGCCCGCCGGGCTGGGCGGTCTCTCCAGGCGTGTCGTGCTGGTACGGCACCGCCACCACGTCCCTGCGCGTCCCGAGATGGTCGCGGGCCAGCCCGCTGAAGGCTCTGGCGATCGCGTGGAAGGCCGAGAAGTCGGTCTTCGTCTCCCACGGCGGGCTGATCGCGGGGTTGAAGGCGTGCACGAAGGGGTGCATGTCCGTGGAGGACAGGTCGTGCTTCTCGTACCAGGTCGCCGCGGGCAGCACGATGTCGGAGAACAGCGTCGTGGAGGTCATCCTGAAGTCGAGCGTGACCAGCAGGTCGAGCTTGCCTCGCGGGGCCTGCCCGTCGGGCTCGGGCAGGTTGGAGTCGGCGCCCAGCAGGTGGTGCAGGAAGTACTCGTTGCCCTTGGCCGACGAGCCGAGCAGGTTGGAACGCCAGATTGTCACCACCCGAGGCCAGTTGCGCGGATCGTCGGGCTGCTCGGCCGCGTAGCGCAGCCTGCCCGAGCGCAGCTCCTCCAGCGTGAACGCCACGGGGTCGGCGGCCTCACCCAGCTCCAGCGGGTTGCGGTCGAAGGTCGGCGCCATCGGCATCCAGCCGTTGCGCACCGCCTGCGCCACGAGGTCGGCCGTGCGCAGCCCCGCGAACCTGCCGGTCCCGAGCGGCGAGCACAACTCGTCCGCGTCGAACCTGTCGTAACGCCACTGGCCGGTGTGCAGGTACCAGAACGGCGTGGCAGGCGTCTGCCTCGCCGGCCTCGACCAGTCGAGCGCCCCCGCCAGCTGCGCCCACCCCGTCTGCGTGCGGCACTTCTCCTGCCCGACGTAGTGCGCCCAGCCGCCGCCGTTGACGCCCTGGCAGCCGGTGAGCAGCAGCAGCGTCAGGAACGAGCGGTAGATCGTGTCGCCGTGGAACCACTGCGTGGTGCCCGCGCCCAGCACGATCATGCACCGCCCGCGCGTCGCCTCGGCGGTTCTCGCCAGCTCTCTGACGATCTTCTCCGCCCTCCGCGCGGGCACCCCCGTGATCGGCTCCTGCCAGGCCGGCGTGTACGGCTCCGCCGCGTCGTCGTAGCCCTGGGGCCAGCCGCCCGGCAGCCCGGGGCGCCCGACGCCGTACTGCGCGAGCATGAGGTCGAAGACGGTCGTGACCAGGTGCCCGCCGACCCGCGTGACCGGCACGCCCCTGCGGAGCACGCCCTCCTGGTCGAAGCGCGGGAGCAGGACCTCGGCCGTCTCCCCGCCGAGAAGGGTGAGCCTGGGCAGGTTGTCCAGCCTGAGGTTCCACCGGCCCTTGCCCGAGTCGGTCCAGCGGAAGCCGACCGAGCCGTTGGGCGCCACGGGCTCGCCCGCCGCGTCGAGGAAGACGGTCTTCCACTCGGCGGCCTCGTCGGTGGAGCCCAGGTCGGCGGCGGTGAGGAACTTGTCGGGCACGTGGGCGCCGTCGCGCTCGGCCAGCCGGACGAGGAAGGGCAGGTCGGTGAAGCGGCTGACGTAGTCGGTGAAGTACGGCACCTGCCGCTCGACGAAGAACTCCCTGAGCAGCACGTGGCCCATCGCCATGGCCAGCGCGCCGTCCGTGCCGGGATTGACCGCAAGGAACTCGTCGGCGAACGTGGCCGCGTCGTTGTAGTCGGGAGCGACCACGACGACCTTCTGGCCCCTGTAGCGCGCCTCGGCCATCCAGTGGGCGTCGGGGGTGCGGGTCACAGGGACGTTCGCGCCCCACATCATCAGGTAGGCGGCGTCCCACCAGTCGGCGGACTCCGGCACGTCGGTCTGGTCGCCGAACACCTGGGGGGAGGCGACGGGCAGGTCGGCGTACCAGTCGTAGAAGGAGAGCATGGTCCCGCCGATCAGCGAGACGAACCGCGAGCCGATCGCGTGGGAGACCATCGACATGGCCGGGATGGGGGAGAACCCGGCCACGCGGTCGGGGCCGTAGGTCTTGATGGTGTGGACGTGCGCGGCGGCGATCAGCTCCGTGGCGAGGTCCCAGGTGATCCTGACCAGGCCGCCCTTGCCGCGAGCCCGCTGGTAACTGTCGCGCTTGTCTCGGTTCGTGGTGACCTCGGCCCAGGCTGCCACCGGGTCCAGCCCCGCGGCCCTGGCCCGGCCGTACAGCTCGACGAGGACGCCTCTGGCGTACGGGTAGCGGATCCTGGTGGGGGAGTAGGTGTACCAGGAGAAGGCGGCGCCGCGCGGGCAGCCGCGCGGCTCGTACTCGGGACGGTCGGGACCCATGCTCGGGTAGTCGGTCTGCTGGGTCTCCCAGGTGATGATCCCGTCCTTGACGTAGACCTGCCAGGAGCACGAGCCCGTGCAGTTGACCCCGTGCGTCGAGCGGACGACCTTGTCGTGACTCCACCTGTCGCGGTAGAAGGCATCGCCCTTCCTGCCGCCCGACAGGTGGACCGTCCGCAGATCGTCGCTGGTGACCGACCTGCGGAAGAACCTGCCCGTCTTCAGTAGGAGATCCTCCGCCTCACTCATGGACCCACTTCATCACACTGAGTGATGATCTGTTACACAGGGTGCATGTACAAAGGTCAAACGGTCAATCTGGTTCTCGCCACGATCGCCTTCGCCGTCACCTTCTGGGCATGGAATCTGATCGGGCCGTTGTCGGGCACCTACAGCAGGCTGCTGGAGCTCTCACCGACCCAGACCTCGATGCTGGTCGCCATCCCCGTGCTGGTCGGCTCGCTGGGCAGGATCCCCGTGGGCGTGCTGGCCGACAAGCTCGGCGGGCGACTGATGTTCGCGGCGCTCTGCTTCATCACGATCGTGCCCGTCCTGTTCGTGGGCTGGTCGGACTCCTACGGGGCGCTGCTGTTCTGGGGGTTCGTGCTGGGCGTCGGCGGCACCTCGTTCGCGGTCGGCATCCCCTTCGTCAACGCCTGGTACGAACCCGCGCGGCGCGGCTTCGCCACCGGCGTGTTCGGCGCGGGCATGGGCGGCACCGCGCTGTCGGCGTTCCTGACCCCGCGTCTGGTGGAGTCCATGGGCCGCGCGCAGACCCACGTGCTGATGGCCGCCCTGCTCGCGCTGATGGGCGTCGTCGTGCTGGCCGCCGGCAGGAACGCGCCCGCATGGTCTGCCTCGAAGGAGCCGGCGATGCCGCGCATGCGGGAGGCCATGAAGGTCAGGGCGACCTGGCAGTGCGCCTTCCTCTACGCCGTGGCCTTCGGCGGGTTCGTCGCCTTCTCCACCTACCTGCCGACCCTGCTGCAGAACGTCTACGCCTTCGCCCAGACCGAGGCGGGCCTGCGCACGGCCGGATTCTCCGTCGCGGCGGTGGTCGCCAGGCCGCTGGGCGGCATCCTGTCCGACAGGGTGGGGCCGGTGCGGGTGCTGCTGCTGTCCTTCGCGGGCACGGCGCTGATGGTTGTCGTGCTGGCCTTCAAGCCGCCCGTCGAGATCCCCGCGGGCATCAGCTTCGTCGCCGTCGCCTTCTTCCTCGGGCTCGGAACGGGCGGTGTCTTCGCCCTGGTCGCCAAGCTCGTCGAGCCCTCGAGGGTCGGCACCGTGACCGGTCTGGTCGGCGCGGCGGGCGGGCTGGGCGGCTACTTCCCGCCCCTGGTCATGGGCGCCGTCTACACCGCCACCGACGCCTACACGATCGGCTACCTGCTGCTCGCCCTCACCGCCCTGGCGGCGCTGCTCTACACATTGAAGGCATTTCGCTCGGGTAGAGGTGGGAGATGAGCACACAGGACGAACTTCGCCAGCTCGAAGAGGACCTGGCGAGGTTGAAAGCATCGACCGCGGACCTGCGCAGCCAGATCAGTGACATGGGCGCCACGGACGCGGTGGAGAGGTCGGCCATGCTGAGCATGGCCGACGAGCAGGACGGTCTGATCGCCGAGCTGGAGTCGAGACGTGACGAGCTACGCTCGCGCCTTGACCTTTCGTAGGGGCTCGCCGACCTCGTGAAGGTGGCGGAGCGCCTGGCCGTAGGAGCTGATCAGCCCCGACTCCAGGTAGTCCACGCCCAGCTCCGCGCAGTGGGCCATGACGATCGGCTTCGCCTTGCGCAGGTTGGGCGTGGGCATGTTCGGGAACAGGTGGTGCTCGATCTGGTAGTTGAGCCCGCCCAGCGCCACGTCCACGATCCAGCCGCCCCGCACGTTGCGTGAGGTGAGCACCTGCTTGCGCAGGAAGTCGAGCTCGTCCTCCTTGGTGAGGATGGGCATGCCCTTGTGGTTCGGCGCGAACGTGCAGCCGAGATAGACGCCGAAGACGGCCTGGTGCACCAGGGTGAACACCACGGCCTTGCCGAACGGCAGCACGGTGAAGATGAGGCCGAAGAACCAGACGAAGTGCACCACCAGCAGCGCGGCCTCCAGGCCCCTGTGCCGCATCGACTCCTTGGCCAGCGCCTTGAAGCTGGCCACGTGCAGGTGCCAGCCCTCCAGCGTCAGCAGCGGGAAGAACAGCCACGCCTGCCTGCGGGCGACGAACCTGGGCAGTCCCTTCACCCGCTCCGCCTGCTCCACCGACCAGACGATCACCGCGGGCGACACGTCGGGATCATGGTCCTCGTGGTTGGGGTTGGCGTGATGCCTGGTGTGCTTGTCGGTCCACCAGCCGTAGCCCATGCCGATGAACAGGTTGCCCGCGATCCTGCCGGCTATCTCGCTCGGCCTGCGGTTGCGGAACACCTGCCGGTGCGCCAGGTCATGGGCGACCAGGGCGAGCTGCGCGAAGGCGACAGCCGACGCGAAGGCGACGAGCAAGGTCCACCACGAATCACCCACCAGGGCGAACGCCACCCAGCCGCCGACGAAGGCGACGGCCACCAGGCTCAGGCGGAGTGTGTAGTAGAGGGGCCGTCTGTCCAGCAGGCCGGCTTGGTTGATCTTTCGTGCCAGTCGGGCGAAGTCGCTGCCTCGGGCTTCGACGGTGACGGGTACGTCGGTCACGGGGCTCCTCATGAGCGTTGGGCAATGGCCCCACACTGACGTGCCACACCATATGGGGGCAATAGATCGTCAGTTCGGTGACTGATGTCTCCCCCGAATCATCGCACTTCTTGGCATGTGCTCGGTCCCGCCGACGTGCGCTTGCCGTCCTGCAGACTGTTGGAGTGATCTACGCAGACATTCCGCTGACCTTCGCGATCCGCCAGGCTGTCGCCGTCACCTGGGGCGTGTCCGACGGCGAGGGCGTGCGCCTGCACGGCGGGGAGGAGTCGGCCGCCTACCTGCTCGGCGAGCACGTGGTGCGCGTGGGCCCCACCTGGCGCACCACCGCGGAGGCCGAGTGGTGCCACGCCATCGGCCGTGCGGCCGCCGAACGGCTCCCCGAGGCGGTGGCTCCCCTTCCCACCCCCTCGGGCGACACCGTCATCCGTGTCGCGGGCCGTCCGATCTCGCTGTGGCCGTACGTCGAGGGTTCCTGGCCCGACTCCGACCTGCCCGAGCAGCGCGTCCAGGGCGCGCGCCTGCTGGCCAGGCTGCACACCGCGCTGGCCGGCGTCCGCCCGCCCCCGCGCCCGAGGCCCGCCTTCCAGGAAGAGGGCCTGGACGGCACGCCGCCCTCCGACGCCGCTGACCTGGCCGACCCCACGCTGGACCGCTGGCTGGCCGCCTTCCACAGGGAGCGCCCGCGCCGCCACCCCCTGCACGGCGACTTCTACACCGGCAACACCCTCGCGAGGAACGGCACGATCGTCGCCGTGCTCGACTGGGACGAGACGTTCGTCGGCGCCCCCGAGCTCGAACTGGCCGCCGCCGCCCTCGAATGGGGCGACGACGAGCTCGGCCCGAGCAAGGAGTTCGTCGAGGCCTACCTCGAGGAGGGCGGCACCGCGGCACCGCTGACGGAGGAGGAGCTGGCCCAGCTGGTCAGGCACAAGCTACGCAGGGAGTACGCCTACTTCCACAAGGCCGTCGCCGCCGGCGTCGTCCACGACGAGGACGACCTCGACTACCACGAGCGCCGCGTGGCGCTCTTCCACTCGCTGGCCCGCTAGCCTGCCGTCAGGCGGCGACCTGGAGCCTGCGGAACAGCACCGAGTCCCAGATCGCGACCGCCCAGACCACCAGCATCCCCGCCGTGCTGATCACCAGCGGCGGCGCGACCAGGGCCAGCAGCCCCAGCGCCGCCAGCGCGGCCACGGCCGCCACCCGGTTGACGGGCACGTAGCCGAACACCGCCCGCTTGAACATCGCGTGCCCGACCAGGAACAGGGCGGGACCGCCCAGCACGGTCAGCGCCGTGGCGAGCGAGGTGTGCCCGCCGGGATGGGCGATCACCAGCTCGTCGCCGACCGCCGAGACGATGATGCCCAGCACCATCGGGATGTGGATGTAGGTGTAGGCGGAGCGGCCGAGCCGTCCAGGGTCGTCGGAGTCGGCGATGGCCTCTGCGGCGGCCTCGGCGGTGCGGTCGAAGTACACCCACCACAGGGCCACGCTGCCGAGGAAGGAGACGACGAAGGCGGCCACCGCGCCGGCGTTGAAGTCGTGTCCCGCCAGCGTCGCCCCGGTGACCAGCACGGATTCGCCGAGCGCGATGATGACGAACAGCTGGCAGCGCTCGGCCATGTGCGAGCCGTCGATCGTCCAGTCGGTCGTGACCGACCTGGGCATGAACGGGGTGGGATAGCCGATCGCCGGCGCGGCGTACTCGACCGCCAGGGCGGCCAGCCACAGCAGGACCTGAGCGGTGCCGCCGACCAGGGCTCCTGCGATCCAGAGCACGGCCGACAGCAGGAGCCAGACCAGGACCCTGATGAAGACGGCCTGCAGAGCGGTGCCCCTGGACAGGACCGTGACCGCGATGGTCCGCCCCACCTGGATCATCACGTAACCGCCGGCGAACCACAGGGCGTGCTCGCCGAAGGCGTCCGGCAGCGCCGCCGCCATCACCAGCCCGCCGACCATCACGCCGACGAGCGTGAACCGCATCCCCGGGTGGTCGGGCTGCAGGTAGTTGGTGCTCCACGCGGTGTACATCCACGCCCACCACACGGCCAGCGCCAGGATCAGCGTCAGGCCCACACCCTGCAGGTCGAGATGCTTGAGCAGCAGGTGGGAGAGCTGGGTGATCGCGAAGACGTAGACGAGGTCGAAGAACAGCTCGATCGGCGCGACCCTGCCGCCCACATTGCTCCGGGACCTCAGGATCTCGATCGCCACAGTGTCGCTCCTCGCCCCGCATGGGAAACCTAGCGGGGTATTTCTACTTCCATGGCGGTATGCCCGTCTACCGGGTTGGACCTCCAGCTCGGCCGAAGCGTTCAGCTCAGGACGAAGTCGGCGATGTCGGAGGCGAAGCGCGGGTGGGTGAAGCTGCCCATGTGGCTGGCGCCGGGGTAGACGATGTGGCGGCAGTCCGGGATCCCCTCGGCCGTCTCGCGGAAGATCTCGGGGGTGTAGGCGAGGTCCCTGTCGCCGTTGACGACCAGGGTGGGCGCGGTGATCTCCGACAGGCGGTCGCGGATGGAGAAGGAGTCCTCGGCCCTTGCGAAGGCCAGCGGGTCCGCGGGGTCGCTCGGGCGCATCATCGGGTCCATGAGCCAGAGCGCGGGCGTCAGGGCGAGCTGCCCGAGCCTCGACCCGGTCATCAGGGGCGCGAGCAGGTGCAGGCTGCGCCGGCCCGTCGCCGCCACCTCGGTGTAGCGGCGCTGCACCCGCCGCGTCAGGTCGGTGAGCCGGTGCCCCGCGCCGGCCACGACCAGCTTGCGGACGGTGTGCGGGTGGTCGGCGGCCAGTTGCAGCGCCAGCGAGCCGCCCGAGGACAGGCCCAGGACGTTGACCGGCTCGCCGAACTCCTCCATGAGCGCCTCGGCGTGCTGGGTCGCGATCTCGGCCATCGTGGTGCCCTGGCGCATGCCGGGGGCCCTGGTGACGGCGTGGACCCTGAAGCGCTCGGCCAGCGGCTTGACGATCTTCAACTCCAGCGGGCGCTCCATCCCCTTCGGGTTGGCGTGGTTGGCGGCGAACCCGCGCAGGACGATCAGCGGCTCGCCCGACCCGAGCGAGAAGCGGGGCAGCCCGTGGGGGAGCGTGCTCTGCTCGATGCGAAAGTGGGGCATGACCCCGATGCTCGCACGCGGGGGTGGGGGACCAGAAGGGGACCTCGTCGACTGCTCGCCCGCGGGAGCGGGTCTAGAAGGCGACCTCGTCGACCTCGACGACGCGCCCGCCCGCCTCTGACAGCTCCTTCTCGACCGCGAGCGAGACCTCGTGGGCGGGGCGCGGGTCGTCGTAGGTGGCGTGGGCCCCGCGCACCAGCGTGACCTCATGGCCGAGCGCCAGCGCGGTGAGCGAGGTCTCGCGCACGCACCACTCGCTCTGCATGCCGGCCACGACCACCTGGCTGGAGGGCGGCAGCAGGTCGCCGAGGTCGGTGTTGGCGAAGGCGTCGGGGACCGACTTGTCGATGACCACCTCGCCCGCCGCGGGTTCGTGGACCAGCTCCCAGCCTCGCGTGCCGCGGACGTCGGGGTCGCCGGGCCCACCGTTGTTGCGGACCCACACCACGGGCTCACCCGCCGCGCGGGCGCGTTCGAGCAGGGTGGCGATCGCCGCGGACACGTCCTTCCACGCGGGCACGGGCTGGGGAGGCTCGAGCATGTTCCGCTGGACGTCGATGAGGAGAAGCATGCGAACATTCTATCGAATGAAAGGGATCACCGCAGCCTTCTGCCCATCCTGAAGACCGCGAAGGGGCGCTGGAGCGCGCTGATGTCGGCCAGCGGGTCGCCGCTCACGGCCACGAGGTCGGCGTCGTACCCCTGCATGATCCGCCCCTTCCTGTCGGCCACCCTGCACGCCCTTGCCGCCCTGGAGGTGACCGAGCGCAGCACGTCGAGCGGCGCGTATCCGAGGTCGACCAGCATCCGCGCCCCGTACGGCAGGACACCGTGCGGCTTGCCAGGCCCGATCCCCGCGTCGCTGCCGATCACGAAGGCCACGCCTGCCGCGTGCAGCGCCATGAGCGCCGCCATGATCCCCGGCATGCGCTTCGCGATGCCGGGCGGCGGCGGCCCGCCCGTGGGCACGATGCCCGCGGTGAGCGAGACGATCACGTCGGAGGCGGCCAGCCTGGCGATGATCGTCTCGTCGTGCTCGGCCGCGTGCTCGGTCATGAACGAGCAGTGCTCGATCGTGTCGAAGCCTGCCGCCAGCGCGTCGGCGATGCCCTCGCCGGCGTGCGCGTGCGCGGCGATCGGCAGGCCGTGCGCGTGGGCCTCCTCCACCGCCGCGCACAGCTCGGCCAGGCCGTACTGCCTCAGGTGGGAGAAGGTGCCAGGGGTCATCTCGCCGCCGGTCACCATCATCTTCACCACGTGGACGCCGCGCTCGGCCCGCTCGCGCACGGCCGCGCGCACCCCCTCCACGCCGTCGGCCTGCCCGCCGAGGAACCAGCAGTGGCCCCCTGTCGTGGTGATCGGAGGCCCCGAGGCGAGGATCTCGGGCCCTTCTGTGACACCGAGCTTCTCGGCGAGCCTGAGCGCCAGGTAGCCACGGTCACCGAGGTCTCTGACGGTCGTGACGCCCGCGGCGACCGTCCTGGCCGCCTCCTCGCGCATCCTGTCGAGCACCTCCTCGTCGCTCGACTCCCTCAGGTGGCCGACGGGGTCGGCGCTGGCGTCGAAGACGAGGTGGACGTGGCAGTCGATGAGCCCGGGAAGGAGGGTGACGTCGCCGAGGT
The DNA here is from genome assembly GCF_039533245.1 of Nonomuraea recticatena. Taxonomy (NCBI): domain Bacteria; kingdom Bacillati; phylum Actinomycetota; class Actinomycetes; order Streptosporangiales; family Streptosporangiaceae; genus Nonomuraea; species Nonomuraea recticatena. Next base: position 472,389 of record NZ_BAAATE010000004.1, on the reverse strand, counting down.
CGAGGTCGGCGGGGCCGTCCACGGTGACGGCGGTGATCTTTCCATCGGTGACGTGGACGACCCGCTCGCCGAGCAGCTCCCTGCCGTCGAACAGGCGTCGTGCGCGTATGGCTGGCATGGCCTGACTGTCGCAGCGGCCCAGGCGGGCGTCATGAGTAGCCCGTACTCACCCCTGGCGCCCGGGTGGGGAAGGCGCGGCGACGCCTCCCTCGCGGCCTGGCCCATGAACCTGACCTAGGCGTGCGGTCCCACGGTGATCTTGTCGATCGTGAGCCGGGGGACGCCCTCCATGATCTCGCCGACCCGCTCGACCTGCTCGCCGAGCCGCGCCATCTGCCACGCGTCCAGCTCGGCGAGCGGCTCGACGGTGATGTCGATCTTCCGGCCCGAGCGGCGCTGGTGCCAGACCCCCGCCACGACGCCGTCGACCAGCAGCACCGGGTAGTTGCCCGCCTGGCCGCGCGCCAGCGCCCGCTCCCACGCCTGGCCGGGGAAGAGCTGCTCGCGCGGGTGCGAGCCGACGACGAAGGCGTCGAAGTACGGCAGCAGCCGTACGCCCCTCACCGGCTCGTCCGGCGCCCTGGTGTCGCCCCGGTTCACCCAGCCGCCCTCGACCTTCTCCGGCGCGACCTCCTCGAACAGCCTGGAGGCCCAGGTGACGGGGGCCGACAGCCAGCGGGCGAAGTGCTGAGGGGTGGAGGGGCCGTAGGAGTGCAGGTAGTGCCTGAGCAGCTCGGCCTTCGCGCTGTCGCTGTCCGCGGGCTTGACTCCCGGGTTGATGTAGGTGACCTTGCGGCCCCTGGCGGGGCCGAAAGCGAGCACGCCCCTGTGCGCGGCCAGGTGGACGGCCTGCCGCCAGCGCGGCCACTTCGTCTGGAACGCGTCCATGACCCTGTCGCCCGCCCACGGTCCCGCGATGGCGGTGACGGCCTCGTCCAGCTCGTCGATGACGAGCGCGCCGTCCTTCAGCGCCACGCCGACCGCCTCCACGACCCGCTCGATCTGGTCGGGGGTGAGCAGGTCGATCCTGCCGGCGGGCAGGCTGGACAGGGCGCCGGTCCACATGGCCAGGTCGCGGGCGGGAAGCAGGTGCACGGTGCCGCGCGGGCCGTAGGTCTTCACCAGGCTGCGCTCCTCCCACAGCGCCTCGCGGACCTCCACCCTGGTGACGCCCGGCATCCGCAGGCCGATCGACAGTTCGGCCGCCGACATCACCTGCGCGTGCGCGCCGCACATCGCGGCCACCACATCGGCGGCGGTCGCGGGGTTGTCGGGGAAGTGGCGGGCCAGACGGCGGGCGTTCCAGTTCATGGTTGCAGCGTAGAAGCCAATGCGGCACATTCCGTTCCGCATTGGCCCGCGGAGCCGCCACGACCTCGCGGGCCTGATGCTCCGTAGGGTGGGTGGCATGAGAGCGATCGTGATGGAGGAGTTCGGCGGCCCCGAGGTGCTGAGGGCGCGCACGGTGGAGGATCCGGTGCCGGGTCAGGGCCAGGTGCTGGTCAGGGTGGAGTTCGCGAGCATCACGTTCGTGGAGACCCAGGTGCGGGCGGGCAAGGGGCCGTTCGCGCCGCCGTCGCTGCCCCGCATCCCCGGCAACGGCGTGGGCGGCACGATCGTGGCGGTCGGCGAAGGGGTCGACGAGGGCCTGGTCGGCACCGTCGTCGTGACCACCACGGGTGGCACGGGCGGCTACGCGTCGCTGGCGAGGGCCTCCGCCGCGGACGTGGTGCCCGTCCCCGAGGGGGTGGCGTTGCGCGACGCGGTGGCGCTGCTGGCCGACGGGCGGACCGCGGTGATGCTCCACGAGCAGGCGAAGATCCAGCCGGGTGAGCGGGTGCTGGTGCTGGCGGCGGGAGGCGGGGTCGGCGGGCTGCTCTTGCAGCTGGCCGCCGCCGCGGGCGCCGAGGTGGTCGGCGCCGCGCGCGGCAAGCGGGAGCTGGTGGAGCGCTTCGGCTCCTACGTCGACTACTCCGAGCAGGGCTGGGCGCGCTCGGTGGAGGCCGACGTGGTCTTCGACGGCGTGGGCGGGGCCGTGGGAACCGAGGCGATGACCGCCCTGCGCCCCGGCGGCAGGGCCAGCATGTACGGCATGGCCAGCGGCTCGTGGTCGGAGGTGGACGGCCTGCCGATCACCGTGCTCGAGCGCCCGGGGCCGCCCAGCCCCGAGGAGCTGAGGGGGCTGGTGGCCACGGCGCTCGAGCTGGCCGCGCAGGGCCGTCTGCGCCCGACGATCGGGCAGACCTATCCGCTGGAGGAGGCGGCCTCGGCGCACAGGGCGATCGAGGCCCGCCAGACCACGGGCAAGACGCTCCTGGTCATCTGATCGCGCCGAACGCGACCGCGGTGGTCGAGGCGATCACCGTGGTCAGCACGACCATGACCAGCACCGAGCGCATCGGGTTGCGCCGAGCCGGCTTCGGCCTCTCGGCCCTGACATAGGTGCGCGCCTGCGGGACGGGCGTCTTCGGCGGTGACGGCGTGACCCGCGGAGGCTTGGGCGGCACGACCACGGGGCGCGGAGCCACGGCCGGCTGGGGCACGGGCCTCGGGCTGACGACCCTGGGCGGCTGGCTCGGCGGAACCGGGGGTGTCGGCGGCATCGGCGGAACAGGCGGGACCGGGGGCATCGGTGGCGCCGGCGGCACCGGGGGTACCGGGGGTACCGGGGGTACCGGGGGTACCGGGGGTACCGGCACAGGGGGAACCGGCGGAACCGGTGGCATCGCGGCGGGTGGCGGCGTGGGGCTGGGCGTGGATGCCGGAGGGTGGCACTCACCCACCTCGACGACCACGACCAGCAGGCCGACGCAGACCGAGACCTCCACGGTGACGGGCAGCGTGATCGGGTCGAGGTGGGCCACGGGAGCCGGATGCGGAAGAAGGCTCGCCTTCGGAAGGGGGTCGACTTCGACCTGGCTCGGCGCGCTCGCCTTCGTCACCGGGTCCTGCGCGAAGCTCGCCTTCGTCACCGGGTTCGGCGCAGGGCTCGTCTTCGGGCCGGGGTCCTGTGGGGGGCTCGCCTTCGTGGCAGGGTTCGGCGCGAGGCTCGTCTTCGAGAGCAGATCCGGCCTGGCGACGAGGCTCGGCTTCGTGGCCGGACGGGGTTGAGGGGCGGCGTTCGGCTGGGGGACGGGGCTCGGGTGAGAGACGGGGACGGGGACGGGGTCCGAGGCGGGGGTGGGCGCGGGGGCGAGGGCGGGTTCGGGGGTGGCGGGCAGTCCGGCCCCGACGCAGAGGAGCGCGCCCGCCAGCAGCGCCGCCGCCGCCCTCACGCGCCCTCCGCGATCCTCTGGAACTCCTGCAGCGCCGCCTGCAGGGCGTCGGGGCCCACCGCCAGCGCTCCCGCGAAGGCGTAGGAGATGTTCCAGGTGAGGTAGACGCCGACGCCGAGCATGCCCGCCATCACCATCAGCGGTGCCAGCGTCAGCCCTCGAGGTCGCGCGCCCGCGAGGAAGGGGAAGATGATCACGACCACGCCGGTGAGGATCGTCAGCGGCAGCAGGCCCGAGGGCGGAACGGTGCCCGCATCGGCCGCTCTCCTGCTGCGCGCCGCCGACATCTCCTCCACCTTGTCGAGGACGGCCGCCTTGGTGTCGTCGTCGAGCTTCGACTGGTCGACCCTGGATCGCAGGGCGTCGAGCCTGGCGCCGCCCTCGGGCGACATCTTGCCCTCGGCCATCAGCGGCCACTCGTCGCGCACCACGAAGGCGACGTAGTCGCGCAGGCTCTGCCGTACCCACGCCTGGTCCTCGTCGGGCAGGTCGCCGGCGGCCCAGTAGGTCTCCACCGCCGCCTGACCCTCGGCGAAGGTGTTCTGGCGGGCGGCGTCGGCCGTGGTCCACGGCACGATGATGGCGATCGCGAACACCAGGAGGAACAGCGCCGAGAGCATCGCGCCCGCATGGCCCGTGGAGGGGCCTCCAGGGTCGCGGTCTTCGGTGCCGAGCTTCCTGAACAGGAAGGCGGTGAGCGCTACCACGCCGACTGCGGCCGCCACGGCGGCAAGGAGGGCAAGCATGGCACAAACACTAGTGACTACTTACCGTCACGTCGTGAACACACAAAGAAATTGTACGTGTCGTGTCGAGAAGCAGGCGACCACTCCGACCAAAGGGCATGAACTACCTGCTGATGATCTACGCGAACCAGGAGACGTGGCCCGCGCTCACCGACGAACAGCGTGAGCGACTCAGCGAGATGATCAGCGACGACCGTCAAGAGGAGCACCAGGCGTGAACACCATCCAGAAGACCATTGACACGCTCGTCGAGTCGGGCGTCGAGAGCGGCGTCCAGGTCGCCGTCTACCGTCACGGCGAGCTGGTCGTGGACGCCACCGCAGGTCCCCTCGCCGCGTCCGCGCCGGTCTACAGCGCCTCCACCGGCAAGGCCGTCACCTCCACGGTCGTCCACGTGCTGGTGGCGCGTGGAGCGCTCTCCTACGACACGCCCATCGCCTCCCTGTGGCCTGAGTTCGGCGCGCACGGCAAGTCGGCCGCGACCGTACGGCACGCGCTGACACACACGGTCGGCGTGCCCGCCGTACCGGACGGCACCACGATCGAGGACCTGTGCGACTGGGACGGCATGTGCCGCGCCATCGCCGACTCCACCCCCTGGTGGGAGCCTGGCACCAAGACCGGCTACCACTCCCAGACCTTCGGCTGGATCCTCGGCGAGGTCGTCAGGCGCGCCACCGGCAAGCCCGTCTCCCAGGTGCTGCGCGAGGAGATCGCCGAGCCGCTCGGCATCGCCGACGAGCTCTACCTCGGTGTCCCCGTCCCGGAGCTGGACAGGGTCGCCACGCTCGATAACGCGCCCGGCAACGCCGCCATGCTCGCCGCCATGGGCGACTTCCCCGGCACCCCTCGCGGCCTGCTGCCCGACGCCGCCTACGGCAACAGGCGCGACGTGCTCGCCGCCGACATCCCCGCAGGCGGCACGTTCTCCGCGCGGGCCGTCGCCAGGATGTACGCCGCGCTGCTCGGCGAGGTCGACGGCGTGCGCCTGCTGTCGCAGGAGCAACTCGACGCGGCGACCGCTCCCGCGTTCACGGGCATCGACCAGCTCATGGGCAACCCCGTCACCTGGGCGCTCGGCTACGCCAAGGGCAGGCCCGACGGCTCCTTCCCCGACAGCTCCTTCGGCATGGTGGGCATCAACGGCAGCGCCGCCTTCGCCGACACCTCCTCGGGCCTGGCCTTCGCGCTGACCAAGACGAGGTTCTCGATGGGCGACATCAGCACCGTCCAGCAACTCCTGCCCCTCCTCGACTGAGCCGCCCCCTCAGACGGTGGACCTGGGGAATACGCGTTTCGCTTAGTTCCGGCCTCTATGAGGACAGGTGGCGCAGGGTGTAGGCGGGTGAGGCGAAGTCGCCGCCCTGGAGGTCGAGGCCGCCGGTCTGGGGGATGCGCCCCGCGTAACGCTCGGCGTCGTCCTGGGGCTGGTAGCCGTCGCTCAGCCGCCAGAAGCGGCGGGTGTTGGCCGAGACCGCGTAGAGGGCAAGGAAGGTGACGTCCTTCCTGGTCAGGGCGTCGAGGAAGAACCCGCCGCAGTCGCGCGGGCTCAGCCACGTCGACAGGTGACGTTCCTCGGTCGGCTCGCTCTCGAGGCTGCCGATGCGCAGGCACAGCACCTCCAGGCCGAACTTGTCGGCGTAGAGCCTGCCCAGCGCCTCCACCGCGACCTTGCTGACGCCGTACAGGCCGTCGGGGCGGGGTGGCAGCTCGGGCGAGATCTCCTGCGCGGCCGGATAGCAGCCGGTGAGGCGGTTGCTGCTGGCCAGCACCACGCGCCGTACGCCCGCGCGCCTGGCCGCCTCCAGGACATGGTGGGTGCCGAGGACGTTGCCCTCCAGCAGGTCGGGCAGCGGGGCCTCGTCGGGGACCCCCGCCAGGTGGACGATCGCGTCGGCGCCCTCGACGAGCGCGGCCACGGCCTCGGGGCTGTCGAGCTCGGCCTGCCGTACCCGCTCGTTGGGGGCGCGCGCGGAGCTCCCTGCGATCGACCAGCACCAGCTGCTCGGCCCTTCCGCGAAGCGCCTCGCGCACCACACCGCCGACCTGCCCGGCCGCGCCTGTCACCACAACCGTTCCCATGCTCACTCACCCATGTTATTGACAAGCAGATTTTTTACGTACAACATTGTTTTTGCGATGAGAGACGTTCTGCACATAGAAGAGATCGAGCAGGCAGAGGCTCTGCTCAAGCCGCAGCGCATCGAGGTGCTGCGGCAGCTGGCCGAGCCGCGCACCTGCACCGAGGTTGGCGGGCGGCTCGGCCAGACCGCGCAACGCGTCTACTACCACGTCAAGAAGCTGGTGGAGGCGGGCCTGGTCGAGCAGGTGTCCGAGCGCAGGGTGCGGGGCATCAGCGAGGGCATCTACCAGGCTCGTGCCCGCTCCTACTGGCTCTCTCCGCGGCTGGTCGGGCGCCTCGGGCTGCGCAGGACGCAGGACGAGCTGTCGCTCGGCTACCTCCTCGACCTGATGGAGGAGGTGCAGTCGGACATCGCGGCGCTTGACCGCACCGCGCCCGAGCTGCCCTCGATCGGCGTCTCGGGGGAGATCAGGGTGCCGCCCGAGCGGCGCCAGGAGTTCGTGAACGACCTACGTGAGGTTCTGCAGGACCTGTTCACCCGCTACGGCGGAGCCGAGGGCGATGCCTTCAAGCTGGCCGTCGCCTGCTACCCCAAGGGAGAGACCCATGTCTGAGCCGATGATCCTTCGCGCCCGCGTCGCCGCCCCCGTCAAGGAGGTCTGGCACGCCCTCACCGACCCCGCCGCGCTGCGCACCTGGCTGGCCGAGCACGCCGAGGTCGATCTCCCCGGCCGCTTCGAGTTCTGGGGCCGTTTCACGCCCGACGGCGACGCGCCGCGCCAGCGGGTCCTGAACGTCGGCGACCACACCCTGCGCCTGGAGTGGACGCTCGGCGGCGTGGCGACGACCAGTGAGATCTCCCTGGAGGAGGAGGGCCCCGAGTCGACGATCGTCACGCTGAACCAGAGCCACTTCGACTTCCAGGACGTCATCACCGGCGCGAGCGTCAGGGGCAACCTGCAAACGTTCTGGGGCCTGTCCCTGGCCAACCTGACCGACCACGTCGAGGGCCGCCCGCTGACCCCGAAGGTCGACTACACCTCCGCCACCATGAGGGAGGAGGTGCTCATCGACGCGCCGATGGCCGAGGTCTACGACTCGCTGGTGGACTCGGAGAAGGCCACCCGCTGGTTCGGATACAAGATCGAGATCGAGCCCCGCGTCGGCGGCCGGTGGGCGATGGGCGGTTTCGACAACCCCGACCCCGCGAAGGTCATCGACCTCGACGAGGGCCGCGCGATGGCCGTCGACTGGGGGCCCATAGGCATCACCAGCTGGGAGCTGGCCGAGTCCGGGGGCAGGACCAAGCTCACCTTCGTCCAGTCCGGCTTCGACGAGGCCCGTCCTCCGCACGCGGGGTGGGCAGGCTGGCTGTCGGGTCTGGCGGAGCTGCGTCGCTTCCACGAGCTGCCCGACTGGAAGCCGATCTGGATCGAGGCCTCGTGAGCTGATCGTGCAGCCGGCGTAGCGGCCGGGGCGCCCACCAGTTGGCGTCCCCGGCCAGACGCATGAACGCCGGCACGAGGACGGCCCTGATGACCGTGGCGTCCACGAGGATCGCCACCGCCATCCCCACCCCGATCATCTGCACGAACAGCACCCCCGCCGTGGCGTAGACGGCGAAGGACAGGGCGAGGATCGCGCCGGCCGCCGTGATGAGCGGGGCGCCCCTCTGCAGCCCGACCGCGACGGCCGCGGTCGTGTCGCCCGTCCTGACGTACTCCTCCCTGATCCGCTCGATCAGGAAGACCTCGTAGTCCATCGACAGCCCGTAGGCGATGCAGAACATCAGGATCGGGATGCTCGGGTCGATGCTTCCCGTCGAGGTGAACCCGAGCGGGCCCGACAGGTTGCCCTCCTGGTAGACCCACACCAGCGCGCCGAACATCACCGCCATGCTCAGCAGGTTCAGCACCGTGGCCTTGAGCGGGATCAGCACGCTGCCGGTCATCAGGAAGAGGATCACGAACGTGACCGCGAACATCAGCCCGATCAGGAGCGGCAGCCTGTCCACCACCGACGAGCGGTAGTCGGCCAGCTCCGCCATGTACCCGCCGACCAGCACCTCGAACGGCGCGGGCGCCGCGCGCACCCGGGAGACCAGCTCGATCGGATCACCCTCCATCTGCGCGGCCGTGGGCACGACCGACAGCCAGGTGCCCTCCCCGCTGCGGAACCTGGCGGTGTCGCCCCCGCTCACCCGGGTGCCCGCCACGTAGGAGCCCTCGGACGAGTCCACCTGCGCGACGCCTTCGAGCCGCGAGAGCGTGGCGGCGTACCCGGCGACGCCGGAGGCGGGGGAGACGGACACCACCTGCAACGCGTCCGTCTCCTCGGCGGGGAACTCGGCCCTGATGATCTCCTGGGTCTGCCTGGCGGGCGCCGAGGCGGGCAGGACGCGGTCGTCGGCCACGCCGAAGTTCAGCCCGAGGAACGGCGAGCCGAGCAGGAGCAGCAGGGCGGTCGCCGCGCCGCCGTACAGCACCGGCCTGCGCATCACGCGGACGGCCACCGCGTGCCAGAACCCACCGGCGCGCCTGTCCCGATCCGCCTTGGGGATCACCCTGCCGCCCACCGAGGCCAGGACGGCCGGCAGCACCACGACCGCTCCCGCCACCCCTCCGGCCACGACCGCGATCCCGGCGTAGGCGAAGGAGCGAAGAAAGTCGAAGGGCAGAGCCAGCAGGACGGCCAGCGACGCCGCCACCGTCATCCCGCTGAAGACGACCGTGCGGCCCGCCGTGGCCACGGCCGCCACGACCGCCTGTTCGTGGGTGGCGCCGCGCCTGACCTCCTCCCGGAAACGGGTGATCACGAACAAGGAGTAGTCGATGCCCAGCGCCAGTCCCATGGCCAGCGTGATGTTCAGCGCGAAGGTCGAGATGTCGACGAAGAGCAGCACGCCGCGCAGCATCGCCAGCGTCGCGATCATCGCGAACACCCCGACGAGGATCGGCAGCACCGCCCCCAGCACCCTGCGCGAGTAGACCCACAGCAGGACGAACACCAGCGGGAAGATGATCATCTCGGCCCGCAGGAAGTCCTGCCTCGCCTGGGGGACGGTCTGCCTGAACACCTCCTCGCCGCCGCCCGACCGCACCGAGATCGTCTCGCTGCCCTTGGTGACCTGCGGCACCAGCGCCGGCAGGATCCGCGAGCGCACCACGGTCGCGTCACCGGGGATGCGCGCCACGACCAGGGCCCGCCTGCCGTCCTCGCTGCGCAGGGTGGCGGGTCTTCCCCTCGTCCAGTACGACGCCGCCTCCGCCACGCCCTCGAACGCGGCCACCCGGCGGGTCAGCTCCCTGCCCTCGGCCTCGACGTCGGCGTCGTCGACAGTGCCGTCGCGCGCGGTGACCAGCAGGATCAGGTCGACGCTGCCCGTGCCGAACCGCTCGGCCAGCTCGGCCCCCGCCCTGTCGGACTCCGAGCCGGGCGCCTCGAACCTGGCCAGCGAGAGGGCGTTCACCGTTCCCGCGCCGAGCACCCCCATGACCAGCGTGGCCAGCAGGGCCAGCAGCATGACGAGGCGGCGGCGCCGTACCAGAAAGGACCCCACGGCTCGCTCCCAAAACTCGGTAATGTACTCGTGTTTCTGAAGTCATGAATACAAGTGATTACTCGTATTTGTCAACGTTAGGCAGGCGCGGGCGCGGCCGTCGGTCTCCGCTGACCGTGGGCCGTGGCCGCCCGGTGAATTCTCGGCGGGCTGCACGTGAAGACATGCGATCGCACCGAATGATCGGGTTTGTGCCGCCCTACTGTGCCGTACATGTATAGACAGTTGGTGCATATCGTGCGCACCGCGACGCTGCTCGCGGCGGTGATGGCGGGGGTCGTGGTGTGCGCAGGACCAGCGTCCGCGCACCTGACGAGGGAGCACGGCGAGCTCGTCGTCACCACCTCCGGCGGTGTGACCGGTGGCCGGTTGATCGTCCACCGCGACGTGGTGACCGCGGAGCGGGCGGGGGCCTGGGCGAGCGCCCTGCTGGCCGGTCCCTGCCCGGTGAGCGCCCACGGAGTGGCGGGTGACGACGGCGGCGTCCCTGACGGCGTGGTCGTGGAGCTGGCCTGGGCGTGCGCGGTCGACAGCCTTGATCTGAGCGCCCTGCTCCGCGAGGCCGGCCTGACGGAGGTGATCGCCGAGTTCGACGGCACCGCTGCCGACGTCACCGCCGTGCTGCCGGTCCTCGACGTGACCGGTGCGCATACGCCTGGCGCGTCGAGGTCGACGGCCCCGTGGGCGCCGTTCGCCCTCGGGGGCCTTGGACTGCTGGCGGTGCTGGTGCTGGTGACGCGGCGCCGTACGAGGGTGGCGGTGGTGAGCGTGCTCACGGTCGCCGTCCTGGCGCCGCAGGCGGCGCTGGCCGATGTGACACCGGAGCCCGGCGCCCGTACGGCCGCGGCCACCGGGACCCTCACGCTCACCACGTCCAACCCCAGGGCAGGGCAGCCGGTCTCCTTCAGCTATCAGACCGACCGTCCTGGAACGCTGAACTGGGTCGGCCTCTACGGTCCGGGCGAGAAGCCGGGAGTGGCCCAGTCCAGGGTCTGGGTCCGCGCCCCCCAGGCCTCGGGCACTGTCTCGCTGAACACGACCGCGCTCGGCGAGGGCAGCTGGATCGCCTACTTCATGCTGAACGACGGCTACGAGATGCTGAGCGCTCCTGTCACCTTCACCCTGTCGGGGACGGGCGCCGATGTGGTGACCGTCCAGGGGACGGTGTTCGACGACACCGACGGCGACGGCGTCAGAGAGCAGGGGGAGAAGGGGCTCGAAGGGGTCTCGGTGACCGACGGCGCGGCGTGGGCGACCACCGGAGCGGACGGCGCCTACACCCTGAGGACGGATCGCGCGCGAAGGGAGACCGACCTGGTCAACGTCGTCTCGCCGAACGGGTACACGCCCGTGCTGCGCGACGACTACATCCCCGCATTCTTCCGCGAGGTGCCCCAGGGGCAGGGGCCGCTGACCGGCCTCGACTTCGCGCTGGTGCGGAGCGCCGCGGCGGCCGACCCCAAGGAGAAGTGGCTGATGATCTCCGACGTCGAGGTGGGCAACCGCACCGACGCCGAGTACAGGAGCTCGCTGCCTCGATGGAAGGGGCAGGTGGAAGCGATGGCCGAGGTGGACGGCGCCACCCTGACCATCTCCACGGGAGACCTGACCGTCACCGACTACGCCGACGTCGCGCGCCGGCAGGGCGGCTACGACCTGCTGCGCGAAGGTCTACGGCAGGGCAGGCTCGGGCACCCGTTCTACCCGGTGATCGGCAACCACGACCTCGGCGGCACGCCCACCAGCACCGGCTACGCGGGCATCCTGGAGTACTGGCGGCGCAACGTCGGCCCCGAGTGGTACAGCTTCGACCGGGACGGCAGGCACGTGGTCGTCCTCGAGGACAACGACTCCCGCGGACTGAACGCCCAGCTGGAGTGGTTGCGCGAGGACCTGCGCAGGCACGCCGTGGGCAAGCAGGTGCTCGTGTTCGCGCACCGCTCGCTGTTCACCCGCTGGGGGCCGGGCGCCGGCATGCAGCCGACCGTCGACGAACTGGCCAAGTACGACGTGCGGATGTTCGCCGCGGGCCACAACCAGCAGGCCGAGTACCGCAGGGGCGCCTTCGCCCGCTCGGTCGAGGTCAACAACATGGGGATGTACGGCATCGACGCCGCCAGGCCCGACTACAAGATCCTCGACTTCACCGGCATCACCGGCGAGGACAAGGGACACGTGGTCAGCACCCACCGCCAGTTCGGCGTGAACGACGACGTGGCGCTGGTCAGTCCCGCGCCCGGCAGCGTCCACGGGGCCGAGGCCGGTGTCCCGCTGGAGATCTACGCCGAGGACGACGGCCGTACCCCCGCGAGAGCGACGCTCACGGTCAGGTTCAAGAACGGCAGGATCGTCTGGCAGCGTGAGGCGATGCCGTTCGGCGCCAAGCGGAACCCCGAAGGGATCGTCAACTGCCATCAGGGCGAGACCTGTCCCCAGGCGCACGTGTCGTGGACGCGGGCGGGCGGCAGGATCACCGGTCTGCACCCCGGCGCCTACACCGCCGAACTGGTCGTCGCCGACACCAGGGGCAGGGCCTTCCCCACGGTACGGGCCGCCTTCCAGGTGCTGGCCGACGCTCGCGTCTCGAAGCCGCGGCTCGGCCAGGAGTGGACCCGCCAGGGCGGCGACGAGCAGGGCAGGTCGGCCGCGGCGGACGACCCCGGTTCGACGCTAGACCTGCGCTGGGCGGCCAACACCGGCGAGCAGTTCCACCTCAACGGCGCGGCCGTGTCGGACGGCAGGGTGATCGTCGCCTCGCAGGCGTTCGACTCGCCGTACAGCATGATGCTCGCCTACGACGCGCTCACGGGGAAGGAGATCTGGCGCACCTACCTCGACGGCGACGCCGAGTCCCACCCCACCGTTCACGGCGGCAGGGTCTACCTGACCACCGGCGTGGGCAGGGTCTACGCCCTCGACGCCGCCACGGGCAAGGTGGCGTGGGAGAGCATCGACGCCGAGCAGGTCAACCCCACCAACGTGCGCCGCTACGGCCGGGCGGGCGGCCCTGTCAGCGTCTTCGACCTCCCAGGGGGCCGCGCGGTCGCCGTGTACCACGAGTGGGAGGGCGTGCGCTGCAGGGACGCCGCGACCGGTGAACGGCTGCCCGGCGGTTTCTCCGCCCCCGCGGGATGGGGCGAGTTCCACAGCACGGCGATCAGGCGGCCGGGCTCGACCACCGCGTGGCTGCACTCGGGATCGAGCCAGTCGCTGATCTCCATGGACCTCACCACCTGTCGGCAGGTGTCCGCCGTGGACACCGGAGGCGATCTCTTCTCGCAGTCGTCGCCCGCGTTCACCGACAAGGGCCTGGTCACCTCGACCTGGACGGGGACGAGGGGACACGACGTGAGCGCGGGGGGCAAGGTGCTCTGGCACGCCAAGCTCGGCACCTCCGCCACCTGCGAGTACGGCCCCCCGCCCGTCACCGGCCCCGCCACCTGGGACTCCATGGCCTACGTGGCAGGCCAGGACGGCGTGGTCCGCGCCTTCGACACCGCGGGGCCGGACCCGGCCAAGCCGGTGTGGGAGACGCCGCTGGGCTACCTGCCGGGGGAGAGCCCGATGGAGGACAGGTGGCGCGCGGGCACGATGTGCACGGCCAACGGCCTCGGCTCACCCGCCATGCACGCGCTGGTCACCCGGAGCACGGTCTATGCCGGCACGTGGGACGGCAGGGTCGTGGCGATGGAGCGCGCGAGCGGCAGGGTGCTCGCCCAGCACGACCTGGGCGGCGGCGTCGCCTCCTCCCTGTCGATCAGTGGCGACGTGCTGTACGCCCTGACCGACGACGGCTCGATCCACGCGCTGGCGACCAGGTGACCTCGAGATGACCAAGGTCCTCGCACGCGTGCTCGCGGTCGCGGGCACGGTGGCGCTGGTCCTGCTGGGGGCGGCGGGCACGGGGTGGGCACACCCCTTCGGCCCGCCGCCCGTGGCGAAGGTCCGCGCCGAAGGCTCGACGGTGGAGGTCACCTGGTCGGCCGCCGCCGACGACGTGGCCGCCCTCGAGCAGGCCGCCACCGCCGGTGGCGGCTCGGTCGCCGACTACCTGAGGAGAGGCGTCGGCGTCCAACAGGAAGGAAGGGACTGCGCGCCGGCCGAGGTGAGCGCGCAGGCCCTGGCCACCACGGGCGCGGTGCTGCGCTTCCGCTGCCCGGGCGAGGTCGGCGAGCTGCGGCTGCGCGTGAGCCTGCTCACCGACCTCGACCGCGCCTACCGCACCGTCTCCGTCACGCCCTCGGGCTCAGGCGCCCTCCACACCGCCGTCGCGCCCACCCAGACCATCAGCCTGTACGGCGCCGCGGCGTCCGCGCACGCCGACCTCGACAGGCTCTTCCCGCTGGCGCTGCTCGCCGCCCTGGTCGCGGGCGCGGCCCACGCGTGCGCACCCGGCCACGGCAAGACCCTCACGGCCGGATACCTCCTGGGCGGACAGGCCCGCGCCAGGGACGCGGTCCGGCTCGGCGCGATCGTCGCCCTGATGCACACGGCGTCGGTGGCGGTGCTGGCGGTGGTGTGGTGGGTGGCGATGGAGTACGCGCCCGACCTCGGGGCGATCACACGATGGCTCCAGCTCGCCGCGGCCCTGGCGGTGCTCGCGGTGGGCGCGGGCCTCCTCCACCGCCACCTCCGCCCCTCCGCGAGCCACGGCCACGGGCACGGGCATGGGCATGGCCACGGGCATGGGCACGGCCACGATCTCTTGACCCGAAGGGGTGTGGTGACGCTGGGGATCTCGGGCGGGCTGCTCCCCTCGCCCTCGGCGTTCCTGCTGCTGCTGACGGGTCTGCTGACCGGCAGAGCGTTCGCCGCGTTGGTTCTGGTCGCGGCGTTCGGGCTCGGCATGGCGCTCACGCTGGCGGGGGTGGGCCTGGCCGTCCTGCGGGGCCACGACGTGCTGGCAGCGGCGACCCGCACGCCCCGCCTGCGCGCCCTGGCCGGCAGAGTCCCTCTGCTGGCCGCCCTCATGGTGGCGACCGGCGGCCTGATCACCACGGGCCTGGCGGTTGCCGAGCTGCTGCGCGCATGATTTGGGCATTGACGAAAACTTCTTACATGCTATTCATGGATCAAGTCAGAAAGTTTCAGTACCGCTGCACCTTCATCGGGGGACCACCAGAGCCCACCTAGGAGGACGCGCATGGCGCGCAGCCAGCCCACTGACCCGCCGCCCATCGACTTACTCGGCCCCGTTCTGGGAGAAGTGTCCTGGTTCTGCTGCGGAACGGCCTGGGGGCCGTGCAGCAGCACCGGCAAAGGAGCCTGCGGCACCTGCAACTCAGGGAACATGCAGCACGCATGGCCCAACACCTCCGACGCCTGCTGGTCGATCACCCGTCCGGACCGATGCGGAGACTCGCTCTCGAGGCGGACCTGCGGTTTCCGTCACAAGACCACGGCGCTGTGCAGCGGCGCCAGCGTCATCACCGCCATCGCCGACTGCGGCCCGCAGACCGACCTGTTCTGCGGGGAACGCAGCTGCTGCGGTTCGACCTGCGCGAGCAACCGCCTCATCGACCTGACGCCCGCGGCGTACAGCAAGATCGCCAGTCTCTCCACCGGCCTGCGACCGTGCGAGATCTCGACCGCCTAGGGGGGACGGCAATGACCAGCAGACGGAACATGCTCAAGTCCGCCGTGCTCGCGGGCGGAGCCGGAATCGTGGGCGCGACCGCGCTCGGATCGCTCGGCGCCGAGGCGGCCTTCGGCGCCACCTCACCACAGGTCGAGCCAGGAACCCCCGACCCCGACTTCGCCGAGGGCAGGATCCGTTCCATCAAGGGCAACACGCTCCTCGTCCTGGGCTCCGACATGGTCTTCCACAACATCCGAGTCGTCGACGGCACGAGCCTGTGGAAACTCGGCCCCGTCGGCTTCGAGCAGGCCCAGCCCGGTGACGGCCTCTACGCCAGGGGCGTGCGCATGCCGGACGGCGTGCTCGCCGCCGAGTCGGTGTGGCTCAACATCGTCAACATCAAGGGCCACATCAGGAACATCACCAGCGACAAGCTGCACCTCGACCACAACGGCAAGGAGATCCTCTGCCATGTCGTGCCCGGCAGGTCGGTCGCCGTGCACTCCGACGCGCCCGCCTCGGCGGACCTGTCGTCGCTGCGTGTGAGCCAGCACGTGCAGATCCTGGGCGCCTGGCGACCGGGAACCAGCGAGGTCGACATCGCCACCGTCTTCTCCCCTCACTAGGAGCGACACATGCAAGGGATCGCCGCGCTGCAGCCGTACGTGATCGCTGCCTTCCTCATCTGGGCGGCCGTACTGAAACTGTTCACCCGACGGATGCGATCGCAAGCCGGGCGGACCGCCCTGGCCCGGCTGGTCGGCACGGCGCGCGCGATCTCCACGCTCCGCCTCATCGGACTGGCCGAGCTGCTGGTGGCGGCGGTGCTCCTCCTACCGCCGGTCTCACCGTGGGAAGGCACGGCCGCCGCCGCGCTCTCCGCCGGCTTCCTCGCCTATCTCGCCTACTCCTACCTCGCCGCACCCGCGTCGTCATGCGGCTGCCTGGGCGCCCACTCCCAGCCCGTCAACTGGCGGGCCTTCGCCCGTGCGGGGCTCCTGCTCGCCATGAGCGTCACCGCCATCTGGGCGCTGCCGTTCCACCCGAGCCCCCCGCTCCTGCTGCTGGGCCTGGCCGAAGCCCTCGCCCTGCTCGGGCTGTCGCCGGAGCTGGACCGTCACTGGCTGATCCCTCTCCGCCGCCTCTCCGTACGGCTCCGCAAGCCGCTCGCGGTACGGCCGTCGCGGGATGTCCCGCTGGAGGCCTCGTTGCGCGTCCTCTACCTGAGCCCGGCGTACTGCACGGCGTCCGCGCGGCTCACCTCGGACGTTCAGGACGTGTGGGACGAGGACGGCCTGCGGTTCGCGAGCTACGCGGCCGGCCACCGAACGGCGGTCTTCGCGATCCCGCTGTCCGGCGACGACCCGAGGACGGTCCGCGTCGCCCTCGTCGAAGAACCCACCCCCGCCTGACCACCCTCGTCCGGGCCGCATCCACCTGGGCGAAGGACGCGCCTGGGCGCTCTAGTGAGCTGGTCCGGAGATCCTGTCGCAGTAGCGGCATGGGGTCGCGTCGGCGCGGCCTGGAGTCGTCGGAGTTCCTCCGTATGGTGGACGCGTTCAAGCTCCCTGTCTCGCGCCCCACGCGCCGGAGGATTCCGTGGCCGTCGCCCGTCTTGTCGCCACCGTCGCCGCACCGCTGGACCCTGCGTCCGCGGACGCTCCCCAGGTGCTGCACCGGTCCGGACGCAGGCTGCTCGTCCAGCGCGGTGACACCGAACTGGTCGTCCTCGGTCTGGACGTGGCCACCGCAGGCGGGCGGCTCACGGAGACGCGCTTCCCCGCCCCGTGGCCGCGCCGCTTCGGATCGGTGACCGTCTCGCCGGAGGGTGAGGCCGCGGTGTTCGCCGGCGCTCACGCGGTGCGCTGCGTGGAGGCGACCGGGGCGACGCGCTGGGAGGTACGGCACGGCTGCTGGGAGGGCGAGGACCCCCACACGCACACGTCGTTCGCCGAATACACCGACGACGAGGACCACTGGTCCGCCGACAACGGATCAGCCGCCTTCTCCGCCGACGGCCAGCTCGTCTGGGCGCACGTCCGCGGCCCGTCGGGTGACACCGAGGAGACGGAGGACGACCAGGAGCTGTGGCTCGTCATCGACGCCACGAACGGCAGGGTCATGGGACGCGCGACCACCATGACCGTGGCCTCCAGCTCCGAGCACACCCCGCACCCGGACCCCGCGCAGATGGGACTGAGCGTCGGCGAGGGCGAGGAAGGCTCGCCCGTGCTGTGGGGACGCTGGGACGGGCAGCGGCTGACCACCGAACAGCTCGACATCGAGCGCATTCTGCTGGCCGTGAGCCCATCCGGCCGACACCTCCTGACCGTCCCCCTCGAGCAGGGGACCCTCTCCCTGCACCGGGTGGAGGACGGCACGGTCCTGCGGGAACTGGACGCCCAGGGCACAGTGACGCCACACCGGGGGAACATCGGCGGCGACAGGATCTACTGGGACCACGAGGCGGCCTTCGTGGACGAGGACACCGTCGTCGCCGGCACCTCCGTGTGCGACGCCCGGTACGGCACAGTCCGCCACTGGCTCGTCGACGTGCGGGAAATGACCCTGCGCGGCGAGATCTCCTACCCCTTCCCCGTCTCAGGGCCTCCCCGCTCAGCGGGCGGCGGCACCTGGTACACGGTCTCCGAGGACCGGACGTCCCTGCACCTGTGGCGGCCGTGAGCGGCTTGACATACCAGCCGGTTATATAAACAATCGGTTATGTGAGTGTGGATGCCCTTGACGTCACCTTCGCCGCCCTCGCCGACCCGACGCGCCGCGCGATCCTGGCCCGGCTCAAGACCGGCGAGGCCACGGTGACGGAGCTGGCGGCGCCGTTCGACATGACGCAGCCGGCGATCTCCAAACATCTCAAGGTCCTGGAGCGCGCCGGGCTCATCTCCCGCGGTCGGGACAGGCAACGACGGCCCTGCAGGCTGGAGACCGCCGCGCTCAAGGAGGCCACCGACTGGCTGGAGGGTTACCGGAGCTTCTGGGCGGACCGCTACGACAACCTCGACACGCTCCTGAACGAGCTCAAGGAAGAGGACACCCGTCATGAGTGAGACAGCCGACCGCTACCGGCGGCGAGCCGACGCGTTCGAGCGCAAGGTCGTGGCCGTGCGCCCGGACCAGTGGGCGAACCCGTCCCCTTGTGAGAAGTGGACGGCCAGGCAGGTGGTGCGGCACATCCTCGACATGCACGCCGTCATGCTGCGCCCGCTCGGTCGCTCCCTCAGCCCCGCGCCCTCGGTGGACGAGGACCCGCTGGCCGCGTTCCGCGCCGCCCGCGCGGACGTGGAGGCGATCCTGGACGACCCCGCTCTCGCGGGCCAGGAGTGCGACACACCCTCCGGCAGGGTGACCGCGGAGCAGCACATCGACCAGGTCGTCAGTGAGGACCTCCCGATGCACGGCTGGGACCTCGCCCGCGCCACGGGCCAGGACGACACGATCGACCCCGAAGACGTCGAGCGAGCCTGGGCGGCCATGGAGGCGCTGCCCGCCGAGCTGGTGGAGAAGTTCCGCACGCCGGGCGCGTTCGGGCCGGACGTCGAGGTGTTCGGCCCGGAGGTGAAGGTCGAGGAGGACGCCTCCCCGCAGGACAGGCTGCTCGCCTTCATCGGCAGGGATCCGCGGTGGCGTCCATGACAGCGGAGCTGACCGTCGCCACGCCGTCGGAGCGCGCCATCGTCATGACCCGGTCGTTCGACGCCCCCCGTCACCTGGTCTTCGCCGCCTGGACCAGGCCGGAGCTGATCAGACGGTGGTACGGCGCGCGCGGCTGGGACATCGTCGAGGCGCGGATCGACCTGCGGGTGGGCGGCGCCTGGCGGTTCGTCTGGCAGGGGCCCGACGGAGCGGTCATGGCCTCGGGCGGCGTCTACCGCGACATCGTCCCACCCGCCGTGCTGTCCTACACCGAGTCCTTCGACGACCACTGGTTTCCTGGCGAAGCGTTGGTCAGCCACGACTTCACCGAGCAGGACGGCACGACGACCCTCACCACGACGCACCTGTTCGCCTCGAAGCAGGTGCGTGACCTGGTGATCGCATCCCCCATGGAGCGCGGGGTCCGCGAGGGATACGAACGGCTCGACGAGATCCTGCTGACCCTTCCCTGAGTCCTAGTCCTCCTCCGTGAACATGACCTCGCGGCGCCTGCGAATCGTCGGGAGTGCGGCGGCGACGAGCGCCGCCACGGCCAGCACCAGGAGCACCGCGGAGATCGGCCGGGTCAGGAAGACCGAGGGGTCGCCGCGGGAGATGATGAGCGCCCGCCGCATGTTCTCCTCGAGCAACGGCCCGAGGACGAAGCCGAGCAGCAGCGGCGCCGGCTCGCAGCCGCACTTGATCAGGACGTAGCCCAGGAGCCCGAAGAACACGATCGCGTAGACGTCGTACGCGTTGAACCCCAGGGAGTACGTGCCGATCGCGGCGAACAGGATGATCATCGGGAACAGCACCTGGTACGGGATGCGCAGCATGCGCACCCAGACGCCGATCAGCGGCAGGTTCAGCAGGACGAGCAGCACGTTGCCGATCCACATCGACGCGATCAGGCCCCAGAACAGCGCCGGTTCGTCGGTGATGACGTTCGGGCCTGGGGTGATGCCGTGGACGATGAACGCGCCGACCATCAGCGCCATGACCGGGTGGGCGGGCAGGCCCAGGGTGAGCAGCGGGATGAACGACGTCTGCGCGGCGGCGTTGTTCGCCGACTCGGGGCCCGCGACGCCCTCGATCGCGCCGCGTCCGAACTCCTGCGGCCGCTTCGAGATCCGCTTCTCCACGGCGTACGAAGTGAACGAGGCCAGCACGTGGCCACCGCCGGGCAGGACGCCGAGGGCGGCGCCGAGACCGGTGCCCCGCAGGATCGGGCCGACGATCCGGCGCCGGTCCTCGCGGGTCGGCCAGAGGTTCTTGACCTTGCTGACGATCGCCGTGCGGGTCTGCTCGTTCTCCAGGTTGCGCAGGATCTCGGCCACCCCGAACATGCCGACGGCGACCGAGACGAAGTCGATGCCGCCGTACAGCTCGCGCTGGTCGAACACGAACCGGGGCGTGCCGGTGTAGATGTCCTGGCCGACCGTGCCGAGCAGGACGCCGAGCGCGATCATCGCCAGTGCCTTGAGCGCCGAGCCACGCGCCAGCGCGATCGACACGATCAGGCCGAGCAGCACCAGCGAAAAGTATTCGGCAGGGCCGAACTTCAACGCGACGCGGGCCAGCGGTGGGGCCGCGACGGCCAGGACGACGGTGGCCACCGTACCGGCGATGAAGGATCCGACCGCGGCGGTCGCCAGCGCGGCGCCGGCCCGGCCCTGCCGGGCCATCTCGTGCCCGTCCAGCGCGGTGACCGCCGCCGACGACTCGCCGGGCAGGTTGATCAGGATGGCGGTCGTCGAGCCGCCGTACTGTGCGCCGTAATAGATGCCGGCCAGCATGATCAGCGCCGTCACCGGCTCGAAGCTGAACGTGATCGGCAGCAGCATCGCCACCGTCGCCGTCGGCCCGATGCCGGGCAGCACACCGACCGCCGTCCCGAGCAGCACTCCCACGAAGCAGTAGAGGACGTTCTGGACCAGGAGGGCGGTGGCGAAGCCCAGCGCGAGGTTGTCGAGAAGTTCCATGCCTCAATCCGGATGCCGCGTCAGAACCCCAGCCACGGGCCCCAGAGAGGGATCCGCAGCTGTAGTCCGACGACGAAGATGAGCGTGCTTGCCACGGTCAGCCCTGCGGTCACAGCCACGGCCATGAGAGGCCGTACGCGCGAGCTGGCCAGCGTGGTGAGCAGGGCGGTCACCGCCGACGTCGGCACGAATCCGAGGCCCCGGACGGTGAATCCGAAGAACAGGAGCGCGAGCACGATGAAGACGACCGCGCGCCAGGGGATCGGGCCGAACGCGACCACCTCGCCGGCGATGAGTCCCTTGACGACGATCGCCAGGCCCAGCACCGCCACGATCGCGCCGACCAACAGCGGGAAGGCGCCGGGGCCCATCCGCAGTGGGGTGCCCAGCTCGTAGCCGAGCGACCCCACCACGAACGCGCCACCGATCAGGACGAAGATCGCCCCGGCGAGGACGTCAGGCAAGGACCGGCGGCGCTCCATCTCAGGAAACCTTGACACCGGAGTCGGCGATGACCTTCGCCCAGGTGCCGAGCTGCTCTTCGAGCTTGGCCCGGTGCGCCTGCGGCGTCGCGTCCTCGGCCGGGACCGGCGCGGTGCCGAGCTTGGCCATCTGGTCGATGACCTTCTGGTCGGCCAGTGCGACCTTCAACGCCTCGGACAGCTTCTGGACGACGTCCTGCGGCGTGCCGGTCGGGACGTAGAGACCGTGCCACACGCTGACCTGGAGTTTGGGCAGCCCGGCCTCGGTCGTGGTGGGCACATCGGGCAGGCTCTTCACCCGCTCCGGCGTGGTGACCGCGTACGCCTTCACCTCACCCGCGGAGATCTGGCCGCTGGTGTTGGTCGTCTGGTCGCACATGAAGTCGACCTGGCCGCCGACGAGGTCGGTCAGCGCGGGGCCGGTGCCCTCGTACGGGACCTCCTGGAGCTTGACCCCTGTGGCGGCCTGGAACAGCAGGCCGCACAGGTGGGACGCGGCGCCGATGCCGGCGTTGGCCAGCGTGACCTTGTCGGCGTTCGCCTTCACATGGGTCACCAGGTCCTGGAGCGTCGCGGGCGCGAAGTCCTTGCGGGCGACGACCGTCATCGGCACCTCGGTGACGAGCCCGACCGTCTGGAAACTCTCGAGCGGCTTGTAGCCCAGGTTCTTGTACAGGGCGGGCGCCGTCGACATGCCGATGTGGTGCATGAGCACGGTGTAGCCGTCGGGTTTGGCCCGCGCGACCTCGCCTGCGCCGACCGTGCCGCCGGCTCCCTCGACGTTCTGGACGACGATCTTGCCGCCCAGCTTGGCGGCCATCGGCTCGGCGATCATTCGGGTGACGGTGTCCGTCGGGCCGCCCGCGCTGAACGGCACGACGATCGTGATGTTCTGGTCCGGGTAGCCTCCGGCTTCGCTTCCGCCGGTGGCGCCTGTTCCGGTGGTGCCTCCGTTGCCGGAACAGGCGGCGAGGAGCGAGACGACGCCGATCGCGGCGACCATCCGCGCGGCGGCCCGGTACCTGCTGGTCGTTCTCATATCGCGGCCTCCTCGTCAGCGCATGCGCTGCGTCGGTGAGTGCTCGATCTCAGTCTCGGACGGAAGGGACGCGGATAGTGTCAGGGTAATCCCAAGAACTGAAGGACTGCCGCTAGCGTGGAGCCGGGCCGTACAATCCGCCGGTATGCGGATCACCATCATCGAGGATGACGACCGCGTGGCGCGGGGTCTGGTGACCGTCCTGGCGCAGGCGGGCTTCGAGGTCCACCGCATCGCCACGGCCGCGGAGGCCGTGCGCGCCGCCCCGTCCGACGTGGTCCTCGTCGACCTGGGTCTGCCCGACGGCGACGGGCTCGACGTGATCCGCAAGCTGCGTGACCGCCCGGAGACCGCCGTCATCGCCGTGACGGCACGGTCGGAGGAGCACGAACGGGTCCGCGGCCTGCGCGCCGGCGCCGACGACTACATCGTGAAGCCGTTCGGCATCCCGGAGTTGCTGGCCCGGATCGACGCCGTCCTACGGCGCACCCGGGTGGCCCGCGCACTGAGCCACCCGGACGAGCCGCTCGCCGTCGGCCCGATGCGGATCGGCGTCGGCACCCGCGAAGTCGCCGTCGACGGTGCGCCCGTGGCGCTGACCCGCAAGGAGTTCGAGCTGCTCCTGCTGCTGGCCAGGCGGGCGCCGAACGTGGTGAGCCGCGACGTCATCCTCGACCAGATCTGGGGCGCGACCTGGGAGTCCTCGAGCCGCACCCTGGACACCCACATCGCGGCGTTACGGCACAAGCTCGGGCCTGCCGTGCTCATCCGCACGATCCACGGGGTCGGCTATCGGCTCCTGGCCGACCGGCCGGAGCCGACCGGCTGACCCGCCGTGCACCGTCGCCTGCTCGCCATCCTGGTGCCCCTCGCGGTGCTGCTCGTCGTGGCGCTCGGGGTGCCGCTCAGCGTCACCGTGGCCGAGCGGGAGATGCAGGAGACCTACGTCGACCGGCTCAACGACGTCGGCCGGTTCGCGTCGCTGGCCGAGACCGCGCTGTCCACCGGGCGGACCGAGGCGCTCCACCAGGAGCTGGCGCGCTACCGCGAGCTGTACGGCATCCCGGCCGCGGTGATCGACACATCAGGAACGGTGCTGCTCGGACCCGCCGGCGCGTACCAGGAGGCGGCGCGCGCCGAGCCGGCGCTGCCCCGGATCGTG
The DNA here is from genome assembly GCF_039533245.1 of Nonomuraea recticatena. NCBI lineage: Bacteria > Bacillati > Actinomycetota > Actinomycetes > Streptosporangiales > Streptosporangiaceae > Nonomuraea > Nonomuraea recticatena. Next base: position 448,829 of record NZ_BAAATE010000004.1, on the reverse strand, counting down.
ACCGCGGCCCTGGCAGGGGCGAGGTCCGAACCGTCAGGGGAATGGGCGCCGTGGGACGACTCCGCACTCGTGGTCGCCGAGCCGGTGGGCCGGGACAGCGAGGTCGTCGGCGCCGTCGTGACGATCTCCGACCTGTCGAAGACACGCTGTCGCATCCTCGTGCGATGGGCCAGGCTCGCCGGGCTCGGACTGCTGCCGCTGATCGCGCTGGTGGCCGTCGCCTGGCCGGTGTCGGCGTGGGTGCTGCGACCGGTGCGGGAGCTGGACGCCGCGAGCTCGCGGATCTCACAGGGCGACCTCACCACCCGGGCGGACGCCGAGGCAGGCCCTGTCGAGCTGCGGCGACTGGCGGAGTCCTTTAACACCATGATGGACGCGGTCGAGAACGCCGTGCAGCGGCAGCGGGCGTTCGTGTCCGACGCGTCGCACCAGTTGCGCAACCCGCTGACCAGCCTCAGGCTGGCGGTGGAGAGCCTGGAACCGCACCTGCGCGCGGCCGGCGACGGGCGGCAGGTGTACGACGTCGCCGTCGACGAGCTGAAGGCGATGCAGCGGATGCTGAACTCGCTGCAGGCCAGTGCGCGGATGGAGAGCATTAGGACGACGTCGCCGGTGGATCTCGACGCGGTGCTGGCGACCCGGGTGGACCGGTGGCGGGCGTTGACGGCGACGGCCGGGCAGACACTGAGGGTCGACGTGCCGCCGGGACTGCGGCTGCTGGAGCCGTCGGGCGGACTGGGCAGCATCCTGGACGAACTGATCAGCAACGCGCTACGACTATCGGACGCGCAGGTGGTGGAGGTGACCGCCCGAGTCGTGCCGGGTGGCGCGGGCGCCGGACACGTCGGTGGTGTTTGCGCCGGGCACGGCGGTGGTGCGGAGGCCGGGCACGTCGGTGGTGTTTGCGTAGGACATGGCGGTGGTGCAGGTGACGGACGCGGCGACGCCTCCGCGGCCGGAGGTGTGGTCACGATCGCTGTCCGTGACGATGGCCAGGGGATGGACGCGTCCGAGCGGGCCCAGGCAATCCAGCGGTTCTGGCGGTCGCCGCGGCACCAGAACGTGTCAGGGACGGGACTGGGGCTGGCGATCTGCGCGGATCTGGTCGGGGCGGCAGGGGGCGAACTGCGCCTGGAGGACGGCCTGCCACGCCCGGACGGGTCCGGCCACGGCTTCGCCGCGGTGGTCGCGTTACCGGTCGTTCCACGGGTGGCATCGCCGTCGGCTGTGGATGCCCCATCAGGTCGGATTGGAGTTCGTGCGGGGCCGGGCTGGCGCTATCAAGGGGCGGATTGACGAACTAACTCGGGCGCCCCGGGAGGTGACAGAAGCCTTTGAGGCGGCATGGCGGCAGGTATCCGGTGCTACTTCGCGAGTAAAGAAGCTCCTGGAAGACTATGCAGGTAGTGAAGGTGCAGCTGAACTTGACGAGCTGATCACGAAAGAGGAGTTCACAGCACTGACAGACTCGTGGCGCTCCACGCTTCTCGCGAAGGCAAGGGGAATCAAAGACGAGGACGACTTCGGGGCGGCGACCTTCTCTGAAGGGTCGGACACCCTGCTCCCGCAGATTGCCGCATTGTTCGGGGACGCAATCGGCGAGCCGCCAAGTGAGTCGGAGTTAAAGGAGCGCGTTGAGCATGCCACGGCGTTCCGATTCCCCAACAAGGTCCCGCCTGGCTTTTCTGACCTGGGCAAAGGCACGGAGCTGTCCGCGGCCGGGGACTACCTCCTCTGGGAAGAGCTGATTCAACATGCCCGATCGCTTCCTGATGGAGCAAGGGTCATCCTTGCGTCGAGGGACGGCAAGGAGGACTGGTATCAAGCGGAGGGCTTCGGCAACAGTCAACGGCCTTGGCCTGACTTGATCGACGAGTTCGAGCGGCGGACAAATAGCCGGCTGCTCTTGGTCGGCCCGGCGGGATTCTATGCAGGAATCAGGGAGTTTCTAGGTGCTGAAATCGCGAGCAGCACGATCGACGAACTTAATCGGCCCGCTCCTCAGGACGAGGAGGAGCAACTCTTCGTCTCGCCCAAGGACCTGGCGGGCCAGGACCCGCCCGAGGAACTCGTCCTCGATGCCTACCGCTCTGCGGGATTGTCCAGCAACGCAATCCGGCAGGCACTAGGGCGCCCCTCCGACAGGCTCTTCCAATGGTGGCTGATCGGGACTACTCGTGATCTGGGGATACGGCCGACCAGGGAAGGGGAGCCACTCTTTGATCTTCAGGCGGTCCTGAAGCCCGAGGCGAAACCCGGTCCTGGCTGGCTCCGGGCTTCGGACATTGTTCGCAGCGGCGAATTCCCATACCTCTCGATGTTCATCGCGCCATGGTTTGCCTCGATCCTCCAGATCAGCCCGCAAGTAGATCGAACGATCCTGCTGCGGCTGGCGCACCGCCATGGCAGTGCTACGGGCTTTGGAGCACCTGACCAGGCCCCAACGTGACCTGACCTCTAGGTACGCACAGACAGACCGGCAATCCGCTCAAGTAATGGGAACTCATGGCGTACAAGCTGCTCGATATCACTCCCACACCAGAGGTCCTGGTGGCTCTGACCCGGACACCGATCTCTCCGCTCGATGCCCTCAGCGAATTGATCGACAACGCCATCGACTCGTTTCGCGCCGCAGAGATAGAGGGGCATCCGTCGCCGGTCAGGCATGTGATCATCGAGATTCCGGGATTGACCGCGGTAGATCGGGGAGAAGGCCTCATCCGTGTGCGGGACACCGGGCCAGGCTTGACTGCGGAGCAGATAGCCAACGCGATGCGCGCGGGGTTTACTTCCAAGAACCATTTCGACACCCTCGGCCTGTTTGGCATGGGCTTCAACATCGCGACAGGCAAGCTCGGCAGGATCACCCAGGTGATATCGGTGCGAGCGGGAGAAGACCAGGGCCTGCGGGTAACCCTTGACCTACCACGGCTGATCAAGGAGCGGAAGTTCGAGGTAACTGCAGAGGTTATCGATCGGCCGCCAGGGCTACAGCACGGCACCATTGTAGAGGTCCGCGGATGGTGGCCTCAGGGGGACGCCAATCACGGATTCATCCGCGAAGTAGCCAGGATGCCCAAGAAGACCTTGCGCGAGCGGTTGGGCCGTCGTTACGCAACGTTGTTGCGTGGTGCTGCCGAGGTCGGAATCAAGATGACAGTGAATGACGAGCTATGCCGGGGATTCGAGCACTGTGTCTGGTCCGAGGAACGATATGTCGAACGCGCAGGGCACGGAAGAATTCCGGCCAGGATCAGCTTCGATGAGGAGCTGACCCGTGCCCGCCGCTGCCTGAAGGATGGAGCCGACTTCAACGGAGAGGCTGTATGCCCTCGATGTGGAGGAAATGAAAGCAGATCAGTTGCCGAGCGGATTCACGGGTGGGTGGGCATCCAACGTTTTGATGATGCGACGCAGTTTGGCATCGATCTCATCAGAAATGGACGAGCAATTCGGACTGATGAGAAGGATGCATTCTTCACCTACCATGACGAGGTCAAAGGAACCGCTGAGCGTGAGTATCCGATCGACCAGCAATATGGCAGAATTGTTGGAGAGGTCCATCTAGACCACGTCCCCGTCGACTTTCAGAAGCAAAACTTCCAGATCTCGACCGAAGAGTGGATTACTGCACTTAGATTCCTGCGGGGTGACTCACTGCTGCCCAGTCAGTGGCCTGAAGGTATGTCAAATACGACTCCGATCTCCAGGCTATTCCAAGGGTATCGGAAGGTCCGAAACTTTGGTCGTGCCGACATGTATATGGGCATTTATGACGAGGTCAAACGCAAGGCAGTACGTATCGGCCGCGATGTCGAGGAAGCCTACTACAACAGGTTCCTCAACCGGCAAGAAGGATATTACGATGATGCCAAGTGGTGGGAGCTGGTAGAGACTGCCAACGAGCCACCTGTAGAGGATCTCCCGGAATGCGAGCAGTGCGGCTTCCAGAATATCCGTGGCGTCGAGAGCTGCGGCAATTGCTCGGCGATTTTCGCCGGCAAAAACTGTTTGCGAGCAGACTGCGGTGCCCTCATCCTGAGGAACGCGGATGTCTGCCCGGAATGCGGTGCAGATCAGAAGCCTCAGGTTATGTTCCCTTGGAAGTGCCCATTCTGCGACTCCAGCAACAACGCTGGAGTCGAAGAGTGCACGTCGTGCGGTCAGCGCGAAGGGGACCCTCACCCGGCCAGTGTGGCGATCCTGGAAACAGAAGCCCAGGATAATTCAGAACTCAGTGTCTCTGGGCTCTCAATCGTGCTCTGCAACGGGAAGAATTCCACGCCGCTCGATATCGTAGTCCGTAACATTCATCGCCAGATTCTCATTAGCTTCGGGCAGCCGGCAGTCCCCCTAGTGGTGGAGCGTGCAACTGGTCGGATGACTGTCTATCTGCATCTGGGGCACCCTCTATTCGCCAACGGCATCCGGCCGGCGTACCTTGTAGCGTCCGAGGCGGCGCAGTATGTATATAGCGTTCACCAGGATCTGGCTGGCCGCCCGGGGCACTCAATGGCCATCCTCACCTCCGACCTGCTTATGCAAGGATGGGGAGATCTGGTAGCCGAGAACGCCGAAACTGTTCGTCAAGCAATAAGGGCTCTGTTCTCCAATATTGTTGATCGGGTGGTCGATATTGGACACACAGAGGATTTTTACGAGGAGCTTGACCCCGGCCAACAGTCCGCTATGGCGACTGAGATGATCAGTGCCGATATAGACTTGGCTGAGCTGGGACGGCTCAAGACCGGCGGCTACCTCAAATACTGCTCCCCAGAGACATTGGCGGCCTTCTTTGGCCGCTATCCCTCCTCTTGGTTCGACGGCAATATATGGAGCGATCCATGGCCAACCGAACCTCAAGTCCCCCGGGTAGCCGCTGAAGCATTGCAGGCTGAGCTGAAGACTAAGTATTTGCGTTGCCTTGAGGACTGCGCTTCGTATCTACGCTATCAGCAGCCCGAGCGACTGCTCATTGTCCGAGCTCGGGCAGCGGCAGAGTTTCTCGGTGACAAGCTCGCATGACTCAGCGAATCGTCACCGATAGGCTGCTTGACGACACAGGGTGGCAGGCATTTGAGCGAGTTGTAGAACGCCTGCTGCTGGGACTCGGGTATGAATCGATCCAGCGCGTCGGGGCATCCGGAGATGGTGGTGCGGACGTTATCGGCACCCTGCATGGGCGTCGATGGCTTTTCCAGGCAAAACGCTGGGCCCAACCAGTTGGCGCTGCTGTAGTCGCAGAGACCATTGCGGCATGCCACCGCTATGAAGCAGATATTCCGGTACTGGTCAGCCTCAATGGCTTCGAACCGGTCGTGCGTGCACAGCAGCAGGAGCTTGCGACGCAGGGGCTGCTCCTGCAGCTCTGGGACCGGAAGACCCTCAGGCGTCAAGCGGAGCGTATCCCCGAAGCGGCGGCGGCAAAGCGGTTTCCAGAAAGGTACGAGCTGCGGTCTTACCAAGCGCAAGCTGTGGATCGGATCACTGCCGAGTTTGTCAACAGCTCTCGGAGTGCCCTGGTGTCTCTCGCTACGGGGCTGGGTAAGACGGTCGTTGCCGCCGAGTTCCATCGCCGGTTCAGTGCACTTCGGCCGGGAGCCCGCACTCTTGTCCTTGCCCATCGCAACGAGCTCGTGTACCAGTTGGAGCGGGCATTTTGGCCGATGCTCCCAAGTTCCATGTCCACCGGGGTGTGGAACGGACACGAGCGCCCCAATCCGGCCACACTCGGCGAGCTCGATATTGTCTTTGCCTGCGTTGATAGCGTGGCCACAGCCGTGAAGGCGGGTCGGGAGCTGCCGCCCTTCAACCTTGTCGTCGTTGATGAGTGCCATCACCTTGGAACTCGTGCATATGACGCGGTCCTGGGCGAACTCTCTGCAGGTGATGGTGGAGCCTTCCTGGTAGGGATGACTGCCACTCCATGGCGTCCGGATGGCACGGACCTCAGACGCTGGTTCGACTACCCAGTTGCCGATGTTGATCTCGTCAGAGGGCTGCGTGAGGGGTACCTCTCCAACGTCGATTACCGGATGTACACCGATAACATCGACTGGGAGGCACTCGCTCGAGGACTCTCCGTGGAGCTGCCCGCGCTGTCTCCTCGGGGCATCAACCGGACCTTGTTCATTGACGAGTGGGATGACGCCGTCGTTGAACGGCTCGCTCAGGTCTGGCGGGAGCAGAAGAACCCTCGTGGCATCGTCTTCTGCGGCACGATCGACCACGCCGAGCGTATGGCGGGGCGGATTAACGCGCTTGGCTTCACAGCTGCGGCCGTGATCGCGTCCAGGCGCAGCGACGGCAAGGCGATGGACATGCCGACGCGCAGCCGCGCGCTGTGGGACTTCGCTGATGGTCGCACTGGGATTGTCTGCGCAGTCGACATTCTGAACGAGGGAGTAGACGTACCTGACGTCAACATCGTTGTCTTTCAGAGAGTTACGCACAGTCGGCGCATCTTCGTCCAACAGCTTGGCCGGGGGCTGCGGCTCTCACCCGGCAAGGACCGCGTCATCGTCCTCGACTTCGTCTCTGACATCCGGCGATTCGCAGCGGGGCTGGACCTCCAAGAGAAGCTAGGCAACGCCGACGCTAACTCACCACGAATCCGGCTCGGCAGCAAGGTGACCTTCCTCAGAGCTGGGCGTGAGGATGTCCAGGGAGCGCAGTTCCTGCGCGAATGGCTGGGGGACGTGGAAGCCATTCAGGATGCCGGTGAAGACGCCCATATTCTGCGGTACCCTCCGAATCTCCCCTCTCGTTGACTGGAGACATAGGTGCCCCCCACCCAAGCTGATTCCCATGACGCCTGGAGCCGCCTCCGCCCTGACGCCGTGCAAGGCGTCAAAGACCTGCTCGCACAGCTCGAACGAAACGGGCCTACGCAAGACTTGATCGACGTCTACCTCTATAGCAAGCGGATCCTCGCCGAGGCGATGGAAGCGCGGATGTCTATCGAGCTGGGTGGAGGCTGCGAGACGTTCCATCAACTGCGCGAGAGACTCGCAGAGCTGATGCAGGAGCAGTTCGGGGGCAAGGTGCCGGAGGAGTATCTGGGCGTCCCGTTCGGTTCGCACCTCCACGAGAAGCTCTTCCTCTTGCTGCTGCAACGGCAGGGAGAAGAGGTCCCAGGAACCCTGATCCGGGTGGTCGCGGGTGACTCCGTACATACTGAGCGGCGGGTACGGGAGCTCCGAGAACTGGGATTGGATATTGAGACCGGCAAGATCGGTAATGTAGATACCTACAAGCTCAACTCACTGCACCTTGATACGTCCTTCATTCCTACCATCATCTTCAACACTGCTCGCAATAAGAAGCATCGCTTCATGAAGCAATCAGAATTGAAGAGGATTCTGGGCCTCGACTAGGCCGTGTTTCATAAGGCGCGGAGCCATCCGTTGATCGCGGCGATGGTGAGTGTGGCCTCGAAGCGGACGGCGAGCTTGTCATACCGCGTGGCCATGGCACGGTTCTGTTTGAGCTGGTTGATGCCGCATTCCACAGCATGACGCTGACGGTAGAGGGCGACATCGAAGGCGGGAGGCCGCCCGCCCGTGGAACCCTTCGCGCGCCGGTGAGCGTCCTGGTCGGCCTTGCTCGGGATGCACGCCTTGATCCCACGCCGGCGTAGATGGCCGCGGTTGGCCTTGCTGGTGTAGGCCTTGTCGGCCAGGACCCGATCGGGACGAGTCCGGGGCCGGCCGCCACCTGGTCGGCTGATGCGGATCTTGTTCAGCACGGGGATGAACTGCGGGCTGTCACCCCGCTGACCGGCCGTCACCAGCAGAGCCAGGGGTTTGCGGCCCTGTTCGCAGACCAGGTGTGTCTTGGTGCTCAGCCCACCGCGTGAACGGCCCAGCGCATGATCGTCCGGTTCGTTGTGCACCCCGCCGGGCGGTTCCTTCTGCAGGTGAGCGTCCCGGCGCGCCCCAGCGGCATGCTGATGGGCCCGGCTGATGGTGGAGTCCACACTCACCGTCCAGCCGATCTTCCCGGCGGCGTCCGCGTGCGCCTGCAACGCGGCCAGGATCTTCGCCCAGGTGCCATCACGCTGCCAGCGGCGGAACCGGCCATACACCGTCGACCAGGGCGCATAAAGCTCAGGCACGTCCCGCCACGGCGCGCCGGTCCGGATCCGCCACCGGATTGCGTCGATCAACTGCCGCCTGCTCCACTTCGGCGGACGACCGCGGCCCGAAGGCGCGGGTAACAGCGGCTCCAACGCTGCCCATTGCCCATCGGTCAGGTCGTGCCGCCTCGTCACCGCTACGCTGGCCACGAGGTCTCCGGTACTTGCTTCTTCTTGGTCGTTGAACCAACTACCGGAGACCTCGTCGTTTATCGATGACCGCCACGCCGCAAGCCCTCAAAGACCCTTTTGAAAACACGGCCTAGGCGTCCACATTGTCTCGATGGGTCTCTGTTGCCGTAGCTGGGTCGGGCAGGAGGCCATTTGCGGCGAGGGAACCTGAGTCGGCCGGGCGTAGTGACTCTGGAATGTAGCGCTCATAGCTGGCTACCAGGTGCTGGGTCACCCTTTCGTCAGTGGCCTCGTAGTTGAGTTGGCGCTGGAAGAACGACAACTTCCGCTCGGCGGCGTCGAGGATTTCGCCCCAGCTCTTCACCCACACGTCGTACTCAGGTTGATGGTCTGCGAGGCCATCCGGTCTACCCTGCTGCCTGATATCGCGGAGGATCTGGTCGTGGAACTCATAGGTGACCAAGTAGAAGCTCCACCTAGTCTTCGTTCCTCTGTACTGGGGATTGTCGATGATGGCGCGAGCGTAGGACTTGACCTGATCCAGCTCCTTCCTGCCGACGATCACGGAAGGGCGTTTTAGCTCGATCACGAGCCTCTCGGTGGAACGCTCGTCGCCGATGCCGCGGAACAAGACAATGTCGACTCTGCCGCTTCGGCCGTCTTCGCGTCGCACAGTGTTGAGCTGAGTCTCCAGAGCGGCGTCCTCTCCGAGGAGACCAAGGTGGGCTCTGAGAACTCCTGTCAGGCCGACCTCGGGACGCGCAAGGGTCCACTCCTCGCCGAACAGCCACAGGTTCTGGGAGATCATGGGGTGGAGCTCGTCGACCTCTTTGAGCTCTTCGCGAAGTTGATCGCTGGCGAAGATCTTCCGGAGGCCGCCGATGAAGTCGAGGCGATTGGCCACCGTCGCGGCGGCCCCGATGACGTCGGACAGCTCGGTGCGATCGAGAAGTCGGGCTAGGTTGCCGCGGTCCTCGTCGTTCAGGGACAAGACGCTGTTGAGGATTTTCTGGAGATCTCCAGGTCCGCGCTCCAAGGCGGAGCGGATGAGGTTGACGGACAATCTTCTCGCGGTGCCGCGCTGAGGGAGAGCGTTGCGTGCAACGGTGACCACGACGTCGAAGGTGCGACGCTCGACTTCCTGGGTCGGGCTCGGGTTGTCGGCCCCGTACGGATAGATCCCCTCATCCTTGAGCTGGCGGACGACCTGCGTCTCGATCTCCTTATTCCGCTCGCGTAGGTGATCCCGGATCGCCTTCGTCGCTGCGTCGAGGAGGGGACTATGCGTCATCGTCAGCATGTGGAGGTCGGCGATCGCTAGATCGTTGAAGCGATTTGAGCGCAAATACGGTGTGAAGCTGACCACGGTGTCGGTCCAGTCGTCGCCGTATTCGGTGAGTGCTATGCCGTCGGAGTTGCAGACAAGCATCTTGCGATCCGTCATCCGCTCCTTCCACTCCACGAAGGTGATGTAGGGAGCGGGAGAGTCCTGGGCGTACTCCTCGGGTAGCTCCAGGGGCAGATCCCGTGATGCTTCCATGATCTCGTCGGGGTTCAGGCGAACTCTGTCGTACTCGACCACGGCTTCTGGATAGGCCTTGAGATAGAACGCGAGCTTGGCGGTAAGGTTGGCGGCGGCGTCGCTCGCCTCCAGAGGACGAAGTCTCCTGTCGTCAGGTACTCGGATACGGACGGTCGTGCCGGGCCCAGCGGTAGTTGCGGTCGGCTCGCCCACATGCCACTTCGTCGCGCGGTGGACATCAGCGGTGATGTGGGTCGCGACCGGTTTGCCGTCTACGAGAGCAACGCTGTCCCAGACGAACTCGTTGCCGAGCGCGAAGACGTACAGACGCCCTTCCCCCAGTCGGCCATGGAGGATCCGCTTGTTTCCCGCGGTATGGGTCTTGGTCGCTTTCCAGGATGCGCCGTACTCCCTGAACGATTCACGTGCGCGTTTCGGGGTGATCCCATGGCCGTTGTCCGTCACCACGATCTCCGTGATGGCGCCGGTCTCATTGCGGCGCAGTTCCACGACGACCGATGTCGCATTGGCGTCGAGAGAGTTCCATACGAGCTCAGCTATCGCGGTGATTTTCTTCTTCTGCTCGAATTGAAGGATCTTGCGCTCGCCGACTTCCAGGAGGAGTTCTGTGGCATGTGGAGGCGACGGCGCAGGGACCGGAAGGGCATCGCTATCGGCTCTCTGTGCGGTGTCCGCGTGCGCATGCTGGTCGGTCATGCGCCCGACCGTACAGCTCGGGACGCTCATCGACCACACAGACACAAAGGTTGCCAATAATCGGATCTCATCACTTTGGTGCAGCAAGGGAGGATGAGGCGCCCTGAGAATTCCGGACAGTCAGCAGCATAAGCTGACAATTAGTTTGAAAGGGTAAGGGTCCGCGGCAAGACCTCGTCATGGCTTCCCGCCTGAGTTCAAGCAGGAAGCCGTTCGTATGGTGCTGGAAGGCCGGTCGATCGCGTCGGTGGCCCAGGAGTTCGACATGAACACCAGCACGCTCAACAACTGGGCGACGCTGCACCGGGCATGCCCGGCCCGAGACCGATCAGCCGCTGGCAGGGCCCTGTTCGGGCGCGGCTGCGGGAGTTGGAGCGGGAGAACGCCGAGCTGCGGGAGAAGCTCGTCTTCCTGAAAGCAGCCTTAGATTCAGGCGGTCAGGCTTCAGATCGCAGGTCTGACCCGGTGGTCCTCCGATCCGGTGGTTCGTGACCGGTAACAAGATGGCCGTGTTCGAGATAGGCCGGGACGTCCAACGCTGCCTGAAGTCTGCGCCACACGTATGGGCGGAGAAGGTCCCGAGCCTCGGTGACGTGTACGAAGCGTGCCTCACCCACTTCGTCGTCGACCGGCCGCACGCCCTCCGTCACCGTCCCGCCCTCGAAGATGAACATGAGTGAGTCGTCCCAGGGACCATGGGGCGGAACCCAGTCCACCACCAGGAGGCGTCCGATCTCCAAGCCCAGGCCGAGTTCTTCCTGGATCTCTCGGCGGGCCGCTGCTGCGGGGGACTCGTTTGCCTCGGCCATTCCTCCCGGAAGATCCCAGTCGGGCTTATATCTAGGGTTTACGAGTAAGATGCGCCCGTGCTCGTCTTTGATCAGCACATCCGCGCCCACACGCTTTCGCGGCTGCTTCGCATTTCCCTCCGCCAGATAGGCGTTCCATGCCTCGGGGTCACGCTCGTAGAGCGGAGTCTCCGGGTTCACGACGAGCTCCTCCCCACTCGTACTGCCACCGCCGCTCCCTCAGTGCTCGATCTAGTACGGCGAGGCAGTCCACCGCCATCTCCACTCCACGGTACGCCTCCAGCTGCCCACGAACCTTGGCCAGTTGCCGGGTGACGACGAGCGAACTCAACGTCTGAGTCCCCTCAATCACTTCGCGCATCACGTTGCATGCCTCGTCGAGTTCGCCGGTCTCGAGCAGCACGTTCACGAGCACGAGCTGCCCCAGTGCGCGGCTTCGGGCAGTGCGGCTGGTTGGTCGTAGCGCGATGGCCTGCTCAACCTGACGGCGGGCTGCGGACAGCTGCCCTAGCGCGACCATGGACCGGGCGGCGTCGAGGGAGAGGGTGCCGTGGTCGAACGGTCCGGCCCACGGGGAGATGGCGGCCGGTTCGCGTTGGAGCGTGTGCTCGGCCTCCGTCAGGAGCCGGGAGCACTCGCCGGAATCTTGCAGCTCAGCGAAGCCTCGCGCGGCCATGCTCAGCAACCGGGCTCGCATGGCCGACGCGGCCGTACGGCTCTCGGTCAGCATTGTGGTTCCGCGCTGTGCGAGCCGTACGGCGTCACTGCCTTTCCCGAGGTGCCGGGAGAGGTGGCTCATGCTGCCGAGGATGTGAGCTTCGAGTTGCCGATCACCACCGACGCCCGCGAGGTCGAGCGCGCGGGCGAAGTGATGTCCTGCGAGGCCGTCCTGCCCGGCGTCGTGGGCCATCCATCCGGCCATCTCGGTGAACGCCGCCGCGGCTACGAAGGTCGAAGTGCCGTCCGAGCCGCCGAAGAGTCGAGGGGCGACGTCGCGTTCGAGGTATCCGAGCACCGTGGCGTACAGATGGCCGCCGCCGACCTGGCGATCGGCGCCGCGGAAGGATGCCATGGCCTCGAGGTCGTGACAGTCAGTCAAAGGCCGGGAGGAACGGGGCACAGCCACAGGCTCGGGGGCGTCTGGGTTGAAGAGGTCGGCTTCGCTCAGCCCGAAGGTGCGGCAGAACAGCAGCCTGTAGCGCTCGCTCAGCGCTGCGATCTTCCCGGACTCCCACCTCCGGATCGAGCGCACCAGCGCCTCGTGATCGGGAAGATCCCGCCCATTGTCGCCTGCGGCCTCGCGAAGGCGACGGGCCATGCTGTGCGTGTCCCAGAGCCGGTCCTTGCGTTCGGCGCGGATCCGGGCGGCCCATCGGGGTGACTCCACGGTTCGCCTCCGTACTCGCCCGAGTGCTTTGCGTGTCCGCCGGTGCTCCCCATTGTCACCCTCCGCCCGCCCGTGCGCAGGCCCTCTACTGGGAGTAACCCGATTCCCGGCGATACGAGGCCACCGATGAACGAGAACGACACGCGAATGCTCGCGGCGCGGCTCCCAGGCTGGACGATATGGTACGGCGAGCAGACCGGGAGCTTCTGGGCGCTTCCCAAGGCCCGCGGACTCCCGCACATCGAGGCGGCCACCGCCGTGGAGCTGGAACAACGGGCGAGGGCGGTCGAGCAGCGCCTTCACATTCTCCCCGTCACGGTCCCGAGGTCGGCGACAAGACCGTCCGCGACCAGGCCTGGGCGGCGCTCGCGGCGGCGGAGGCGTACGGCGGGAGTGTTGACATGACCGTCGATGAGGCGCTTGCCCGATTGCGCGAGGAACTGGAGACGGCAGGGGTGCCAACCGAGGACCGGGATGTCTGGTACCTGACCGAGGAGCCCTTCCTCAGCCTTGCGCCAGGCCTGGTGGTCTTCGTCGGGGTGCGGCGAGGCGTCCGGTGGCCGATGAAGAACGGCCAGTGGCGGGAACTCCCGCTCGACCGCCTGTCCGAAGCGGCGGCGCTGATCGCCCCGCTCTACCGGGAGCGCATGAGTGGCGCGGAGCGCGCTCCGCAGGCTGAGCCCGTGTGATCCGCGGGCTCCATTGACCGGCACGGCGATGTGATGTGGCGCAGGCTCACATCGCCGTGCCTTCCAGCCCCGGCGGGTCCATCAGGGAGCGGCACCGGGCCCGATCCCCGTCATCTCGTGCCGCATGCCACGAGGGGCTCGCCGGGCCGATGCTGTGCGGATCAGGTAGGAGGACCTGATCCGCACAGCTGTCGATTCCGGATGATTTGTCATTACATATGTGAATAAACGATAACGCGATCAAGCCCTTGACCTGCAATGATTCCATTGCGTTACTGGATTTCCGTTCACTGTCGCATTACCGTTGCCAGTCCACGCGGTTACCAACCTCTCGAAACTGCGAGGACGAGTCATGCGGCGACGGTGCGCCCAACATGGACGTCACTTGGCGGGGCTGATCGTGCTGGCCGCTCTCGCGGCCTGCCAACCCGCCGAGAGCGAGCCTGCTGCTGAAACGCGGCCATCCTTCACCGCGTCCGTCGACCCGTCGGCATCCGTCAAGGACGCCCTTATCACGGCCTACCGCGGAATGTGGCGGGACTTTGCCGATGCCGCTCGGACTGCGGACTGGAACGATCCCGACCTTGCCGATCACGCCACAGGCGATGCCGAGGCGAAGCTCCGCTACGGGCTCTTCCTGGCCAGTAAGAAGGGGCAGATCGTCAAGGGCGAGCCCCGGCTCCTCCGCCCCGAGATCACCAAACTCGAGCGCGAAAAGGCCGCGATCGCAGACTGCGTCGATGACACAGGCTTCCTCGTTTACGCCAAAGACGGGAAGCGCGCGAAGGACGCGGCTGGTGCAGGGCGCCACCTGGCCACGGCGACGTTGAAGCTCCGCGACGGCTCTTGGTACGTCACCTCCTACACCCTCAAGGAGGCGGGGACGTGCTGACCCAAATCCTGCTTGCCTGCGCGCTTGTCGCCGGAGTCCCGGCAGACGGTGACGGAGGAGGCACCGGCATCGCTGAGTGCGGCAGCTTCGGCAGTCCCGGCTGCGCCACCGAGGCCCGCCGCTGGTGGGGCGTCAACCGCGCTACCCCGGATGTGGGCGGGAGCGGGAGCCGTACCGGAGGCACGGGCGTCATCCAGCGTCCGAGCTGCACGACCGCCCCAGCGCAGGCTCCGGCCGGAGCACCTGCGAGCGGTCGATGGGTGCTGATCACCTGCCCAGGACAGGCACCGTTGCTGGTCCGCGACGGTGGCGCGCTCGAAGGCGAACCTGGCGACGACGCCCCGGCGATCACACCCATCATGGTCGCCCTGATGGCCAGGGACCGCTTCACGCTTCCCTCGCCCGCAATCGCCTCGTCGCCGAAGCCGTCCGATCCACAGCTCGTCCGCCTGCCCGTCTGGCTCGCCGTCGACTCGAGCATCTGGCATCCGTACACGTCGAGCGCATCCGCGGGCGGTATCACCGCGACAGCCACGGCGACGCCGACCACGGTCACCTGGAGCATGGGCGACGGCACCACCCGGACCTGTTCCGGCCCGGGCACCCTCTACAGGGAAGGCCGCGACGATCCGCGCGAGGAGTCGCCGACCTGCGGCCATACCTACCTGAGGTCCAGCGAGAAGTACCGGGTCGTCGCCACCATCACGTGGGCCGTGACCTGGAGCGCCGCCGGGCAGAGCGGTGTCTTCCCGCCGCTCGTCACCACCGCAGCCGCCGGTTTCCGGGTCGCCGAGAGCCAGGCCATCGTCACCACCTGAATGGGGGAGCCAACCTTGGTCGCCACAGTGGCGCGTCCCAAGGCCACCGCGCCGAAACGTCGCCGGAGCGTGGGAAGGATGTTGTTCGGCGCGCTCATAGTCCTGGGCTGCGCGTTCGCCTCGGCCGCCGTGACGCTGCGCATGGGCGCTGAGGAGCACGGGGCGCTCGCCGTGCAGACGGACCTGCAGGCCGGGCACGTCCTCACCGCGGCTGACCTGCGCGTGGTCAAGGGTTCGATGGACGCGGACCTCGTCCCGCCTGGCAAGGCGAAGTCGATCGTCGGCCGCCACACGAAGGTCCCCCTGCTCGCCGGCACGCTACTCACCGCGAACGCTGTCGGCGCTCCGGCTTTTCCGCCGCCGGGGCTCGCGGTGATCGGCGTCGCGGTCAAACCTGGCCAGTACCCGCCGGACCTCGCCCCCGGTGATCGGGTCTCGGTGACGCCCATCCCTGAGGTCGGGGCAGCGACGAAGACGAAACCGGTGGTCGGGGTCGTCACCAAGGTGGACCGGCCGGAGCAGCCGCAAAACCCTGCGGTGGTGACCGTCCTGCTGCCGCAGCCCGACGCGCAGGCCGTCTCGATTCCGGCAGCGCAGGGACTGGTGAGTCTGATGCAGATCTCTCCGGAGATGCCATGACCGTGATCGGCATCGCCTCGGTCAAAGGGGCCCCAGGAGTGACGGCCTTCGCGCTCGCGCTGGCCTCCACGTGGCCGGGGAACGTGGTGCTCGCCGAACTCGACGCTTCTGGAGGGGATCTCGCCGGACACCGCGGGCTGCAACCAGATCCTGGCATCGCCTCGCTCGCCACGGAGATCAGGCGCGAGCGCGACGTGGAGGTGCTGACCCGGCATGCCCAGATGTTGCCGAGCGGCCTCAAGGTCATTCCGGCTCCGTCACGGCCGGCACAGGCTCACGCCGCGATCAGCGCTCTGGCCGGAGTGTTGCCTGAGGTGTTCCCCAAGCTCCTGCGGGAGACGACACTGATCGCCGATCTCGGGCGGCTGACCGGAGCATCCGTGGAGCTTGCCGGATCGATGGACCGGCTGCTGGTTCTCACCCGGCCCAAGCTGACCGATCTCGCCCACCTCGACGGGCTGCCGCCGAACGCGGAACTGGTCCTCGTGGGTCGCGGGCCGTACCCGCCGAAGGAGGTCACCGACGCGCTCGATCTGAAGATCCGCGTGCACCTGCGCCACGACCCTGCCGCCCAAGCGTTCCTCGAAGGGCGGCGACGCCGTACTCGCCTGGTGCGCGCCGCACGACAGCTTGCGGCCACCCTGGCCGTGTCCGCCCAGTTGGAGCCGGTGCCGTGAACGACCTGATCAAGCAGGTACGCAACCAGGTCGCCGATCGGATCGCTGCGCGCAGCCGGGCCGACGAGGAGGCCGGGCGCCCGCCGATGTCCCCGAAGGAGCGGAGGGAGTACGGCAGGCGGCTCACCACGGAAGCGCTGGACGCGCACATCAGGCAGACCATCGACGCCGGACGCCCGCCGCTCGACCCGGCCAGCGAGGCGAAGATCGCCAAGGAAGTCGACAACCGGCTGTTCGGGCTGGCCGGATTCCAGCAGTACCTGGACAACCCGAAGATCGAGAACATCAACGCCAACGCCTTCGACGACGTTCACGTCACCTACGCCGACGGCACCTCCAAACAGGTCGGCCCGGTCGCGGAGTCGGACGAGGACCTGGCAGAGACGATCCGTACGGTGGCCGCTCTGCTCGGCGTAGGGGAGCGCAGGTTCGACCCCGGCTCGCCGATGCTGGAGATGGAGCTCCCCGACGGCGCCCGGCTGGTGGCCACGATGGCGATCTCCCGGCAGACCGCGGTCTCCATCCGCAGGCACCGCTACCCGGACGCCACCATGGGCGACCTGTCCAGGACCGGCACGTTCGACCGCTGGCTGCAGAGGTTCCTCACCGCCGCGGTCCTGGCACGCAAGAACATCGTGGTCGTCGGAGCGACAGGCGGCGGCAAGACGACTCTGGTCCGCGCGCTCGCCTCGGTGCTTCCGCGCGATGAGCGGATCATCACCGTGGAGCACCAGTTCGAGCTGGGGCTCGACCGCGATCGGGAGGCGCATTGCGACGTCCTGGCCTTCCAGGCGCGCAAGGCGAACATCGAGGGCCAGGGCGCGGTCACGCTGCCCGAGCTGGTCCGCATCGCGCTCGGCATGTCGCCGAGCCGTGTGATCGTCGGGGAGGTCAAGGGCGACGAGGTGATCCCGATGCTCAACGCGATGACCCAGGGCAACGACGGCTCCCTCAGTACAGTCCACGCCAGTTCCAGCGAGGGCGCGTTCAAACGGCTGTCATCCTTCGCCATGCAGGCCCCGGAACGGCTGTCCGCCGAGGCTGCGGCGATGCTCGTCGCCGAGGCGCTGCACTTCGTGGTCTACCTGACGCTCACCCGCGAGGGAACCCGCGTCGTCTCCAGTGTCCGCGAGATCGTCGGCTGCGACGGCATCAACGTCACCTCCAACGAGATCTACGCCCCAGGCCCGGACCGCCGCGCCGTACGAAACCACCCGCTGCGAACCGAGACCCTCGACGAGTTCGAGGCCGCCGGGCTGGATGTAGCAGGGTGGCTGGCGTCGTGACCGAGTACGCCCTGCTCTCTGCCCTGCTCGGCGCTGGAGCCGGTCTGGGGCTTATCGTCCTCGCTTCGGGCTGGAAGCGCCGCGCCGTCGAGCCTCGACGTCCACTCAACCCCCGGATCCTGGTACGGCTGGCCGCAACGATCGGCATCACCGTACTCGTGGGGGCGGTCACTCGCTGGCCAGTCGGCGCCGCGCTCGCCGGGCTGGCCGCCTGGTTCCTCCCCAAGGCGCTCGGGCCTGATCGCGAGCACGCCCGCCAGGTGGCCAGGATCGAAGCGGTCGCGGTCTGGGCGGAGATGCTCCGCGACACCCTGGCCGCCTCCGCAGGACTCCACCAGGCGGTCGGCAGCACCGCGGCGATCGCGCCCGAGCCGATCCGCGCCGAGGTCATGGAACTGTCCGCGCGCCTCGACCGGGGAGAACGCCTGCCGTACGCGCTGAAGCTCCTCGCCGACGACCTGGCCGACCCCACCGGCGACCTGGTCTGTGGCGCGCTCATCCTGGCCGCCAAACGGCAGGCCGGACAGCTCGGCGACCTGCTCGGACGGCTCGCAGAGGCCTCGCGGGCGCACGCGGTGATGCGGCTGCGGGTCGCGGCTGCCCGCGCCCAGACCCGCTCGTCGATGCGGACCATCATGGCTGTGACCGTGCTCATGGCGGGCGGGCTGATGCTGTTCAACCGCGACTTCCTGGCTCCGTACGGCACTGCCATCGGTCAGGTCGTCTTGCTTCTGGTCGGGCTGGTCTTCGGCGCCTCGTTCATGCTGATCCAGCGGCTCGGCCGGATCGGCGAGCCGCCACGCGTCCTCACGAATCTGGAGGACTGACATGGCGCTGTCACTTCTGCTCGGGGCCGGGATCGGCCTTGGCCTGGTGCTGGTGGCGTTCGGGCTGTGGCCGGCGCGCCCCTCACTGGCGCAGGAGCTCGTACGGCTACGCCATGGCGATCCGGCCAAGGCTCCAGCGGATCCCGATGCCGTCGCGCGGCTCGGCCGGCGGCTTGCCGTACGTACTCCTGTCAGCGAGGCCATGCGGCGCGACCTGGCAGTGTGTGACAAGAGCGTGGAGCGGTACTTCGGGGAGAAGCTCGGCGCCGCGCTCGTCTTCTCCTTGCTGGGACCCGGCTTCTACGGGCTGCTGGCGCTCGGCGACCTGTGGCTACCCTGGCAGATTCCGGTGTGGTGCATGCTCCTGCTTGGCGTCGCCGGCTTCTTCATGCCCGACACCGCGATCCGCGCTGAGGCCGCGAAGCGCAGGGCCGAATTCCGGCACACGTTGTCGGCCTTCCTGGACCTGGTCGTAGTCTCGCTCGCCGGAGGTCGTGGCGTGGACGGCGCGCTGACCGATGCCGCCGCCGGTGGAAGCGGTTGGGCCTTTGTGCGGCTGCGCGCCACCCTGCTGGCTGCCACCTCCGCTCGCCGCACACCATGGTCGGCGCTTGGTCAGATGGGCGAGGAATACGGCATCGGCGAGCTGCGCGAGCTGGCCGCCTCCGTGGCGCTGGCAGGGACCGAGGGCGCCCGGGTGCGGGCCTCGCTGGTGGCCAAGGCGACGTCGCTGCGCGCGCACCAGCTGGCCGAGATCGAGACGGCCGCACGGGCTTCGACCGAGCGGATGAGCGTGATGACCGTCGGGCTCTTCGTCGGGTTCCTGCTCTTTGTCGGCTACCCGGCCATCGCGGCCGTGCTCACGGGGTTCTAGATCAGATGGAGGCACGACATGTTGCTCCCGCTAATGGCTCGGTTCGATGCTCACCTCGAGCGGGCAAGACAGGCGGCCAAGAAGCGCCCGGACGCGGGCTACTCCACGGAGACCGTGGTCATGGTGGCGATCCTGGTCACGATAGCCATCGCGGTGGGTGCGATCCTGATGAGCAAGCTCATCGCGAAGGCGAACTCGCTCGACCTCGGGTAAGCGATCGGGGTGCGGCCACCGCGCAGGTGGTGGTCACCTTCCCGTTCGTCATGGTGCTGATCCTGCTGGTCGTGCAGTTCGCGATGTGGCAGCACGCGGTGCACGTCGCGGAGACGGCGGCGGCAGAAGGGCTGGCGGTGGCGCGCGCGGACGGGGGAAGCGCGGGGGTCGGCCAGGCCAAGGCGTCCACGCTGCTGTCGCAACTGGGCCGGTCGGTGCTGCGGTCGCCGTCGGTGTCGGCGTCCCGTACGGCTGACGCCGCCCGCGTGGAGATCTTCGGGGTGGCACCGGTCGTGGTGCCCTTCCTGGAATTGCCGGTGCACGCGGTGGCGGCCGGACCGGTGGAGCGGTTCCGAGGTGACCCGTGAGGGCTGACTCTGAGATGGCGCGCGAGCGGGGATCGGCGACGGCTGAATTGATCCTTCTGACGCTGTTGCTGTTCGTGCTGGCCTTGTTCGCGGTGGCGGCCGGGCGGTTGGTGAGCGCGCGGCTGCAGGTCAACAACGCCGCGCACCAGGCGGCACGGGCTGCGTCGATCGAGCGAACGCCTGGTGCGGCCGGTGCGGCGGCGCGGGCGGCTGCCGACGCGGCGCTGGCGGGTGAGCGAGTGACGTGCGCGAGCCGGCAGGTCAACGTTGGGCTTGGCTCGTTCCGGCCTGGCGGGAGCGTGACGGCGACGGTCACGTGCCGGGTGAAGCTCTCCGACGTCGCGCTGGTACGGATTCCGGGGAGTACGGCGCTGACCGCCTCTTTCGTGGTCCCGATCGATTACTGGAGGTCTTCGCGGTGACCGGGTTCGTGGTGGCCATCGTCGGGGCGTTGTTCCTATTGGCCGGGCTGGTGGTAGACGGCGGGCTGGCGCTGGGGGCGAGGGTTCGGGCGTTGAACGAGGCGCAGGAGGCTGCTCGGGCAGGGGCGCAGCAGCTTGATCTCGCGGTCTACCGGCGCGATGCCTCGGTGCGGCTGGACGCTGGGAGGGCACGGGCCGCCGCGCTGGCGTACATCGCGGCCACGCCGGACACGGCGAGCGTCTCGGTCTCGGGTGACCGGGTGACGGTGGTGGTGCGGGCGGTGCAGCGAACGCAGATCCTCGGGCTGGCGGGGCTGGGATCGATCGCGGTGTCCGGCCGGGCGACGGCCGAGGCGCAGCGTGGGGTGACGGAGGTGATCCGGTGAGAGCGCTGATGATGCTCGGCCGCGGGCTGCGGGTCCTGGGTGCCGGCGCGGTGCTCGTCGCGATCGAGGGCGGCGTGCCGTACATGCTCGTCCGGTTCGCGTGGATTCCATTGCCTTCGAAGGTGCCTTCGTGGGCCGAGATCGAGCGGCTGCTGGTGAACCCGATCTCGGACGAGCTGCTACTCGGGGTGCTTGCCGTACCGCTGTGGCTGCTGTGGGCGGCGTTCTCCGTAGCCCTCGCCGTCGAGATCGCCGGGTTGGCGCGTGGAATCGAGATCCACGTTCCGCTCCTGGGGCCGTTGCAGAGCATGGCGGCGGGTTTGCTGGGGTCGATGGCGATAGCCGTCCTGCCGATCGATCTGCGCGCGGCGAGCGTCCCGATCCCACCCGTGGTGGTCGAGCAGGCAGCACATGCGCGGGCTGTTCTACCTGTGGCTGACGAACCTCGCGAACGGGTTCACGTCGTCAGGCCTGGGGAGAGCCTGTGGAAGATCGCCGGGAAGCGGCTTGGCAGCGGGACCAAATGGCGGAAGCTGTGGCAACTGAACGCGCACCACAGGCAGGTCGACGGGCAACAGTTCACCGACCCTGACCTCATCCAGCCGGGCTGGCGGCTCCGGCTACCCGCCGTACTCCGCAAAAGCCCGCCCACGCCGGCCGTGGTGGCCGAGCCGCCCAAGCCCACGGCTGAACGGGCACAGCCAGCGGCGCCTTCGGCTACGGTGCTCGTCACCATCGATGTGCCGTCCGGCGGGGTGGTCGCGATGTCGGCGATCGCCGGGATGTGCGCTGCGCACGCTCTCGCACGGTTCCATCGTCGACGGCGCAGGGTGCCACCCGCAGCCACAGAGGACATCACGATCACTCCCGGGCCTGAGACGCCACCGGTCATTGAGGCTGCTCGCCGGGCCTTTCGAGAGTCGTTCCATGAACGGGACGAGACACCTCCCTCCGACCTGGACCTGATCCGCATGACCTCCGCGATCGAGGTACCTGACACCGTGGTCATCGGCGCCTCGGCGGACGGCTCACCGCTGCGCCTACCTCTCTCCGGTCTCGCGCTGGGCCTGACCGGGCCCGGGGCCGATGACGTGGTCCGGGCAGTGCTTCTGGATCTACTTCATCAGGCTGGCAACCTCCGCGTGGAGGTCGTCACCTGTACGGCGGACGCGACCCGGATTGGTATGACGCATGCCGTACCGGGGCTGACGATCCTGGGCTCTCCGGTCGCTGCGCTGGATCGGTTCGAGGAGATCCGGTTCACCCGGCGGCGCGTTCTCGCTGAGCGCGACGCAGAGCATGTTGCGGAGCTTCGACGCTCTGACCCTGGTGAGGTACTGCCCGCCGTGGTCCTCGTTCTTACGCCGGGGGACGACGTGACGTCCCGGCTGCCTGTCCTGCTGGAGGCACGATGCGGGCTGGGCGCCCTTGTCCTGGGCGAGTGGCCCGCCGGGGCGGCCTACCGGGTGGAAGCCGATCACCGGGTCGCCGCGGTGCCCGGCGATGGCATCAAGTCCTTCATAGGAGCCAGCCTCATCCGTCTGTCCTCCGGCGACCTGGCCGATGCGCTTCGCAACCTTGGCGACGCCCAAGAGGAGGAGCCAGCGACCCACTCGGAAGTCGCCTCGGGCGAGTGGACGCACTCGACTCCGGTCTGGGTGCGGGTCCTTGGACGGCCCGCGGTCTGGGTGAAGGGCCACGACCGTCCGCTGCGAGTTCGTGGGCTCAAGCTCTCACTGCTGCTCTACCTCGCCCTTCATCCGCAGGGTGCCGCCAAGGAGGCGATCTGCGAGGCCCTGTGGTCCGGGAAGCCTCCTGGGCACGAGTTCCACAGTCTCCTTCGACACCTGCGTGGGGTGCTGGAATCCGCCAGCGGCCAGAACGGCTTCGTACTGGCCATGGACAACGAGACGTATCGCGTCGACTCCGGCAAGGTGGGCTACGACCTGTGGGAGTTCCAGCAGGCCGTACGGGATGCCCGGACCGCTCCGGACGTTCCGGCGCGAATCCGAGCTCTCGAACGTGCTGCCGAGCTGTGTGGCGGGGAGCTTGGCAGCGGCCTCACCGAGGAATGGATCCTGGAGGAGCAGTATCCGCTGACCCTTGCTCAGGTGGATGTCCTCACCCAGCTGGCGGAGCTGGTTGACGACCCCGAGCGGAAAGTAGAGCTGCTTGACCAGGCCCGCCGCCTCGATCCGGACACGGAGGAGATCTGGTGCCGGATGATGCGGCTCCAGCTGAGTCTCGGGCTCCGGGATCGGGCCAGGCATACCGGCCAGCTTCTGACAGCCCACCTGCGTACGCTCCAAGCCGAGCCGCTGCCTGCTACCGCCGAAGTTCTCGCGGCAGCACTGGGGCTGAGGGCTCGGTCGAAGAAGCCCGAGCGGGGACGAACGAGTGGCTGAGCAACCGCATGACCACCGGAAGCCGACTCGCAGGCGTGCACTCAGGGTTCAGATCGAGATCATTACCGTCGACGGCCTTCAGGGTGAGGTGCTCGAAGTGCATCAAGCCGAGGTGGTCGCGGAGATCCTTGCGTCCGTGTCCAAGCGGCAGCGCCCATGAACTTCCCCTGGAACGACACCGATGTCACGGCTTCCAGCGGGGTTCCGCTCGCCGTGGCCTGGTTGGGTCGTACCTCAACGGACGACCGTCAGGACCCGACTCTCTCCCTTCCCCGTCAGCTCACGGCCGCCCGTAACGCCCTCCCCGGCGAATGCCTGATCGTCGCCCATTTCTACGACGTCGAGTCGGGCCGGATGGACCTCGACGCGCGGGGGCGTGGACAGGCACACGAACTACTCGACATCCCCATCGCCAGAGACGGCGGCATCCAGGATCTGCTGGCAGAGGCGGAGCGTCCCGACCGCCGATTCGCCGCCGTCATCTGCGAGTCCGTGGAACGGGTCGCCCGGCGGACCTACTTCGGCACCAAGATCGAGTACGAGCTGGAACAGGCCGGGGTGATGCTCCTGGCCGCTGATGAGCCCATGCCCCAACTCACCCCGCCTCGCGGCGGACGAGCGCGGAAACTGGCGACCCCGGTGCTCACGCGCCGGGTCAAGCAGGCCGTCGCAGAGTGGTACGTCCTGCAGATGCTGGAGCTGTCCTGGGACGCCTTCTGCGAGCACACCGAGCAGGGCTGGAACGTCGGCAAACCCTGCTACGGCTACCGCGCCAAGAAGGTCCCGCATCCGGTCGCCGCCAAACTAGCCGAAGGGCGGAGCAAGAGCCGTCTGGTGCCTCACCCGGTCGAGGGGCCGACGGTGACGCACATCTTCATGCTCCGTGCCGTTCAGAGGCTGGGATACGACGCCATTGCCGACCGGCTGAATCTGGAATCGGGGAAACACCCGCCGCCCACGCCAGCAGATCCGCGGCGGGCACTGGGCCGATGGAGTGGCTCAGCTGTACGGGAGATCCTGAAGAATCCCAAGTACACCGGCTACATGGTCTGGAACCGCCGGGCCACGAAGCAGGGCGGCAAGAACAATCCGCCCAGCGAGTGGATCTGGTCGCCCCGGCCGACTCACGAGCCGCTGGTCACCGAGGAGGTGTTCCAGGCGGTGACATCGACCAGCCGAAGCCGTCGGGGCTCGCGATCGACGGCGGGTATCAGCAACCATCCACAGGCTGCCCGCGTTTACGTGCTCCGCTCCTACATCTTCTGCGATTTCTGTGAGCGGCGGATGTACGGCAAGAGCCGCATGGGGATCCCCTACTACGCCTGCGAGCCGGATATGCGGTCCCAGAAGGATCGGGGTGACTGGCACGCCCGCCACCCCCGGAGCCTGTGGATACGAGAGGACGACCTGCTCGATCTTGTCCACAAGTTCTTCGCGGAACATATCTTCAGCGCGCAGCGGGTGAGGAAGTTCGTGCCAGACAACGTCGTCCCAGAGCGGTTGAGGAAGGAACTCCTCGATCTGGAGCGCCGGCTGGACAATGTCCTGGTTCAGGTCGAGGGGCACATCCCCACAGGGGATGAGGAGATCGATCGGGATTTCCGCGCGCAGCTCCAGGCGCGCTTCGCGGATCTGGCCCGAACCCGCAGGACGAAGGCTGAGGAGGCTGCAGCGTGGGCGGTGAATGGTGGCCTTGGTGGCGATCTGGAGCTGCTCAACAAGTCGTCGAACCTGGCCGCCTTGGACGAGGAGCTTCAGCGCAAGCTGTTCGACGCCTTCAACCTGGAGCTCCGCTATAGCGGCGACACCGACGAAGTCCTGATCAGGGTCACGCTCGGGAACTGTCCGGAGTAGTGACGCTGAAGCCCAGTTGGGACAGGACTCGGGCGACGGTCGCGTTGCCGCCGGAGAACTCCGAAGGCTTCAACGGGCGGCCGGTGACAGGGAAGATCGTCATACACTGCGAGTCGTGGACTGGATGGAGCGGATCGCCGGAATTCGGCGCTGGACGCGAGGCGGGGAGCGGGCGCCACACAAACCGCTCCTCCTGCTGTACGCCCTGGGCGCCTTCCAGCGCCACGGCAACCGGCCGATCCCTTTTAGCGTCGCGGAAGCGGAGCTCAAACGGCTGCTCAAGGAGTACGGCCCGGCCCGCGACACTAGCCCCGGGTATCCCTTCCACCATCTGACCAGCGACGGGCTGTGGCTGGTGGACACCACCACCGGTCCTGGCAGCCCCGGCCCTGAACTGGGCCGCCTGCGGGAGAGTCAGGCCGTGGGCCGTCTGCACCCGGATCTGGCGCGCGATTTGTCCGAAGAGCCGCAACTTCTGGCGCGGGTTGCCCGCTACCTCCTGGACGCCAACTTCGCGCCCTCCCTCCACGCCGAAATCTGCCTGCTGGTCGGCCTGGACTTGGAGACCCTCGAAACCGCTGCAACGACAGCCTCGAGCGGCGCCGCCGTACGACGGGATCCGGCGTTCCGTGAGCGGGTGCTGATGGCCTACGAGTACTGCTGCGCGTTCTGCGCCTATGACGGCTGGCTGGACGGTGCCGCGGTCGGGCTGGATGCCGCGCATGTGCGCTGGTGGGCCTTCGACGGGCCGGACATCCTGGGCAACGGGCTGTGCCTGTGCAGCATCCACCACAAGTTGTTCGACAAGGGCGTGCTCGGCCTGACCACCGACCGGACGATCACCGTTTCGGCCAGGTTCGTCGGCCGTACAGCCGCCGCTCGCGACATGGTGTTGTCCCTGGCCGGTCGGCCCGCCCGGGAACCGCAGTCCGGTCTGGAAGGTATCGAGGCCGCTCATATCGACTGGCACGGCCGTCAGGTCTTTCGCCTCCCGGCCCGCAACGGCTGAGCGCTACTCTTCGCCGAACGGAGTGTCGCTGATGATCTATTCAGCCCGACGCAGTCGCCGTGTCCGCTCCACGGTGTCCTCAGGCCAGGTGGGCGGTCGAGCCGATGAGGACGGGATGCTCGATGGCCTCA
Organism: Nonomuraea recticatena; assembly: GCF_039533245.1. NCBI lineage: Bacteria > Bacillati > Actinomycetota > Actinomycetes > Streptosporangiales > Streptosporangiaceae > Nonomuraea > Nonomuraea recticatena. Next base: position 422,635 of record NZ_BAAATE010000004.1, on the reverse strand, counting down.
GGCGTCAGCCGTACCCCGGTGACCCGTTCGGCCAGTGCGAACGCCTGATGGATCGGATCACCCCAACCGTAAGCGTCGACATCCTCGGTGGGTATGCCGAGCTCAGCCATCCGCGCCAGGAGCCGGTCGGGGTCTGAGCCTGAGCGGGAGCCGGGGAAGTCGGGTTCGAACGCGGTCACCACCTGACCGTCGGCCGCGTAGACGAACTTGCGGTCCATGTTGATGCTGCCGAACACCGCCACCGTCACGGTCCCCGGGGACAGCAGCCCGCTCACCGTATCGCTGGTCCCGACGAAGCCGCTGAACTCCACCAGAATGGTGCCTCCGTCGACCACACTCGCGCAGATCGCCTCCTCGTCGAAGTTATCGCCGGCCGTGGAATCCGGGACGACGCCCAACCGATCGAACGTCTCCTGCGGCGTCAGGCCCCGGACGAACGTGACGCAGAACGTCTCGGCCAGACCCGAGTCGTGATCGTCGAACCATGCGTAGTCCTCGGCGGTCATCAGAGTCTCCTCTTCAGAGGGTGTCAGCGGGAGGATCCTGCCAGGCGGCTCCGACAGATCTGTCGGACCTCTCGCCTAGGGTTTCGCCCGTGCTCTCCTACGTGACCGGCGACGCGACCGCCCCACTCGGCGGCGGCCCGCGGATCATCTGCCATATCTGCAACGACATCGGAGGCTGGGGCCGCGGCTTCGTTGTCGCCCTGTCCCGCCGCTGGTCCGGGCCCGAGGCCGCCTATCGCGCCTGGCACCGCGAAGGCTTCGACCTCGGCGAGGTGCAGGTAGTCCAGGTCGAGACCGGTCTGTGGGTGGCCAACATGATCGCTCAACACGGCATCCGTCCCACCAGCGCGGGCCCGCCCATACGCTACGACGCCCTTGACCGCTGCCTGGCCGCCCTCGCCGTCCAGGCCGCCGAACTGGGCGCGAGCGTGCACATGCCCCGCATCGGCTCTGGTCTCGCGGGCGGCACCTGGGACCGGATCGAACCCTTGATCATCGACAATCTGGTACGGCATGGCATGTCAGTGACCGTTTATGACCTGGAGCACGTCTGATCAGGATCGTTGGAACACCTCGTCCAGGTGCCATTCCAACGCCTGACGGTCTGGCCGGTCCTGCGGCCGGTGCGGGACGGCGATCTCGCTTCCTGCCCGGCGGTAGAACTCCTCGCCGTTGCCGAACTCTTCGCGCAGCCGGGGGCTGACCAGCAGCCGATGCCGGGGATCGACGGCCAGGTAGCCGCGGTCGTACAGGGTGTGCACGTCCGAGCGCAGTAACAGTCCGTTGTCCAGGCGGTGTTCGCCGCCACTGGTGAGGGGGCGGATGTGCGCGGCCTGCAGCACGGGGCGGATCTTGTCACCGGTGATCGCGCAGCGCCGGTCGTAGGCGTGCAGCACCACGGCCTGGAAGGCCTGCTGGCCGAGACGCCGCGGGGCCAGGCGGGGGTCGCCGAAGACCGGGCCGTCGCGATGCCACGGCTCGGACAGGTCAATGCCGGCGCCGATGCCCATCCGGCCCAGGAGGCCGTGGAAGTACGGCGCGGCGGCATGGGCGGCCAGGTCGTAGCTCTTGCCCTGGACGATGTTGGAGGCGAAGGCCGGTGCGAGGCGGTCGTCGGGGAAGAACCAGACGTCGCGGATGATGACGCAGCCGATGACCGGGTCCTCGCCGGGCGCGATTGGCTGGGCGCGGTACTTGCTCAGCTGTTCGCGCATGAAGGCCAGGCTGTCGGAGCCGTTGCCCTGGCCGAAGAACTCCCACGCCTCCGACACCCGCAGCGGGGCAAACCCGCTGAAGAATCCGCCGCCGACCACCTGGTTGTGCGGGTGATGGGTCTTGAAGAAGAACGGCTCGCCGTGGGCGAGCACGCGGAACTCGCGATTGCCAGACGGACGCCAGAAGTTGACCTCGTTCAGGGCGGGCCGGGCGGCGAGGAAGCGGTACCAGCCATGATCCGTTACCCCGACATATGCCTTCACGCGCCTATTGTTCACGCAGATGATCTCTGCGGCCAGGGGTCAGGCGGACTTGCGCATGAGCAGCGCGCCGCCAGTACGCTGCCCGCCCGCCTCGGACTGGCGGATCACCCGGGCCACCTCGGCGAAGCCCGCTTGGCGGCCGAGGCCGGTCAGCCGGTCGACCGGCCAGCGGTAGGCACGCACGACCTTATGGTCGAAGGGTTCGACCTGCGGGCCTTCGAAGAAGCCCAGGAGTAGATGTCCGCCGGGGACCAGGATCCGGTGCATCTCGGCGAGCATGCCGGGGAGGTGCGCGGGTGGGGCGTGGATGATCGAGTACCAGCTCAGGACTCCGCCGAGGGAGGAGTCGGGCAGGTCGAGCGCGGTCATGTCGCCGACCTCGAAGCGCAGCTGTGGATGGGTGTGCCGGGCGATGTCGATCAGGCGTGGTGACACGTCGATGCCGAAGACGTTGACGCCCAGGCCGTGGAGGTGGGCGGCCATGCGGCCGGGGCCGCAGCCGAGTTCGACGACCGGGCCGTCCACGAGTTCGGCGAAGACACCGAGGAGCGCTCGATCCAGCGGATCTTCCTCCAGCTTGCCGCGGACGAAGTCGGCGTAGGCGTCGGCGAGGGTGTCGTAGGCGTCGCGGACCTGAGTGGGCATGGTTGAGGACGATAGCCGCACGATGTCGCTGGCGGCCAGGGTGGGAAGCAGGTGCTGCTCTTATGTGAGGTCGACGTGTCTCGGTGTGGTCCGTAGCCACGTCTTCGTCCTACGCCGGAGATGTCCCATCGAGTAGTGCGCGTGTCCCTACGTGTTCCTCGATGTCACCGTGACGTCCGCGCTGGCCGATCGTCTACTGGCAGCGGAAGACATTCGGCGACGTGGCGGAGAACGAGATGAAGGCGGTTGGCGCATTTCACGGGGCTCATGCCGCCGCGGCTCGGCCGGGACACGTCGCGATCAATTGGACCACGCCGACGCCAAGATGCAACAGGATCAGTGTCCGTAGGCACACCTGCGAGTGCGTTCCTGAGGTGTTCGAGCTCTGTCAGGCGGGTGGGCTGCGCTTCATTCGCCGCACTGTGCGGGAGGCGGGGGCCGTGGTCGTGCACGAGTCGGACTGGGCGGTCAGCGCGGTGGCCGGGCGGTTGTGGGAACTCCTCTTGGGCGGCCACGCCCGCTGACGGCTACCCGTCGGGAGCGCGTGCCGCAGCACGCGAGCCGGGGCGTGCGTCGGGCTGTCTTGGGCGGGAGGGGGCGCCGGGAGTGTTTCCCCAGGCCAGCTGGGCTGCTTACCCTCCGGGCAGAACCCCGACTGGTGGGCAGGAAGGATTCCCCACCTTAAAGGCGCGAGGTTCACGGGTAATTGCAGTCGGCTTTATCGATGCAGCGTTAGTATCTTCCATTCACTCCATATTCAAATTCCTCCATTTATCGCTCGATTCGTTACTCGCTCTGTCATTTCTTGTGCGGCTCTGACCTGCGGAAACTCATTAAAGAATGGCCGGAATTCCTTGATTTGATCTCCTCTTTGAGGTTCAATTGAATTAACAGAAGAAAAGGGCGGCGCGCGGCGCGTGTCGCGGGAGAACGGATCGAACCATGGGGAGAGGAACGCCCGGCAAGTACGTCCCGTCAAACGTTCCCGGCGCAACGCTTGAGCCGGAAGACATGGCGCGCGTTACGCCGGAAGACTGGGCGGAAATTCAGAAGCTGTCGCGCGGCTACTGCCGTACCGTCGACGCTACCCGTTCGCGCAAGCGGATGGATGGAAGCGCAACTGTCGTCAAGGGCGGATACGCCCCGTACGGCACAGACGACGTGTCGGACGACGTCACTCAAGACGCCGTGCTCATGTTCGCTCAGCGACTCCGGGACATCATGGCCAAATGCGCGCCTGCCCCGGAAAGCACGCCCACAGCTCAGGCGTGGATCTATGTACGGCGCGACGGCGGCGAAATGGTCATCACGCGTACGACTCTCAAGCGCTGGGCGGTGCGGGATGCCGCCGCGCGCAACGGCTACCGGGTGGACGTACCCCCGGAGGGGATCGACGCCACGCCGGGCGCACAGCTCATGTGCGGGCTTCCCCACGTGCAGAGAGTCACCCATGCGGCACTTGCGTTCTGCGCTGCTCAGAACAGCGCGACAGTCTTCCGTCAGGCTTTCGGCGACGGTTCGGACTTCCCCGTGCTCACACAGGTCTACGACGTAGCCGCTCAGGCGGATGATCTGGGGCGGGCGGGCGTGCTGGCGTCCACAGCTCAGCGGATCCACGGGGGTACGTACGGCTCGCGCCGCAACGTGATCCGGGTACGGGATGCCGCGAGGGAAGAGTGGCGAGAGCTGTCGGCGCGCCTTGACGGCGCCAGAGACGCTCTAGTCTACGTCAACGCAGAACCGATCGGCGACTGACCGAACGGCGCTTTACGGGGCCCTAGAGCCATTCTAGGGCCCCCTTTCGTTGCCCGGATAGTGGAGTTCGCGGACGAAATAGTCTTCAATTGATGGACGCTTGGGCGACATCATCGCCCGTATTTTAGTGAGAGAAGAAGGCGCCGAACATGCGGCACGGCGGCGCTCTCACCGGCGGTAAAGCTGTGCGCGTATTAGTGAAAAGCGCGGACGGTTGAGCCATTCCGGTGCCCGCATTTATGTGAGAGCAGATTCCGCTCTCACTGCCCGGTCGTCCATCGAAATGACCGGCGCGAAATATTTCTGATCGGCCTGTGAACGGTGTAGCGGACGCGCGCCCCTGAATGTGGCCCGGATCGTACGGATCCGGGCCGTGCCGTACACAGGGAGTCTCGTGATGGAGATCGGTCAGGCGCTCACCAACATGATCAAGTCCGAGCTGGAATCCAAGGTGTTCTCCACCGGATTACAGGGGTTTCACGGCTGCGGCAAGATCACCGTCGAAGGGGTCCGGTACCAGGCGTCGTGTCAGGCCGTGCTGGTGGGCTCGAAGGATGACCCGTCTATATCCCTGCTCGCGTCACTGGAGGAGATCTCCGCTGCGCTCGCGGGACTGGTGGTGGACGGGCTTCAGGCCCGGCGGTTCAGCACGGGCCGGACCGGATTCCGGGCCGACGGCAAAGTTCAGGCCGGTGGACAGAGATTCCAGGCGTCGGTTCAGGCCGTCCGGCTGTGAAGAAGTGCGTGCCGGGATGTCGCGCGTCTCCCGGCATGTATTACGGATATTTCGCCATAAAGGAGGATCGATATGCAGGTCGGAGACTTGGTGGTCTCCGGTGGTGGGCGTGTCATGCGGGTTGCGGCGATCGGCGAGGTATGCGAGGACTGCGCAACGCTGGAGCCTGCCGCCAATCCGGGCACCGATCAGGAGTACTGCCACATTCGAGCGCTGGAGCCCACGCCTACGGGGGCGGACACGATCCGTTGCGGGGGCTGCCTGTGGTTCACCCACCTGTGGACGGACGCCACACACACCAACCGCTGGTCGGGACACCGCATGCGCCTGATCCGGTGCGCCCGCTGCTACGTGGACCTACTCGGTCTGCGTGACATGGAGCTGCACGCCACCAGCTCCACCATCCAGCCCCATCACCTCATCAAATAGCCCGCTGGGAGTGGCGATGAACCATGCCCTTACCCTGCCCGCCGGGTGGATCATCAGCTCGCGCCTGATGCCCGCCTGGCCGATCGATGCCGATCACGTCCTTGAGCTGGAAGCCGCCGAACACACCGGGGACGGCCGGATCCGGTGGCGTTACCGGCTCTCCCGCAAGCGTCGGGTGATCTTCTCGGCGGATGACATCAGCTCCGGCGTCGGCGCGAGGCTGACCACTGAAGAACTGGCCAGCGCCGCGCGGACCGTGCTGGCGTTCCTGACCTTGCAGCCCGGCGACACGGACTCCGATGTGTTCTCGAACTACACCCAGGCTCAGCTCAGATGGCGTGATCGCTGGGCTGAGGAGCTGTCGCTCTATGCCCTGGACGATCGCTGCGGCTACTGCGGATCCGAAGGGCACCCATCGCCCGGATGTGATGCGCGATGAGCCGCGTGGCCACCTACCGTGTGGGGCCTTTGCTGGCCCGCCGTACCCCGTTCACCACGCATGGCGCGCTGTCCGCCGTGCCGTACGCCCGCTCTGAAACGGGACGTCTGCCCATTGATTGGGCGGCGTGCTACCGCGAGGACTCCCCGCGCATCGTGCTCACGGTCCTGTCTTACGCGACGCCGATCGCGTGGGTCCGCGACGACGGGCTCGCCGTGATCCCGAACGTCTTCTACAGCTTCACCAGCCTTCGCCACCAACGGCTTTGCCATGAGTGGCTCAACACAGAGGAGTGATGCGCCATGCGCGTCTACGGGCTGTGGTTCGGCGGCGCCAGCTACACAAACCCCGACGATTCCGATCTTGAGGAGTTCGCGTCCATCACGGACGCTCGAGAGAAGCTGCTCGACCGGTACTGGCGCGGGTGCTGGCAACGCTCCCGCTTCAACTTCGTGGCGCGTACCCCGACCGACACGCTCACCCCGGGCGTCGCCCTGTCGAGCGAGATTTTGCTCTACCGCTCCCGCGACAGCCTGGACTGCCCGGGCTGGCGGTTGAGCTTCGGGCCCCGAGGTGGAGCCCGCCTCGAACGACTCTGAACCACCCGAACCGCGCGCCGTACGGGCCGCTCCCTCCGTGCGGCGCGCTCCTCTCTTCCCAACACCGGAGGTTGATCATGTCCAGCGAGACGACCATGCAGCTCAGCGACCCGGCCGATTTCCTCGCGGCTGTGCCGTACCTGCTGGGCTTCCACCCATCCAACTCCGTCGTGGCCATGGCCTTCGACGACGGACCTACCCGCCTGATCGGCGTACTCCGCTTCGACCTTCCCGAACGGTCACCCGACCTGGTCAGCCTGGTCATCCAACTGCGTGGCATGCTGGCCCGCAACGGCTGCCGCCGGGTGCTCCTGATCGGGTACGGCCCCGGCGCGCTGGTCACGCCCGTCGTCGACGGCGTCACCGGCACGCTGGACGGCATCGGACTCATGGACGCGCTGCGCGTCGAGGACGGCCGCTACTGGTCCTACACCTGCCCAGACCCGGAATGCTGCCCACCCGAGGGCATGCCGTACGCGATCACCGAAAGCGCGGTCGCAGTCGGCGCGGTGCTCGCCGGACTGGTGGCCCGGCCCGACCGGGAGACGTTCGTCCGCACACTCGCGCCGATCAGCGGCACCGACCGGGAGGAGATTACCGCCGCCACCCGGCAAGCGTGCGCGCACGCCCGCGACCTGCTGGGCACCGCGAACGGCTCCTACTGGTACCAGGAAGGGCTGGACCGCGTCACCGAAGCATTCGAGGCAGAGCGGCTCACCGCCGATCAGGTGGCGTGGCTCGGTGTGCTGCTGACCGGGCTGTTCGTCCGCGACGGCGCGATGACATTCATCGGACGCTACGACGACGACACCCACATCCGGATTTGGTCGGACCTGGCCCGCCGGGTCGATCCGGCGTTCGCCGCCGCTCCCGCCGCGCTGCTGGCGTTCGTCGCCTACCGCTCCGGAAACGGCACTCTCGCGCAGATCGCCGTAGAGCGGTCGCTCGGAGCCGACTCGGAGTACCGGCTCGCGCTGCTGATCCGATGCGCGGTAGAGCACGGCGTGTCGGCCGCGCGTGAGATGGACTGCGCGGGCATGGCCGACGGCATCGCGGCCAAGGTGGCCGAGTTCCCGCACCTTGCCTGCCCGGTCATTCCGGAAGGGTGGTGACGTCGTGGGATACGCCCGTGCCCGGTCCGTCGTCGTGGACGGCGTGACCGGGCGGCTGGTCACCGTGGAAGCCGAAATCTCCCCCGGACTGTCGACGGTCTTCGGCTCACGCGAGCAGTGCGACCGGGTACGCGCTGCCATCCTCAACAGTGGTTATGCCTGGCCGGACGCCCGCATCACATTGCCAGCAGAGGCGTCGGGGTCGATGACCGACCTCGCGGTCGCGGTCGCGCTGCTGACCGCTGCCGGGCACCTTCCGGCGGAACGGCTTGATGGTGTGGTGCTGCTGGGAGAGCTCGGACTTGACGGTCGGCTCCGCCCGGTGCGCGGCATCCTGCCCGCCGTGTCAGCCGCCGCCACGAACACGGTGATCGTGCCCGCCGGGTGCGCGGATGAAGCCGCCGCACCCGGCGCTGTGGTGGTCCCAGCGGTACGGCTGAGCGAGGTGGTCGAACGCCTGGCAAACGACTCCCTGGCACGGCACACGCGTCCGGCGGAACGCGCGGTATCTCTGCTGGACCTGGCCGACGTTCCCGGCAACCACCATGCGCGGTTCGCGCTGGAGGTGGGCGCGGCCGGTGGGCATCACCTGTTCCTGGTCGGCCACGGCCCGGCGCTAATGCTCGCCGAACGGCTGCCTGGCATCCTGCCGCCGCTGGACGACGCCGCAGCACTGGAAGTCGAGACGGTGTATTCGGTGGCCGGGCAGTACGACGGTGCACCGGGGCGCACGCCGCCGATGTCGGCGCCGCACCACACGACCACGCTGGCTGGGATCACCGGCAACCTGCATCGGCCCGGGGCTCTGTCCCTCGCCCATCGCGGTGTCCTGCATCTGCATGAAGCCCCCGAATTCAACCGGCAGATCCTGGACGCACTGCCGGGACCGATGGAGACCGGCGAGGTGCGGCTCTTCCGGCGTGAGCGGCTTGTGCACTACCCGGCGCGCTTTCAGCTCGTGTTGTCGGCCGTGCCCTGCCCGTGTGTGCGGGACTGCACGTGCACGGCGATGGTACGGCGGCGTTATCTGGAACGGCTCGCGCGGCCGTTGCAGCATGTGGAGTTGCGCGCCCGGCTGGAGCGCGGTTCATGGGCCGTCGGACCGGGCGAGTCGAGCGCGGTGGTGGTCGCGCGGGTGCGTGAGGCTCGCGAACGCGCTGCCGTACGGCTGGCCGGAACGCCCTGGAGGGTCAACGCCGAGGTGCCCGTACGATCCCTGCGCCGCTACCTCCCGGCAGCCGCTGAGGTGATCGCGCTGCTGGACAGTCCCGTGAACACCGGGCTGATCACCCCGGTGACCTTTCCGCAGTTGGTCCGAGTCAGCTGGACGCTCGCCGATCTGCGGGGCGCGTCACACCCGGCGAAGGAGGACGCCGCGCGGGCCCTGGAGCTGTGGCAAGGAGCGCGCGATGCGTCCCGGTGACCGGGTCCTGGTACGCCCGTACTTGGCCCTGGCAAGATTTCCGTGAAGCCGGGATGTGCCCCCGTGCGCCGGTGACGTTCCGTCACGGGCAGCGGCAGTGTCGGCGAGCGCCCTGACAGCGGTCCGCCTCAGTGATCCTCGACGATGAAACAGGCCCGCTCGTAGAGTTCGTCGAACGTGATTACCTCGACGTCCTGGATGGATGTCCGATACAGCTCGAAGGAGCTCATCTTCTCCGGGTTCACGGCGCCGTTGTGGGTGAACTCGCGCAGGCTCCCGATCACCACGACCTGTCGCGGGCGGGTGGTGGATAGTTCGGTGTCTGTCGGGGTGCCGTCTTCCTCGTAGATCCGGGTGAGGAACTGGCTGGAGATGAGCTGTTGGGCCTTGCTGGCCGTCTTTTGCACCTGCGCCACACCCCCGCCGAGTTCCTTGGATGCCTGATAGACGCCCGCGCGGTACGGGGTCTTGGAGAGCAGTTCGGTGTCGTGGGTCTTGATCTCGCAGAAGAGCATGCTGCTGATCAGGCCCTTGGATCGCATGATGGCGTCGATGCGTTTCCCGGCTCCGCCGAAGATGTTGGCGCCGGTGGTGATGCGTTCCAGTTTGCCGTCGTTGATGGATTCGCAGGCGATGAGGTTGAGGCCGTAGCCGAATATCCACTGGTTCGCCTCGAAGAAGGCCTGCCAGACCGCCTCCGCCCCGCGTGTCGTTGCCAGACTCTCCTCCTGCCGGAAGTAGTCCGGATCGGTCAGCAGTCGCTCGAACCTCTGGAGCTGTTCCTTGCGGTTGCTGATCAGCCGGATGTCCTCCTCTGTGAGCCCGCCGCCGATGGCTGTCCTGACCGCACCGAGAACCGTCGTCCGGTCCTGGCCGGTCAGCAGCTGGGCCAGTTGGGCCTCGTCGCCGGCCACGAGCTGCAGGGAACTGCCGGGAGTGCTCAGGCCGGTGCAGCCCTGGAGGAAGTTGATGACCTTCCAGAAGTTCTCGTGGACGTCCCCGGTGTCGACGAGCGCCTTGACGGCCCGGGTGGTCCCGGTCTCAGGCACTGTCTGCGTGGCGGAGACTTCCCCAGCCTTCTTGTCCTTCTTCCAGAGCTTGATCCTCGGCGTGAAGGTGTCGCCCTTCTTGATGATGGTGACGCTGCACAAGGTCGCTACCTGCGGCCGGTCGTCGAGGACGAAGTCGGTGATCATCCGGCGTACGCGGGTGTCGTAGAGGTAGTGGAACCCGCCGCTGTCCTGCGAACCACGGATTTCTAGGTCGGTGAAGTCCCTGCGGGTGACATCGAACTCGGTGGTGGAGAAGGGGAGTCGGAAGCCTAGAACGATGGGGGCAGCGGGCGCTGCGGCTTGGGTCCGCCAGTCCGGTGGGATGTTGGGCAGCGGCCGGGTGTCGCCTTCGACCACAAGGTCCTGGACGTCGATGCGCCCGAGCTGGATGAGCACGGACTGCAACGTCCGCCAGATCACCTCCTTCGCCCCCGGGGTGCAGGTGGGCAGAAGTTCGCGCTCCACCGTCAGGACCGCCTCGTAGGTGTCAGCCGTCCAACCGTCACCAGGTATGGGATGGAAGAAGCCGCCATCACGGCGGAGGGTCAGGACCGCGGTGCGGAGCAGGTCGCGTGGAGTCTCCTCGCCAGCGCAGTCCAGGAGACTGAAAGCCTGGCCGAGGACCAGGTCGAGCTTGCCCGTGTCCTCGTCCTCCAGCGGCAGCGGGATCAACGGGCCTCGAAGCGGAAGTCGTACCGGCTTATACAGGGGGCGACCCGAGAGGAACTCGTGCGGACGGAGACCCCATCCGTCTGGCGCCAGCAGCAAGTTCAGTTCCTCGACGTGCTTTGTAGCCTCCTCGACGTCGGCCGCCACTTCAGGATGGACCATCCGTGCCAGAAAGGTGAGCAGTACCTCGTCCGGTCCGTGGGAGAGCTCCAAGCGGGAGTCCTCGAAGATCCAGTCGTCGGGCAGGTCTTCGTTGTTGAACCGGTGCTGCTGGATATCGGCGCGGACAGTCGGAAGCTGGCTGTTGCCGACTGGAGGTCGGTCCAGGTCGTAGAGGCCCTCCAGGAACGCGACTTCGTCCATTTTGCCCCACCAGGGGCGCGATATCCCGCGCAGGTACGTGAAGATGTCACGTCGTGTCACCGCCGTGATTGTCGGCGGCTCGTTCGCCCTGGCGGGATCGGCGGAAGTCATGCGTCCAGGATGGACGGTTCGGCAGTAGGGCGCCGGACAATTGAGACTTCACCTTGTCGAACACGTTGCTACCCACACTCGCTCCACCCGCACCGCCTCCAGGTGTGGGGACACAATCCGTACGAAGTCGTCACACACCCGACGAGGGTCCCGCTACCGGTGACGGAGCGTTACCGGCGCACGGTGGCGCATCACGGCTTCACGAAAATCTTGCCAGGGCCCCGTACTTCCACATCCCGGTACGGCCGTATCTGGCTGAACCGTTCCGCTCGCGTACCCGTATCGGGCACGGTCACCGAGAGCACCGCCAGCGGCTGGCTGCGTGTGGAGCCGGACGACTGCCGTTTCCGGGTGCCGTGGGAGCACCAGACCCAAATCTTCCATCCCGCCGAGGTCTATCTCTTCTGAAGGAGCGTGTCTGATGGTCGACTTCGACGATCTGGCGGTGAAGATCGCCGCGCTGCTGGACGGCGTCTGCCAGGGGGGCTGCGGCGCGGATCGCGCAAGCCCTACGAGATCAGGAAATGTCGGCATCCATGCCTATGATCTCGGCTCATGACAGACGCCAACGCTCAGATCCTCTCCCTTGACTTGCGGGTGTCCTACCGGCAGGCATACCTCGTCGACGACACCGATGATGCCGAATGCCCGGGGATGGTGGACGACCATCCGGATCACCCGGTCGGGATCCTCCGGGTGGAGGAGGGGAGCGCCTTCCTGGTCACGGGCACGCACACCGGGACGGTCCGGTTCGATGTCGCGGTGGCTGAGTCCGAGCCTGCCCCCGATCGGGACGGGCACGAGGACATCGTGGAGATCAGTATTGAGTCAAAGTCCGGGAGCTTCACCTTGCACGAGTGGGGTGGCGAAGCACATGAGATTCCGGCACTGGCCGCAGGGCCTGGTTGGTACCGTCTGCGCTACCACGCTGCCGGGATGGACGACGGGCCTGACGGTGTCGCGGAAGGGCTCGCGCCCGATCGGTACCTGTTGCAGATCTGGCCTGCGCCAGAATCGGATCCGGTCGTGGTCAAGAGCGCGAGCGGCACGCATCAGCACTGGATGACCGCCGGATAGCGGCATCGGAGCCCGAGGAGAGGGGCGAGATGAACGCGGAGACGGCGGACTTGCTCTTCGACGTGGTCAGACGGTTGGAGCAGAGCATCGTGGCGCGCGACTGCCCGGCGATCGTGGCCATCGAAGGTGCGCGCAAGTTGGTGCTCAGTGACTACGACTATCTTCGCGATCGGGAAACGGCTGTCGCGTTCGAGAGCCGGGCTGCGGCCAAGGGCAGGGAGATAGGGGCGGATCGGTGGGTGCTGGCCGTACCTCAGGTGTGGTTCTTCGAGCCGCCGAGCACGGTCAGCGTCCGGGCGGTGTCGAACCATCCGCTTCGCGAGGGCGAGCAGGAAGCGATCACCTGGATGAGCTTCGACCGGGACGACGGGGTCGACTACGGCCGTGTTGCCTACGCTCGCCGTCCGAGTGGCGAGCCGATCTTCGAGGAGCCTGAGATCTTCGAGGTCGGGATTCGGCCCAGGGCTGAAGCGCCCGGGTACACCCTGCTTCAGGCATCGCTTCGCGATGGGGAGCCGACCCCCGGGGGAGTCGGCTCCTAACCTGTCCCAACTTGCCTTTAACAGAAGAAAAGGTGGAGACGGTCAGCTTCGATTCTATCGGCGGGGTGCCGCGTCCGGCCGATGGCTCCGCCAGGAATCTCAGGTGTGCGCGTATGCGCCGTGTTCTGCGCTGACATCAATTGTCACCCTCCGCTGATCCGCGCCCAGACCTCTACTTGGGTACGGACTCGATTCAGCGAGGTGAACACGGGTATGGCCGACACAATCTTGGCGACGGACCCTTCGCAGCTCCGGCAGGGGACGGTCTGGTTGCTCCGCGACGACGCCCAGGCCGTCAGCGAGGCGCGTGCCCTCGTCCGGGGCGTGCTCAACGAGATCGATCTCCGACGGGGCCTCGTCGAGGATGCAGCCCTCATGGTCAGCGAACTGGTCACCAACGCCATCGTGCACGGCCGTGCGCCGTACGAGCTGGTGGTGCGCGTGGATCGGATGGAGGTCGTCTGCATGGTGATCGATGCCAGTGAAGACGTTCCGACGCCATGCGCCTCCGACATGCAGGCTGAGCATGGCCGGGGCTGCGGATCGTGGCTGAGCTGTCCGGCGGTCGGTGCGGCTGGTTCCCTCAGCGGTACGCCGCCCAGTCTGGGCTGGCGGGAAAGGCGGCCTGGTTCGCGCTGCCTCGCCCTACGGCGGAGTCGTCGTGAACTGGTGGGGTGACCGGCGGGACTCGAACCCGCTTGCACCAGGATCACAACCTGGCCCTGGTCCGCTTCGGGATCGGTCACAGTGTCTCTGGCTGGATTCGAACCAGCGTCCTCCTGCTCCGCAAGCAGGCGCGCTCTCCACTGCGCCACAGAGACCCGGTAGCGGGTGCGGGAATCGAACCCGCCCATCACGGCTTATGAAACCGTCGAGCACCCCAGCGCCCTCACCCGCCCAGAAACGACGAAAGCCGCCTCGGAACACCCGAGACGGCTCACCTTGATCGATGTCAGGCGTGAGCCTCCCGGGGCATGCGCATACGGCGCGGCATGTGGTGATGGCGTCGCATGGCTTCCTCCCGGTCAGGTGCGGCTGGCGTGGTTATGAGGATGCCTTGTGTGGGTGACCTGGCGCAACGGGATTTCCGGTGAGCTTTTCCAACCGGTCGGCCACCGCGTCGACGGGTATGCGGGTGTCGATCTCGGCTGGGGCGGTGGCGCGCAGGAGCGGTTCCACCTCGCGCAGGTCGTCCAGGATGGCGGCGCGTTCCTCTGGGCGCTTGCCGTACGGATTGGTGGTCCTGGCCTCGACGCGGCCCAGGATCACCTCGGCGGGCGCGCCTGCTCCAACTTGCCCTTGGCAGAAGAAGTTGGAGAAGGTCACAGCAATGCTCCGGCTCAGTCGGGCACTCGTACCCAGATGTCGGCCGGACCGACGATGGCCCGGTTGTCGGTCAAGCGCAGGCCCGCGCCATTGGCGCAGTAGGCCAGTGCTTCACCTTGGTAGAGGTACTCGCGGAGGATCTCCTCCGTCGGCTGGCCGTGAAACGCATTGCCGCCACCGGGATGGGTATCCGACTCGACTAGGACACCGTTGATCGCCACGCTGCCCTGGTTACCGCTCTTCGGGTTGGCGTACATGCCGTAGCAGACGGTGCCCACTGACAGCTGAGCGCTGTGCGAGTTGGCCCCGAACCCCCACGGCTGGGTGATGACACACCCGCCGGGGACGTTGGTGATCCCAACAACCGACTCACCGTCGTCTTCGGCAGACCAGGGGTCTTCCATAAGTTCTTGGACCTGGGCCTCGTCAACTGGCGTGGCGTTCAGGCGTTGTGCAGCGTCGGCCGCGTTCATGCCTGACACGCATTCGATGCTCAGGCCGTCGTAGTCGAAGTCTCCCAACGCGTTGATCAGACGCTGCGCCTCTGCCACGGCGGCGGTTTCGGGCTCGGACAGCCCGATCTCTCCGGGTGGCGAGCCGAATAGCTCCGGTGCAGGGCCGGCCAGGTTGAGCCGACCCGGTGACCATCCGCCCATTCCCGGATGCCACGGGTCGGCTCCTGCCGAAACGAGGACTCGGACGTTGTCGAGCTTTTTCATGAAGACCGCTACCCACAAGGCGGTACGACCCTCATGCTCGGCGTCAACATCAGCACCACGTCTGATCAATTCCGTGATGACCGCCGGCGATCCCCATTCGGCCACATTGTGAAGTGGCGGCACGTCGCCGTCGAGGCCCGAGTTCGGGGCGGCACCTCCGTCGAGACGCGCACGGACCTGGTCGAGGTCGTTCCACGAAAACCCGTACATGCCGGACCAGCCGTAGGGGGACATGGCACTCCTTAAGATCGGGACAGGTGCGTCATAATGGCGGACAAGGCCGACATTTTGTCGATCGGGCGATTAGTTGGGGCGGATGGCGGTCGAATATCCGTTCCTGTCAATGGAATCGACACGGACGACTGCGCCGGTGTGTGGGGCGTTGACCATCTCCTTGTTGTTGATGGCCAGGCCTACGTGGTCGGGGCCAGGGATGCCCGAGTTGGTCTCGTAGAAGACGAGGTCGCCGGCCTTCACCTGGGACCGAGGGATGTGGGAGCCGGACTTCACTTGCTCGTACGTGGTGCCGCCGATGCCGAGCCCGGCTTTGGCCCAGGCGTATTCAGTCAGTCCGGAGCAGTCGAAGCCCTTGGTGCTCGCGCCGCGGCCGATGCCGTAGGAAGGACCGGACGGGCCGCCGCCTCCCCATGAGTATTTGACTCCCCGCTGGTCGAGTGCTGCGGTGACGGCCTTCAGTGCGCGGCCGGTGATTGTGGCGACGTCTCTGACGATCTCGCCAGGGAGGTCCTTGGTCTTGGTGGCGAGGGCGGACAGCTTGGCGCACAGCTTCTTGGTGAGGCTGGTCACGAGCTGCTCGGCCTGGTGTTTGTGGTCGCCGGAGTCGAGCCCTTCGCCTTCCGCCTGCGGCGCGGCACGGCGGAGGGTGGCGGCGAGGTCGTCGACGACGGCTTCGCGAGGGATGCCTAGCGAGGCGGCGGCTTCGATGCTGTCGCTGATCGTTGCCCGGTCGTGGGACGTCAGCCTCGGAGGGTCATCGCCGGTGATGGGTCTGCCGTCCTTCGGAGAGGTGGGGCGGGACGTGCTGCTGGCCTCTGGGGTCATGGTGAGAGCAGCGACGATCTTCTCGGCGTGAGGTTCGTGCTTGGCATAGGCGTCGGGGAAGGCTGATCGTTGTACGGCTTGCGCGGCCTCGGTGAGTGGCCGTGTGTCCCACTTCCCTACCTTGATGAGCCGCTTGTAGAAGGTGCGGGCGGCGTAGTTGGGATCGGTGACCTGGGCGTGGGTGCCCCAGCCGTGCTGGGGGTGCTGCTGGAAGATGCCGTGGGCCTGGCCGTTGTCGCCGACCACACCGTCTTTGAGGTCGGATTCCTGCAGGGCGGTGGCGATACCGATGACTGCGGCCCGGCGGGGCAGGTTCAGATCGGTGGCGACGTCGACGATCGCCTGGGCGTTGGCGGCTTGCTCGCGGGACAGGCCGACCTTGCTGACGATCTTGGGCTGGTGATCCCGCCGTACGGTCCCATCAGGGACGTAGGAGCAGACTGCGGCGGCGCGCTGGTCGGGCTGAGCGGAGACGGCAGCATGCTGGGCGCCGCCTGTCATGCCGGCCAGGAGCGCGATGCCGGAGACCATGCCGCCTCCGGCGGCGATGAGTTTGGCGAGGCCGAGTTCGGCGATCATCAGGTGTTCGCCTCCGATCGGCCGAGGTGGGGCCAGTGCTGGGCGAGCTGGGCCAGGCGGAGACGTGGGCCGGTGGAGTCGAGTGGGAGCCAGATCCGGCCTGCCGGGCCGTCGTCGAGGAGGGCGGAGCGGGAGGCGGTGGCGACGGGGGCGAGGTCGGTCTGGAGCCGGGCGCGGAGGTTGGCTTCGCGGCGGTCGCTGTGGACGTAGAACAGGACCGGGGTGACGATCGTGGTGCTCAGCGAGAGCCGCGCGTAGTCGTGGAGCTTGGCGGCGACCTTGTCGAGCGTTTCGGTGCCGGTGTCGTATTCGAGGAAGAAGTCCAGCGTTTGGTCGTCTTCGGTCCAGCGGCCGTAGCCGTCGGGGCGGGCGGCTTCGCCCCACATGGCGGTACAGCGGTGTTCGGGCCACCACTTGAGCAGCTGGGCATTGTCGTGCCGCCGGTCGTGCCAGGCGAGCTCGGAGTAGAAGGTGTTGACGCCGACGTGGTGGCCGAGGCGCTGGTTGTGGGCGATGCCGAGGATGCGGTCGCGGCGGTAGCCGAAGTTGGCGTAGTCGATGCCGTCCTCGGAGGCCAGGACTGTTGCTCCGGCGGCACCGAGGACGTAGTGGTAGTGGATGGCACCGCAGCCGATCGGCTGGTGGGGGCGGAAGCGCTCAAGTACGCCCATATGCGTGAGGATGAGCAGGCGCTTGCGGGTGGCGGCGTCGCTGTCGAAGTACAGCCTCTCCAGATGGCGGGAGGTCAGCACCCGGTGGGTCCAGACGGCGCGCAGGATCCTGCGGTCACGTGGCGTGAGCCGTACCGCCAAAGAAGCGAGTACGGCGGCGGTGAAGCGGGCTTGGGTCATAGGAGTTCTCCTTCGGTGTCGAGCCGGGGGTCTTCCGGCTTGGGGGTGTGCGGTACGGCGCGGCGGCCGTGTCTTTGTGCGGCGGCGGCCCGGATCTGCCGGGCGACGTCTGGATCGGGTTCCGGTAGGGGCCGGGTGCGAAGGGTGAAGGTGGGGGCTTCGGCGCTCTTCACGACCAGGCGGGTTGCGGCTTGGAAGGCGTCAAGGTTGGCCAGGTCGTGCGCGGTGAGGTGCGGGGTGAAGTGGTGTTCGACCTCGCGGGCGTCGCTGGGCGAGAGCGAGAAGTAGATCTTGTTACGGGCGTCGGAGGAGACCGCGTGGCGCAGCTCTCGTGGAAGCTGGGCCAGGTGCTGGTGGGCCAGGACGAGGGACATGCGGTAGGCGCGAGCCTCGGCGAGCATGTCGCTCAGAGCGTGCGGCAGGGTGAGGAAGTTGTGGCACTCGTCTACGTAGAGGGCGGCGTGTCCGCGTGAGCGGCCGAGCTTCGCGCGGCGCGCGGCGGCCTGCCAGACCTGAGCCAGGATGACCGAGCCGAGCAAGCGGGCGGTGTCGTCGCCAAGCACGCCCTTGGGGAGCCGGACGAGCAGGATGCCACCGTCGAGGACCTCGTCCAGGTCGAAGGTGGAGGTGGCCGAGCCGAGGATGTCGCGGACGAACGGGCGCAGCAGGAACGCGCGCAGCTTGTTCATGATTGGCGCGGTCACGGTGGCCTGGGAAGCTTCGGGGAGCGTGTCGTACCAGCTCCAGAAGCTGCGCAGGATCGGATCGCGGATGTCGGCGATCAGGCGGTTGCGGTGAATCGGGTCGGTGAGCAGGGTGGGGATGTCGGCGAGAGTGCCACCCGCGCGGGCGAGGGTCAGGGCGCAGCCGCGCAGGATGTCGTCGGTGCGGGGTCCCCAGTAGTCGGCGTAGATCTTGTGGAAGATGCCGACGAGGTTGTCGACGGTCATGTCCACGTCGCCGCCACCGAGGGCGTTGAGCGACGGCTTCTCGTGTCGGTCGTCGGGGTCGATCAGGACGACCTTGTTCGCCTTGTCGGGCGGGATGAGGCCGAGCAGGTCGCGGACCAGGTCGCCCTTGGCTTCGATGACGACGGTGCCGCGTCCGGCGTCGATATCAGAAAGGATCATCTGGGCCAGCAGGGTGGATTTGCCCGTGCCGTTGGGGCCGAGGACGTGCACGTGGTGGCAGGAATCGGCCACCCGGAGGGCTACAGGTCGGGCAGGACCCGCGTCGGACAGGCCGAGGACCTTGCCGGTTCGGCTGATGGCTGGTGAAGGCGAGACCGTGTTGGCTCCGGCGCGGATCAGGCCGGGAACGGCCGCGTCGAGCGGCAGGTGGGCCAGCGCGACCAGCTCGGGGACGGACAGGAGGAATCCGCGGCTCAGGCGTCGTGTGGCCAGGCGGTGGGCCGGAAGCCGGAGGCGGTGGCGTTCGAGCCGGTTGTGGCCGGAGAACAGGGCGAACGCGGAGGCCAGGGCGTGGGCGCGGCCTTTGAGCGCGTGCTGCCGGACTGCGGCGGCGTGCTTGTCGGCTCTGGGATCACCGAATCGGGGGTGATCGGCTTGTACGGCGTAGCGGATCGTGACCTCGTAGCGCGGGTGGTGGGCCTTGTCGCGGATCGCGCGGGCCTCCGCGGACTCCTCCAGCTGCGTCGCTCGATCTTGACTGGTGAAGTTGCGGGGGTTCTGCGAGCTTGGGCCGATGAGGTCGAGGACGGCTCGCGTCAGCCGTACCAAAGGGCCGTTGGCGAAGGAGAGGCGGTGGCCGGTGGCGGGGCGGGCCAGGATCTGGACGGCGGCGTGCTGCCAGGTCGGCATACCGACGGTCGCGCCGATAAGGGCGCGGAGCGGGTCGGTGCGGTGGTCGTGATTGAGGGGGAGGCGTTCGTCTCTGGCCAGGGTGAACTGGCCGCCGATCGTCTCGCCGGTGCATGGGACGGGGGTGCCGGGAGCGGCGACAGTGGTGCGGGCGGCGGGCCAGGCGGCTTCGATGGCGTGCTCGACCAGGCGCTGCGGGAAGACACCGGGAACCCACAGGCGGAGGCGGACTCCGTCTGCGCTGAAGAGGTATTCGAAGGCCAGATGGGGCTGGCCGAACAGGACCCGCTTCCAAGCGGGCCGGAGCAGGCCGATCAGGTTGCCCCATAGGGCTTCTGCGCCTGGCAGGTCGGCGACGGGTGGGGCGAGGATCTCGATGCAGCGGGCGTTCCGGGCCAGGTGGGCGTGGCGCAGCCGCATCAGGAGCAGCTGGGCCAGGACGAGGGAGAGCTCGGTGCCGATCAGCCAGGCCGCGAGCTGCCAGGCGTGTGCGAGGAGCCAGGCGGTCAGGCTGTCCAGGAAGGCATCAGGGTTCTCCAGAAAGTCGTAGATCACCGCTCTGCACCGCCATCCGGGAAGATGGCGAGATGCCGAGAACCGAGACACCGTGGGGTCCGTGGGAGCCGTTGCCGCTGGGCGAGGTTGTCGCCCTGTTCCAAGGACTTGAGGTGCCGTGGTGGGTGAGCGGTGGGTACGCGATCGAGCTGGCCGTCGGCCGTGTTTATCGCGAGCACGGAGACGTCGACATCTCGCTGCTGCGCCGAGACCAGATGGAAGCGCGGCGCCTGCTGCAACGCTGGGACTGCCACGTGGCCGATCCGCCGGGCACGCTGCGGCCGTGGGCGGTTGACGAGGTGCTGCCGGAGCACGCGCATGACATCTGGGTGCGCGAGCACGCCGAGGGGCCGTGGCGGTTCCAGCTGATGCTGGACGAGACCGATGGCGAGGAGTGGATCTACCGGCGTGATGCCCGGATCCGCCGTCCGCTCGCTTCCCTGGGCGTCGCCTCCGGTAAGGGGTTCCTGCGGTTGTCTCCCGAGGTGCAGCTGCTGTACAAGTCCAAAGGGCTGCGTCCCAAAGATGAACTCGACTTCACCGAGGTGCTGCCGGTCTTGACCGGTCCTCAGCGGCTGTGGCTGGATCAGATGCTGGCACTCGAGTACGGCACGCACCCATGGCGCGATCGGCTGCGCAGGTAGAGGACGGTGATGCGGACCCGGATCGTGTGGGAATGCCAGTCCTGCGGATCGGCTGATGTGCAGGTCACCCTGCCCCCACGGCTGACAGCGTTGGGGCGGTGGCTGAAGCACGGCGGGCCTTCGCGGCGCGGCGAGGGAGTCTGCCGCGCGTGCGGGGCGGAGGTCAGCCCTGGGGTGATGTTCGGCTTCGACGGGCCGTTGCCCTGGTGGCGCAGGGCGGCGCGGATCCCGGTCGGAGTCCTGAAGGTGCTGCATCGCAGGCGAGGCATCACGCCGACGCCGATCGCCTACCTGCTGCCCGCGCTGGCGGCCACCATGGTCGGACTGGTCGCTCAGTGGCTGTGGGGCTGGAGCTGGTGGCTGTTCCCGCTGACGGTGGTGGCCGGGTTGTGGCTGCTGTACCTGTCCAGCGAGTTCCGGCGCCAGTGGGCGTCCCGCCCGCTGCGGCACGAGCTGCTGGACGTGATCGCGCCGGGCGGGAGCGTCCGCCGGCATCAGGAAGAGGAAGAGCTGGCGTTCCGGACGGCGCCGTTCCCGCTGTACGGCCTGCCGCCCGCCTGGCCGGGGCAGCGCTGGACGGCGGAACGGTCCGAGAGCTGGAGCGCGGGGGAGCCGGCGCGGCTGGAGCTCGTCCTGGGGCACGGCCACCCAGAGGACGGCCCGCAACTGACCGTCGCAGTGACCGATCAGCCCAGTGACGCTTTTCAGGTACGGCAGGCGGTCGAGGAACTGTGGGAAGTCACGCGGCGAGATGGTGGTGAACAACCCGACCCGGCATGGGCTCAGGTGACGATCCTCATCGATGGTGAGCAGCAGACCTTCGCCTATCTGGCCGATGGTCTGGCCTGGCTGGCGCGGGCAGAACTGCCGGATGACACGGTTACGGTCCGAGGGCGTGAATGGCCGGTGGAGACTGTCGAGCTCGTCCGCGTTCAGGCATTGGAGCCCTACTTCGCCGGCAGGCAGCAGCTGGACGCGGCTCACAGGTCGGCCTCCTCGTAGTCGAGGAGCTCCTGTGGGCTGCTGGTCGCCACGGCGGTGTGCTCCCAGGGGCTGCTGATCACCTGGAAGGCGACGCGTTGCTGGCCGGCGGCGAGCAGGCCCATGCCGCGTTCGGCCGAGAGCAGGAGCTGGCGTTCGCCGTCGGACAGGCGGAAGGCGTCAGAGACCTTGTCGATGGCCTGGGGTGCCTGTTTGAGCAGGATCTGGGTGGTGGAGTTGGCGATGACGGCCTGGCCCATGTCGGAGCCGAGCAGGTCGGCGGCGTCCTGGGTGATCACGCTGAGTCCGGCCCAGTGCTTGCGGGCGGCTTTGGCCATGCGCAGCAGGAACTTGGCGCCCTCGGGGTCCTTCATCAGCAGCCAGGCCTCGTCGACCACTATGAGGCGGGGCTTTCTCTCCTGGGGGTTGCTGACGCGTCGCCAGACGGTGTCCAAGGTCAGCAGGGTGCCGACGGCTTTGAGCTCGTCGGGCAGGTCGCGCAGGGAGAAGACGATGAGGTGGGAGTCGGGGCGGGTGGTGGTGGGGCCGTCGAAGAGCTGGCGGTGGCTTCCGGTGACGTACGGCGCGAGCCCGGCGGCCAGGTCCTTGCCCTGCGGGTCGTCGGCGAGAACCTTGGCGAGGTCGCGGAGCGCAGGCGGGCGGCGCTTCCAGGTGCGGGGCTCGCTGGTGATCCCGGCCTGCTTGTAGGTGGTGAGGATGGCCCTGTCGAGTACGGCTTTAGCCGCGTTGTTGAGGGGTTCGCCGAGCATGACCGCGATCAGGGTGTGGAGGAACAGGGCGCGGCGGGTGAGCGGGTCGTCGCCGGGCTTGGACCTGGGCGGCAGGTCGAAAGGGTTGAGCCGGACGCCGGAGGCTCCCAGGTGGAGGTAAGCGCCGCCGACCGCTGAGGCGAGGCGGGCGTATTCGTCTTCGGGGTCGATGACGGCGACTTCGACTCCGGCGTACAGGGAGCGGAGGGCTTCGAGCTTGGCGAGGTAGGACTTGCCGGCGCCGCTGCTGGCCAGGATGACGGAGTTGTGGTTGGGCTGCTCGAAGCGATCCCAGGCGACCAGCGAGGCGGACGACAGGTTCGCGCCGTACAGGACCGCGGTGGGGCCCAGTTCGGCAGTGAGATCCGGCGAAGTGAACGGAAAGGCGGCGGCGAGGGCGGGGGTGTCGAAGGTGCGGCGCATGGCCAGGTTGTCGTAGGCCAGCGGGAGCGAGGAGATCCAGCCCTGGAGCTGGCGGTAGGTGACCTGGCGGGCGTCCAGCAAGAGGGAGGCGGCCAGGGCGCGGACCTGGGCGCAGGCGTCGTCGAGCTCGGTGGCTGACGTGGCGTGGACGGTGAGGTAGATCGAGGCGCGGAACAGCTTGGCCTGCCCGCGGGCGATCCGAGAGGCGAGATCCTGGGCGTCCTCGGCGGCTGCTTCGGTGCCGGGGTCGAGGAGGCGTCCGTGCTGGTGGTCGTTGCGGAGGCCGGATTCTAGGCGGGCGAGCTGCTTGCGGAGCCGCTCGGAGGCGATCAGTGATGGCACGGGCTCGATGTGGACGGACACGTCGAGGCGTCCGGGGTAGGTGAGCAGGGGTTCGAGCCAGCCGGGGCTGACCTCGCGGGGGAAGCCGGTGATCGCGAGGGTGGCGCAGACGCTTCCGGCGACCTGGAGGCGGCGAGGTTCGACTTCGATCGCATCGGGCCCGAATCCGCCGACGGCGGGAGCCGTACGTTTCCAGAGTTTCACCAGTTGCCTCCGATCACGTCGCCCGGGAGCGCGAAGTCGTCGCCGAGCGGTGGGGCGGTGGGGTCGAAGCAGGCGAGCAGGAGGCCGGTGACGGCCGTCTGGTCGAGGAGCTTGATGGTCAGGCCGCAGGCGCCGAGTACGCGGGAGGCCTCGTCCAGTCGGCGCAGGGCGCGGGAGGCAGCGGCTGTGCGGCCCTGGGAGCCGACGATTGGCTCACGGATGATGAGCAGGACCTGACGGCGGAGCAGGTCGTGGCGGGCGGACAGGTCGGTCAGGAAGGCGGCGTGTTCGCGGGCGGCGTGGGAGAGGGCCGGGTGCGGAAGCTGGGGTGCGCTGCGGTGCAGGTCGGCGATGGCCTCGGAGAGGTTGACGCGTTCGGCGCGGACCAGGATCTGGATCGGGCCGGACAGCGAGTTGAGGCAGCGGCCGAACACGGCCACCAGGGAGTCCTGCTCCTCAGGGGTGCGTAGGGCGAAGCTGACGGTGGAGACCTCGGCGACGGCGGCAACGCCGTCCGGTCCGAGGTCGATCAACCCGTCCGGGCCGATGCCCTTGGCGGGCAGGCGAAGCGGGGCGGGGAGCGGTCCGGGCGAGGCGTTGACCCAGGCGGGAATCTCTGGGATCTCCTCAGAGGCGGATACCAGTTGCCTTGGGGCGTGGCGGTGGCGCAAGGCGAAGAGCAGGTACTGGTCCAGGGGGATGCCGTCGTGCTGGACGATCGCCAGCAGGATGCCGAGCACACCGATCGGCAGGGCGAAGGCGGCGAACGCCCACAGCGGGATCCGCTCGCCGAAGCCGAGGTAGGCGCCGTAGAGCAGAGCACCGGTGGCGCCGAGGATCAGCACCTGGCGAGCGGTGAACGAAGCGATGATCTTGTCGGGGGCTTCCACGTTGGCGGGGATACGTACTGCGTCAGTCCAGGTCATCGCCCGTCACCTCCTCGGGGTCTGCGGGTACGGCGGCGCGGTGGCGTCTTCTTCGGGGTTCCGGAGCTCTCCGGCCACTCGGGGGTGCCGGGGATGGGTGCGTTCGGCGCGACGATCGGGCGTGCCGCAGGGCGCGAGGGCGGCGGGGGATCGATGGCTCGGCGCTGGGAGGCGGCGCGCAGGCTCTGCATCTGGCCGAGCCCGGCAGGTCCGGCGGCGTAGAAGTTCTCGCGTGGCCTGCCGTACACAGGGGTGGTGGCAGGTGTGGGACTCTGCGGCCGCGGGGTCGGCTTGTACTTGCCGGCGATGGCAGGGGCGGTCGGCGCGTGCTTGACCGGTGCGGGCTCCCAGTCCTCCGCTCGTACCGGTCGGCGGGCGCCGACTGGGGCGTGCTTGGCAGGGCCGGGTCCGCCCATGGCAGCGGCGGCAGCCGTACCGGCGGAGGCGGCACCAGTCAGCGCGGTGGCGGCAGCCGTACCGGCAGGGCCTCCGGCGAGGGCGGGCAGTACCTTGCCCGCGACCGACTTGAGAGCGGTGGATGGGGCCGCTCCGGTGGTAGCCGGCTTGCCGCCTCCTCTGCCTCCTCTGCCGAGGTTCAGGGCGCGCAGGACGGGCGCGGTCAGTTTGTAGGTGACGGCGTACTTGAGGATCCGGCCGATCGTCGAGCCCCGGCCGGGGAGGAAGACGGCTCTGGAGATCCAGCCGGGGATGCGGACCAGGATGACCAGCAGGCAGAGGGCGAGTAGCAGGTTGTACAGCTGCCCGACCGGGTGCAGTCCGGCTGTCTCGCGGCCGTCCTGGTTGAAGAAGATCCGCACTGCGGTGACGAGGGTGAGGGATTGGGCGACCTGGATGAGCAGCAGCCCGGAGAAGGCACGCCACCACAACCGGGTCAGGCCGTCGGTCTGCGGCAGCGCCAGGCAGGCCAGCGCGAGCGGGGCGGCGATCACCAGCAGGGTCGTCATCGCGACGCGGAAGACGAACGTGATGAGCAGCAGCACCAGCAGGACGACCGCGACCAGGGCGAGCAGGATGTAGAAGATCTCGCTGTTGGCGGGTGGCACGATCATGAAGCGGATCGCGGTGGTGGCCCGCTTGGCGTCGAATCCCTGGCCCAGCAGAGCGGTGGAGACGCCGTTGGCCAGGTCGATCAGCTGGGTGGCGAGGAAGAAACTGAAGTTGGCCGCGCCGAACGCGACCGCGAGCCGTGGCGCGATCTCCTTGAAGGCGTGCCGGGTCTGGACAGACTCGTGGCCCATCACCAGAATCCCGGCGAGTACGACCAGCAGGGCGAATGCGCCGTTGGCGATCGCGGCAGTGGCCTGCCACAGGTCCTGGACGCGGTCCTGGGTGGCGACGCTCGGGGTGGACAGCAAGGTGGAGGCCAGCAGCTCCAGCAGCGGCTTCATGGCCAGGCCGACGAGGTTGGCGAACCAGGCGTTGATCTGGCCGGTGATCCAGCCGCCGATGCCGACGTTCACACCGGTGCTTGGCTGCGGCGGCCACGGCAACTGATCTGGCAAGGGCGTGGGTGTTGGAGTGGGTTCTGCCGCTGCGGCAGGGGTGGCAAGAGCGAGGGTCACGATTGCCGCGACGGACAGGAGCTTCAGGGGTGTCATCCGCCTACCACCCGCTTGAGCACGCTGACGAACAGCGGGGCGAGGATGGCGAGCGCATAGCCGAAGGCGGCGGCCTTGAGTGCGCCCTTGGCCTTCTGGACTTCGCCGGGGTCGCCGCCTGCCACGAGGTAGCGGAGGCCGCCGATGGTGAGCATCAGTGTGGCCAGGGTGGCGAGCAGGCCGATCAGCCAGTTCCGGAGGTTGTCGAAGACCCTGCCGAGATCACTCGGTACGGCAAGCACTCGAGGGGTCTCGGCGAGTACGGCAGTCGCGATGGTGGCAACGACGGCGGCAGCAATGAGCACCACCGCTGCCACCCGGCAGAACCGCCGCCTCCACCGGTAGGGGTCCTTGTCCTCGGGGGGCGGGCTTCCGGTGTTCTTGCCATTCAGCTGCAGGGCCGGAGCGTCTTGAGGTCGCCGTCGGTTGGTGCTCCGCGTGGAGCCGGGGGTGGTGCCCCGGCCTCCCTTCGGGATGTCGAGCTCGGATGGGGTATCTGAGGAATCCCGGCTCCACGCGGAAATCTGGTCCTCTACCTCTCTAGTGCAGGCGGAGGTGATCGTTAGGGACAGCCCGGCGGTGACCTCTCCGGCCTCGACCGCCGCACACAGCGCCGGCTCAGCTCGTTGCCGCCGCTTCTTGGCCGCCTCCTCAGTCATTCCGAGTTCGGCTGCCGCGTCGGCGATCGTGCGCTCCTCCAACCGGGTGCGGCCGATCAGCTCGGCGTCGAGCTCGCTGACCACGCCCTTGGTGACCGCATCGAACAGCACGAAGTCCGGGTGACCCCACGGTGGCTTCGGCGGCACCGAGACGGTGACCGGCAGCGGCCTTCCGGCAGTGGATTCGGCCAGCTTGCGTACCCGCTCCCCGGCTCGGCGGGCTTCGTTGCACAGCCGAGGCCTGACGTTCGGCGCTTCGATGTCGGCGGCGCGGACGGCTTCGATGAAGCGGGCCAGGACCTCGTTGTCGACGTCTTCGGGGTCGCCAGCAAGGTAGCCGCTGGTGATGCGCCCGGCGATGCCGCGCAACGCGGGCAGCGCCATCCCGACCGCGCCGACCAGCCACATCGGCCCGAGCAGACGGGCGCGTTGCACCAATTCGCGCCAGACGGCGTCTCGCGTGGCATCGCTGATGCTGCGGCGGGTCAGCATGCCGCGCAGCTCGGTGAGCGGGATGTACCGCTGCGGCAGCTCGGGGGCGAGCGCGGCGCCGTCCAGGGTCAGTCCGTACGGCTCGCCAGCGACGAGCTGGAAGATGTGCTCGGCGGCGTCCAGGGGTGAACGGTGATTTTCCATCGGAAGGCTCCAAAGGCGCGATGAATTTCCTTTCTCGCCTCCGGTATAGAAAGCCCTTCAGGCAAATCGCTGGCACCTCCGCTGGCACCTTCCATCGAATTTCCCGAGCGAAGTTGCCAGCGGTGTTGCCGCAGGCCAAGCCCTAGTTGCCAGCGCTTCTGCCTGCGGATTGCCAGTCGTCGGACGTCCACTGAGGGCATCTGAGGAAATCGCCCCCACCCGCCATGAACCGATTCCGGTACGGCACTCCCACCGCCTCGAATGAAAAAGCGCTGACGGTCGTTCCGATCACGCTGCAGACCGCCCGGGCATTCATCGCCTGGTCCCACCGGCACCTGATGCCGCCGCAGGGCGCCAAGTACGCCATCGGCCTCAACTCCGGCACCACCCTGGTCGGCGTCGTTGTCGCGGGTCGCCCTGTCGCCCGGGCCTTCGACGACGGCCTCACCATCGAGGTCACCCGGCTTTCCACCGACGGCGCCCCGAACGCCTGCTCCATGCTGCTCGGGGCCGCCTGGCGGACCGCCCGCGCTATGGGCTACCGCCGCCTGATCACCTACACCCTGGCCACCGAGCCCGGCACCAGCCTGCGCGCAGCAGGCCTGGTGAAGGTCGCCGAAAGACCGGCACGCACCGGCTGGGACGCCCCCAGCCGCCCCCGAACCGACAACGGCTCCGACGGCGTGGACCGCGTCCTGTGGGAGATCGTCCGGCAGGCCCGGTCATGACCGCCCGCCCAGCACTGCGCGTGCTCTCCCTCGGCGCGGGCGTGCAGTCCAGCGCCCTGCTGCTACTCGCCATCGAACGCCGAATCCCCCGCTTCGACGTCGCCATCTTCGCCGACACCCGATGGGAACCCACCGAGGTGTACACCCACCTGGACCGACTGGAGAAGCTGTCGGCCGACGCGGGCATCCCCGTCCGCCGCGTCTCCAACGGCGACCTGCGCAAGGACGCCCTCGACCCCGAGCACCGCTTCGTGTCCATGCCGCTGTTCGTCCTGGGCAAGGACGGCTCCCGAGGCCTGCTGCGCCGGCAATGCACCCAGGAATACAAGATCACTTGCCTGAAGGCCGAAGTTCGCCGCCTGCTCGGCTACCCCCACCCCAACCGCGTCCCGCAGGACGTCTACGCCGAACAAGCCATCGGCATCAGCGTCGACGAATTCCACCGCGCCAAGGACGCCACCGTCCGCTACCTGCGCAACGTCTTCCCGCTGCTCGATCTCGGCTGGACCCGCGCCGACTGCCGCACCTACCTGACCTCGCTCGGCTTGGGAAACACCCCAAGATCAGCCTGCGTCGGGTGTCCCTTCCACCGTGACAGCGAGTGGATCAGGCTGCGCGATCACGACCCGGTGGGCTGGGCGGAAGCGGTCGCCTTCGACGAGGCCATCCGCCATGGCCACCCCCGCGCGCCCGGCATCGGTGCCACGTACTACCTGCACCGCTCCCGCCAACCGCTCGCCGAGGTCGTCCTGAAACCCGGGCCCAACGACGACCAGATCGAGGGCTGCTCTCCCTGGTCTTGCCGCTCCGGTTCCGCCGTGCAGGAAGGCAGGCCACGGTGATACTCCCGATCCTGTTCATGGTCACGGTGGCCGCCGCCAACCTGCTGAGCATCTCGCTGACCGTCCCGGTCGGCTTCGGGCTTGTCGCCCCCGGTGGGGTCTACCTCGCCGGGGTCCTGTTCACCCTTCGCGACCTCATCCACGAACGGTCAGGCCCGCTCACCGTCCTCTACACCCTGTACGGCGGCTTGATTCTTTCCGGCTTCATGGGCTCGGGGCTGGTCTCGACCGCAAGCATCGCCGCCTTCGCCTTCGCCGAACTGATCGACACCGGCGTCTACGTCCTCACCCGCCGCTACGGCCTGGTCGCTGCGGTCACCGCCTCCAACCTCGTCGCGCTCGCCGCCGACAGCGTGGTCTTCCTGTTCCTCGCCTTCGGCTCCCTGAGGATGCTCCCCGGCCAGATCGTCGGCAAGCTCTGGATGACAACGCTCGCCGTGCTCCTGCTCTGGGCTTGGCGGAGGTGGGTCCGATGAGGTTCTACCTCGGCACCCACCAGCCCAGCTGGCTCACCCGCACCCTCGGTGTACCGCTCATGCTTTCCCACCGGCGGCTGGCCCCGATGCGACGCCTGCCGATCGCCGTCACCCGCTGGGCCCTGGACTCGGGCGGCTTCACCGAACTGTCCCTGCACGGCGGCTGGACCACCAACCCCTCGGCATATGGCAAAGCCATACGTCGCTACCAGCAGGAGATCGGCAACCTCGACTGGGCCGCACCCCAGGACTGGATGTGCGAACCACGCATGCTCCGCAGCACCGGCCGGACAATCGCCGATCACCAGCGCCTCACCGTCGACAACTACCTGCGCCTGCGCGAGGAGAACCTGCCGGTCATCCCCGTCCTGCAGGGCTGGCACCTGAACGATTACCTGCACTGCCTGGACCTGTACGGCAAGGCCGGAATCGACCTCGCCGAACTGCCGCTGGTGGGCCTGGGCAGCGTCTGCCGCCGCCAGCACACCGGGGACATCGCCACCCTCACCACCGTCTTGGCCGAACGCGGCCTGATCCTGCACGGCTTCGGCGTCAAGACCGGCGGACTGGGCCACTACGGGCCTGCCCTTGCCTCGGCCGATTCCATGGCCTGGAGTCTTCGGGGCCGCTACCTGCCCGGCTGCACGCCCAGC
Organism: Nonomuraea recticatena; assembly: GCF_039533245.1. Lineage (NCBI taxonomy): Bacteria > Bacillati > Actinomycetota > Actinomycetes > Streptosporangiales > Streptosporangiaceae > Nonomuraea > Nonomuraea recticatena. The sequence goes on along the minus strand of NZ_BAAATE010000004.1, from coordinate 392,884 downwards.
CACCAGAGCGAATCCAACTGCCTGCGCTTCGCGCTGGCCTGGCGTGAGCGGCTACTGGCCCAGCAACACCTTGATCGCCCCGACGGTGTCGGTGACGACATGATCGGGCCGCAGTCCTGGCGGTGCCGGCAGTCCTGGCAGGTCGGGCAGTCCTTGCCACGGTCGGATGCCCCGGTCGATCCAGATCGTTCTCAGCCCGGCGAAAAACCCGCCCACGATGTCATCGAGGGGATCATCCCCGATCATCCAGCCGCCGTCGCGCAGGCTCGCGTCGCACCGCCGCGCAGCGATCTGGAACAGCTGCGGACCCGGCTTCCCGCTCCGCTCCTCACCGGAGATCGCCCACCCGTCCACGACATCGACCAACCCACTCTGGTAGATCTTCCCCCTCTGGTGAGCGGCCGTCCCATTGGTCACGATCCCGACCCGCCACCCGGCCTTGCGCAACTGCCTCAACCCGCGCAGTACCGGCCGAGGGCAGGTCACCAACTCCGGCATCCGCACCCGGTAGGCATCCCACAGCATGTCAACCGGCTCGGGCAGCCCGAACCGCTCATGCACAGCGGCGAAGAACTCCTCCGTGGGCAGCGACCCGTCGGCATCCAGCTCGATCATCCAGGCGGCATCCTGCTTGCTCAGCCCCCGCCGCCCGGTGAACTCGGCCACCCAGCGGCGGAAGGCATCCAGCCGATCGACGAGCGTGTCGTCCAGGTCGAAGAGCGCCAGTTTCTGCATGATCACCCAGCTTATGGCGATCTTCTCGGTTATGCCCGTCCGTGGATCGGCAGTATGTGCACCGGTGCTGGGGGACTCGACCTGGCCGTCATGGACGTCCACGACGCGCGCCTGGCATGGTGCGCCGATAACGACCCGCAAGCCTCCAAGATCATCGAAGCCCGCTTCCCCGTCATCCCGAACCTCGGCGACCTGACCGCCGTCGACTGGACCGCTGTGCCGCGCGTGGACATCGTCACCGCCGGATTCCCCTGCACTGACATCAGCTACGCCGGCAAAGGAGCCGGGCTCACCAAGGAGACGCGCAGTGGACTCTGGTTCACCATCGCAGCAGCCCTTCGCCACCTACGACCCGGCTTCGTCGTCCTGGAAAACGTTGCCGCCCTGCGCCGACGAGGACTCGACCGCGTACTCGGGGACCTGGCCGCGCTCGGGTACGACACGGCATGGACATGCCTACGCGCTTCCGACGCCGGTGCCCCTCATCGGAGGGAGCGCCTGTTCATCCTTGCTGCCAACCCCAGCGGCCTGCAGTCCGAACGACGGCGAACGACTGGAGTCCTGGTTGGACCGCCGCATCCGACAGAAGCCAGGCAGAGCCATGCCGCTGGCGATCGCGATCAAGCTCCTGCTGTCTACGGCGAAAGCCCCCAGTGGGAGCACCCTGTCCAGGATTGGGGCCCCTACGAGCCCGGCATCCGACATTGGGAGTCCATCCTTGGCCGCCTCGCTCCCAACCCCGCCGAACTCGGAACCCGAGGCCAGCCCAGACTCGCAGCAGCTTTCGTAGAGTGGCTTCTCGGCCTGCCCGAGGGCCACGTCACCGCGGTCCCCAGCCTTTCCCGCGCCGCGCAGCTCAGGGTGTTGGGCAACGGCGTCGTGCCCCAGCAAGCCGCACTCGCTCTCAGGCTCCTTCACGACCGCCTGGATGGTGCATCGTGAAGGGCGGCCCGCCGTGGTGGAGCCTGGCCGCCTGTGCCGGATCTGATCCCGATCTCTTTTATCCGCCACATGGCGCCGCCTCGCCCGAAGCAATGAGGATCTGCCGCGCCTGTCCGGTGCGGACCGAGTGCCTGATCCATTGCCTCCTACACGGCGAGACCTACGGGATCTGGGGCGGCACCACCGAAGCCGAACGGCGCAAGATCTGCCGGGCGGTCACAAAGTGTCCGTAGCCGAGAACAGCCCTCCCACCAGGCCACACTTCCCCTCCCAGGGACCTCCCAAGCCGGAACCCCCTCCCTACGCTCGACAAGAGGAGGCCGAACCGCTCGGAATCGAGATCGAGATCGTCCCGCTCTCCGGAGCGGAGGGCCGGACGTTGCGCGCGACCCAGGCGAGCGTGATCTACGAGCTGCTGTGCTGGTTCGCCAAACACGACACCGGTGAGGAGAACGATGAGCGGATGGGGGACAGAGGTCAGCCAGGACCCGTTTGACGGTCTGCGCGTCGCCTGGTGCGGCCGGACCTCGACCGAGGACCTGCAAGACCCCACGCTGTCCCTGCCTCGCCAGCTCGACAACAGCCGGGCGGCCCTGCCGCCCGGCGCCGTCATCGTGGCCCACTTCTACGACATCGAGTCCGGCCGCAAGAACCTCGAAGACCGCGGGTACGGCATAGCCCACGAACACTTCACCATCCCCATCCCGCGAGACGGTGGCATCCAAGATCTACTGGCCGAGGCAGCCAGTGACAAGCGCCGCTTCGACGCGGTGATCTGCGAGTCGATCGACCGCATCTCGCGCCGCACCTTCTACGGCACCAAGATCGAGCACGACCTGGAGCAACTCGGAGTCGCGCTCTTTGCGGCCGACGAACCCATCACCCTCAACGGCAAGCGCGCCACCGCCATCCTCACCCGCCGCGTCAAGCAGGGCATCGCCGAGTGGTACGCCGTGCAAATGATGGAGGCCTCCTGGGACGGCCTGCGCACCCACACCCAGCAAGGCTGGAACGTCGGCCGCCCGCCGTACGGCTATCTCGCCGACAAGGTCCCGCACCCAGTGCCTGCGAAAGCGGCCGACGGCAAGTGCAAGACCAGGCTGATCCCCGACCCCGTTCGCGGCCCAGCCATCACCCAGATCTTCGCCTGGCGCGTGACCGAACGCCTCGGCTACGGCGATATCGCCGACCGGCTCAACGCTGACCACGAACGCTATCCGCCGCCCGAGTCGTTGAATCCGAACTTTCGGGGCCGCAACGCCTGGGGCCGCTCAGGCATCAGAGAGATGCTGCTCAACCCCAAGTACACCGGCTACATGGTGTGGAACCGGAAGGCCACAACCAGTCGGCGGGGGAGCAGCCGCAGCATGCTCAACCCGCCCAGTACGTGGGTCTGGTCCGCGCACCCGACCCATGAGCCGTTGACCACACGCGAGATGTACGAGGCGGCGCAGAAGGTCGGGCGCACCCGAAACACCTCCCGCGCCGGATCGGATGCCAACAGCCACCCGCGGACCCGCCACACCTACCTGCTGCGCTCGTTCGTCTTCTGCGAGCTGTGTGGCCTCCGGATGAACGGCCAGACCGAGACCCGGCGGAAGGTGGGGGAGTACGCCTATCACTTCTGCCAGCCGAGCATCAATAACAAGGGCAGGGAAGACCGCTTCCCCGATCACCCCAAGGTCGTACGAGTGCGGGAAGACACCCTCATCGCCGCCGTCCACGACCTGTTCCAGCGCCGGATCTTCGGCCCGCACCGCCACGAGCTGCTGGCCGCTGATCTCCCTGTGAGCAGCGACAAGGCGCAACAAGAGTGGGAATCGCGCTGCAAGGCGTTGAAGAGGAGCATCGCGGACACTGTCAGGAAACAGGACCGTCTCATCGCTCAGATCGAGGACAACGACGCCGACCCAGAATTCTCACGCCGCTTGCAGGCGCGCTTCACCGAGCTGGAGAACGACCGCCGAGCAAAAGCTCAGGAGCTCGCCGAGGCCCAGGCGGACCCTCCCGCCCGAGACCATCAGGTCGAGCTACTCCACATGCTCCCCATGCTCCAGACCAGACTCGCGGATGTGCCCGCCGCCCTGCAACGCAAGCTCTTCGCGGCCTTCCACCTAGAGGTTCGCTACGACCACAGGACCCAGATCGCACTGATCAGGGTCACTCTCGACGCCGAAACCATCGAAGGAGTCACCGCCATGTCAGAACAAGTCCCCGAGAACCAAAACAGCCGCCCGCTGGATGCGGACGGCGGTGCCGAAGTTTTTCTGCGTGCCCCCGGCATGATTCGAACATGCGACACCCGCTTTAGGAGAGCGGTGCTCTATCCCCTGAGCTACGGAGGCGGACACGCATAAGCCTAGCGAAGTTCTGGCAGTGCGTGTGCCGCTGGGCGGGTGTGAGTTTTGTGGTGTCGGTCATGGCTGCTCTGAGCTGCGGTAAAGGCATGACAAGCGATCGCCTGCTCACTCCAGGCCCCTGGCTAACGTCGCCCCCGTGAAGAGAAGTCGACGTAAACAGTTGCGTAGGCGAGGGGCAGGACGTCCGGTGGTGCTGTGCGGGGCGTTGCTGGCGCCCGCGATTCTGGCCGGGGGGCTCCTGGTCGCGCAGCTCACCGGGTACGACGCCGCCACGCTGGCGGCTGGCGCCCCGGACGGGGCGGTCGACGGTGACTCCGTCCGCCGGGCGCGGGCTGGCCAATACGCGGGGGCGGGCCAGAACGCGCCGGTGGGCGAGAGCGCAAACCAGGGCAAGAGTGCGAGCCGAGGTGGGAGTGCGGGTCAGGGCGTGGGTGCGCATCAAGGTGCATACCAGGGCGAAGGCGTGCACCAGGGTGGAAGCGCGGACCCGGGTCACGGTGCGTACCTGAGCCACAGCGCGACCCTAGGGCATCGCCTGTCCGAGGGGGATGGCACCCGGGTGGGTCACCTGGCCCGGGCTGAGCGTGGGATGTCGTTCGCGCCGGTGTTGGCGCCGGCGCCGCCTCATCCGGACTCCAGGTACGGAGGGCCGATTCCGTCCTCGAATCAGGCGAGGGAGCCCGCGCGGGTGGCGGTGGCCGTGCCGCGGGAGGTGGAGCGGGTAAGCACGCCCGAGCCGGACGTCGAGGAGCGGCGGCCCGGGTCAGAGGCGCGGGAGCCCAGGCAGCCGGGGGAACCGGGGGAACCGGGGGAGTCGAGGTGGGAGCGGCCGCCGGAGCCGGAGGGGTGTCCGGGGGAGTGGGAGGAGACCTGGCTCTGGGAGGTGTGTCAGGAGCATCAGCGGCGGCTCGCGTAGAAACCGGTCCCACAAATCCCGCAAACGGCGCGTTGGGAACATAACGGCTCTCGGGAGTTCGGTCCGGGCACCGAGAGGGCTGTAGTAACGTGCGTGCCTGACCCAGGTAACGAGTTCGCAAACGGAGGAATCGAACGTGTCAGCCCCTCGATCAGCGGGTCTGATCGCGGTCGTCACGACGATCTCTTCGATGCTCGTGGGGCCCGCGTCGGCCGTCCACGACCGTTCGTCAACGTCCGAGGTCGCCGCGACGGTCCCTGATCGCTCGTCGATGGCCGACATCGCGACGGCTCACGACCGTTTGTCAGCGGCTGAGGCCGTCACGACGGTTCGCGCGGGATCGTCCACGCGTGACGCTGCCGCGGTCCCTGCCGGGTCGTCTGACTTCGTCGCCGCTGTGATGGCCCCCTACCGCTCGTCAGCGGCCGACGTTGCTCCGGCGGTTTGGGTGAAGTCGCACGCGTCCGAGGTCGCCACCGTTGGTGCCGAGTCGTCTGGGTCCGGCCCCGCTGCTACGGCGCCCTACCTCTCGTCCACGACTCAGGTCACCGCGACAGCCCGCGCAAGGTCGTTTGCGGCGCAGGTTCCCGGCGCCCCCGCCGGGTCGTCCGAGTCCGGCTCCGCTGCTACGGCCCGCGACCGCTCCTCTACCGCTCAGGCCACCACGACGGCTCACGCAAGGTTGTCCGCCGGCGCTCCCGCCGGGTCGTCCCTGCCCAAGCACACCATGCAGGCCGTGGACGCGGGCGGCCCCGCAAGCGGGTCTACGGTCAAGGTCGCCGCCGCTGTTCACGCTCGCCAGTTCGTGGCCCAAGTCGCCCGAGCAGGGTCGCCCGTTGACGAGCTCACCGGCGCCGTCGACCCAGACGCCACCGTCGACGGGCTCGTCTCGACCGTGGAGCCTCCTGCCGAGGCCAACGGCGCCGCAGCGGCGGTCGTGCCTGATCCCGCTGGGCTCACGGCGCTGCGCAAGGAGGCCGAGAAGTCGGCCAGCGAGCTGGCCGCCGCGCAGAAGGTGCTCGACAAGCGGACCAGCGACCTCAAGGCCTCCAACGACGCGCTCACCAAGAAGCTCAAGGACCTGGCGGCGGCCGAGACGGAGCTCACGCGCATGCGGCGGCCCATCTCGGACCTGGTCGAGCTGGTGTACCAGCAGCCCGTGGGTGACGGCGTGATCTCGTATCTGACGGGGGACGTGACCGAGGAGATGCTGCGCGCGCAGAGCGACGCGAGCGTGCTGGCCCAGGCCAATCAGATCCAGATGGACGCCGTCGCCAAGGTCTACGCCGACAAGCAGCGCCTGGCCGCGGAGGCGCAGGAGTTGAGGGCCACGAACCTGCTGGCGGCGGCCCAGGTGGAGGCCGAGGTCAGTACGCTGACCAAGCGCTCGGAGAAGGTCGTGCATTCGCTGACCAAGGCGCTGGTGAAGCTCGGCATCAAGATCGACAAGGTGGGACGGGCAGCCTTCGCGTGCAACCCACTGCGGATCGACGCGACCAAGGACTATCCCAACGGCCTCATCCCCAAGAACATCCTCTGCCCGATCCAGCAGCGCGGCCATCTGCTGAGGGCCGACGCGGCCATCGCGTTCGTCTCGCTCAACGAGGCATACACGCGGCATTTCGGCAAGCCGATCTGCGTCACGGACGCCTACAGGACGCTGGGGGAGCAGCAGTCGGTCTACTACCGCAGGCCCGGCTTCGCCGCGGTGCCAGGACGCAGCAACCACGGGCTCGGGATGGCCGTGGACCTGTGTGGAGGGGTGCAGTCGGGAGGGACGCCGCAGTTCCGGTGGATGGAGGCCAACTCCAAGAGGTATGGCTGGTTCCATCCCGACTGGGCCTACAGCAACCCCTACGAGCCGTGGCACTGGGAGTACGACCCGGAGATCGACTCCCTGCGCTGAGCTAGACCGGCACCACCTCGACGCAGCAGTGGCTGCAGCGGGAGGCGGCCCTGGGGATCTCCGACAGGCACGCAGGGCACTCGCGGTGGGTGACCTCCCCCCTGACCTCGCGCGCCTCCTTGTAGCGGGTGTAGGGCCTGATGACCAGGAAGTACATCACCGCGGCGATGATCAGGAACGACGCCAGCGTGTTGAGGAAGTTGCCGTACTTGAACCGCGCCTCGCCCACCGTGAGCGTCAGCGAGCTGAAGTCGGGCAGCCCGCCGAAGGCGGAGATCAGCGGCGTCAGCAGGTCGGCGACGAAGGACGTGACGATGGCGCCGAACGCCGCGCCGATGACGACCGCGACGGCCAGGTCGATGACGTTTCCCTGGACGAGAAACTTCTTGAATCCGCTCATGACCACAAAGGGTAGCCAGGCGCATACGTTCAGTGCGGATGAAGGGTGACCGACAGGCGTCCGCCTGCCTGGGCGGCCGCGAGCATCCTGGCCTGGTCGGGGCTGGCGGCGAGCACGACGAGGGCGCCCGCCTCGCTGTGGCTCGAGGGGATGGCGATGACGGGCACGCGCTCGGCGACGGTCAGCGCGGGCTGGCCGCCGTCCCATGCGGCGAGCACGCCGATGGCGTCGCCGGGAGCGAGCAGGCGGGCGGCGTCGGGATCGGCGATGCGGACGGGTGTCGCGACCGTGCCCGGTGGAAGGGTGGCCAGCAGGCCGGGGCCGAGCAGCCGTACGTCGGTGACGGGCTCGCCTCTGCGCAGCGGAGAGGCGAGGATCTTTCCCGCCGCGCCCGTGCGCAGCGCCCCGTCGGGTACGGCCTGCGAAGGAAGCCGGACGGCCCGCAGGTCACCGGCCCGGAGCGGCCCGGGCTTGAGATCCTTGGCGGCGACCAGAACGGTGGTCGTCGGGCCGGGACCCGGGCGCAGGACGGTGAGCCCGCACGCCAACGCCAGGGCGGCCAGCGCCGCGGCGAGGAGGCGGCGTCGCCGCCTGAAGGCTCGGATCCAGGCACGCATTGAGGACTCCAGGGGGTGCGTGGTCGGCCGGGCCGTACGTCAGGGGAGGTCGAAGGGGAGCTTGATGCCGTCGAGCGCCGAGCCGCAGGCGCAGGTGCGCTCCTTTGGCAGGGCCTCGACCGCGTCGGCCACCAGGGAGCGCATCTTGGTCACGTTGGTCGCGAAGAACCGCAGGACCTCTTCGTGGGTGACGCCCTCGCCCGCCTCGACCCCGGCGTCGTGGTCGGTGACCAGGGAGAGCGAGGTGTAGCAGAGGGCCAACTCCCTGGCCAGCACGGCCTCGGGGAAGCCGGTCATGCCGACGATCGTCCAGCCGTTGCGGGCGAACCACTGCGACTCGGCGCGGGTGGAGAAGCGCGGGCCTTCGATGACGACGAGGGTGCCGCCGTCGACGATGTCCCAGCCGCCCGAGCGGGCCGCGGAGACGGCCACCGCGCGCCCTGTGGGGCAGTAGGGGTCGGCGAAGGAGACGTGGACGGCGCCGCCCGCGTCGTAGTAGGTCTGCACGCGGCCGGAGGTGCGGTCGACGAGCTGGTCGGGGACGACGATGGCGCCGGGCCCGTGCTCGGCCTTCAGGGAGCCGACCGCGCTGGGGGCCAGGACCTGGCGCACCCCGAGCGAACGCAGCGCCCACAGGTTGGCGCGGTAGGGGATGCGGTGAGGGGGGTGGCGGTGGTCACGGCCGTGCCGGGGGAGGAAGGCCACGGATCGCGCGCCGATGCGCCCGACCGTGATCACGTCGCTGGGCGGCCCGTAGGGCGTCGTGAGCTCGACTTCCTGGGCGTCGTCGAGCAAGGAGTAGAGCCCTGACCCGCCGATGACGCCGATATCTGCGCGATTGACCATGGGCGAGAGATTAGCGGCAAGGGCCGGATCGGAGCAGGAGCAGAACGCGGTTCTGTGGACAACGGTGGCGGGGGAGCGGGGGCCTGTGGACGCCACTCCGGAGAGTAGTCAAATGATCGCGATGGGTATGCTTGGACCAGTACGTCCGAGAAGGAGCTGATTCGATGCAAGAGCGGCAGAAAGGCCTCGGTCTGATCCTCGTCGCGCTCATGCTCGGCATGCTCCTGGCCGCCCTCGACCAGACCATCGTCTCCACCGCCCTGCCCACCATCGTCAGCGACCTCGGCGGCCTCGAGCAGCTCTCCTGGGTCGTCACCGGCTACCTGCTGGCCTCCACGGTCTCCACCCCGCTCTGGGGCAAACTGGGCGACCAGTACGGTCGCAAGAGCCTCTTCATCGCCGCGATCGTCGTCTTCCTCATCGGCTCTGCCCTCTGCGGCCTCAGCCAGTCGATGGGTCAGCTCATCGCCTTCCGCTCCCTGCAGGGGCTCGGCGGCGGCGGCCTGATGGTCCTCGCGCAGGCCATCGTCGGCGACGTGGTCCCGCCCCGCGAGCGCGGCAAGTACCAGGGCTTCTTCGGCGCCGTCTTCGCCGTCTCCAGCATCGTCGGCCCGCTCCTCGGCGGCTTCTTCGTCGACAACCTCTCCTGGCACTGGGTCTTCTACATCAACCTGCCCATCGCCGCCGTCGCGCTGATCGTGATCGTCGCGGTGCTGCCCGGCAGGTCCACCCGCACCCACCACACGATCGACTACGCGGGAATGGCGCTGCTCGGCAGCGCGACCTCCTGCCTGGTCCTGCTGGCGACCTGGGGCGGCACCGTCTACCCGTGGTCCGACCCGATGATCTGGGGGCTGGGCCTGGCGGCGCTGGCCATGCTGGTGGGCTGGTGGTTCGTGGCGAGGGCGGCGGACGAGCCCGTCATGCCGCTGCGGCTGTTCACGCTGCGCAGCTTCACCATGTCGTCCCTGGTGGGCTTCGTCGTCGGCTTCGGCATGCTCGGAGCGCTGACGTACCTGCCGCTGTTCATCCAGGTCGTGTACGGCGTGAGCGCCACCCTGTCAGGGGTCCACCTGCTGCCCATGATGGCGGGAATGCTCACCATGTCCATCGTGAGCGGCCAGGTCGTCTCGCGCACGGGTCGCTACAGGTTCTTCCCGATCATCGGCACGGCCGTGGCGACGCTGGGGATGTTCCTGCTGTCCCGCCTGACCGAGCACAGCTCCACCCTCACGATGAGCATCGACCTGCTCGTGCTGGGGGCCGGGCTCGGCATGGTGATGCAGGTGCTCGTCATCGTCGTGCAGAACGCCGTGGGCTACGAGGACCTCGGCGTCGCCACCTCGGGCGCCATCTTCTTCCGCTCGATCGGCGGCTCGTTCGGCGTCGCCGTCCTCGGGGCGGTCTTCACCGGCCGGCTCAACGACGACCTGCGGGCGGTGGTCGCCACCGTACGGCTGCCCGCAGGGTTCGACCCCGCGCGGGTGCAGGAGGACCCGACCGTCATCAGGAGGCTTCCCCCCGCGCTCGGCGCCGAGTTCCTGCACGTCTACGCCGACGCGATCTCCAGGGTGTTCGCCGTGGCGGCCCCGATCATGTTCGTGGCGTTCGTGCTGTCATGGTTCATCCCCGAACAGCCGCTCAGGAAGACCGTGAAGGCCGTCGACCTCGGCGAGGGCCTGGGCGCCACCTCCGCCGAGCGCTCGTCGCTGGCCGAGGTCGAGCGAGGCCTGGTACGGCTGGCCGACAGCGACCTGCGTAAGGACTACTACGCCAGGCTCGGAGCGCTCGCGGGGCTCGACGACGTGCCCCCCGCCGGGGTCTGGATCATCGCCAGACTCGGGGGTGAAGGCTGGGTCGGCGCCCAGGAGCTTGCCGACAGGGGCAGGGTCACCAGGGCGGAGGGCAGGCCGTACGCCGAGCAGCTGATCGAGGCCGGACTGGTCATGCGGTCGACGGACGGAGAGTCGCTGCGGCTGACGGCCTACGGCGAGCACATGGCTGAGACCCTGCTCGCGCACGCAAGGCAGGGACTCAAGGAACTCATCGACGACTGGGGCCCGCACCCCGAGCTCCAGCACCTGCTGGACCGCCTGTGCCCCGAACTGCTGGGCGCCGAGGTGGACAGGCCTAGCTAGAGGCGGCGCTGGAGGCAGCGGGAGCGGGCGAGGGGGTCGCGGCCGCGGCGGGGGCGGAGGTGCTCTCAGCGGGCTTGGCGGGGGTCGTCGTCGGCGTGCTGGTCGCGGACGAGGACCGGTTGTCGGTGCGGTAGAAGCCCGAGCCCTTGAAAACGATGCCGACGGCCGAGAAAACCTTGCGCAGCTGTCCCTCGCAGTTGGGGCAGACGGTCAAAGCGTCGTCCGAGAACTTCTGGACGACCTCGAGCGGTTCACCGCAGTCGTTGCAGACGTACTGGTACGTGGGCACGCGCTCCTCCTCAGGTTGGCACTCGACGCACGCGACTGCTAATCATAAACGCTCCTTGGGTGCGACTCATTCCATACCGCGCTCGCCGTACCATCCGGCCAGCTTGCCCCTGCGGCTGACCGCCCGCAGCCGCCGTTCGACCTGCTCCCGGCAGGAGGCGGTGGTGACGACCAGCAGCTGGTCCTCGGACCTCAGCCTGGTGGTGCCCGTCGGCACGAACGTGCGGCCCTCGCGGACGATCAGCGTGACGGCCGCGTCGACGGGCAGCCGCAGCTCGAATACCTCCACGCCGTGCAGGAGCGAGCCCTGAGGCACCTTGACCTGGAGCAGGTCGGCGTTCAGCTGCTCCAGCGGCGCGGACTCCACGTCGAGGTCGCGCGCCTCGCCCTCGACGGCCACGCCGAGCACCCTGGCGACGTAGGGCAGCGTGGGGCCCTGCAGCAGCGTGAACACGATCACGATGACGAAGACCTGGTTGAACAGGTGCTCGGCATGGCCCACGCCCGCGGCCCACGGAATCGTGGCCAGCACGATCGGCACCGCGCCGCGCAGCCCCGCCCACGACAGGAACGCCTGTTCTCGCCAGTCGATGTCGTCGAGGCGGGCCAGCTTGACCAGGAAGGCGCAGGCGATCACCGACAGCGGTCTGGCCAGCAGGACCAGGACCGTGCCCGCGATGAGCCCCGGCACGACGTCCACCGGCATCTCGAGTGGACTGGCCAGCAGGCCGAGCATCACGAACAGGCCGATCTGCGCCAGCCACGCCGCACCCTCGGCGAAACCGCGGGTGGCCGCCCTGTGCGGGAGCCTGGCGTTGCCGAGGATCAGCGCCGTCAGGTATACGGCCAGGAAGCCCGAACCGTGCAGGAGCACGGCGCCGCCGTACGCCACGAAGGTGAGCGCCAGCACCGCGATCGGGTACAGGCCCGAGGCCGGCAGGGCCACGCGGCGCAGGGCGTAGGCGCCCGCGGGGCCCAGCAGCCCCGCCACCGCCGCGCCGATGGCCAGCTCCATCGCCGCGTGCATGACGAACTCGCCCACGTTCGGCACGGGCTTGCCCACCTGGCTGAGCAGCACCACCACGATGACCGTGGGCGCGTCGTTGAACCCGGACTCCGCCTCGAGGATGCCCGACAGCCTGGTGGGCAGCGGGAGGCGACGCAGCACGGAGAAGACCGCGGCGGCGTCGGTGGAGGCGAGGACCGCGCCGAGTATCAGCGCGGTGCGCCAGTCGGCTCCGAGCAGCCCCTGGACGGCAAGCGCCACCACCACGATGCTGACGGCCACGCCGAGCGTGGCCAGGGCCATCGCGGTGGGCACGGATTTTCGGACGTGGCTCCATGTCGTGGTCAGGCCGCCTTCGGCGAGGATCAGCGCCAGCGCGCCGAGGCCGACCTGCTGAGCGATCATCGGATCGTCGAAGGGGATGCCGAAGCCGCTCTCGCCGAGCAGGAAACCGAAGCCGAGGAAGAGCAGGAGGCTGGGCAGACCGCTGCGGTGCGCGACCCTGACCGAGGCGATGGCCGCGATGACGACGACCGCTCCGAGAAGAAGCCAGACGTCGAGCTTCATCCGGCCCCCTCTCTGTTTCCTGAGGGCTATTGTCGCGTACATAAGCCGCTAGTCCGGACTGCCGGCCAGCGCTATGCTCGCGCGATGTTACGCCGTTTTATGATCATCGGCGGTTTGCTGGTCGCGATGGTGCTCGCGGGTGGATTCGCCCTGCTGATGCAGCGACAGTACGTCTATGACGGGAACATCCGGCGGATCGCCGAGCCCTTTCCCGTCGAGTCCGAGCGCCCCGGCAAGACGGTGGGCGAGGCGCAGAACTGGCTGCTCATCGGCTCGGACCGGCGTCCGGGCGAGCAGGGCGCGCAACGCGCCGACACGATCATGATTCTTCATCTTCCCGCCGACCGACGGCGGATCTACGTCGTCGGCATCCCACGTGACGCCTACGTCCCGATCAAGGGCCACGGGAACGACAAGATCAACGCCAGTTACGCCTATGGCGGCCCCCGACTGCTGATCTCGACGGTGGAACGTTTCACGGGCGTGCGGATCGACCACTTCGCCGCCGTCGACTTCGCCGGGTTCGTCGCCATGACCAGAGCGCTCGGCGGCGTGGACGTGTACGTGGCCCGCACGACCTACGATCCGATGAACAAGGTGACCTGGAAGCAGGGCAAGGTCCACCTGGACGGCGAGCAGAGCCTCCTGTTCGTACGGCAGCGCTACAACCTGCCGGGCGGCGACTTCGACAGGATCAGGCGGCAGCAGGCCGTGATCAAGGCCATGGGGCGGAAGCTGCGTGACAGCAGCCTGTTCGCCATCGACGCGTTCCTGCAGGAGTCGACCAAGTCGCTCAGCGTGGACCCGGGCGTGACCATGAGCCTCCTTCGCGGCCTGGCGTTCGACCTTCGAGGGGTCGAGGACCTGACCGCGCTCACCACGCCGCACCTCGGCTCGGCGACCATCAGGGGCGCCAGCGTGGTGAAGATCGACGAAAAGAAGGCGGAGAAGCTGTTCGCGGCCGTCAGGCAGGACGCCCTCGCCGACTACGTGGAGGCGAACGGCGGGATCAACGATACGGAGTTGCTGTACTGAGGTTGACCAGGCCGCCGGGGTGGACCGCCCAGCGGACGGGCTGGTCGTGGGGCTCGGAGGGGACGCCGTCGATCAGCTCGTCGTCGTGCAGGAGGGCGACGGTCGGCACGTTGGGGCCCACCCTGGCCAGCGCGCGGTCGTAGGAGCCGCCGCCGCGGCCCAGCCGTACGCCCGTGGTTCTGTCGACGGCCAGGGCAGGGACGATCACCAGCGCGGCGGTGCGGATCGTCTCGACGCCCCTGCGCGTGTCGACAGGCTCCATGATCCCGAACCGCCCGGGCGTGAGCGTGTCCGGGCCGTCGTAGACCGCCCAGTCGAGATCGTCGTCGTCGCGCAGCACCGGCAGCATCACGGTCGCGCCGTGCTTCCACAGGGCGAACACCAGGCCGTGTGTCTCGGGTTCGTCGCCGATCGACCAGTAGCAGGCGACCAGCCCGGCCATCTGGACCCATGGCTGGTCGAGCAGCGTTTCGCGGATCCGACGCGCGTTCTCCCGCCTCTTCTGCTCGGGGATGGCGGCGCGCTGCCTCGTCAGCTTGAGGCGCAGGTTCAGCTTGTCCACAGATACCTCCAGTAGGGTCGCCTGTATGGCTGACTTCGACCCTGTGACGAAAGCCGTCGTGCCCGCCGCGGGTCTGGGCACCCGGTTCCTCCCGGCGACCAAGGCAACTCCCAAGGAGATGCTGCCGATCGTCGACAAGCCCGCGATCCAGTATGTCGTCGAAGAGGCCGCCTCTGCCGGGCTCCTCGACCTGCTGATGGTGACCGGCAAGAACAAGCGCTCCATCGAAGACCACTTCGACCGCGCGTTCGAGCTCGAAGGCGCCCTTGAGGCCAAGGGCGACGAGGAACGGCTCTCCCAGGTCCTCGAGCCTGCCTCCCTGGCCACCCTGCACTACGTGCGGCAGGGCGAGCCCAAGGGCCTCGGGCACGCCGTGCTCTGCGCCAAGCAGCACGTCGGTGACCACCCCTTCGCCTGCCTGCTCGGCGACGACCTGATCGACTATCGCGACCACCTGCTCAAGCGCATGATCAAGGTGCGCGACACCTACGGCGGCAGCGTCGTGGCGCTGATGGAGGTGCCCAAGGAGCAGGTCTCCCTGTACGGCGTGGCCACCATCTCGCCGACCTCCGAGGACGACGTCGTGCGCGTCACCGACCTGGTGGAGAAGCCGGCTGTCGACGAGGCGCCGTCCAACTGGGCGGTCATCGGGCGCTACGTGATCGACCCGGCCGTCTTCGAGGTGCTGGAGAACACCCCGCCGGGCAGAGGCGGCGAGATTCAGCTCACCGACGCGCTGCGCACGCTGGCGACGCGCGGGAGCGACGAGGGCGGCCCTGTGCACGGCGTGCTGTTCCGCGGCCGCCGCTACGACACGGGCGACAAGCTCGAATACCTGCGTACGGTGGTGAAGTTCGCCGCCGATCGTGAGGATCTCGCCCCGGACTTTGTACCGTGGCTGCGTGAGTTCCTCGATGAAATCAGTTGACGCGCACCTGGCCGACATCCTCGCCACGGTTCGCACGCTGGCCCCGCTCGAGCTCGAGCTCGAGCGGGCGCTCGGCACGACACTGGCCGAGGAGGTCTCCTCGCCGGTGCCGCTGCCGCCCTTCGACAACTCCGCGATGGACGGCTACGCCGTCAAGGCGGCCGACGTCGCCGCCGCGCCGGTGTCGCTTCCCGTCATCGACGACATCGCGGCGGGGTCGGGCGAGCTCAGGGCGATCGGCCAGGGGCATGCCGTACGCATCATGACCGGCGCGCCGCTGCCCGCGGGCGCCGACGCGGTCGTGCCGGTGGAGTGGACCGACGGCGGCACCGTCACCGTGCGCATCGACCGCCCCGTGCGGGAGGGCAACGCCGTACGGCGGGCGGGGGAGGACGTGCAGGCCGGCGAGGTCGTGCTCAAGCCCGGCACCACGATCGGCGCCGCCCAGCTCGGCATCATCGCGGGCACCGGACGCCGTCGCGTCTGGGTGCGTCCGCGTCCGCGCGTCGTCGTGCTCTCGACGGGCGCCGAGCTCGTCGAGCCCGGCACGCAGCTGGGCCCGGGTCAGATCTGGGACTCCAACAGCTTCACTCTCACCGCCGCCGTCCGCGAGGCCGGTGGCGACGGCTTCCGCGCGGGCACGGTGACCGACGACCCCGCCGTCTTCCTCGACCAGCTCGACGCCCAGCTCGTGCGCGCCGACGCCGTCATCACCAGCGGCGGGGTCTCCATGGGCGCCTACGAGCCGGTCAAGGAGGCGCTCGGCCCGCTCGGCACCGTCAGGTTCGAGAAGGTCGCCATGCAGCCGGGCATGCCGCAGGGCTTCGGCGTGGTCGGCGACGACCAGGTCCCGATCTTCACCCTGCCCGGCAACCCGGTGTCGTCGTACGTCTCCTTCCAGCTGTTCGTACGGCCGGCGCTGCGCAAGATGCGCGGCCTGCCCGCAGGACCTCCCGCCACGCGCCCGGCGCACCTCCTCGCGCCCCTGCACTCGCCCGAGGGCAAGCGGTCGTTCCTGCGCGGGGTGCTGGCCGACGACGGCACGGTCACGCCGGTCCACGGGCAGGGCTCGCACCAGCTGGCCGCGCTCGCCCTGGCCAACTGCCTCATCATGGTGCCCGAGCAGGTCACCGAGGTGCCTTCAGGAGCTTCTGTACAGGTGATTCGGATATGAGTGGTTTCACGCATCTCGACGAGACAGGCGCGGCGCGCATGGTCGACGTCGCGGGCAAGGACGTCTCCGTCCGTACGGCCACCGCCACGGGGCGGGTCGTGCTCTCGCAGGAGGTCGTCGCGCTGCTGCGCTCGGGCGAGGTCCCCAAGGGCGACGCCCTCGGCGTGGCCCGCATCGCGGGCATCATGGGGGCCAAGCGCACCCCCGACCTCATCCCGCTGTGCCACCCGATCGCGCTGCACGGCGTGTCGGTGACGCTCGCCGTGGTCGACTCGGGGGTGGAGATCACCTGCGTGGTGAAGACCGCCGACAGGACCGGCGTCGAGATGGAGGCGCTGACCGCGGTCACCGTGGCGGGCCTCGCACTCATCGACATGGTGAAGGCGGTGGACCCCGCGGCCGTGATCACCGACGTGCGCGTGGAGGAGAAGACCGGCGGCAAGACCGGACTCTGGAGACGTCCTTGATCCGCGCGCTGGTCATCACCGTCTCGAACCGCGCCTCGGCGGGCGTCTACGCCGACAAGTCGGGGCCGCTCCTCGCCTCGCTCCTGTCCGAAGCGGGCTGCGCGGTGACCGGGCCCGTCGTGGTGCCCGACGGGCCGCCGGTGGAGGAGGAGCTGCGGGCAGGGGTCGCCAGGGGCTACGAGGTGATCGTCACGACCGGCGGCACCGGGCTGACGCCCCAGGACCTCACCCCGGAGATGACGGCCAAGGTCATTTCTCGGGAAATTCCTGGCATCGCCGAGGCCATCAGACAGGCGAACAGGGCCCAAGTGCCGACCTCGGTCCTGTCTCGCGGACTGGCGGGACAGGCGGGCGGCACGCTCATCGTCAATCTGCCCGGCTCCTCGGGAGGCGTCAGGGACGGCGTCGCCGTCCTCGCGCCCATCCTGGCGCACGCCGTCGACCAGATCCGCGGCGGCGACCACCCACGCTGACCTCCTGCCGATCCATGGCGGCTTCCTGCGTCTTGGGGGGATGATGAGGATGTGGATCGACTTCGTGGCTGGCCGGTGACCCTGACAGAGGGGCCGGTGGGGTTGCGCCCGCTACGCCTTGGCGACGTGCGCGTCTGGCGCGACACCCGCCTGCGCAACGCCGACTGGCTACGTCCATGGGAGCCGAGCAACCCCGAGACGCCGCTGTTCAGGACCGGGCTCGGGCCGTACCTGTCGATGGTGACCACCCTGCGCAGAGAGGCCCGTCAGGGGCTGTCCATGCCGTGGGTCGTCACCCACGAAGGCCGCTTCGCCGGCCAGCTCACCGTCGGCGCCATCGTCTGGGGCTCGGCGCGCTCCGCGCAGGTCGGCTACTGGATCGACGGCGCGCTGGCCGGACGCGGCATCACACCCACCGCCCTGGCCATGGCGGTGGACCACTGTTTCTTCACCACGGGCCTGCACAGACTCGAGGCCAACATCCGTCCTGAGAACCACGCCAGCCGCAGAGTGGTTGAGAAGCTGGGGTTCAGGGAAGAAGGCATCCGTCGGCGTCAACTCCACATCGACGGGGCCTGGCGGGACCACATCTGCTACGCGTTGACCGTGGAGGACGTCCCTCGCGGGCTGCTCGTCCAGTGGCGTCGCGCCGGTTCATCACATGAAGAGGTTTGACGATCTCGCGACACACCGCACCGAATGCTCGTCAATTAGTGACACGCGGTCTTACGGTGCGTGACGTGAGCACATCGAAGACGCCAAGAGCACGTATGCGTCTTCGTGCTGCCCTCAGGGCGGCTCCCGCGATCTCCGGGGCGCTTGGTGCGGCTCTGCTCGGCGCTCGGAGGTGGCCGTGAGCAGCGTGTTGCTTTACCTCGCCATCGTGGTCATGTGGTTGTGCGTCCTGGTGCCGATGTGGTTGCGCAGGGACCGCAGCAACCTGGCCGAGCTGGAGGAGTTCTACGCCGCCGAGGTGACGGGGCCCGTCCCCGTGCTGTCGGTCGCCACTCCCGCCGAGCCGCACGAGGTCGCCGAGCCCGTCGAGACGGACTACGCGCCGCTCTCCGACGACACGATCAGCGAGCTCAACCGGCAGTCGGTGGACCTGCGCAGGCTCAAGGGCCGGCGCCGGGCGATCATCGTAGCGCGCCGCAGGCGGATGTTGTTCTTCTCCATCCTGCTGGTCCTCGCCTCCGTGGTGACCGCCGCCGTCCAGGTCATCCCCTGGTGGGGCGTGGCCCCCGCGGGGGTGCTCATGACGGGCTACCTCACCGTGCTGCGCATGGCCGTACGGGTGGACAGGGAGCGCAGGCAGCGCGCCGTGGAGGCTCGCGCGGCCCGTCTGCGCAGGCTGAGGGAGCGGCAGCGGGCGGAGGCGCTGGCGGCCGAGCAGGCGGAGGCGGAGATCCTGGAGTTCAGGCAGCCGGACGTCCTGTTCGACCAGTACGCCGACCCACCTCGGCGCGCGGTGGGGGACTGAGCGAGACTCTGGCGCAAGGACTCCTGGAAGTTTGCTAATCTAATCGAGGTCGTTGGGGATGTAGCGCAGTCCGGTAGCGCACTTCGTTCGCATCGAAGGGGTCAGGGGTTCGAATCCCCTCATCTCCACCACGAAGTACCAGGTGACAAGGGGTTTCGGAGCTGATCCGAGGCCCCTTTTCGCTGTCTGAGGGCCAATGGGTGCCGCCTCATGCGGACTCTTGCTTCCTTCTTCTGTTATCGCCGAACACGGCGTTCATGGTCTCGGCACCCTTGGTGATCACGGGCTTGAGCTGCTTGCGGTACACAGCTTCCGTGACTCGGGTACCTGCGTTCAGGCTCCCCGGCAGACCGATCCGAATGGCCTATCTCGCCGACCTGCTGGTCGAGTCCGTCCCCAGGGGGGATCGTCAGAACCCGGAAAGCCAAGCGGAGGCGTCGGACGTTGGCTGATCATAGGACGGAGGAGGCCTCATGCGAAGAATGATCGCCTGCCTGTCTTTGGTGCTTCTCCTGTCCTCCTGCGGCGGGGACCATGAGGCCTCGCCCGGCGGGTCCCATGGCGCATCGCGTGACGAGTTCGAGACGCGTGCCAGGGAGGTAGCAGCGCGCTGGCAGGGCTCTGCCGACGACCACGCCTGGCGCAATGGGTTCGTTGCGCTGGAAGTCCTGAACCCGCAGGGATGGAATCACGTGAGCCAAATCCCGGCCTGGGTGAACAGAAGCTCGCACAACGGTGCCTGGCGGCTGGCCGCCAAGCTGCCTGCGAACTCCCCTCACCGCGCCGACGTGCGATGGCCGGACGGCGAGGTCTCGCAGGTGCCGCTCATCTCGGCGGCTAGCGCGTACGAGGAGTTCAGCAAACCGGCGGACCTCATCGAAGAGGAGTGCCCGGCCAAGGGATGCCGCCCGCTCCGGGTCACCGGCGCCAGATTGGGCAAGGTCCCGCTGGAGACCAGCCGCGGCACAATCCAGGTGCCCGCCTGGGTGTTCACCGTCGAAGGAGTCGAGCAGAAGAAGGTCCACGTGGCGGTAGACCCCTCGGCCGTCACCGCCCGTCCCGAACGGATACAGGGAGGGTTCGAAGAGGTGATGGCGTTCGACCTCGTCGCCGGCAAGCCTGACGAGCTGCTTATCCGCTACGGGTTCGGCGCCTGCGACACCGTTCACGGGCCGCGCGCTTACGAGACCGACCAACTGGTGGTGATCGACATGGACGAGGAGGACTCCAGCTCTGGCAAGCTCTGCCCGGCGATTCTCAAGACGGCGACGGCTACCGTCACGCTCACCCGACCGCTCGGCGACCGCCTCGTACTTGACTCCGGCACTGGGCTGCCGGTGCTGCAGGGACTGAACAGGCGCTGACGGCCCGTGGTGCTTGATCTACACCGAACCGGGACTGGGTTCGTTCGTGGCAAAGCGAGACGGGGAAGCTCTCGACCAGCAATAGCTGACAGGGAGCTCCATGCTTCGTTAGGGCCTGTCCTTTGGATCTTGCCGACAGGAAACCTGTCGATCTCGGCCCGTGACAGGCCTACGCTGATCGCATGGCCCATGCAAAGACATCCTTTGTCTGTCTGCCTTGCCGCGCTTCGTACAAGCAGCCCTATCCCGGCGCTGGCCACTACGACCGGTCCTGCCCGCGTTGCGCCGAGCCGCTGATCCACGTCGGTTCAGCCTTTGCGGCCCCGCGTCGGCGGGACAATGCGGCCTGGCGGGTGCTCTCGCTGTTGCTGCACTCGGGTGTCCGCTTCCACAAGAGTTGTTGCGGTGGCCCGGGCTACCGCCCGCGCACGCTCAGCGAAGCACGCGCTCGGATGGCATACGCCCGCACGAACGGGGAGCCGTTCGCTGAGGCTCTGGTGCGCTACGAACTCCCTTGATAGGGAGTTGGCAGCGCGACTGCCGGTCGGAAGGCGAAACGTGCGTCGAATGGAGTCCAGCCATTTTCGTAGCGTTCGTCTTCGATTTGCTGCCAGGCGGCGGCAGTCACGTGATGACCATGACGGTGGGTGCCCTGTGATCACAGTGACTCGCTGAGTGCTAACGTCAGCGCTTCTACCTGCGGCGCGGTGTTCGAGTAAGCGCACATTGGGTCCACCCAGCTCAAAGGCCGCTTCTGAAAGATCAGAGGCGGCCTTTTGCGTTGCCGAGTGACTAACTGAGTGACTACGACTCACGGAGTGGCTGCGGCTTCCCAGCCGTCGTACTCGGCGTTGTACTGAGCTGCCAGGGCGTCGAACAGGTTGCCTGTTTCCCGCACGAAGTCTGGTGAGATCACGGCATCTGCTTCACAGGTCCTTGATCCCAAGCTGGGGCGACCGCTCTTCCAGATCGACGTGCTCACGCTTGGCCCCTGCGGGGTGCTTCGCATGGCGCCGGCCGCTCCGAATCTGCTCCAGGCGATGGCGGTCACGGGACGACCATAACGGTGGGAGTGATGTGGGCCTGCTTTCAGCATGGGACCTGGGTGGGGATGTCGTGGCGAGGTGCTTCCGCCTGATCCTCTTGATCGGGTGGGATCTCGTGGGGCCTGCGATCTCTGAGCCGTTTCTGGCGGGGGCTGACCTCGGGACGTGTCCACCTGACGAAAGTCGGGGTGAGAGCCAGACGATCGTGCACTGTGCCGTACCTGGACGAATTCCTACGTTGGTTCTCGGCAGAAAGAACCTCGGAAGGAAGCCTGATGAAGATGCGCAAGGTCGCGGCGATGACCGGCCTGGCTGGCGTGCTGCTGGCGATGGGGATGACGGCGGCGCAGGCTTCGGCGGTGACGCCGTCGGCTGAGGATCTGAGCGCGAGCGTGATCGACGACTACATGCGCGACTATGTCGAACGGACCGGGTTGCCTGGTGCCACGGTCGCCGTCACCAAGGGTGACCAGGTCGTCCACGTCGCGGGCTATGGCCACACGGCCGGGGGTGAGACGATCACGAAGGGCACCCCGATGCCGCTCGCCTCACTCTCCAAGTCGTTCACGGCCTTGGCGGTGCTGCGTCTCGCCGATGAGCGCAAGATCAGCTTGGATGCTGCCGTACAGACGTATCTCCCCGAATTCACCATGGCTGACCCTCGCGCCGCGAAGATCACTGTGCGCCAGTTGCTTCAGCAGACCTCGGGGATGAGTGACCAGAGCTTCCCGGAGCTGACGCTCGCCGCACCAGACACGCTCAAGGACGCCGTCGGGATGCTGCGAACCGCTCCGCTCGCCAGCGAGCCCGGCACCAAGATGGCCTATCACAACCCCAACTACGCCGTCGCGGCGCGGCTGGTCGAGGTGGTGGCCGGGGTGCCGTTCGCCGACCATATGGCCGCGAACGTGTTCCGCCTGCTCGGCATGACATCGACCGCGACCGTGAACACCACCAGCGACCTGCCCGGCCAGGGTGCGGGTTACATTCGAGCCTATGGCCAGGTCGTCGAGCGCTCGCAGCCGAAGTGGTTCATCAATGGCGGCGCCGGCGTCGTCAGCACCGCCGACGATCTGGCGAGATGGCTGATTGCGCAGAACGGCGCCGGCGGTGTCCTGCCCGAAAAGATCCTGAAGACCGCTCAGAGCGCGTCGGGCGTAGCCGGCAGTACCTACGGGATGGGCTGGTCGGAGGGGAAGACCGAGGGCGGAGCGCCCCGGCTTCAGCACACCGGCTGGCTGCTCACCCACAACTCCGTCCAGACGCTCCTACCTGAGAGCAAGTACGGCATCGCGGTCGTCACCAACACTGGGATGATCTCCGGCGACGACGCGCTTCTCATCACCGACGGCCTGATCGACGTCGTTGAGGGCCGCCCTGTCGCCGGAGCGGCGCCCTTCACCATGTCCGCGGACCTCTGGCTGGCCGGCCTGAGCGTGCTCAACCTCGGACTCGGCATCCTGGGGGTCTACCGTGCCGGCAGTTGGGCCCGCCGCCGCGAGGGCCGGGCCGCCTGGCGTGTGATCGTGAGACTGATTCCGTACGCGGCGCCGATCGTGTTCTTCTTCGGTCTCGCGGACCTGATCGGCTTCGTGATGAACAGGGCGGGCACGCTGGACCAGATCACATATGTGTGGCTCGCGCTGTATGTCTGGGCTGCCACAGCCGCACTCGCCGCTGCCGCCGTCGTCGTCTCTCGTGTCGTCCACCTTGTTCGTGCCCGTGGCGCTCGTGGACGTGCCGGCGAGACGTCCGGACCGCGGGAAACGATCACGTCTCGTGCGTGAAGCAATCAAGGAAGCGCTTTTTGAGCCGTTCTTGAGACGGCTGGACTGAAGTTGACGGGATCCCGTCCGATCGATTGATCGGACGGGATCTTGGTCGTTGTGGTGGGTGGAGCTCAGTACCCGCTGCGGCGAGGGGCGGCGGTCGGGCGGCGGGAGAGATTGGTCCTGCCCGTGGGCTTGAGGTCGCGCGCCGGCTGGTCGTGCCGGTGCGGCGATCGGGCCTGGTGCTCGGTCTTGGCCTGGGTGATGGTGGCGGGGAGTTTGATATGCATGCTTCCTCCTTGGGGTACTAAGCCCTGGTGAGCCAGGTGACCTGGGTGCCGTTGTCGAAGGACTCGCGCCGGGTGGGGGTGAACAGGGTGGGGTTGAACTGTCCGGAGAACATGGGGATGCCCGCGCCCGCCACCACGGGGTAGCTCTTGAGGATGATCTCGTCGATCTCCGGGAGCAGGGAGGCGGCGAGCCTGCCGCCGCCGCAGAGGTAGATGTCCATGCCGGTGTCCTCGGCCTTCAGCCGCCGGACGAGCTCGATCGGGTCGCCGGCCTCCACCTGCACCGTGGGGTCGTCGATCGTCAGCGTGCTGGAGACGACGTACTGGCGCAGGTGGGAGTACGGGCTGGTGGTGGGGACGTCCAGGGCCGGCTCGTAGGTGCCGCGGCCCATCACCAGCGTGTCGAAGACCTTGTTGGGCACGCCCTCGAGGCCGACAAGCTTGCGGACGTGGGTGGGGAGCGTCTCGGGGTAACGGGCGTTGATCCAGGCGGCCATCTGGTCCGACACGGGGTAGAAGTCGAACTCGGCGTTGGGGCCCGCGATGTAGCCGTCGAGCGAGACGGCGATGTAGTAGACAAGCTTTCGCATATCGATCAACTCCCGATGTAGTACTCTGTTTGGAGTGGTCAAAACGTAGTACTACAGACGGAGTGGTGTCAAGTGCGAAGAAATCCCGAACGGCGGCAGGCGCTGATCGACGCGGCCATCGAGGTGCTGGCCAGGGAAGGAGCGCGGGGGCTGACCTTCAGGGCCGTCGATACGGAGGCGGCTGTGCCCCCGGGCACGGCCTCCAACTACTTCGCCAACCGCGACGACCTGTTCACCCAGGTCGGCGGACGGATCTATGAGCGGTTGCTGCCCGACGAGGCCACGATCGCCCGCAGTCAGGAGGGCGTGCAGGACGAAACCCGCTATGCCGAGCTCATGCACGAACTGGTGGACCGGGTCTCGGCCTTCAACTCCGGATACCTGGCCCTGCTCGAGCTCCGGCTGGAGTCCACCCGGCGCCCTGAGCTGCGCGCCGTGCTGACCAAGCGCATCCGCGAGGACATCGACGCCAACATCGGCTACCACGCCACTTCGGGCCTGCCCGGCGACTCGACCTCGGTGGTGCTCCTCTACCTCACCCTGAACTGGCTCATCGTGGAGCGGCTGACACTGCCCGACATCTTCACCGAGCAGGAGATCCACGAGCTGGTGGACGCCGCCGTACAGAGATCGCTGAATGCCTGACCTGTAGGGCCACCCTACGGTCCTGGGAAACGGACGCCAGGCGTCACGGGCCGCTTTCGAGAGATCGGGAGCGGCCAGCCGAGTGACTGCGCCCCCACGGAGTGGCTGCGGCTCCGCAGCCGTCGTATGCGGCGTTGTATCGAGCGCTGTGCCCTTGCCCGCTTGTAATCATGCGATTGATTGATAATATGCGTCCATGCCCGAAGATCAGCTCCAGGCGACGAGCAAAGCGGCGCGTACCAGGGAGCGCATCCTTGATGCGGCCCTCGACGAGTTCTCCGCCAAGGGGTACAGCGGCGCGCGCACCGCGGCCATCGCCAAGCGCGCCGGCGTCAACGTGCAGCTGATCTCTTACTACTTCGGCGGCAAGGAAGGCCTGCTGGAGGAGTTGCTGTCGAGCTGGCAGGAGCGGCGCTCGAAGTTGGTGCCGGCCAGCAAGGCCGAGCCGTTCCTGGAGAGCTTCCGCATGGTGTTGAACGCCACCTTGCGTGATCCCCGGCGGGCCCGTCTCGTGGTGTGGCAGGCGCTGGGTGACTATCCCGGCGACACCGAAGCGCTGGCGCGAGAGTGGCGCACAGTGGCCGCCGCCGCCGTCGAGCAGACGCGCGCCCGCCAGGCGGCGGGAGAGATCAGCGAGGGTCACCCGCCCGAGTTCGTGACGCTGCTTTCGTTCCTGCTCGCCTTCGCCCCGGTCGCGCTACCGCAGGTGATCGAGGAGATCTACGACGTGGATCCGCTGTCAGAGGAGTACCGGCAACGCGTGAGCGAGGCCCTCGCCGCCTTTCTCGATGTACGGCACGCATGAGGCTCGTCTCATGCGTGAAATCATTCAATTGATTGATTAGGGAGTGCCCATGATCCGCGTCCTCGTCACAGGAGCCACCGGCCGGCAGGGCGGAGCCGTGGTCGCACGCCTGCTCAAGCACGGCCATGAGCCAGTCGCCTACGTCCGCGACCCCACGACATCATCTACGTCATCGGCCGGTACGGCCTCCAGCCGCCGTGCCGCCTCGGCCGCGGTGATGTCGGCCACGCAGGCGATGCTGAAGCCGTCGTCGTCGAAGCGCTCCAGCGTGGCGATCAGGCGTCCGGCCTCGGACACGGCGGCGCTCTCGGCGGCGGACAGGCCGGGCTCGCCGTCGGGGAGAGCGAACAGATCTGGGGTGGGGGTGGCAAGGCTGAGTCGTCCGGGGGACCAGCCGTCCATCATCGGCCGCCACGGGTCCGCTCCGGCGGTGACCAGGGCGCGGGCGTTGTCTGGGCGGTTGTTGAAGACGGCCTCCCAGAGGGCGGTACGACCTTCGCGCTCCGCATCGACGTCATCGACGCGCCGGGCCAGTTCAGCGACCACCTCGGGCGAACCGCACCTGGCCGCCGCATGAAGCGGCCGTTCGTGGAAGAACGCTCCTGCATTCGGGTCGGCGCCCGCGTCGAGCCGGGCGCGGATCAGGCTGAGGTCCGACCAGCCGTCCCAGCCGATGCCGGACCATCTGGATCCGTCGTTGACGGCCATGGCACTCCTTGAGGGGATGTACGGAAGATGTCAACGCCGATCATGGCGGCCGAGGCCGACAGATTCGGGGCCGCGGTCCGTCAACGAGAGGGCGGCGTCCTGCGCCGTGCGAGACCACTGGTGCCCGCGTGATCGAATGTGATCTCCGTGTGGGGCGATTCCGGGTACGTCTGCCGGACGTGCGGCGATTGATCATGTCCCGCGGGTTATGGCTCGCGTTGTCGGCGGCCATGGTGGCAGCGACGATCGTGGTGATCGCGCGTTCTCGCCGACGCCCGCCAGGACCACGTCCGGTCCGGCAGGAGGAGGCGGTTTCCGACGCCTCGCTCCCGGCCCGGACGGAGAGCGCACCCGCGTCGCCATGGCCTCCCGTCCCGGTCCTTGGCACCCCCACCGCGGACGATCTCCAGCGCTACACCGCCAGGCCGTCCGTCCTCGACGGTCCCGCGTTCGCGAAGATGTTCGAAGAAAGAGAGCCGAGGCAGCCGCTGGACGAAGCCGTCCGACGCCGCCTGACCCGGTGGGGCATGGCAGGACTGGCCCTTCTCCTGCTGGCTGGGGGCGCTCACGTCCTGGAGTCTGCGGTCTTCTCCAAGGAATCGGGCGGAGCGGCCAGCGTCGCGTCCCCATGCGCCGAGGTTCCTCCGGAAATCCGTGGCGGTTGCTCGCTCGCCGAGATCGCGACGCTGGAGGGTCCGGACAGCGACAGTGGAGAGGCGTACGGGCAGGGCGCTACCTATCAATCGGGTCCCGACGCGGACTGCCGGCCCGAGAACGCCACCCCGCGAGTGAGGAAGCTCAACGCGAAGGTGGTCAGAGCAGTGGACCGGCAGTGGCGAAGGATCGAGGCCTGGCTGAAGACCAACGCTCCGAGGAGCCATCGCACGCTCGGCAAGCCGGGAGAGCCTGAGGTCATCGCGGCGGCGGAGGCGGAGATGGGCTCCCTGTTCCCCGATGACCTGCGGGCCTCGCTGCTGCGGCACGATGGGATCGTCCACCTGGACGACATCGGGGCTTTCGGCTTCCTGGGCCACTCGAACGCGAGTGTCCGCGAGATCCGGGACACCTGGCGACAGCTGTGCCTGATCGACGATGAGGACGACGGCACCCAGGGGTTCACCGATCCCCGAACGGAATGGTGGGACGGGCGCATGCTGCCCTTCGGCTCCGACGGGCTGGGTAACCACCTCGTGGTCGACTCGGTGAAGCGCGACGTCGGCGACACCGATCACGAGGGCATCATGAGCTTCACGCCCGGAGGGGTCCGGATCCGCTCGTACTACGCCCTGCTGAAGGCCACCGCCGACGCCATGGAGGACGGCGGCACCATCGGCTACTGGAAGCCCGAGGCAGTCGCCGGCGCGCTCCGCTGGAAGGCCCTCTGAGCTCCTGGACGCCAGGAGCGCACCGAGACCGCTGCGACCCGGCCTCAGGTCACAATCAGGGACACATGATCCGTGTCCACGCCTACACCCCATGATCACGGGTAGCGCTGAGCAACCATCCCACACCCCCGATGGAAAGGAAGCTCAGTGATCACCCTCATTCTGCTCATCTTCGCGCTGGTCTGCTTCGTCCTCGCCGCCCTCAACGTCGGCGGAGGCCGCGTCAACCTGATCGCACTGGGCCTGGCCCTATGGGTCCTCACCGAGATCATCCCGAAGATCGGGGAGCTGTAACCGGTAGGAGCACGCGTTGCGGTGTCGAGTTCGACGCCACTGCTGCGAGCGCGCGCGGCAGTTCCATCCCGCCCGCTCCGGCGCGGGAGGCGACCGGCAGGAGCCGCGGGTCGCCGACGACGGGGCGGGCGGTGGCGACGCGCTGCCGCTCGCCTCCCGGCCTCTCGTGCGGACGGTGGCCGAGCCGATGTCCGAGCCCCATCCGCTCCGGCGTCCCGGCGGCCCGCGGACGGCGCCCGCACAGCGAGAGCCCGAGCGGAGCAGCCGTCCGCCACGTTGTCCGACGCCGGTACCCCGGGTGGTCACTCGCTGGAATCACTGTGCGGGAGGGCAGGCCGGGTGCGTGGTGACCCGGAAGAATTCCAGACGGATCGAGGGGTCGTCTGGGAGGGCTATCGCCCTGGCCTGCGGGGTCGTGGCCCAGCAGGCGGGCAGGAGGAAGTAGCGCTGGTTGGAACGGATCAGCAGGCGCAGCCCTGCGTAGCGATAGTGGAACTTCGCGGCCGCGTCGGGGAGTGGGCTCTCCGTGATGCCGAGACCCTCCAGGTACAGGCGTTGTGGCGCGTAGATGACCACCCCTGGTAGACGTGTCGGATCGCTTCGCAGCTGCTCGGCCGCTGCCGCTCCGCGAAGCTGGGCGTATACGGCGACCGACCACAGCAGCAGGAGGGCGAGAAGAGCCACGAAGACGGCCCGCCGGACGGTTCGGACGGTGGCGGGCTCAGCGCTGTGTCCCGCAGGCCGGGGATTGATCATCGCGTGGAGGGAGGCGCTGTAGCCGAGCGCCAGCACACCGAGCGCGACGCAGATCGGAGCGACGGGGGCTCTCACCCTCAGCTCCACCCAGCCCACCGTTCCGAGGACACCGACCAGGACGGCGGCGAACCCGAACAAGCCCAGTTCGATCACGAGCCACCGCATGACGGCCTGGTGAGCGGCCATATGGCGAACCAGCAACGCGTGCGCAGGGAGTGCGATCAAAAGTGCGAGGAGGACCATGGCCAGCGGCTCGATGGTCGATCCCACGCTGCGCAGCGCGTAGTCCTGGATGGACAGGCCGAGCAGGCTCTGATCCACGCCGAGGCTGCTGAAGGTGGTGTTGGTGCGCACCGATCCGAAATAGACCAGGAGCGCCGCGATGATCGTGGTCGGCGTGACGACATGGGCGAGGAGGCTCCACAGGCCGGCCACGTCCTGGCCGACGTCGCCGCTGTTGTCGCGAGGGTCAGACTTCTTCATGATCGGCGGCTCCGGGCGAGCGGCGTCTACGATTCGTCCGGCGCGGGCTGGTCAGTATCGTTCTCCTCGGGCTCCGGCTCCGGCTCGGGCTCGGGCTCGGGGTCGTCCGTATCGCCGGGATCCGGCCCCGTCTCGTCGTCAGTGGACGGGGTGTCGCTCGGGGTGGGTTCGAGGCTGGTGCTCGGAGGAGTCGTCGGCGTCTCCTCGTCGGATGGGGACACGGTCGAGCCGGGCGTCGCGCCTACGCACTCTGGGATGGATTCGGGCGCCGGTGCCGTCGCGCATGCCTCCTTGAGGTAGCGATCCGTGTTCTTCCCGAGCTTCGAGAGCAGGGCGAGGGTCTCTCGAGCCTTGTCGTGCTCCCCGGTCGCCGTATAGCTGATCAACTTGGCGTGGTACATGAGCTCGAGCAGCTGGGGGCGCGTCTCCGCGGGCAGGTCTTCGCGGATTCGGTCGGCTGCGGCGAGGCTTTTGAGCGCTTGCTTGTACTGTCCGAGGCTGGCTTTGGCCGCTCCTGCGCACACCAGTGCGACGGCCGTCGCGCTGGAGTCGCCTTCGCCGTCCTCAGGGGTCGGTTGCTGGTGTGCGAACTGGTCCATCCTGTCCGCCGCCACCTGGTACTGACCGCTCGCGAGCAGCTTCTGGCATTCCCTGCACACGGCGAGGGTCGCGTCGGGAACGTCTCCGCCTCCCGTCTGCGGCACGATCTCACCCTCCGGCTTGATGGCCGGCTTGGTCGACGGTCGCGACGCCGGCGACGGGTCCGGACGGCCTGCGCACCCACTCACCAGCGCCATGCCGGCGGTGAGCATCACGACGGCCGCTGACAAGGCCCTCCCCATGGACTCCCCCTGATCCCTGCCCGCATCGCCCGCGCCCTCGGCCGCAGACGGGCGAGTGTTCATCGCCCGCAGGCCTTCGCCGCCGCGCCCACCGCCCACCGCCCCGCGTGGCCCGAGGCGGTGTCGTGCTGCCGCCTCACGGACACATGCCCAGGTCATACCGCGTCGAGACCTGAGCCACTCTCGTGAGGGCCCAAAATCCTCTTGCCCCGTCCGTCCCCTCCTGGAGCCCTTGGCGATCCTGGATGCGGACGGGGCGGCATGCTCTCGGTCATCCTGTCCAAGGCGTTCCTGCTGGCCGCGGACGCCGCCATCACCGATCCCTCCATCACCCGCCAGCTCCACAACTAGCCGGCCCCGCAGGGGCGGGGGTTAGCCTGGCAGGAGCACCACCTCGGGAGGTGTCATGCGCATGGGCCTGACGCGTGGCGTGCTCGTACCCGTCGTCTTCCGCATCGTGCAGGTGGTCCTGCTGCCGCCCGCGGTTCTCGGCTACCTGCTCTGGGTGGTCAGGTTGCTGCTCCACACCCGCAGGACCGGCGTGTCGGCCACGGTGCTCGCCTCCGTCTACACCCGGTGGATGCAGCACAGGCTGGGCACCAGGCCCGACGGGCCGTGCGACAGGCTGATGGCCGTGCTGCCCAACGTCTCTCCGTGGGGGCTCAGGCTGGCGACCAATCCCACGCTGGTCGCGCACCGGCTGACGGGGTACGTCCCGAGGATCTATCGCTACCCCTACCCCGGCGTGCCGCCGATCCATCACCAGCCCGCCGCCAGGACGACCTTCTTCGACCAGGCGCTCGCACCGCGCCTCGGCGATCAGGTGGTCGTTCTCGGTGCGGGGCTCGACACTCGCGGGTACCTGCGGCCGATGCGGTGCTTCGAGATCGACACGCCGAGGTCCCAGGCGTTCAAGCGGGAGGCGCTGAGGAGGGCGGGGGTCGACACGGCGGGTGTCGTGTTCGTGCCCGCGGACTTCGAGAAGGACGACTGGCTCGAGCGGCTGGTCGAGGCGGGCTTCGATCCGGGCAGACCGAGCTTCTTCCTGTGGGAGTCGGTGACGATGTACCTGGACAGGCAGGCGGTCGAGAAGACGTTGCGGGGGATCGCGGGGCTCGGCGGCACCGTCGCCTTCGACTACTTCTCCTCGGCGGCGCTCGAGGACGGCGCGCTCATCATGCGCTACGCCAGGACCGCGGTCAGGATCGTCGGCGAGCCGTTCACCTTCGGGATCGACACCACTCCGCCGGCGCGGACCAGGGCCGCGGCCTTCCTCGAGTCGTGCGGCCTGACGCTGGTGGAGCACCGCGCCTTCGGGCGCGAGTCGGCCCGCAGGGCCGTGCCGGCCGCCTTCGTCATCGCTCGTAGCTCTTCAGGGAGATCGCGGTAGCGGCTCGGTGGATCGGCTCGACGACCTTGGCGGCCAAGCGGTCCTTGCCGGGCAGGCGCGCCATGAGCGACAGCATCGTCATCGCGAACCAGACCTGCGCCCTGCTTCGCATCACCATCTGCCTGATGTTCTTGGGGCCGAGCTTCTGGTTCTCCTCGGCGAAGTGCCGCAGCTCGCTCTCGTATCGGTCGAAGCCCTTCGCGTGGTCGCCGTCCGCCGAGGCGAGCTCGCCCGCCAGGACGTACGCGCCGACCAGCGCCAGACTGGTGCCCTGACCCGATGCCGGTGAGGCGCAGTAGGCGGCGTCGCCGACCAGGGTGACCCTGCCGGAGGACCAGCGGTCCATGCGCACCTGGCTGAGGGTGTCGAAGTAGAAGTCCTCGGCGTCGGCCATGCCGCGCAGCAGCTCGGGGACCTCCCACCCTTCGTCCTTGTAGGCCTCGGCCAGCCGCCGCTGCTGCTGGGCGCGGTCACGGCGGTCGAAGGCCTCGCGGTCCGCGGCGAACAGGAACATCGCCTTCGCCCCCGTGTCCTTGGCGGTGCTGTAGGTCAGGGCCGTACGGCCGGCGCCCACGTAGGTGAGCTCCCACCGGTCGAGGCCGAGGTGGTTGGGGACGCTGAAGATCGAGACGTGGTACCCCATGTCGCGGACGAACCGCTCCTCGGGCCCGAAGGCCAGCGCGCGGGTGTGGGAGTGCAGCCCGTCCGCGCCGACCACCACGTCGTAGCGGGCCTTCCTGCCGCTGTCGAAGACGACGTCGACCCCGTCGGGGCCGTCGGCGAGCGAGGCGATGGCGTCGTCGAAGAGGTAGTCGACCTCGTCCCTGGTGAGGTCGTAGATGAGGCGGTTGAGGTCGCCCCGCAGGATCTCCGCGTCCTCGCCCGTCCTGCCGCCGAAGGTGTCGCCGTCCATGCTGGCCACCCGCCTGCCCGCCGCGTTGACGATCGAGCCGCCCCGCACGTCGGTGCGCTCGCGGCGGACCGCCTCGAGGAGGCCCATGCGCGTGATCACCTCCAGCGCCGCTCCTCGAATGTCGATCTTGTAGCCGCCTTCGCGGATCGCGGGCGCCCGCTCGACGACGGTCGGGGTGCAGCCGTGACGGCGCAGCCAGTAGGCCAGGGCGGTGCCTGCGATGCCGGCGCCGGAGATCAGGACGTTCATGCGCACTCCTTGGTGAGGTATCCACGACCATACACACGTCTCACACAGTTGTGCAATACATATGTCTGAGACGGTAGTGCGGTATGTCTGTGCTGGACACTAAGGTGGGCGGCATGGAAACGAAGGCTCTGGCGGCAGCCGGAATCACGGTGGTGCTCTGGGCTTCGGCCTTCGTGGCGATCCGCAGCGCGGGGGCGGAATACAGTCCTGGCGCGCTCGCGCTCGGGCGGCTCCTGGCCGGGTCGGCCGTCCTCGTGGTCATCTGGCTGGCGCGAGGCGGAGGGTTCCCGCCGAGAGCGGCATGGCCGGGCATCCTCGGCTCCGGCGTGCTGTGGTTCGGGCTCTACATGGTGGCCCTCAACTGGGGTGAGCAGCTCGTCGACGCGGGCACCGCGGCCATGGTGGTCAACATCGGCCCCATCGTCATCGCCCTCCTCGGCGGCTGGCTGCTCAAGGAGGGCTTCCCTCGGGCCCTCTTCGCCGGCCTCGCGATGTCGTTCGCGGGCGCGGCGGTCGTGGGGCTGTCGATGTCCGAGGGCGGGAGCTCGTCGGTGGCGGGGGTGCTGCTGTGCCTGCTGGCGGCCGTCTCGTACGGCGTCGGCGTCGTCTTCCAGAAGCCCGCTCTGCGCCACGCCAGCGCCTTGCAGGTGACGACGTTCGGCTGCGTGGTCGGCACGGTGGCGTGCCTGCCGTTCGCCGG
This sequence comes from Nonomuraea recticatena, assembly GCF_039533245.1. Lineage (NCBI taxonomy): Bacteria > Bacillati > Actinomycetota > Actinomycetes > Streptosporangiales > Streptosporangiaceae > Nonomuraea > Nonomuraea recticatena. Next base: position 359,815 of record NZ_BAAATE010000004.1, on the reverse strand, counting down.
CCAGCTGGTCGCGGAGGCCTCCACGGCCTCGCTGGGAGCCACGCTGAACGTGGTCTATCTGGGCGTCTTCCCGACCGCCCTGGCCTTCACCACCTGGGCCTATGCCCTGGCCAGGACGACGTCGGGGAAGATGGGCGCCACCACGTACGTGACTCCCGCACTCGTGGTGCTGATGTCATGGGTGGCGCTGGGGGAGGTGCCTGGGTGGCTGACCCTGCTGGGCGGCCTGCTCTGCCTGGTCGGGGTGGGCGTCTCACGGATGAGGCCCAGGAGGCTAAGCGGCCAGAGCGTGGGCTGACCTGCGGCCGGCCTGGCGGGCCAGCGGGTAGAAGGAGATCAGCAGGCAGATGGCGCCGAGCGGGATGAAGTCACGCTCGATGGTCGGCAGGGCGAAGTCGAGCACGACGAGCACGGGGGTCCAGGCCCTGACCTTGCGCTGCGCGGCCAGCTGAACGATCAGGGAGACCTGGGCGAGGTAGAACAGGAACGGCAGGCCGGTGTAGATCGCGATCTCGATGCCAGGGATCGACTGGATCCTGTCGAAGTGCTCGCCCATCGCCGCGTGGTCGGCGGAGATGAAGCCGACGACGATGTCGATGACGAACTGGATGGCCACGGCGGTGACGCCGACGAAGCCGAGCACGACGCCGGTGGTGGCGAGCGCTCCCTTGCCCGCCATGCGGCGCAGCTCCAGGAAGATCGGGACGAACAGCGCAAGGGCGGCGAGGAAGGCCAGGTGGCCGGCGGTCCAGGCGAATCCCGGGCCACGCTCGCCGTCCAGGCCGTCGAGGAAGCGGAGGATGCCGTAGGCGAGAACGAACAGGGGGGCGGCGATGAACGCGAACTTCTTCATGCCGAGAATCCTCGCGAAACGGCGCCCCTGTGTGATCGCCGGAGCGGGCGATCCTCCGACTCACTCTTGAGAGGGATCCGCCTCCCTCGCGCGGCCCCGGGGCAAGCAAGCATGGGCGAACGTTGGCGCTGCGCTGGAAGATCGCGGGGAACGTACCGGGCGTAATTGATCAAGGAGGCGGAAAGACGTGCGTTCGGTACTCGCGACGGCCGTGTGCGCCGGTGCCCTGCTCCTGGCCGCGCCCGCGACGGCCACACCCATCCTGCCCTTCGGCGGCGACATCACCGTCACGCCGCAGTGGGTGGAGCCGGGCGGCGAGGTCAGCATCACCCTCGACTGCGACGACCACGAGCACGCCTTCGTCGAGTCGGAGGCCTTCGGCGAGGTGGAGCTGGACGGTGAGGAGGGCGTCGACCTGCTGGTCGACGAGGAGCCTGGCAGGTACGCCGTCCACGGGCAGTGCGGCCCCGACGGGCCCCCGCTCAACGACACCTGGCTGGTCGTCGAGGACGACTACCCCTACGGCGGGGTGGAGACGGGAGCGGGAGGCACCGCGATGCGCGTGGTGAGCCCCGCGGTGAGCGCGGGCGTGGGCGTGCTGGCCGCCGCCGCCATCGGCGGGGGCGCGCTGTTCCTTCGTCGCCGCCGTGCCGGCCACTAGCCCGGCGAGGCCGGTCGCCTACGTGTTCCTGGCGGTCGCCGTGGCGCTGGCCTTCGACTCCTGCGCCAACAGGCGCCACGCGCCTCCGCCCATGCCCGACGGGAGCGCGGCCGAAGGCGTGGGGTCGCGGTCGAGGCAGTCGAACGTCATCATGCGGCGCAGCGTCCCCGAGCGCATCCAGATCCCTGCCATCGGCGTCGACGCCGAACTCACCAGGCTCGACCTGCAGAGCGACGGCAAGGTCGAGGTCCCGCCACTCGACCGCCCCGAGCTGGCCGGTTGGTACGCCGACGGCGTCACCCCCGGCGAGCGCGGCCCTGCGACGATCTACGGCCACGTCGACACGAAGGAGGGCACCGCCGTCTTCTACCGTCTCGGTGAGCTGAAGCCCGGCGACGAGATCCGGTTGCACCGCAGCGACGGCTCGGCCGCCGTCTTCGCCGTCGACAGCGTCGAGGTCTTCGCCAAGCGCTCCTTCCCCACCAGAAGGGTGTACGGCCCGACGGAGGCGCCCGAGCTCCGCCTGATCACCTGCGGAGGGGAGTTCGACCCCGACGCGGACGGCTATCTCGCCAACGTGGTGGCCTTCGCCGGCTTCGTCAGGCCCGTTCTTGCCGGGGATGCACCACCTCGCGGATGATGATCAGCAGCGCGGCGGCGAGCGGGATGGCCAGCAGCGCCCCGATCACGCCGAGCAGGGCGCCGCCGATGAGCGCGCCGACGATGGTGACGACAGGCGGCACGTCCACCGACGACAGCATGATGCGCGGCGCGATCACGTAGTTCTCGATCTGCTGGTAGAGGATGAAGAAGATCACACACCCGATGCCCACGGGGACGGAGACGAAGAAGCCGACCGCCGAGGCGACCACCGCGCCGATGAACGCCCCGACCAGCGGGATCAGGTCTGTCACCGCCACGATCATGGCCAGCGCGAGCGCGTAGGGAACGCGCAGCATCATCAGGAAGAAGAACGTGGTGAGCCCCGCGATCAGCGAGATGATCAGGTTGCCCGCGACGTAGCCGCCGATCTTCTCGATGATCGCGTCGCCCAGCAGCATGGTGCGCTCCCTGCGTGACCTGGGGACCAGCCGGTAGCCGGCCTCCTTCATCGTCGCCATCGACCCGAGGAAGTACAGGGTCAGGACCAGCACGGTCAGCGCGTTGAAGATCGCCCCGATGACGACCTGACCGAAGCCGAGCAGCCCGCCGAACAGCTGGGAGCCGAATGCGCCGCTGCTCACGTACTCCACCACCCGCTGGAGGAGCTGGAAGCGTTCGTCCAGGTCGCGAATGGTCGGGTTGGACTGTAACTGGCGGACGTAGCCGGGGATGCGCTGCGCGAACTCGCCGCTCTGCTCGGTCAGTGGAGGCACCAGCGCGACCCCCGAGCCGATGAAGACCAGGATCACGCCGAGGAACACGACGGTGATCGCCAGGGGCTTGGAGAAGCTGTGCGCCCTCAGGAACTCCACCGCGGGGTTGAGCCCGATCGCTAGGAACAGCGACACGATGATCAGCAGCAGCATGGAGCCGGCCGTCGCGATCGCCTGGACCAGCAGCCACGCGGTGAGCACGCCCAGGGCTCCGACGAACCCGAAGACGAACGGGTTGGGCCATGGGGTTCGGGGATCCCGTCGCGGAGCACCCGCCGAAGCGGGAAGACGGGGCGCGCTGTCCGCCGGGTGGGGGGCGGCGGCGGTGGGCGGGTCCGGCAGGGGCGCGGCGCCTGGGGGAGTGGGATCCGACACGGGACCCCACTGCCCACAGAAAGGACAATTAGACGCTGACGTACTTGCGTGGGCGCAGCGCGTGCGCCCTCAGGGCGGCCAGCGCCGCCGACTGCCCGACCGGCGTCAGCCGGATGGTTCCTTCGAGGTTGACGCCCAGCCCCAACGCGGTGATCTGGCGCAGGAGCGTCGCCAGGGTGCCTGCGACGTCGTCGGGCCGCCATCCCTCGCCGCCGATCACCTCGGAGACCCGCGCGCAGAGCGTGGGCCACGGCATCGGGTCGCCGGAGGCCAGCAGCAGCAGCGCCGCCTCGCCCGCCGACACCGACAGCTCGTGATCTCCCGGTGCCAGCAGCAACCCTGTCGCCGTCTCCCACAGCAGATCGGGCGAGCCGAGCAGCTTCCTGCCCTCCGCGGTGATCACCAGGCGGGTGCCGAACCCGCGGATCGCTCCCAGCGAGTGCTCGGCCAGCTCCCGCAGCGCGACCGCCTCGGACGAGGGAGGCAGGCGCAGCGGCACGCCCTCCTCGGAGGCAGCCAGCGCGAGCAGGCCCTGCAGCGCTGGCAGCGGCTCGGCGGGCACGGGGGCGTGCAGCCGTACCTCGAAGGGCTGGGCCAGCTCGCGCCTGGCCGGCCCCCTGCCCAGCACCCAGCGGTTGAGCCGCTCGCCCTGCACCCTGTGCAGCCAGCTGTCGCCGCCCAGCTCAGGCCTGGCCTCGGTCAGCCAGCGCCTGGTGAGGCCGACCTGGCCGTCGAACTCGGCGCCCGTCAGCATGGCCAGCTCCAGCGCCGCTGAGCAGGCCACGTGCGCGCCCAGCTCCTCCGGGCCCATGATCGTGCTCCACTGCAGCTCGGGCACGTCAGGAGGGAGTACGCCCGTGGCCTCGAGCGCCCGCTGGTAGGCGGCGGTGCCCGCCTCCTCGCCCTCGCGCTCGTAGGTGCGCAGGATCTCGTGCGTCGTCGAGGAGACGCACAAAGCGGCATATCGGTCGAGGCCGCCAAGGCGAAGCAGCCGCCCGAGCGCGTCGGCGATCCGTTCCCACGAACCGTCGACCTTGATCGGCAGGGTGTACCAGAGGAATTCGCACACGTCGAGTTGAGTGACGGTCTCCAGCGGCTCGCCGCCGGTCAGCCACTCCACCGCGGTTCTGGCCTCGTCGGCCACCTCGGGCTCGGAGCGCTCCAATTCCAGGAGGAGTGCGGCCACGTCCGGTGCAGGCATGCCTCGAAGTTTGCCGTATGGACCCCAGCCCTGACGATGACCGAAACCGGTGCGTATTGGGTCTTGCACAGCGCCTACCCTACGAAACCGTGGCTAAGCGGCCGGTAACCCGGCTCATATCCACCGTGACTTGAACAGCATGCGGGCGTTCCAATCGACATAGGGGATCACCTCGCCCGCCAGGACGGGGTACAGCCAGCCGAAATTGATCAGTGCGAGCAGTGCGAAGGCGCCGGTGATGGCCGCCCCGACCATCCGCCGGGACGGCGAGGCGGTCGAGGGGCCGATGATCAGCCCCGCCGCCAGCGTAAGGGCCAGCACCATGAACGGCACCATCGGGGCGGCGTAGAACAGGAACATCGTCCTGTTGTCGGCGATCGCCCAATAGAACCAGGGGAGCCAGCCCATCAGGTAGGCCAGCAGGACGGCGCCCGCCCGCCAGTCGCGGGTCGAGACGTACCAGGCCACCATCGCGATCAGGGCGGCCAGCGCGCCGTACCAGATGACGGGGGTGCCGACCCCGAGCACCGCCTCCGAGCAGTCCTTCACGCCGCAGACGTTCTGCCTGCCCTCGTAGAAGAAGGCGACGGGCCGCAGAAGCAGCGGCCAGGACCAGGGCTCGGACAGGTAGGGGTGGGTGGAGTCGAGCTGGTTGTGGAAGCCCAGCACCTGGAGGTGGTAGTCGATCCACGAGCCGATCGACTTGACCACGAAGTAGGCGGGCCCCTGTGAGGTCGCCTCGCTCCAGTTGCGGCCGTAGCCGGTGGCGGTGGCGAACCAGCCCGTCCACGAGGCCACGTAGGTGATCGCGGGCACCAGCGCCATCGCCAGCAGCCCGGTGGGCACGTCCTTCTCGAAGGCCCCCGCGTACGGCTTGCGCAGCCCGACCGCCTTGCGCGCCCCCATGTCCCAGACCATCGACATGATCGCGAAGGCGACGAGGAAGAAGACGCCCGACCACTTGACCGCGCAGGCCGCGCCCAGGCACAGGCTCGCCGCCAGCCGCCACGGCCTGGCGCCGAGATAGGGCCCCCTGGCCGACAGCGTCGAGGTCTCGTACCAGTCGACCAGTCGCGACCTGGCTCTGTCCCTGTCGACGATCAGGCAGGCGAACCCGGCCAGCACCCAGAACATCAGGAAGATGTCGAGCAGCGCCGTACGGGAGAGCACGAACGCCAGCCCGTCGAGCGCGAGCATCAGCCCGGCGAAGCAGCCCAGGAGCGTGGAGCGGGTCATCCTGCGCGCGACCCTGGCGATGATCAGGATGGACAGCGCGCCGACGAAGGCGGCGGCGGCCCGCCAGCCGAACGGGTTGAGCCCGAACATCCACTCGCCCGCCGCGATCATCCACTTGCCCAGCGGCGGGTGGACGACGTAGGAGGCGCACTCGCCGATCTTGTCGGCCGCGCACTGCTTCCAGATGCCGCCGCTGTCGCCGGCCAGGATGAGCTTGTCGGCGTCCTTGACCGTGACGCGCTCGACCCCCCAGGTGAGCAGGGAGTAGGCGTCCTTCATGTAGTAGGTCTCGTCGAAGACGACGGCCTTGGGCCTGCCGAGGTCGACGAAGCGCAGCACCGCCCCGAACAGGGCCACGAACAGCGGTCCGACCCATCCCCACAAAGCGCTGCCGGGCATGGCGGGGATCAGCCTGTCGCGTAGGGAACGCTCGGGCTCGCCCTCCGGCTCGGAGAAGGCCTTGTGCGAGAAGTCGGTCACGGCCATTCGGACATCGTAGGGGCCCCAACGCGGTAGTTACGTAAGAAACACCGCCCATTTAGGGCCGCCTGACACAATGGTCAGGTGAGAGAACAGGGCAGGCTGGTGCTGGCGGGCGCGCCGATCGGGCAGGTCGGCGACGTGTCACCGAGACTACGCGAGGCGCTCGAGAGCGCCGACGTGGTGGCGGCCGAGGACACCAGGCGGCTGCGGAGGCTGGCCAACGATCTCGGCGCCGAGATCGGCGGCCGCGTCGTTTCCTACTACGACCAGAACGAGGCCGCCCGCGCCGTCGAGCTGCTCGAGTCGCTCAAGGACGGCAGGACGGTCCTGGTGATCACCGACGCGGGCATGCCCGGCGTCTCCGACCCCGGCTACCGGCTGACCAGCCTGGCCGTCGAGGCGGGCATAACGGTCACCGCGCTGCCTGGCCCCTCGGCTGTCACCACCGCGCTGGCCGTCTCGGGCCTGGCCAGTGACCGCTTCTGCTTCGAGGGCTTCCCTCCGCGCAAGGCGGGTGAGCGCTCCCGCAGGCTCGGCGCGCTGGCCGCCGAGGAGCGCACGATGGTCTTCTTCGAGGCCCCGCACCGCCTGGAGGCGGCGCTGCGCGCGATGGCCGAGGCCTTCGGCCCCGACCGGCAGGCCGCCGTCTGCCGCGAGCTGACCAAGACCTACGAGGAGGTGCGGCGCGGCGGGCTCGCCGAGCTGGCCGACTGGGCCGCAGACGGCGTCAAGGGCGAGATCACCGTGGTCGTCGCCGGTCACGTGCCCGATGAGGGGCCCCCTGACATCGACGAACTCGTCGCCGAGGTCGACAGGAGAGTGGCCGGCGGAGTGCAGCGCAAGCAGGCCGTCGTCGACGTCGCCAAGGAGTCGGGCATGGCCAAACGAGAACTGTATGACGCGGTTCACAGGAGATCGCCAACGCCATAAAGTGCCGAAGGTGCTCAATAGGCGACTAGTTCCCCCCATGCCGGTTGACACGTTATGGGGATGGGTGGGGCCCTTGCTGGTCACCGCCTTCGGGGCGTTCCTTCGTTTCTTCCGGCTGGGCGAACCGCACGCCGTCGTCTTCGACGAGACGTTCTACATCAAGGACGCCTACGCGCTGCTCACGTTCGGGGTGGAGCGGGTGGCGCTCGGCAACGAGAAGAATCCCATCGCCGACAGAATGATCATCGCGGGCGACCTCGACTTCTGGAAGAAGTGCCCGGCGGTGGAGGACTGCGCGGAGTACGTCGCGCACCCGCCGCTGGGCAAGTGGATGATCGCGGCGGGCGAGTGGCTGTTCGGCATGAACCCCTTCGGCTGGCGCTTCGCCGGCGCGCTGGTGGGCGCCCTGTCGATCCTGATCCTCGCCAGGGTCGCCCGCAGGATGACCCGCTCCACGATGCTGGGTTGCCTGGCGGGCCTGCTGCTCGCGATGGACGGGCTGCACTTCGTGCTCTCCCGCAACGCGCTGCTCGACATCTTCCTGATGTTCTGGGTGCTGGCCGCCTTCGCCTGTCTGGTGGTCGACAGGGATCAGGCCAGGCAGCGGCTGTCCGACTGGTACGAGCGCTCCCTGCCCACGCCGACGGGTCCGGGGCTGGGCCTCAGGCCGTGGCGGCTGGCGGCGGGGGCATGCCTGGGGGCGGCGTGCGCGGTCAAGTGGTCGGGCGTCTTCTTCCTGATCGCCTTCGCCGTCATGTCGCTGCTGTGGGACGCGGGGGCGCGAAGGGCGCTCGGGCTGCGGGAGCCGTACAGGGGGGTGGTCCTGCGGGACCTGACCGGCGCCCTCGGCGCGCTGACGCTGGCCCCCTCGGTGGTCCACATGGCCAGCTGGACCGGCTGGTTCGTGAAGGCGGAGGGCTGGGGACGCAACTGGGAGCAGGCCACGAGCGCGGGGCCCGCCTTCTTCGTCTTCGACTCGCTGCGGTCGTGGCTGAGCTACCAGATCCAGGTACTGAGCTTCCACACCGGCATGGAGAAGACACATCCCTACCAGTCGGAGCCGTGGCAGTGGCCGCTCCTGCAGCGGCCCGTGTCCTTCTACTACCCCTCGAGCCCGCCGCCGACGGGCTGCGGGGCGGACAAGTGCTCCTCGGCGGTGCTCGGGGTCGGCACGCCCGCCCTGTGGTACCTGGCGGTGCTCGCGCTGCTGGCGATCGTCGCGTGGTACGTCGCCAGCCGCGACTGGCGCGCGGGGGCGGTGCTGCTGGCCTACGGCGCGGGCTGGCTGCCGTGGTTCTACTACGCGATCGCCGACAACAGGACGATGTATCTGTTCTACATGGCCCCCATCGTGCCGTTCATGGTGCTGGCGATCGTGCTCGCGGCCGGGCTCATCCTCGGCCCCGCCGACGCCCCTCCGGTCAGGAGGGCCGCGGGCGCGGCCGTCGTCGGGGCGTCCGCGCTGGTCGTGCTGATCAACTTCGGCTGGCTCTACCCGGTGCTGAGCGCCGAGACGATCACGTACTCACAGTGGTGGGCTCGGATGCTGATGCGCTCGTGGGTGTGACCGCCGCGCGGCGGCGCAGCCTGACGCCGTGCCTGAGCGTGATCGCCGCCGCCATGCACGCCAGAGGTACGGCGGGCAGCAGATAGCGGTAGTCGAACTCGGCCGTGGCGGCCGGCGCCAGTATCAGCCCGAACGCCCCCAGCCACGGCAGCAGCACGGGGCCGCCCAGCCTGCGCCACCTGACGACCACCCCGGCCAGGCCGACGAGCAGGATGCCGCCGAGCATGACGCCCTGGAGGTAGAACACCTTCTGGTAGGCGCTCATGATGTCGGCCCACGGGTGGACGATCCTGGTCTCGGCGGGGCCCTGCTCGTACATGAACGCGTCGGTGTCGGCCCTGCCCCCCACGGTCGCCCACTTCGGCAGCCGCTTGGGCTTCCCCTCGGCGTCGAGGTCGTAGTAGGGCTTGAACTGGTACTGCTGGAAGGTGGCCTCGTCGGGGAAGCGCGGCCTGCCCCAGGTGAAGGCGCGCATGAAGTCGCGCGCGACGACCTGAAGGTAGTCGCCAGGCTGGGCCAGGATCGCCCGCTTGGCGAACGCGCTGGCCACCTCGTTCTTGAAGTCGTCGAACTTCACCTTGCCAGGCAGGCGGTGCAGCACCTCGCCACCGGCGTTGCCGTTGCCGCTGCCGGTGCCCCACAGGTACCACTGGGCGTAGCTGACCCGCTTGTTGACGGGCTCCTCGATGCACATGAACGCCAGCGGCAGCTCGCGGGGCAGATCGAGGTCCATCTTGGCGCAGTCGGCGAAGATCGACACGCGCATGTAGAGGATGAGCCCGTCGCTGTTGGTCATGGCGAATTTGCCAAAAGTTACGTAGAACCAGCTCATGTAGGCGAGGACCGGGAGCGCGCAGGCGGTGACCATCGCGACGATCGGCTTCCAGCCGGTGCGCTTGATCAGCATGTAGACGACCACGAGCCCGAGGATCGGCAGGCCGATCGAGCGGGTCAGCGCGGTGAGCGCCAGCAGGAACCCGACGACCGCGCCGACCTTCCACGACATGCGCCGGTGCCAGAGCACGAGCGTGATGACGCCCACCACCAGCAGCGTGAACATCGTGTCGGACATCACCAGCTGCTCGAGCTGGATCTGGTAGGCGTCGAACAGCACGGGGACGGCCGCCAGCGTCGCGCCCCACTTGGGCAGCGCGAACTTCCTGCGCAGCAGCGCGTAGATCAGCACACCGGTGGCCAGGCCCATGAGGTGCTGGGTGAAGACGACCAGGGTGAAGCTGTGGAAGGGCTGCAGAAGCATCAGCCAGAAGCTGTAGCCGTCGGGTCTGACAGCGCTCGGCCTGGGATGCAGCGCCACCGAGACGTACTCGTAGGAGTCGTTGAACCACATGGCGGGGCTGTAGCCGAGCATGGCGATCAACCGCAGCAACGCGCCCAGCGCGAAGGCGGTGACGAAAACGCGGTGCCTGCTCACATAGGACAGCAAACGAGCCTTTCGCCCGGGGACGGAAGGCTCGACACGCGTTCTCTCTGCAACGCTCACCATGCTTTGACCTCCACCGATCGCGCTGCAGAGGACCGGATCTTCCTGTGCGCCCCAGGCGTCACATCCCGCCAGCCCGGCGGTAGGCCCAGCGTCGACAGTGCCGAGCAGCTCGATCATATCATCGAGCCTTTGGACGACTATTCCCCTCCAGAATGCCACTCGTTTCGAGGACTTGACCCGACCACGTCGGGGCACAGGGCATGATGGTTGGCTGGGAAGTGCCGTGACTGAAGGGTCGAGACGTGGAACTGACGGTGGTCATGCCCTGCCTCAACGAGGCGGAGACCGTGGAAGTCTGCGTGCGCAAAGCTGTTGCGTGCATGGAAGAGCACGGCATCGAGGGCGAGGTCCTGATCGCCGACAACGGCAGCACGGACGGCTCGCAGCAGCTGGCGCGCGACGCGGGCGCCCGCGTGGTGCACATCGAGGAGAAGGGCTACGGCAACGCCCTGATGGGCGGCATCCGCGCGGCCCGCGGCAAGTACGTCATCATGGGCGACGCCGACGACTCCTACGACTTCACCGCGCTGCTGCCCTTCGTCGAGCAGCTGCGTGAGGGCGCCGACCTGGTGATGGGCAACCGCTTCAAGGGCGGCATCGCCCCTGGCGCCATGCCCCCGCTGCACCGCTACCTCGGCAACCCTGTCCTGTCGTTCGTCGGCAGGCTCTTCTTCCCGAGCGCGATCGGCGACTTCCACTGCGGCCTGCGTGGCTTCCGCCGCGAGTCCATCCTGCGGCTCGGGCTGCAGACCGGCGGCATGGAGTTCGCCAGCGAGATGGTGGTGAAGTCCACCCTGCAGGGCCTCGACGTGCGCGAGGTGCCCACCACGCTCTCGCCCGACGGCCGCTCCCGTCCTCCGCACCTGCGCTCCTGGCGCGACGGCTGGCGCCACCTGCGCTTCCTGCTGCTCTACAGCCCCAAGTGGCTGTTCTTCATCCCCGGCCTGGTGCTCATGGCGCTCGGCCTGGTCGCGGGCGCGGCCCTGACGTTCGGGCCCGTGAAGATCGGCGAGCTGGCCTTCGACGTCGACACCTTGGTCGGCGCGTCCGCCGCGGTGGTGATCGGCTTCCAGGCGGCGCTGTTCGCGCTCTTCACCAAGGTCTACGCGGCAGAAGAGGGCTTCCTGCCGGAGTCGCCACGCATCCGCAAGCTGATCAGCATCGTCACCCTGGAGAAGGGCCTGGTCGTCGGCGGCCTGCTGGCCCTGGCCGGTCTGGTCGGCCTGGTGATGTCGCTGGTGCACTGGCAGGTACGCAGCTTCGGCGCGCTCGACCCGCGCGAGTCGCTGCGCATCGTCGTCCCCTCGGCGACCGCGCTCATCATGAGCTTCCAGACGATCTTCGCCGCGCTGTTCATCAGCATCCTGGGCATCAGGCGCACCAGGGAGACAGCCATCGACGTGGCCGCCAAGGCGGCGGAGGAGGCGGCGGAGGCCGTCTCCAGAGAAGAGTCCTCCACAGCCTAGGGGTAATGGGGTTCCCGGCCCTCGGCGAGCCTTAGTCTTGATGTCATGTTCTACGTCTCCACGCCGATCTACTACGTCAACGACGCTCCGCACCTGGGCCACGCCTACACGACCGTCGCGGGCGACGTTCTGACGCGCTGGCACCGCCAGCGCGGCGAGCAGGTGTGGTACCTCACGGGCACCGACGAGCACGGCCAGAAGATCATGCGAACCGCCGAGGCCAACGGCGTCACCCCGCAGGAGTGGTCCGACAAGCTCGTCGAGGAGGCGTGGAAGCCGCTCTGGCAGCACCTCGAGATCGCCAACGACGACTTCATCCGCACCACGGAGAAGCGTCACACCGAGCGGGTCCAGGAGTTCGTCCAGGACCTCTACGACAAGGGCGAGATCTACAAGGGCGGCTACGAGGGCCCCTACTGCGTGGGCTGCGAGGAGTTCAAGACCCCCGGCGACCTGCTCGAGGGCGACCTCTGTCCGATCCACAAGCGGCCCGTCGAGTGGCTGCGCGAGGACAACTACTTCTTCAAGCTCTCCGAGTACGGCGAGCGCCTGCTGGAGTTCTACGAGGCCAACCCCGACTTCATCCAGCCCGCCTCCGCGCGCAACGAGGTCCTGCAGTTCGTCAGGACGGGCCTGCAGGACCTGTCGATCTCCCGTTCCACCTTCGACTGGGGCATCCCGATCCCGTGGGACGACAAGCACGTCATCTACGTGTGGGTCGACGCCCTGCTCAACTACGCCACGGCGGTCGGCTACGGCTCCGACCCCGAGCGCTTCGAGCGCATCTGGCCCGCCGACGTCCACCTGGTCGGCAAGGACATCCTGCGCTTCCACGCGGTCATCTGGCCGGCGATGCTGATGGCCAACGGTCTCCCGCTGCCCGGCAAGGTCTTCGCCAACGGCTGGCTGATGGTCGGCGGCGAGAAGATGAGCAAGTCCAACCTGACCGGCATCTCGCCCCAGCAGCTCACCGAGCACTTCGGCGTCGACGCCTACCGCTACTACTTCCTGCGGGCGATCCCGTTCGGCCAGGACGGCTCGTTCTCGTGGGAGGACTTCTCCGCCCGCTACACCTCCGAGCTGGCCAACGACTTCGGCAACCTGGCCTCCAGGGTCGCCGCGATGATCGGCAAGTACTTCGACGGCGAGCTGCCCGCCTCCGCCGAGCGGGAGGAGGCGGTGGCCGGCGCGCTGGCCGAGACCGTCGCCAAGGCCGACAGGGCGATCGGTGACGAGCTCGACTTCGCCGGCGGCCTCGGCGCGATCTTCGACTTCGTGAAGCTGGTCAACGGCTACCTCAGCGAGCAGGAGCCGTGGAAGGTGGCCAAGGACACCTCCGAGGAGGGCCGCGCCAGGCTGGCGACCATCCTCTACACCGCCGCCGAGTCGCTGCGCGCCGTCGCGGTGCTGCTCAACCCGGTCATGCCGGGCACGGCCGAGAAGCTGTGGGCCTCGCTGGGCGCAGAGGAGCACCTGGGCGCCCTGGCCGAGCAGCGCGTGGCTGAGGCGGGTCAGTGGGGCAGGCTGCCCGCGGGGGCCCGCGTCGTCAAGGGCGAGATCCTCTTCCCCCGCCTGGAGAGCTAGTAGTCCTTCAGGGAGACGGCTCCCGCCGTCTTCCTGACCGACTTGGCGATCAAGCCCTTCCACGGCAGGTAGGGGAGCAGCCGGTAGTTCTGGTTGAGGAACCACGCCATGAACCTGCTCTCGGGCACCATCCACCTGCCCGCGCTCTCGCCCGACTTCTGGCAGCCGCGCACGTAGTCGCGCATGGCCTGCTCGTACCGGTCGAGAGCGCCGTCGGGGCCCTGGGCTAGCTCGCCTGCCAGCACGTACGCGCCGACCACGGCCAGGCCCGTGCCCATGCCCGACAGCGGCGAGGGGCACCACGCGGCGTCGCCGAGCAGCACCACGTCGCCGCGTGACCAGCGCTCCATGCGGACCTGGCTGATGGCGTCGTAGTAGAGGTCGTCGGCCGATCTCATCCGCTTCAGCAGCTCGGGCGCCTCCCAGCCGACGCCTTCGAAGGCCTCGGCGACCAGGTCCATCGGGTCGCCGTCGCGTGTGGGCGAGTCCTGCGCGTGGTGACGGCCCATCGAAGCGCGGCCATGAGGTTGTCGTGCTCGGCAGCCAGGCGGTCGAGCCATCCGAGCTGGTCTGCCGGCTCCCTGCCGACGAGGCCGGTCAGCGGCGCGGGCGGCGCCGAAGGCCTGGCCCCGCGCAGCAGGCTCAGGTGGATGGCGGTCAGCTCGTCCGAGGGGTCGGCGCCCAGCCTGCTCCGCCAGCACCCGCCTGGTCTCCTCGTAGGCGACCAGCGCCTCGGCCTGCCTGCCCTCGGCGTGCAGGGCCCGCATGAGCTGGCCGCGCAGGCGTTCGCGCAGCGGGTGGCGCTCGATCTCCGCTCGCAGCGCGGCGGCCAGGTCGCGGGCGCCCGTGCGCAGCTCCGCCTCGAAGAGGTCCTCGAGCGCGGACAGCCTGCGCTCCTCCAGCCTGACGGCCTCGGCCGCCGCGGGGCCTCGCCACAGCGCCAGCGCCTCGCGCAGCAGCTCGGCGGCGCGAGCGGGCGCACCGGCCTCCAGCGCGGCGCGACCCTCGTCGGCCGTGCGGAGGAAGACGTGTGCGTCGACCGACGAGGGGTCGACGTCGAGGCGGTAGCCGCCGGGCAGCAGCTCGATCGTGAAGGAGCGGCGCAGGCGGGAGATCTGCGACTGGAGGGCGTGCGTGGCGTCGGCGGGAGGCCGCTCGCCGTAGACGGAGTCGATCAGGAAGTCGGCGGAGACGACCTGGCCCGCGCGCGCCAGCAGCAGCGCGAGCAGGGCACGCGGGGTCGGGCCGCCGAGCGGCACTCGCGTGCCGTCGGCACGCCATGCCGTGGTGGCGCCCAGGATCCCGAACCGCATGACGCTGATTCTCCCCGGTACCTTGGGGTGCGTGAGCAAGCTTCCCGTCGCGCCAGAGCCGCTGAGCACGCCCGTCTTCGACAGCCACTGCCACCTCGACATCATGGTGGGCAACAGGCAGGCCTCCTCGGGCGACCCCGTGGCCCAGGCCGCGCAGGCCGCCTCGGCCAGCGTGGAGAGCATCCTGGCCGACTCACGCGCGGCAGGGGTGACCAGGCTCGTCACGATCGGCTACGACCTGCCGTCGTCGGTGTGGGGCGCGCGGGTGGCCGCGGACCACGGCGACGTCTACGCGGGCGTGGCGATCCACCCGAACGAGGCGCACGCGGCCACACCCGAGGTGCTGGCCGAGATCGAGGCGCTGGCCTGCGAGCCCGACGTGCGGGCGATCGGCGAGACGGGGCTCGACTACTACCGCGACTGGGCCTCGAAGGACGACCAGCACGCCAGCTTCCGCGCGCACATCGAGATCGCCAAGCGCACGGGCAAGGCGCTGGTCATCCACGACCGCGACGCGCACGACGACGTGTTCAGGGTGCTGGCCGCCGAAGGAGCGCCCGACCGCGTGGTCTTCCACAGCTACTCGGGCGACGCCGAGATGGCGAAGAAGTGCGTCGAGGCCGGATACTTCATGTCCTTCTCCGGGCCTGTGACCTACAAGAACGCCGCATACCTGCGCGAGGCGGCCAGGGTCGCGCCCAAGGAGCTGATCCTGGTCGAGACCGACGCGCCGTACCTGCCGCCGGTCCCGCACAGGGGCAAGCCCAACGCGCCCTCCCTCATGCCGCTCACCCTGCGGTGCCTGGCGGAGGTCAAGGACGTGCCAGCCGACGAGCTGTGCGAGGCCGTCAACACCAACGGAGAGGCTGTCTTCGGCATCTCGCGATGAGCCCGCGCCCGCCTGGGCTAGCCTCGCGCGGGTGATGGCTAGAGGACGACGCCGCGCGCCCAGGTCCTTCTGGGGCTCGGGGTGGGCGATGGCTGCTTACGGCGCCGCCGCGTTCGCGCTGGTCGGCAGGATCGTCGTCGACATGGGCACCGACGTCGCGCTGGACGTGGACGGCAGGACCATGGCGCTGCGCAGCTCGGCGGACACGGTGGCGGAGGTGCTCCAGGAGGCGCGGGTCGCCGTGGGCGCCGACGACTACCTCCATCCGGACGCCCGCGCCCCGATCAGCGACGGCGCGCGGATCGTGGTCCGCCACGCCCGCCCGATCACCCTGACCGTCGACGGCCGCACCGCCAGGCACGTCGTGACCGCCATGAGCGTCGGCGGCGCGCTCGACGAGCTGGACATCGAGCACACGGGCAGCAGGCTGTCGGTTGCCAGGGAGGGCGCGGTGCCGCTGTCGGGGATGGCGGTGACGATGCTGACGCCGCGTAGGGTCCACGTGATCGCGGGAGGCCGCCGGCTGAGCACCACGACCACCAGCGCCACCGTGAGGGGCGTGCTCAAGGAGAAGCGGGTGCGGCACGGCGACGGCTACCGTGTCACGCCGCCGCTGGGCAGCTTCCCGCGCCACGGCACCGTCATCAAGGTCGAACCTCCGGGACCCGTCGCGCCGCCGCGCACGGTGCCGATCACGGCCGAGGTGGCGGCGCTCAACTGGGCGGGCCTGGCCGCGTGCGAGTCGGGAGGCGACCCGCGCGCATTCAACCCTTCGGGGCCCTACTACGGGCTCTACCAGTTCAGCCTGCCGATGTGGCAGGCCGTCGGCGGGACGAGCACGCCGAACCTCTGGCCCGCCGAGGAGCAGACCTACCGGGCGCAGCTGCTCTACCAGCGGGTGGCGGGGCGCTGGCAGGGACAGTGGCCGCACTGCGGCGCCAGGCTGTTCAGCTAGCCATCGAGGCGCCGAACTCGGCGCCCTTCGTGGGGGCGACCGCCTCGTCGAACAGCTGCACGAACCCGGCCTGCGGAGCGCCCACCGCGATGCCGGAGCCCTCGGCGTAGGCGACCGCGTAGCCGAACCTGTCGCCCGTCGCGCGGTCGGGCGGCTCCCACTTGGTGCCCGACAGCCGCTGCGCGGTGACGTCGGCCAGCACGGTCATCGAGCCCGAGTCGATCTTGCCCTCCTCGACCTGGACGCCCGTGCCGTCGTCGTTCTCGTACGGCACGCCCACGACCAGGCTGTTGCCGGCGCCGAAGGCCAGCGCCCAGCCGTACTGGTCGCCCACCTCGGGGTTGCCCGGCACGTCAGGGGTGTCCTGGCCGATCCTGCGCAGCGGCGCCTCGCCCCGCCGGACGTAGACCGAGCCCGCGTCCTTGACCTCCGCCAGGTCCTCGTACGGCGCCGCCACCGCCACCAGGTCGCCCTTCGCGGCCACCGTCCAGCCGAAGTGGGCGTCCTGCTGCGGCTCGGGGGCGGTGAGCCGCACCGTGGCCCCCTTGCTGGTCAGCAGGTAGGCGGCCCCCGCGTCCTTGCGGCCATCGACATCGGCGTACGGCGCGCCGACGAGCAGGTCGCCGCAGCCGTCTCCGTCGACCTCGGCCATCGCCACCGACCAGCCGAAGGCGTCGCCCTCACCCAGCTCGGGCGCCTCGACAGGGACGAGCGCGCCGCCCGACAGGCGATGGACCGCGCCAGGCCCGTCGAAGGGGTCGCCCACCACGACGTCGCCCGTGCACGCTCCCGTGACCTCGTGCCCGTAGAGGCCACCCGCCAGGAGCACCAGGACCAGCAGCGTGCGCGTCATGAAAGGCGTACCTCGATCCGCTGTCCGCCCTCCATCAGGGTGCCCTCCAGAACCGAGGGCAGCCGCTGGGGAGGAAGGTCGAAGACGAAGACCCCGTCGATGCGCTCGCCGGGGGCGATGGTGGCGGGCAGCTTGGTGGAGGCGGGCGCGCTCTCGTGCCTGCCGCCCCTGTCGTCCACGAGCGCGATGCCCGAGGCGGCGAGCGCGCGGGCCGTGCCGCCGGGGTTCAGCAGCGCCCACCTGAGCACGCAGTACCTGCCGTCGGAGGATTTCGCGCCCTTGTAGTCGGTCAGGCCGCAGCGGGGCCGTCCCGTGAGGAGGAACTGCGGATCGTCGAACGCGGAACCGAGGCCGACGCGCCTGCCCGCGTCGGGGGCGGTGAGGGCGCCGGCGCCGCCCGCCTGCTGCGCGGGGGGAGTGACCGAGGGGCCGCGCGCGAGCAGGACGGCGACCGTGACCAGCAGCGCGCCCGCCACGGCGGCCGCCGCGACCAGCCAGCGCCTGCCCTTGGACCTCGGCTCCTCCTGCGGCGCCCCACCCCCGGCCACCGACGGCTCCTCGCCCCGCCGGACCTGCTCCTGCGGAGGGATCGTCGCCGACAGCACCGCGGTGTCGGCGACGTTGGGCGGCGGCTCCCAGTTCCTGTCGAGGAGGTCGGTGGCGATCACCGTGGGCGGATCGGGCGTCGGCAGGCGCCCGCCCACCAGCGCCAGGAGCAGATCCTGGGCGGTGGGACGGAGCAGCGGGTCCATCGTGGTCGCCCGCTGCACGAGGTCGTTGAGCGGGGCGGGCAGCGCGCCGAGGTCGGGGGCCTGGTGCAGCACCCTGGTCGCCATGGTGATCGCGTCGCCGCGCCCGAACGGGTGGCGCCCGTTGCCCGCGAACGCCACCAGGCAGCCCCACGCGAACACGTCCGCCGCGGGCGTGACCTGCTGACCCCGCACCTGCTCAGGCGCCCACCAGCCAGGACTGCCCAGCAGCTCCCCCGAGAGCGTGAAGTTGCTCTCGCGGTCGAGGGCGCGGGAGATGCCGAAGTCGATCACGCGAGGACCCGACATCGACAGGATGACGTTGGCCGGCTTCAGGTCGCGGTGCACCAGCCCCGCCACGTGGATCGCCGCCAGCGCGGCGGCCACGCCGAGCGCCACCCCGTGCAGCGCGGCGGGCTCCAGCGCGCCGTACTCGCTGATCTGGTCCGACAGGGGGACGCCTGCGATGTACTCGGTGACCATGTACGGCCTGCCCACGCTGTCGTTGCCGTTGTCGAGCACCTGCGCGGTGCAGAACGACGCGACCCTGCGCGCGTTGTCCACCTCCGCGTGGAAGCGGGCGTTGAACCCCTCCTGGTTGGCGAACTCCG
This sequence comes from Nonomuraea recticatena, assembly GCF_039533245.1. NCBI lineage: Bacteria > Bacillati > Actinomycetota > Actinomycetes > Streptosporangiales > Streptosporangiaceae > Nonomuraea > Nonomuraea recticatena. Next base: position 341,209 of record NZ_BAAATE010000004.1, on the reverse strand, counting down.
CCTTCACCACCTTGACCGCGACAGGCCGTCCCGTCGGCGCGATGGCCAGGAACACCGTGCCCATACCCCCCTCTCCGATGCGCCCGAGCAGGCGGTACGGCCCGATCTCGCGCGCGTCGGTCGGACGCAGGGGTGCGGCGCCCATCGGCTTCATCAGCCCATCCTCTCTCCTACTCCCCGGTTCTTCGATGCCTCGCCGATGCGCGAGACTGAATGGGTGATAGGGGGAGTGCCATTGTGAGCCTGTTGGGGCCAATTGAAATACGTAATTTGGCGGAAAAGCTCGATCTTCGCCCGACAAAGAAGTTCGGTCAGAACTTCGTGATCGACGGCGGCACCGTCCGCCGCATCGTGCGCACGGCCGGGCTGTCGCCGGACGACGTGGTGATCGAGGTGGGTCCGGGGCTGGGCTCGCTCACTCTGGCGTTGCTGCCCGAGGTCGCCCACGTGGTCGCGGTCGAGATCGATCCCGTGCTGGCCCGGCAGCTTCCCCTGACCGTCGAGTCGCGCGGGCTCGGCGACAGCCTGACGGTCGTGGGCGGCGACGCCATGAAGGTGGGCCCCGACGACTTCTCAGGCCACCTCCCGACGGCCCTGGTCGCCAACCTGCCGTACAACGTCTCCGTGCCGGTCGTCCTGCACCTGCTGGAGGCGCTGCCCTCGCTGCGCAAGGGCCTGGTCATGGTGCAGGCCGAGGTCGCCGACCGGCTCGCCGCCCCTCCGGGCTCCAAGGTGTACGGCGTGCCGTCCGCCAAGGCCGCCTGGTACGCCGACGTCAGGCGGGCGGGCCCGGTGGGCAGGACGGTCTTCTGGCCCGTCCCCAACGTGGACTCGGGGCTGGTGTCACTGGAACGGCGCGATCCGCCGGTGACCAGCGCTTCGAGGAAGCAGGTGTTCTCGGTGGTCGACGCCGCGTTCGCGCAGCGGAGGAAGACGTTGAGGGCGGCGCTGGGTGTCCTGTTCGGATCTCCGGCGCGGGCGGAGGAGGCGCTGAGGGCGGCCGGGGTGGATCCGTCGACCCGGGGTGAGCAGCTGGACATCACCGCCTTCGCCAGGATCGCGGAGCACCTGGAGGACTAGGGGCGCTCGCCCGGAGCGGGCGCGCGTTCCTCCTGCCCGCCGATCAGCGCCACGCTGTCGGCGTACCTCTCCACCAGGCGGAGGTCGTGGGAGGCGAACACCACGGCCATCTCACGCGTCTCGCGCAGCCGGGTCAGCAGCTCCATCATCGCCTGGGCGGTGTCGCCGTCCAGGGCCGAGGTGATCTCGTCGCAGACCAGCACGTCGGGCTCGGCGGCCAGGGCGCGGGCAATGGAGACCCGCTGCCGCTGGCCGCCGCGCGGCGTGCTCGGGGCCCGGACCACCAGTTGCAGCAGCTCCGTGACCCGCTCCGGTACGGCGGCGGCGGTGGTGCAGGCGCGGCGGGCGGGCCAGGTTGCGGACACCATGGTCGAGGGGTTCAGCGCGCATCGGCCCATGACGGCTGACCCGGTCGTTGGAGTCTCGCTCCTCGCCAGAAGCGTGCGCGCCTTCCTGGGCGCCTCCCTCCACAGTCGGCCTGTCGCTCTGCGGCCTCCGTCCACAGTGGGCCTGTCGCCCTGCGGCCTCCGTCCACAGAACAACGCTCGGTCCTCTCCCGCAGACCCTCTCCACACGATCCTGGGCCTCCCTTCCACGGCTCAGGAGGCCCAGATGTGGCTCACCATCGGTTTTCTGGCAACGCTGAGCGCCGCCTCTCCCGGCCCGGCGACCGACCCCAGCCAGGCGCCATGCCTGCGCACCATCACCCTGCCCGCCGCCTACGCGCCCCTGCTGGAGGCCTGGCAGCACGAGGGCGACACCCCCGCGTCCGACGCCGTACGGCCCGCCCTCAAGGGCGCGGGTTCTTCCGTCAGGCTGACGGTCGCCCTCCCCTCGGCGGCCTGCCCACCCGGACGAAAATCACCAGCCGGATCCCGGCCCTGGCACACCCTCACGCCCGGCGCGGCACCTCCATCACCGGGCCCCGACCAGCCTTCGGCCCACCCGCCCGTGCGGTGGTCGGTGATGCGCATGAGCGACGTGGACCCCGGTTCGCGCTCCGCCGTCCGCGACACCGTTTCGACCTGGCTCACCACCTGGCACGACCGCTTCCGCCACCGCCCGTCATGGCTGAACACATTCACCTGGCCGACCGAGAGACCTTCCACGGCCCCGCCTCACCCGGCCACGGCTTTTGCGGATCGGTCTCATCGCGGTGAGCCGGCTCCCGCGGATCGGTCCCATGCGGAGGAGTGGCTCGCGCCGACCCTGTCTCGCCTGGTGGAGGTGCAGCCGGGGGGACCGCCCCGTGTGGTGAAGCCGTCGATGGTGCGCCCCGACTCAGTGAGGCCGTCGACAGTGGGCCCTGGCTCAGGGAGGCCTTCGAAGGATCGAACCCGGCCCGGCCCGCCCCCGTCAGACGGCACACGGCCGGGGACACCTCCCTCGCGCAGCAAGGCGACGCCGAAGAAGAGATCCAGCGACCACAGCCCTGGCAGGAAGCGGACCACCCGCACCAGAGGCGACCTGGCCGCCACCGCCGCCATCGCCCGCCTGGGCACCCCCTTCTCCTGGGGCGGAGGCAACCCCGCAGGACCCAGCAGGGGCATAGGACGAGGGGCCGGCACCGTCGGCTTCGACTGCTCGGGGCTCACCCTGTACGCGTGGTCCAGAGCAGGGGTGAAGCTCGGCCACTACACCGGCACCCAGTTCCGTCAGGGCAAGCGCGTCAGGCTGTCCGACCTGCGCCGGGGCGACCTCGTCTTCTTCGGCGGAGGCACGGGCGATCCCACCCACGTCGGCCTCTATCTGGGCAACGGCATCATGATCCATGCACCCAAGACCGGCGACGTGGTCAAGAAGACCGACTTCCTCGACTCCACGTACTACCGCCCGCGCTATCGCGGCGCCGTCCGACCGGGATGACCCACCCCGGATACCACCCAACCTCCTGACCAACCGACCGTCCCCCGAGACGCCGCCACATGCCCGCCCCCTCCGCGACCCTGCCATGGGCCCGGCCCTCGGAGTCACCACGGACTCGCCTTCCGGAGTCGCCTTCTGGCTCGCTCCAGGGGCGGCTTCGGGGGTCGCCCTCTGAGGTCCGCTTGCGGGGTCGCCTTCCGGGTCGGGGGGTCGCCTTCTGAGGTCGGCTTCCCTGGGTCGCCTTGTGAGGTCACCTCCTGGGGTCGGCTTCCGGGGGCGGTTCCTGGGGCTGCCTTCGATGCCCTGTGAGGTCGGCTTCTCGCGTCGGCTTTCGAGGTCGGACCCCTTGCGAGTTGGCTTGCGGGGTCTCGTTCCGGGTCGGCTTGCGAGGTCAGCTTCCGGGGTCGGCTTACGAGGTCAGCTTTCGGGGGCGTCCTCCGAGGTTGGCTTTCGGAGTAGTCCTCCGAGGTTGGCTTGCGGGTTCGGCTCCGAGGGGCGCCCTGGAGGTCGGCTTGCGGGGTGGCCTCTGGGCGTCTTGGGGCGCACGGGGTACGTCCTGGGGCGATCGTTGTCAGCGCTCATCTCTGGCAGGGGCCAGTTGAGCTGTCGCCAGGGGTTGATCCTGAGAGCGCGGGGCCCTTGTTGTGTAGGTCTCTGGATCATGTTGTGGTGGCGGTGCGCCGGTCTCGTGTCAGGCGCCGGGTTGGACCATCGTCTGCTGGTGGAGACGAGTGCCGTGGTGTCTGAGGCCGGGGACCAGCGGAGTGGGGCCATGCTGGGTGAAGCCCATGCGTTCGAAGAACCGTACTGCGCGGCTGTTCTCGACGAGGGTCTGTAGGTGGCAACCCGGTGACCCGGCTGCCTTGAGCCGATCCAGCCACCCGTTCATCAGTTCGTCGGCGACGCCCGTTCCTCTGGCCGAGGGCGCCACGTTGATGTGCAGGTGGGATGGCCAGCGTGGATCGTCGAAGTCTCCCGCCGTGGGCTCCCGGCGGACGGCGGACCAGGCCAGGTCGGCCATGCTGCGAGCGAAGAAGGCCGCAGGCTTGCGGCGGAAGATCAGGCGGTACTTCCTTATGGCCTTCTCCAAGCGCTCGCTCTCGCTCGGGAACGTCGCGCTGTCGAGGCATCCCGCCAGGTAGCCGACCAGGGCTCCATCGACCACGGCCAGGAACAGCGAGTCGGGTTCCAGATCCATGTAAGGGTCCAGGTAGATGGCGGCTTCGGATTCCTCGTGTTCCCACAGCGAAGCGGTGGGAGCACCTTCGCCTGCGCGGTGGAACAGCCTGCGCAGCTCGGCGCGGTCGGTTTCCGTAAATGTCCGAATCTCCATCACGTCGACACACTCCTCAGTCCCTCGAATCGGTACGGCGGCCGCTGACACCGCCTCAATAGAGCGTATGCCGTACTGTGTATCACGTATAGAGTTTTATGGCGAGGGAGGTGGAGCGCCGAGTCCGCTACGAGCTCGCCCTTGGGAAGGTGTCGCTGTTGGCGCCACCGCCACCGCCACCGCCACCGCCACCGCCACCGCCACCGCCACCGCCACCGCCACCGCCACCGCTGCCGCTACCGCTGCCGCCGCTACCGCTGCCGCCGCCACCGCTGCCGTCGTCGCGGCTCCGGCTGCGGTGGACTGCGTCGGGGTAGCGCTGATCGCGCTCGTGGATGCCGGGGTGGGCACCGATGTCCGCGATCGTGTCTATCCGGCCAGTAGGCGGGCGATCAGACCGGCGGCCAAGTGGAGATCCTCCCCGTGGCCCTTGTGGCCGCCTTCCCCTCAGGCGTTATCGGCGCGGTCGCCGGGGCTTCTGGGTGGGTGACCGTCCTGTCGGTCATCCTCCTGGCCACTGCCTTCCTGTTCGTCACCTCCGCCCGCAGCGTGCGCCTGCTCCAGCGGTGGAGTACCGGCCTTCTCGGCGTGATGGCCGCCCGTGATGCCGCCGTCCCCCCATCCAGCCGCCCGCACCGGAGAGCTGAAACTACCCAGCCTGGCCACTGGCCAGCGCCTCAACAGATAGGACTTGAGGAGCTGCCGCCATGACGGGAACGCGGGGTGGAGGCCGTTGGCGCGCTCGTCGGCTGGATCTCCGGCCGGATGCAACGCGTCGGGGCATCTGCTGGGGCTCCGATACGGGCCGTGCGCGCGTTGCTCGATAGCGAGTTGAGCCTGAGCGCTTGGCGGCGAAGCCGGCCTCAATGCCCGGGGCGTGGCTGGCCTCGGTGTCTGGGGGGGTGAGTCGGGCCTGGTGTTTGGGTGAGCTGGTCTCGGTGCTCGGTGCTCGGTGCTTGGGGGTGCGGTTGGTGTTGGTGTCTGGGGGGTGAGTTGGCCGTGTTCGGGGTGAGGCTGGTCTGAGTGCTCGGGGCGCCGCTGGTCTCGGCGCTCGGGGGATGAGTTGGGTCTCGGTGTTTGGTGGCGATTGGGGGCCAGGGTCGAGGGTGGTCGGGTCGCCGCCGCGAAAGGAGGCGCGGCTGGTCTCGGCGCTCGAGGATGAGTCGGGTCTCGGTGTTCAGTGGCCACTGGGGGTGCCGGGTTCGAGGGTGGTCGGGTCGCCGCCGCGAAGGGGGTCGTGCTGCCGTGTTGGGAGGCGGCTGTGCGAGGTTCGCTTGTGGTTGCCGTACCTGGTCTCCGAGGGTCGGTTGTGGTTGCCGCACCTGGCCTCAGGGGGTGGTGAGGTTGGCGATCAGGGGAGTGAGGAGGAGTTGGTCCTCGGGGCGGGACGGTTCGTACTCGGTGATGCCGATTCCCGCCAGCTCGAAGTGCTCCGTCAGTGTCCTGACGAGCTTGAGGAGGTCGTCGGGGAGGAGGCCGCCGGGGGCGGGGACGCCGACCGAGGCGAAGGTGGCGGGGTCCAGGACGTCCAGGTCGATGTGGATGTAGACCACGTCGGCGCCCGTGTCGGTGACGGCCTGGACCAGGGTGGCGGGGTCGGACAGGTCGGTCACGCCGAGATGGGTGAGGCCGCTGGAGGTGACGAAGTCGCGCTCGGCGGGGTCGAGGTCGCGGACCCCTGCCAGGACGATCCGCTCAGGGCGGATGGGGTGCTCGGGCAGCAGGGCGTCGTGTCCTTCGCCGGTCAGCGTGCGCAGCACCATCCCGTGGAAGGCGCCCGAGGGGGAGGAGCCGGGGGTGTTGAGGTCGCCGTGGGCGTCGAACCAGACGAGGGCGAGGCGGTCGCCGTACCGGTCGAGGGCGGCGGAGACGGGAGCGAGGTCGACGCCGCAGTCTCCGCCGACGGTCACCACGAGCCCGTCGGGGGCTTGAGCCAGGGCGGCACGGGTGCGGCCGGCGGTGGTGGCGAGGTCGGCGGGGGCGTCGCCGTCGGCGATGTCCACGCGCAGATGTACGGCGTTGGGGACCATCTCGGCGAGCAGCTTGGCGCCGTCGCGCAGTCGGTGGGCGGTGGGGGAGGACGAGCCCTGCCACTGCGGTACTTCGATGACCGTTACCTGGGACATCAGTTCACTTCACCTTGTCTACGAGGTCGACCTTTCTGCGAGGCCGAGGTTCTGTGTGAGTGACGGTTCTGCGAGGCGGCGCTTCTGTGTGAGTGACGGTTCTGCGGGGCGGCCCTTTTGTGTGGCCGAGGTTCTGCGGGGCGGATCGGGGTTCTGCGGAGGCTTGTGGACGGCTTCCGCGAATCCCCGGTCCGGTGTTCGCAGGATATGACGGCCGGGTGCGGGCCGAAGAGGAGGGCATGGGGCGCAGGTGGGTCCCGATAGCATCGAGAGCCTTGACCCCGCAGGCCGATGAGAGTGGCAGAAGCAGATGAGTTCCGTGACCGTCCGGGTGCCCGCAAAGGTCAACGTCCAGCTGTCCGTGGGCCCGTTGCGGGATGACGGCTTCCACGACCTGGTGAACGTCTTCCACGCCGTCTCGGTCTTCGACGAGGTCGTGGCCAAGGAGTCGGAGACGGTCTCGGTGCGGGTGGAGGGCGAGTCCGCCGACCAGGTGCCCGTCGACGACGGCAACCTCGCCATCCAGGCCGCCAGGGCGCTGGCCAAGCACGCGGGCAGGACGTACGGCGTCGAGCTGGTCATCCGCAAGGCGATCCCCGTGGCGGGCGGCATGGCCGGAGGCAGCGCCGACGCGGCGGGCACGCTGGTGGCCTGCAACGAGCTGTGGGGGCTCGGGCTGCCGCTGGAGGACCTGATGGAGATCGCCGCGGACCTGGGGAGCGACGTGCCGTTCTCCCTGCTCGGCGGTACGGCGGTGGGCACGGGCAGGGGCGAGCAGCTGACCGCGCTGCCGGTCAAGGGTGACTTCCACTGGGTGTTCGCCGTCGCGGACGGCGGGCTGTCCACGGCGAAGGTCTACGCCGAGTGCGACAGGCTGAGGGCGGCGGCGGGCACGCCGGTGGCGTGGCCGCAGGTGAGCGAGGCGCTGCTGAGGGCGCTGAAGGACGGCGACGCGCGGGCGCTGGGCGCCGAGCTGACCAACGACCTCCAGGAGCCCGCGCTGACGCTGCGTGGATCCCTGGCCAGGACGCTGGAGGCGGGGCGCGAGCACGGGGCGCTGGGCGCGATCGTGTCGGGGTCGGGGCCGACGTGCGCGTTCCTGGCCGCCGACGAGGAGCACGCCCGCGAGCTGGCCGAGGCGCTGAAGGGCGCGGGAGTGTGCCGTACGGCGGTGCCCGCGCATGGCCCCGTGGCGGGGGCGTCGATCGTCTGAGGGCCGGTCGGCGATGGGCCGTCGTGGACGGGGGAGGGGATAGCCTTGGTGAGCGATGAATCTGGTCAATCTTGAGTCTGTTTCCCATGCCTACGGGCCCAAGCCACTGCTGAGTGACGTCTCCCTCGGCATCGAGGCCGGTGAGCGCATCGGCGTCGTCGGGCGCAACGGCGGTGGCAAGACGACGCTGCTGTCGGTGGTCGCGGGGACGGTGAAGCCCGACACCGGCCGCGTGACGCACAACAGGGGTCTGCGGGTCGGCCTGCTGTCCCAGCGCGACGACCTCGACCCCGGCAGGACCATCCACGAGACCGTGCTCGGCGGTCGTGCCGAGCACGAGTGGGCGGGCGACCAGGCGATCAGGGAGATCCTCGCCAACCTCATCGGCGACCTCGACCTGGAGAGCAAGGTCGGAGACCTGTCCGGTGGGGAGCGGCGGCGTACGGCGCTGGCGAAGCTGCTCATCGACGAGCACGAGCTGATCATGCTCGACGAGCCCACCAACCACCTCGACATCGAGGCGATCGCCTGGCTGGCGGGGCACCTGTCGCAGCGCAAGAGCGCGCTGCTGGTCGTGACGCACGACCGGTGGTTCCTCGACGCCGTCTCCACCAGGACGTGGGAGGTCGTCGACGGCAGGGTCGAGCGCTACGAGGGCGGTTACGCCGCGTACGTGCTGGCCAAGGCCGAGCGGGCGCGCATCGCGCAGGCCGCGGAGGAGCGCCGCCAGAACCTCATGCGCAAGGAGATCGCCTGGCTGCGCAGGGGTCCGCCCGCGCGGACGTCGAAGCCGAAGTTCAGGATCGAGGCGGCGCAGGCGCTGATCGCCGACGAGCCTCCCGTGAGGGAGACCGTCGAGCTGATGAAGTTCGCGGCGGCGCGGCTCGGCAGGACCGTCTACGACCTCGAGGACGTCACGCTGCACGCGGGCGGGCCCGACGCGGGTCCGCTGGTGCTCGACCACTCCACCTTCCAGTTCGGGCCCGGCGACAGGATCGGGCTGATCGGGGTCAACGGCTCGGGCAAGTCGACCGTGCTGCGCCTGCTCGCCGACCAGGTCAAGCCCGACTCCGGACGCATCGTGCGCGGCAGGACGGTGCGCCTGGCCTACCTGTCGCAGGAGCTGACCGACCTCGACCCGGGGCAGCGCGTGCTCGAGTCGGTGGAGCAGATCCGCAAGTACATCCAGCTGGGCAAGAAGGAGTGGACCGCCTCCCAGCTGCTCGAACGGCTCGGCTTCAAGGGCGAGGCGCAGTGGAAGGTCGTCGGCGACCTGTCGGGCGGTGAGCGGCGGCGGCTCCAGCTGCTGCGCCTGCTCATGGACGACCCGAACGTCCTGCTGCTCGACGAGCCGACCAACGACCTCGACATCGAGACGCTGAACGAGCTGGAGGACCTGCTCGACGGCTGGCCGGGCACGCTCGTGCTGGTCAGCCACGACCGCTACTTCCTGGAGCGCGTCGCCGACCGGTGCGTGGCGCTGCTGGGCGACGGGCGGCTGTCGATGCTGCCAGGCGGGGTGGACGAGTACCTGCAGCGCAGGGCGGCGGGCACGGCGGTGACGGCCAGGGTCGCCGGTGGCGCGCCCGTGGCGGACGCTCCCGTGAAGGCCGAGCCCACGGGGATGTCGGCCAAGGAGGAGCGTGAGCTGCGCAAGGAGCTGAGCCGCCTTGAGCGCCAGCTCGACAAGCTCGCAGGGCAGGAGGACAAGCTCCACGCGGCGATGGCCGACGCGGCCAGCGACTACGCCAAGCTGGGCGAGCTCGACTCGAAGCTGCGCGACATCCTGAGCGAGAAGGACGCGGTCGAGGCGGAGTGGCTGGAGGTCGCCGAGCGTCTCGGCGAGTAGCGCTGGCGCGAGGTCAGGCGTCGAAGGGTGTGAGGAGGGTGCGCAGGAGGTCGGCGAGGGCCCTCTGCTCCTCGGCTCCCAGCCCCGCCAGCAGCTCCCGTTCGCGGCGCAGCAGGTCGGCGAAGGCCGCGTCGACCCGCGCCCGCCCGTCGTCGGTCAGCGACACGAGCACGCCGCGCCGGTCCTCGGGGTCGGGCCGCCGCCGCACCAGCCCGGCCTGGGCCAGCCTGTCGATGCGGTTGGTCATGGTTCCCGAGGTCACCAGTGTGGCGCGCAGCAGGGCCCCCGGCGACAGTTCGTACGGCTTGCCCGCCCTGCGCAGCGCGGTGAGCACGTCGAACTCCCACGGCTCGAGGTCGTGCTCGGCGAAGGAGGCCCGCCGCGCCCTGTCGAGATGACGGGCAAGGCGGGAGACGCGGCTCAGCACCTGCAGCGGCGTCACATCGAGATCGGGACGCTCCTGCTGCCAGGACGCCACCAGCCTGTCGACCTCGTCCATCGTCATGACACGAGTGTACTGTCTTGACATCGAGATATATATCTCGATATCAATTATCTTTATGTCAAGAGATATCTGGGACCCCGCGACCTATGCCGCGTACGCCGACGAGCGCTCCAGGCCCTTCTTCGAGCTGGTCGGGCGGGTGCGGGCCGATCAACCCGATTATGTCGTCGACGCGGGCTGCGGATCGGGTGAACTCACCGCGACACTCGCCGAGCGCTGGCCGCGCGCCACCGTCTACGGCTTCGACTCCTCTCCCGCGATGATCACCAAGGCGCGCGGCCTCGAGACCAGGGCCCGCTTCGACGTCGCCGACGTCGCGCTCTGGCACCCCGACCGCCCCATCGACGTGATGGTCTCCAACGCGCTGCTGCAGTGGGTGCCCCAGCACCGCGACCTGTTCGAGCGCTGGATCGACGACCTCAGCTCGGGCGGCTGGCTCGCCTTCCAGGTGCCGGGCAACTTCGACGCCCCCAGCCACGTGCTGATCCGCAGGCTGTGCGCCAGCGACAACTGGAGGGACAAGCTGGGCGAGTTCGAGCGCCCGTGGCCGGTCGCCGAGCCGGTGGCCTACCTGGACCAGCTCGCCGCCCTCGGCCTGCGGGTGGACGCGTGGGAGACCACCTACGTCCACGTCCTGCAGGGTGAGAACGCCGTGCTCAACTGGATCTCGGGCACCGCGCTGCGCCCGATCTTCGATCGGCTCGAACCCGACGAGCGCGCCCGCTTCACCGACGAGCTGGCCGTCCTGCTCGACGAGGCCTACCCCACCCGGTCGTACGGCACGCCGTTCCCGTTCCGCCGGATCTTCGTGGTCGGGCAGAAGTGAGAAAACTTCTCCCGTTCATCGCCTAGTGGCATGATTGTCCGCAATCGAACGGTTGCGAGGTGCAGTGGGCATCGAGATCGAGGACAAGTTCGACGTACCGGGTGACTACGAGGTGCCCGATCTGAGCAAGCTGGGCCAGATCACCGGCCCCAAGAGCTACCAGCTGGTGGCGCTCTACTACGACACCGCCGATCTGCGCCTGGCCGCCAGGGGTGTCACGCTGCGGCGGCGGCGCGGGGGGTCCGATCCGGGCTGGCACCTCAAGCTGCCCAAGGCCAAGGGGGCGCGTCAGGAGATCCAGCTGCCGCTCACCCGCAGCACCAAGGTCGTCCCCGCCGAGCTGGCCGACCTCGTCCAGGGCTACACGCGGGGAGCCGAGCTGCGCGTGGTGGCCGAGCTCGACACCCGCAGAACCGTGACCCTGGTGGCCGGAGCCGTCGAGGTGGCCGACGACCGCGTCAAGGGCACCGTCTTCGGCGACGAGCCGCGCGTCCAGCGATGGCGAGAGGTCGAGGCCGAACTGGTCGACGGCGACCAGGACCTGCTGGCGAAGGTCGGCAAGCGGCTGCGCAAGGCCGGAGCCGTCCCCGCGAGCTCGGCCAGCAAGCTCGCCAGGCTGCTCGAACCCGCGCCGCCGGTCCGCGCGAATGTCGAGCACGGCAGCGCCGGCGAGGTCGTCGTGAACTACCTCGCGGACCAGGTCGCGGCCCTCCTCTCGCAGGACCCCCGCGCCCGCAGGGCGGAGGACGACGCCGTGCACCAGATGCGCGTCGCCTCGCGCAGGCTGCGCAGCGCCCTGAAGGCGTTCGCGAGCGTGGTCAAGGACACCGAACCTGTCCAGGAGGAGCTGAAGTGGCTCGCCGCCGTGCTCGGCGAGGCCCGTGACCTCGAGGTCATCAGAGCCAGGTTCGCGGAGCGCCTCAGGAGGCTCGCCCCCGAGCTCGTGGCGGGCCCCATCCAGGTACGCCTCGGCGACGACCTGGGCAAGCGCGAGGAGGAGGCCCACGGCAGGATCAGGGAGACGCTGAGCGGCCCGCGTTACTTCGCGCTGCTCGACGCCCTCGACCGCCTGGTCGCCGAGCCGTCCCTGGGCAAGACGGCGGGCAAGCAGGCAGGGGCCGCGCTGTCCGCGATCGCGGACAAGAACTGGCAGCGCGTGTCGAAGGCCTACGATCACGCTCGGACCGTGACGGATCCCGGCGAGCGCGAGACGGCCATGCACGAGGTACGCAAGGCGGCCAAACGCGCCCGGTACACCGCTGAGGCGATCGGCGTGGACAAGCTGGCCGAACGCGCCGAAGCCGTCCAGGAAGCGCTCGGGGCCCACCAGGACGGGGTCGTCGCGCAGGAGACGCTCGCCCGAGAGGCCGAGAGCGCGCGGCAGGCGGGCGAGGACACCTTCACCTACGGCGTGCTGGTGGGTATCGAGCGAGCGGCCGCCGAGCGCGCGCACGCCGACTTCCCCCAGGTGTGGGCGAAGGTTCAGACCGCGTAGCGCTCGATGTGGACGATCCGGCCGTCCAGGCGGTGGAGGACGGCGAAGGCGCCCTTGCGCAGGTGCACGCGCAGGCCGCTGAGCTCGTCGATCAGCGGAGGCAGCACCTTGCCGTGGCTGCACACGGCCGAGGGCCCCTCGAGCCCGCGGACGAGCTCGGCGCTCTGCTCCCTGTCGTAGCCCTGCTCGCTGAGCAGCGGGTCGAGCCGCAGGTCGGCTCCGGGAAGCGTCTGCACGCACCGCATGCTCGGCGAGCTGACCAGCGAGGAGGGCCGGTAGGCGGGCAGCACCGTGGCAAGGGTGCGCGCCTGGGCCAGGCCGTCGTCGTCGAGGGGACGCAGGTCGTCGTCGCCCTCCCACGCGTCGCGCGAGCCCGCGCTGCCGTGCCGTACGAGGAGCAGCGGGGTGGTCTGCGGCGGAGGGGCGGTCAGCAGGCTCGCGTCCCACTCGTAGCTGAGGCGGGCGCGCGCCGCGTCGCGGGTGAGCCAGACCAGCTCGTCCACCTCGGGACCCGGGACGAACTCGCCCGAGACGGCGCGGGCCGTCCAGTAGTCGACCCGCTTCAGGCGGCCCTTCCTCAGGTAGTGGACGGCGGGCAGCGCCCTGCCGAGCAGCACGGTGAGCCCCGTCTCCTCCCGCACCTCGCGCAGCGCGGCGGCGATCACGTGCTCGCCCGGCTTCACCTTGCCCTTGGGGAAGGTCCAGTCGTCGTACTTGGGCCTGTGGACGAGGGCGACCTCGTCGCCCCGCCAGACGACCGCGCCCGCGGCCCTGATGAGCTCAGTCGTCAATGGTCCTCCACCGGCGCGTCCCGATCAGGTGGCTCTGCAGGTCGTCGCCGTCGTGGCGACTCCATGTGCCGTCGGAGTTCAGCCACCAGCAGGTGGTGGTGTCGGCCATCGCCAGGTCCATGACCTCGATCAGGTAGGCCCTGTGCGACTGGCCCGTCACCTTCACCAGCGCCTCCACCCTCCTGTCGAGGTTGCGGCGCATCAGGTCGGCGCTGCCGATCCAGATCTCGGGGCGCCTGCCGAGCCCGAACTCGTAGACCCTGGAGTGCTCCAGGAACCGCCCCAGGACCGAGCGGACCCTGATGTTCTCCGACAGGCCGGGAATCCCAGGACGGAGCGCGCAGATGCCCCGCACCCACAGGTCCACCCGCACGCCCGCGCGGGAGGCCCGGTAGAGCGCGTCGATCAGCTGCTCGTCCACCAGGGAGTTGGTCTTGATCCTGATGCGGGCGGGCCTGCCCGCCTGCTGGTGGGCGATCTCCCGCTCGATCCTGGCCAGCAGGCCGCCTCTCAGCGAGTGCGGGGCCACCAGCAGCCTGCGGTAGGCAGAGTGGTGGGAGTAGCCGGTCAGGTGGATGAACAGGTCGGTGACGTCCTCGCCGACCAGCGGGTCGGCGGTGAGCAGGCCGAAGTCCTCGTACACGCGGGCGGTCTTGGGGTTGTAGTTGCCCGTCCCGATGTGGCAGTAGCGGCGCAGCTCGCCCGAGGGCTCCTGCCGTACGACCAGGGCGAGCTTGCAGTGCGTCTTCAGCCCGACCACGCCGTAGACCACGTGGCAGCCGGCCTTCTCCAGCTTGCGCGCCCACGAGATGTTCGCGTGCTCGTCGAAGCGGGCCTTGATCTCCACGACGACCACGACCTGCTTGCCCGCCTCGGCCGCGTCGATCAGCGCGTTCACGATGGGGGAGTCGCCGCTGGTGCGGTAGAGCGTCTGCTTGATCGCCAGCACCTGCGGGTCCTCGGCCGCCTCCTCGATGAAGCGCTGCACGCTGGTGGCGAAGGAGTCGTAGGGATGGTGCAGCAGCACGTCGCGCTCGCGCAGCACGGTGAAGATGTCGTCCTCGGCGTGGATGGCCTCGGCGGGGACGAACGGGCGGAAGCTCAGCTCGCCCCTGTCCAGGTCGGCGATGGCGTCGAGGCCCGTCAGGTCGAGCGGGCCGTCGACCCTGTAGATCTCGTGCGGCGCCACGTCGAGCTCGTCGACCAGCAGATCCAGAACCTCGGGGGTGATCGTCTGCTCGACCTCGAGCCGCACCGCGGGGCCGAAGCGGCGCTTGAGCAGCTCCTTCTCCAGCGCCTTCATGAGGTTCTCCGTCACGTCCTCGTCGACGTCGAGATCCTCGTTGCGGGTGACTCTGAAGGCGTGGTGCTGCAGGATCTCCATGCCCTTGAACAGCTGGCCGAGATGGGCCGCGATCACGTCCTCCAGCGGGACGAACCTGTTCTTCGAGGCGGCCACGAAGCGAGGCAGCTGGGAGGGCACCTTCACCCTGGCGAAGACGGTGTGGTCGGTGGAGGGGTTGCGCACGACGACGGCCAGGTTGAGGCTCAGGCCGGAGATGTAGGGGAAGGGGTGCGCGGGGTCGACGGCCAGGGGCGTCAGGACGGGACGGATCCGCTCCCTGAACAGCTTGCGCAGCTCGGTGCGCTCATCGCGGCCGAGGTCGTCCCACCGGACGATCTCGATGCCCTCGGCGGCCAGCTGCGGGCAGATGCGCTCGTGGAAGAGGGCCGCGTGCCGTTTGGCGAGGTCGTCGGCTATCGTCGCGATCCGCGCCAGCTCCTCGCGCGGCTTGAGCCCGCTCTTGGTCCGCAGCAGCAGGCCCGTCGCCATGCGGCGTTTGAGGCCCGCCACCCTCACCCTGAAGAACTCGTCGAGGTTGCTCGCGAAGATCGCCAGGAACCGCACCCGCTCGAGAAGGGGAAGGGAGGGGTCCTCGGCCAGCTCGAGTACGCGTTCGTTGAACTGGAGCCAGCTTTCCTCGCGGTTGAGAAACCGCTCCTGAGGCAGGGGCAGGTCGTTTCCAGAGGACAGGAGCTCGGCGGACATATCCCGTAATATGCCCAATTAGATTGAACAAAGCGTTAACGCTGGCTCAACGACTCACTCTTGTTCGAGCTTCGCCGCCCGCTCGGCCAGTCTGGCCTCCCGCTGACGGAGCTTCTCCTCGCGCTCCCTGGCCCTCTCGGCCTCGCGCAGCAGCCGCTCGCGCTCCTTCAGCTCGCGCTCCCTGGCCTTCTCGGCCTCCTTGAGCTCCTTGGCGCGCGCCTTCTGCGCCTCCTTGAGCTCCTTCTCGGTCGGCCTCGGGGGCAGCGGCGCCATGGCCGACAGCTCCAGGCCCTTGCTCGTCGCGGTGATCTGGGGCATCGGGTTGAGGCCCGTCAGGCCGTTCCACGCCAGGTTCACCAGGTGCGAGGCGACCTCCTCGCGCCCGGGCTTGCGCACGTCGAGCCACCACTGGCCGGTCAGGGCCACCATGCCCACCAGCATCTGGGCGTACATCGGCGCCAGCTTGGGGTCGTAGCCCCTGCTCTTGAACTCGTCGGCCAGGACGTCCTCGACCTGGCTGGCGATCTCACTGATCAGGCTGGCGAACGTGCCGGTGCCCGAGGCCGCGTGCGAGTCGCGCACCAGGATCCGGAAGCCCTCGCTGCTCTCCTCGATGTACTGCAGCAGCGCCAGCGCCGCGCGCTCCAGCTTGATCAGCGAGTGCGACGCCGACAGCGCCGCCGTGATCATGCCGAGTAGTTTCTGCATCTCGCGATCGACCACCACCGCGTAGACGCCCTCCTTGCCGCCGAAGTGTTCGTACACCACAGGCTTGGACACCTGCGCCGTGGCGGCGATCTCCTCGATGGAGGTCCCGTCGAACCCCTTCTCGGCGAACAGCGTGCGGCTGATCGTGATCAGCTGCTCTCTTCGCTCTCTACCGGTCATACGCCTACGAGATCGGGATTCGGTGGTCACAGGTTCCATAATGGCGGTGCCCGGCCCGTGACCGGGCACCGTGGCAGCGGCACTAGCCAATGCGCTTCGCCGCCAGGCGCTCAGGGGTCGGCCACCTGACGTCGTGGACCCAGCCGAATCGCTCGAAGATGCGGATCAGCCCGGCGCTGAGGTCGATCTGCCCCTTCAGCGCCCCGTGACGGGCGCACGTCGGGTCGGAGTGGTGCAGGTTGTGCCACGACTCGCCGAAGGAGGGGATCGCCAGCCACCACACGTTGCGCGACTTGTCGCGGCTCTGGAAGGTCTCCTCGCCGAACACGTGACAGATCGAGTTGATCGACCACGTCACGTGGTGCAGCAGGCCGATGCGCACCAGCGAGCCCCAGAAGAAGGCGGTCAGCGCGCCCTGCCACGACCAGGTCAGCACCCCGCCGAGGACGGCGGGCAGGAAGATGGAGGTGATGGCCAGCGCGGGGAACCACTTGTGCAGCTTGATGATGTCGGGGTCCTTGCACAGGTCAGGGGCGTACTTCTCCCTGTTGGTCCGCTCGCTCTCGAACAGCCACCCCATGTGCGCGTAGAGCAGACCCTTGGTCATCGACCTGAACCCGGGCCCGAAGCGCCACGGCGAGTGCGGGTCGCCCTCCTTGTCGGAGAACTTGTGGTGCTTGCGGTGGGTGGCGACCCAGTCGAGCACCGACATCTCCAGCGACAGGCTGCCCGCGATGCCCAGCGCGATCTTCATCGGCCGCTTGGCCTTGAACGACCCGTGCGTGAAGTAGCGGTGCAGGCCGACGGTGACGCCCAGCCCCGTGACGATGTAGAAGACGAAGGCGATCGCGATGTCGGTCCAGCTCAGCATGCCCCAACCCCATGCCAACGGCACGGCGGCTGCGATCGCGGCCAGGGGGAGCCCCACGACGAGGCCGAAGATGATCAGCTCGGCCCTGGTCTTGGGCTCGGGGTCTACGTCTGGCTTGGGACCGGGCGCCGGTCGGTCGGCAAGAACGGTCATGGGCTACCTCTCACGACGTGTATGAGGACGATTGTCTGGCTACGCAACCGTAACCTACGTCAGCGTAAGTTAGGAATCCCTAAGATGCGAATGTGTGGAAGATGAAGGTCTTCGGGGTGTGCTGAGTGGATTCCATGGCTTGTCCCTGCCCCAGGAATCTGCTAGCACGCGCGCCCGCCGGCGAACTTGTGATCCCGATCAGCACGCGGGGCCCAATCGCCGGTACCCTAGACGCGGGGTAGCCCTCAGGCTCCCTTCTTCCGGCGTTGAGTAATTGGCAGCTCGCGGTCTTTTGGTGTCCGTTGTTCAGGTTCGAGTCCTGGCGCCGGAGCTGTGGTGAATGTCGCCATGGGTGTGAAGAGGTGACGAAGGCGGGCAGGTATCCTCACGGTGTCGGGAGGGTAGCGGTGCGGTAGCCGTACCTAGCCCTGATCCGCCTCGTCACAGGGAGCCTCAGTCCGTGAGTGTGCCGCGCCCGGCCGCCGTCATCGTCCTCGCCGCCGGCGAGGGCACCCGGATGAAGAGCCAGACCCCCAAAGTCCTCCATGAGCTGTGCGGCCTGTCCTTGGTCGACCACATGCTCGCGGCCGCAAGGGAGCTCGATCCCGAGCGGCTCATCGTCGTCATCGGTCACGCGAAGGAACGGGTCGGCGGCCACCTGGCCCGGACCAGCCCCGACGCCAAGGCCATCGTCCAGAGCGAGCAGCGCGGCACCGGCCACGCCGTCCGCACCGTGCTCGAGGAGACGGGCACGATCGCCGGCACGGTGCTGGTCACCTACGGCGACACGCCGCTGCTGACCTCCGAGACACTGGGGCGGCTGCTCGACGCCCACGCCAGTGAGGGGAACGCGGTCACCGTGCTGACCGCGGAGGTCCCCGACCCCACGGGCTACGGAAGGATCCTGCGCGACGCGGCGGGAGCCGTCCTCGAGATCGTCGAGGAGAAGGACGCCACGCCCGCGCAGCGGGCGATCAGGGAGATGAACTCCGGCGTCTACGCCTTCGACGGGCTCCTGCTCGCCGACGCGGTCAAGCGGGTGTCCACCGACAACGCGCAGGGCGAGGAGTACCTCACCGACGTGCTGTCGATCCTGCGCGAGGAGGGCCACAGGGTCGGGGCGCACGTCGCCGACGACTACGTGGAGGTCGAGGGGGTCAACGACCGGGTGCAGCTGGCGTTCGCGCGCGGCGTGCTCAACCGGCGCGTCCTCGAGCGGCACATGCGAGCGGGCGTCACGGTCATCGACCCCTCCAGCACGTTCGTCGACGTGTCGGTGGAGATCGAGCAGGACGCGGTGATCCATCCCGCCACGCAGTTGCACGGCCGTACCCGCATCGAGGCCGGCGCCGAGGTCGGCCCCGCGACCACGCTGACCGACACCTTCGTCGGAGCGGGCGCGGTGGTGCGCAACGCGGTCGCCGACAGCGCGGTGATCGGGGCGGAGGCCTCGGTCGGACCCTACGCCTACCTGCGGCCGGGCACCGAGCTCGGCCACAAGGCCAAGGCGGGCACCTACGTCGAGATGAAGAACGCCAAGGTGGGAGCGCGGTCGAAGGTCCCGCACCTGTCCTACGTGGGCGACGCGACGATCGGCGAGGACGCCAACATCGGCGCCTCCACGGTCTTCGTCAACTACGACGGGGTCAACAAGCACCACACCACCATCGGAGACGGCGTCTTCGCGGGGTGTGACACCATGCTGGTCGCTCCGGTGACCGTCGGCGACGGCGCCTACACGGCGGCCGGATCGGTCATCGTCGACGACGTGCCTCCGGGGGCGATGGGCGTGGCCAGAGCGCGGCAGCGCAACATCGAGAAATGGGTCTTGCGCAGGCGCGCGGGCACGAAGTCGGCTGCGGCGGCCGAAAGGGCGCTGGCCGAGCAAGAGCAGGAGAGTGGCACGTGACGAGCATCAAACAGCCGGGATCCAAGGAGCTGATGCTCTTTTCTGGACGGGCCTATCCTGAACTGGCCGAAGAGGTGGCCAACCACGTGGGCGTCTCGCTCACCCCGACGAAGCTGATCGACTTCGCCAACGGCGAGATCTACGCCCGTTACCTCGAGTCGGTACGCGGGTGCGACGCCTTCGTGATCCAGAGCCACACCGGCCCGATCAACAAGTGGATCATGGAGCAGCTCATCATGGTCGACGCGCTGAAGCGGGCCTCCGCCAAGCGCATCACCGTGGTCATGCCGTTCTTCGGCTACGCCCGCCAGGACAAGAAGGGCCGCGGACGCGAGCCCATCACCGCCAGGCTCATGGCCGACATCTTCAAGACCGCGGGCGCCGACCGGCTGATGTCGATCGACCTGCACACCTCGCAGATCCAGGGCTTCTTCGACGGACCCGTCGACCACCTGTTCGCGATGCCGGTGCTCGAGAGCTACCTCAAGGACAAGCTCGACCTGGCCAACACCACGATCGTCTCGCCCGACACCGGCCGCGTGCGGCTGTCGGAGCGGTGGGCCGACACGCTCGGCACCCCCATGGCCTTCATCCACAAGCGGCGCGACCTCGACGTGGCCAACTCCGTGAAGGTCAACGAGGTCGTCGGCAAGGTGCGGGGCCGCACCTGCGTGCTGATCGACGACATGATCGACACCGCGGGCACGATCTGCAAGGCGGCCGACGCGCTGTACGAGCAGGGGGCCACGAACGTGATCGTGGCGGCCACCCACGCGGTCTTCTCCGACCCCGCGGTCGACAGGCTGAAGAACTCCCGCATCTCCGAGGTCATCGTGACCAACACGCTGCCGCTGTCGGAGGAGAAGAGGTTCGACAAGCTGACGGTGCTGTCCATCGCGCCGCTCATCGGCAGGGCGATCACCGAGGTGTTCAGCGACGGCTCGGTGACCAGTCTGTTCGAGGGCAACACCTGAGTGCCGTAGACTGCAAAGGTTGCGTTCGTAACGCCTTCCGCTAGGGCGGGTGAGGGGGAACGCAGTATCCGATCTCATGCATCCCTAGGAGATGTCGTGTCCGAAGTACGTATCGCCGCCGAAACCCGTACCGAGTTCGGCAAGGGCGCCGCCCGCAAGATCCGTCGCGCCGACAAGGTGCCCGCCGTTCTCTACGGGCACGGCATCGACCCCAAGCACCTCACGCTGCCCGGCCACGAGGTCCTTCTCGCGCTGCGCACCGCCAACGTCCTGATCCGCCTGCAGGGCGACGGCGTGGACGAGCTGGCCCTGCCCAAGGGCGTCCAGCGCGACCCGATCAAGGGCTTCGTCGAGCACGTCGACCTGCTCCTGGTCAAGCGCGGCGAGAAGGTCACCGTCGAGATCCCCGTCACCACCACCGGTGACGTCAACTCCGAGGGGCTGCTCGACCAGCAGCTCGTCTCGATCGCCGTCGAGGCCGAGGCCACCCACATCCCGACCGGCGTCGAGGTCGACGTCGAGGGCCTGACGGTCGGCGCGGTCGTCACGGCCGCCGACCTGAAGCTGCCGCAGGGCACGACCCTGATCGCGGAGCCCGAGACCGTGATCATCCAGGTCAACGCCAAGCCCGCTGGGGAGCCCGTCGAGGGTGAGGCCGCCGAGGCCCCCGAGGCCGCCGAGGGCGAGAGCGCCGAGGCCGCCGAGTAACACGGGCCGCAGAGCCACTGACGGGGCGGCCGGGCCATGTGCCCGGCTCGCCCCGTTGCCGTATGGAGGAGCGCGATGGATCGCTGGCTGATCGTCGGTCTCGGCAACCCTGGGGCCGAGTACGAGGGCAACAGGCACAACGCCGGTTTCATGGTCCTTGACGAGCTGGCCGCCAGGGCGGGCGGCAGGTTCAAGGCGCACAAGAGCCGCGCGCACGTGCTGGAGACCAGGGGCGCGGTGCTGGCCAAGCCGCAGACGTACATGAACCTGTCGGGCGGCCCGACGAAGCTGCTCGCCGACTTCTACAAGATCGGCCCCGAGCGCCTGATCGTGATCCACGACGAGCTCGACATCCCCTACGGCGCGCTCCGCGCCAAGCTGGGCGGCGGAGACAACGGCCACAACGGCCTGAAGTCCATCACCAAGTCGCTGGCGACGCGCGACTACCTGCGCGTGCGGTTCGGCATCGGCCGTCCCCCCGGCCGCATGGACGCCGCCGCCTTCGTGCTGAAGGACTTCGGCACCGCCGAGCGCAAGGATCTGGCGTTCCTGGTCGACAGGGCGGCCGATGTGGTCGAGTCGCTCGTCGAGAAGGGTCTCGAGGCGACGCAGAACGCCTTTCACAGCCTCGATCTGAACATCTCGGCTCCTCCTCGCTGAATCGGCGCCACGCGCGGCTACCCACCGCTACCATTCCATGACTGTCTGTTGAACAACGGTCACGGGGGGCCGCGTGGAGGGGCTGATGACGGTCGCGAAGGTCGAGCCACCGCTCGTCTGGCGAGCCGGCCCCCGCATGCCCGGATGGGTGCGGTCCTACCGTCTCCAGGCGCTCGGGGCCGATCTCGGCTGCGCGGTGGCGGGGGCGATGCTGGCCTTCGTCGCCAGGTTCGGCGAGCTCACGCCCTACGCCACGCCGTACATCCTGCTCAGCCTCGCGCTGCCGCCCGTGTGGGTCTGCGCCATGGCGCTCAACAGGGCCTACGAGCCTCGCCTGATCGGCATCGGCTCGGAGGAGTTCCGCAGGGTCGTCAGGTGCGGGATGGCGCTGACCGCCGCCATGGCGATCTGCGCCTACGCCACCAAGACCGAGGTCGCGCGCGGCTACGTCGTGCTGGCGCTGCCGTTGACGACGCTGCTCACCGTGCTCTTCAGGTACGCCCTGCGCCGCTCGCTGCACCGGCGCAGGGCCGAGGGACAGTGCATGCACAGGGTCGTGGCGGTGGGCCACGAGGCGGGCGTCGCCGAGCTGGTGAGCAGGTTCCGCAGGGAGCGCTACCACGGCATGGAGATCGTGGCCGCCTGCCTTCCTGACGACACCGCACGAAGCAGGGTGGGCGACGTGCCGGTGGCGGGCGGCTTCGCCGACGTGCCGCTGGTGGTGGCCCAGGTCGACGCCGACACGGTGGCGGTCCTCGCCTGCCAGGAGATGGACGGCCTGGCGCTGCGCCGCCTGGCGTGGCGGCTGGAGAAGACCCACACCGAGCTGGTCGTGGCGCCCGCCCTGATGGAGGTGGCGGGGCCGCGCACGACCATCCGCCCCGCCGCCGGGCTGCCGTTGCTCCACGTGGAGCACCCCGAGCTGGCAGGGGCCAGGCAACTGGTGAAGAACGTCTTCGACAGGGTGGTGGCGGGGTTGCTCCTCGTGCTGATCGCGCCGTTACTGCTGGGGCTGGCGCTCGCCGTCCGCGTGAGCAGTCCTGGGCCCGCGCTGTTCAGGCAGACCAGGGTGGGCAGGGACGGCAGGCTCTTCACCATCGTGAAGTTCCGCACGATGCGGCAGGACGCGGAGCGGATGAAGGTGGAACTGGTCAGCGACGCCGACGGCGTGCTGTTCAAGGTGCGCGACGATCCGCGGGTGACGGCTCTGGGGGCGCTGATGCGCCGCCACTCCCTCGACGAGCTGCCCCAGCTGATCAACGTGCTGTTCGGTCACATGTCTCTGGTCGGTCCCAGGCCCCCGCTTCCCGAGGAGGTCGCGCAGTACGGCGACGACGTCCGCAGGCGGCTGCTGGTGCGCCCGGGGCTGACGGGGCTGTGGCAGGTTTCGGGCAGGTCAGATCTGTCGTGGGAGGAATCCGTACGCCTCGACCTGCGTTACGTCGAGAACTGGTCCCTCATGCTGGATCTGCAGATCCTGTGGAAGACTTGGTCGGCCGTCGCCCGCGGGCAAGGAGCTTACTGATGACGATTCGCGACGACCACGCCCTCGCCTCCGACCTGGCCACGGAGGCGGGAGAGCGGCTGCTCTCGCTGCGCGGGCGCGAGGGCTTCGAGCATCCTCCCGCCCTGAGAGCCGAGGGCGACAGACAGGCCCACGTCTTCCTGACGGAGGCGCTGGCGCGGCTGCGGCCCAGCGACAGCGTGCTGTCCGAGGAGGCCACCCGCGAGGAGCGGGAGGATCCGGCCAGACGTACTGCCGAGCGGGTGTGGATCGTCGATCCGCTCGACGGCACAAGAGAGTTCGCCGAGGAGGGCCGTGAAGACTGGGCGGTCCACGTCGCGCTGTGGGAGCGCGGCGAGCTGGTGGCAGGAGCGGTGGCGCTGCCCGCTCAGGGCCGCACGCTGTCCACGGCCGAGCCGCCCAAGCTCCCGCCCTACGAAGGCGGCAGGTTCCGCATCGCGGTCAGTCGCACCAGGCCGCCCGAGTTCGTGCAGAAGCTCGCCTACCTCGCCGGGGCCGACCTCGTGCCGATCGGTTCGGCGGGGGCGAAGATCTCCGCCGTCCTGACGGGTGAGGTCGAGGCGTACGTGCACGCGGGCGGGCAGTACGAGTGGGATTCCGCCGCGCCGGTGGCGGTCGCGCTCGCCTCAGGGGCCCACGCGAGCCGAATCGACGGCTCCGAGCTGGCCTATAACCAGGAGGACCCCACTCTTCCGGATATCCTTGTTTCCCTACCGGAGCTGGCGCCAACGTTGCTCGCCGGGATCCGCGACCTGCACCGCTAATGCCGGAGGAAGCCCCCATGCTTCAGCGCGACTACACCACGTCGCAACTCGACGTTCTCGAGGCCGAGGCCATCCACATCATGCGTGAGGTGGCGGCGGAGTTCGAGCGCCCGTGTCTGCTCTTCTCCGGTGGCAAGGACTCCATCGTGATGCTGCGCATCGCGGAGAAGGCCTTCTGGCCGGCGCCGATCCCCTTCCCGCTCATGCACGTCGACACCGGGCACAACTTCCCCGAGGTCATCGAGTTCCGTGACCGTCGCTCCGCCGAGCTCGGCGCCCGGCTGGTGGTGGCCAGCGTCCAGGACTCCATTGACGCCGGCCGCGTCACCGAGGAGACAGGGCGGCGCGCCTCGCGCAACCGCCTGCAGACCACCACGCTGCTCGACGCGATCGAGGACCACGAGTTCGACGCGGTCTTCGGCGGTGCCAGGCGCGACGAGGAGAAGGCCCGCGCCAAGGAGCGGGTGTTCTCCTTCCGCGACGAGTTCGGCCAGTGGGACCCGAAGAACCAGCGTCCCGAGCTGTGGAACCTCTACAACGCGCGCATTCGCAAGGGCGAGCACATCAGGGTCTTCCCGCTGTCGAACTGGACCGAGCTCGACATCTGGGACTACATCCGCCGCGAGGGCATCGAGATCCCCTCGATCTACTTCGCGCACACCCGCAAGGTCTTCGAGCGCGACGGCATGCTGCTGCCCGACGACCTCGTGGTGAGCAGGGGCGACGACGAGCCGCTGTTCGAGGCGGTGGTCCGCTACCGCACGGTCGGCGACATGACCTGCACGGGCGCGGTGCAGTCGGCCGCCGCGACGGTCGAGGAGATCATCGAGGAGATCGCGGCGACGAGGATCACCGAGCGTGGCGCGACCCGCGCCGACGACCGGGCCTCCGAGGCCGCGATGGAAGACCGCAAGCGCGAAGGCTACTTCTAATGCCGACGTCCACGCCACGCACGGCACACCCACGGAAGACCGGCTGCGTCAGATACAAGGGCTACCTCTAAAAAATGGACATTCTTCGTTTCGCCACCGCCGGGTCCGTCGACGACGGCAAGTCCACGCTGATCGGCCGCCTGCTGTTCGACTCCAAGGCGATCTTCGAGGACCAGCTCGAGGCGGTCGAGCGCACCTCGCGCGATCGCGGCACCGAGTACACCGACCTGTCGCTGCTGACCGACGGCCTGCGGGCCGAGCGGGAGCAGGGCATCACGATCGACGTGGCCTACCGCTACTTCGCCACGCCCAAGCGCAAGTTCATCATCGCCGACACCCCAGGGCACATCCAGTACACCCGCAACATGGTGACCGGCGCCTCCACCGCCGATCTGGCCATCATCCTGATCGACGCGCGCAAGGGCGTGCTGGAGCAGTCGCGCAGGCACGCCTTCCTCACCTCGCTGCTGCGGGTGCCGCACCTGGTGCTCGCGGTGAACAAGATGGACCTCGTCGACTACTCCCAGGAGCGGTTCGAGGAGATCCGCGAGGAGTTCACCGCCTTCGCCTCCAAGCTCAACGTGGCCGACCTGACCTTCATCCCGATCTCCGCGCTCAACGGCGACAACGTGGTCTCCCGGTCGGAGAACATGCCCTGGTACCAGGGCACCTCGCTGCTGCACCACCTGGAGAACGTGCACATCGCCTCCGACCGCAACCTGGTCGACGTGCGCTTCCCCGTGCAGTACGTCATCAGGCCGCACAAGACCGAGTTCCACGACTACCGCGGCTACGCGGGCCAGGTCGCGGGCGGCGTGCTGAAGCCCGGTGACGAGGTGCTGCACCTGCCGTCCGGGCTGGCCACCAGGATCGCCTCGATCGACACCTTCGACGGCCCTGTCGAGGAGGCCTTCCCGCCCATGTCGGTCACCCTCCGCCTGGAGGACCACATCGACATCTCCCGCGGCGACATGATCTGCAGGCCGAACAACAAGCCGCAGGTCGCCCAGGAGCTTGAGGCGATGGTCTGCTGGATGGCCGACGGGGTGAAGCTGGCGCCGCGGTCCAAGCTGAGCATCAAGCACACCACCAGGACGGCCAGGGCGCTGGTGCGTCAGCTGCACTACCGGCTCGACGTCAACACCCTGCACCGCGACGAGGGCGCGACCTCGCTCGGTCTGAACGAGATCGGCAGGGTGTCGCTGCGGGTCACCCAGCCGCTGTTCGTCGACGACTACGCGCGCAACCGGATGACCGGTGGGTTCATCCTCGTGGACGAGTCCACGAACACCACGGTCGGCGCCGGCATGATCGTCGACGCCAGAGCGTAGTCAGGAGCGTTCCCCAGGGCCGTGGTCGGTGACCACGGCCCTGTCGCGTTCCTTAGGTAGATCCTTTGTCGTTCACTGACGCTTTGATTACTCTCCGCGCTAACGTCTCCACGGTCCGTATTCACCGCGCACCGCCGGAGGCATACTGTGACCGACCGGGTGATCTTTCTGGGTGGGCTCGGCCGCAGCGGCACCACGCTGCTCGAGCGCCTCCTCGGCGAGCTGCCAGGGGTCGTGCCGCTCGGCGAGGTGGTCCACCTGTGGGCCCGCGGCGTCGTCGCCGGCGAGCTGTGCGGGTGCGGCGAGGCGTTCCCCCGGTGCCCGTTCTGGCGCGAGGTCGGCGAGCGGGCCTTCGGCGGCTGGTCGCGCGAGCTGGCCGAGCGGGTGCTCTGGCTGCGCCGCAGGGTCGATCGCACCAGGCGCATCCCCGCCGTCGGCCACCCCGACCTGGCCGAGTACGTCGCCGCCTACCGCAGCGTCTACAACGCGGCGCTCCAGGTCGCGGGCGGCGCGGCCGTCGTCGACTCCAGCAAGCACGCCTCGCTGGCCTTCTGCCTGGCGGCAGGGGGCGTGCAGCCGCACGTGGTGCACGTCGTGCGCGACCCGCGCGCGGTGGCCCACTCCTGGCGCAGGACGGTCCCGAGGCCCGAGGACGGCAGCCACATGACCCGATGGGGCGCCATGCGCACCTCCCTGCACTGGAGCGCGCAGAACCTCGCGATCGACCTGCTCGCCGCGCGGGGGGTCGAGGTGACCAGGGTCCGCTACGAGGACCTGCTCGCCGACCCCCGCGCCACGCTGACCGACCTCGCCGAGCGCCTCGGCCTCGACACGAGGCTCGGCTTCCTCGACGGCACCACCGTCAGCCTCGGCCGCGCGCACACCGTCTCGGGCAACCCCATGCGGTTCGCGGTCGGCCAGGTCGAGCTCTCCCACGACGACGCCTGGCGCGGCGGCCTGCCCGCCGTCCAGCGCGCCGTGGTCTCGGGCCTCACGGCCCCTCTCATGACCAGGTACGGCTATCGCGGAGCGGCGGCATGACTCCTTCGGTCGGCGTGGTGATCCCCACGACGGGCAAGCGTCCGGAGCAGCTCAGGGCGGCCGCCCGCGCGGTGCTCACCCAGGACTATCCGGGCAGGATCGACCTGGTCGTCGTGGTCGACGGCGGCGATCCGATCGCGGTGGCCGAGCAGATCGCCGACGTGGTCGCGCCCAGGTCGAAGGGTGACGAGCCGCACTGCGTGCGCGTGCTGCCCAACCGGCTCAGCCCCGGCCTGCCAGGCGCCCGCAACACCGGCATCGCCGCCTCCGACACCGACCTGGTCGCCTTCTGCGACGACGACGACGTCTGGCTGCCAGGCAAGCTCGCCGCGCAGTCGGAGGCGCTCGGTCCTGGCGCCGACTTCTCCAGCTGCGCCATCGAGGTCGAGTACGGCACGCGCCGCGTGCCGAGGCTCGCGGGCCTCACCCAGGTCACCAAGGCCGACCTGGTGCGCTCGCGGATGGTGATGGTGCACTCCTCGACCTTCGTGTTCAGACGCGGCGCCTACTGGGTCGACGAGAGCGCGCCCATGGGCCAGAACGAGGACTGGGACCTCGCGCTGCGCGCCGCCAAGCGGCAGCCGATCGCGCACGTCGACCGTCCGCTCGTCCGGGTTCGCTGGGGCGCGTCACAGTACGTCACCAAGTGGGCCGACCGCATCGCCGGGCTGGAGTGGATGCTCGCCCGGCACCCAGAACTGGCCGTGGATCCGCGCGGCGCGGCGCGGATCTACGGTCAACTCGCCTTCCACCACGCCGCGATGGGGCGGCGCAGGGAAGCGGGCAGGTGGGCGCTGCGCACCTTCGCCGCCAGGGCGGGCGAGCCCCGCGCCCCGATCGCGCTCGCCGTCGCCGCGGGGTTCGTCTCCGCTCCGGCGGTGCTCTCGCTGCTGCACGACAGGGGGCACGGCATTTGACCGCCGGCCTGCCCTCCCGCCCCGCGAGGGTGACGGTCGCGGGGGTCCCGCTCGATCCGTTCACCGAACAGCAGACGGTCGAGTGGGTGGCCGCCGCTCTGGAGGCGGGTGAGGGCGGACACCTCGTCACCCCCAACGTCGACATCTGCCGCGCCGTCGCAGGCAACCCGGCGCTCAGGGAGCTCGTCAGCGCCGCCGACGTGGTGGTGGCCGACGGCATGCCCCTGGTGTGGGCCTCCAGGCTGCTGCGCCAGGCGCTGCCCGAGAGGGTGACGGGAGCCGACCTGATCTGGTCGCTCAGCGCGATGGCGGCGCGTGGAGGCTGGCCGGTCTACCTGCTCGGTGCTCCTCCCGGAGTGGCCGCGAGAGCGGCGTGGGAGCTGGCCGACGGCTGTCGCGGGCTGCGGGTCTGCGGGGTGGACGCTCCGCCGTACGGGTTCGACAGGAGCGAGGAGGGCGTCGCGCGCGTGAGGGAGAAGCTGGTGGAGGCGCAGCCCAGGATCGTCTTCGTGGGTCTCGGCTTCCCCCTGCAGGACAGGCTGATCGCCGGTCTGCGCCCCCACCTGCCCCACACCTGGTTCGTCGGGTGCGGGTCGGCGATCGCGTTCGCGGCGGGGTCGGTCGCGAGGGCGCCGCTGTGGATGCGGCGCACCGGCACCGAGTGGCTGTTCCGCCTGGCCAGCGAGCCGGGACGGCTGGCCAGGCGCTACCTCGTCGACGACGTGCCCTTCGCGACCAGATTGCTGACCAGGTCGCTGCTGCTCAGGCGGTGAGCGCCCGCACCCTGTCGATCTCGTCGGTGGTCAGGCGCTCGCGGTAGGAGCTCAGCGCCTGGCTGGAGTCCATGGGGCGGTAGGCCGTGCGTGAGAGGCCCGACCAGGCGAAACCGCGGTCAGCCTCGCCGCGGGCCGTGCACGCGCGCGTGATGCGGCGCTCGGCCGCCGCCGTCCAGCGCAGGCCCGCCACGTCGTACAGGCGGCGGAAGCCCTGAAGGGGTGAGCGCGCGAGCTCCTCGTAGGAGACCACGGTGATGCCCTCGGTGCGCGCCAGAAGGGAGCGCGTGACCCGCCACAGCGCGCACACCTTGGCGATGCGGTCCTGGGAGCCGGCCAGCGCGCGCAGCTCCTCCATCTCCGGGTGGTCGCGGACCAGGAGCGGCTGCTCGAGCAGCTCCTCGAGATGGATGGTCCAGCCGAGCCGGGTCCACGAGCCGACAAGAGCGACGGGGTCGCGGACCAGCGCGATCACCGTGCAGCCGAGCCGCCCGGCGAACCAGCCGGAGGAGAGCACGGCGAAGGGGTCGTCGAGCAGCGCCCGCCGTCCGGTGAGCCTGCCCCAGGTGAAGGCCGAGCCGTAGCGGGCCAGCCTGGCCAGGTCGTACGGCGAGCGGTTGGCGCGCAGCTCGGCGAGGAAGCCGTAACGCAGCGCCGTGGTGTCGCGGAAGGCCGGCAGCCAGCCGGCGGAGTTGTCGTCGCAGATGTACTGGAAGCGGTGCGTCACCGAGGCCCGCAGCACGCCGGGGCAGCGGCCGGGCGGGTGCTGGGGGTTAAGCGGCTCGTTGACGTAGACCA
Organism: Nonomuraea recticatena; assembly: GCF_039533245.1. Classification (NCBI taxonomy): domain Bacteria; kingdom Bacillati; phylum Actinomycetota; class Actinomycetes; order Streptosporangiales; family Streptosporangiaceae; genus Nonomuraea; species Nonomuraea recticatena. The sequence goes on along the minus strand of NZ_BAAATE010000004.1, from coordinate 311,831 downwards.
GCTCGCCCGAGGCGGTCAGCATCTTGCCCGCCCAGCTCGTGCCGCTGCGGGGCAGCCCCGTCACCAGGATCGGCGTCATGCGGTCGCCCACGACCTGAAGCGGAGCGCGGTCAGGCTGTGGCGGCCGAAGGGACGCAGGCCGTAACGCTGGTGGATCTGCCAGAGCGGCAGCAGGTTCTTCACCAGCACCCCGCCGGACCAGCCCATGGCCGCGCCGAGCGCGCCGTGCGCGGGGATCAGCGCCAGGTCGAGCAGCACGGTGACGGCGACCGCCGCCACGAGGTTGGCGAGGCTGGCGGAGGTGTGGCCCGCCGAGATGAGGACCACGTCGACCATGCCGCACGCCGTGGCGACCATCATCGTCCCTGCCAGGACCAGCGCCACGGGCAGGGCCTCGTCGTAGCCCGTGCCGAAGATCCGCAGCAGCCACGGTGCGAGCAGGGCGTAGCCGAGCCAGACCGGCCAGGTCAGCAGCACCAGCCACATGGTCGTCACCTGGTAGAGCTCACGGGCCCTCGGCAGGTCGCCCTCGGCCAGCGCGCGCACCAGGCGGGGCTGGGCGGCCTGGGCGAGCCCCTGGCTGGCCAGCTGACCGACGACCTTGAACCTGGTGGCGGCGGTGTAGATGGCCGCCTGGGCCGGGCCCGCCAGGAGGGCCACGATCACGATGTCGAGGCGCTGGAAGAGCGCCTGGATCGCGCTCGCCGCCGACCTCGGCGCGGTGTGCCGCCACAGGTCGCGCGCCGTTCCCGGCAGGTACGGCGTGCGCGGCACCCGTCGGCGCAGGCTCAGCGCCGCCAGCGCCGCCACCACCAGGTACGGCGCCGCCCACGCCCCCGCCAGCGTCTCCTGCGGGTACGGCAGCGCCGCGGCGGCCACGACGGCGACCAGGGCGAGCTGGGCCACGGGCAGCAGCATGCCGTCCAGCAGCACGGTCGTCCGCATGGAGCCGAACCCCCTGGTCGCCGCGAGCAGGATGTCGGTCACCACCATCAACGGCAGCGCCAGCGCCAGCGGACCGAGCTGTGGATACAGCACCACGCCCGCGACCGTGGAGAGCACCGCCCCAGGGGTCACCGCCGCCCTGACATAGCCGGAGATGCCGCGATAGTCGTAGGTCTTGGCGCGGGCGACGAAGAAGATCAGGCCGTTGCCGGCGTCGAGCTTGGCGATGCCCGCGACCATCAGCGCCAGCGCGACGGCGGTGAAGAACGTGCCCGCCTGTTCGGCGCTGAAGGTGCGGGTCACGATCACGACCAGGAGGAACTGCGCCAGCGCGCTCACCCCTGCTCCGGTGACCCCCGCCAGACCCGCCCTCGCCACCCGCCCGAGCCTGCCGCCGCTCCCCGTGGCGCGTCGCGCGGGCGTCACCGGCGCCACGAGGGGTCACCGCCCAGCCACGGCACGAGTTGCGTGTCGTACACCTCGAAGTGCTCCATCAGGGTCTGGCGCACCGACTCGGGAAGCGGCTTGGGACGGGAACGCCCGTTGTGCCGCTCGAAGGCGGGGTTGCCCATGTGGGGCATCTGCAGGAACTCCAGCACGCGCGCGTAGGTCCGCTCGGGCTCGGCGAAGAAGCGGTGGCTGTCGATCACGAGGATGCGCTCGCGACCGAACAGCGGCTCGAGCCTGTCGAGCTGCTCGGCGTAGCGTCCGCGGGCCAGGTAGGCGTGGTGGCGGTGGGAGTGGTGGACGGAGTGCGGCTCGGCGCGCAGGCGTTCCTCGGCCCCGGCCAGCCGCCTGACCTCCAGCTCCACCGCGTACTCGAAGTGCGACTCGGTCTCATAGCCCCTGGCCAGCTCGTGGGAGTGGGCCGAGAAGGCCCGCTCGACGGGGTCGCGCACCAGGACGATCAGCTTCACCCCTGGCAGGTCTCTGGCGATCCTTTCGCCGGCCAGCGGGTGGTACAGGTAGTAGGGGGCCGACTCGAAGGCGAGGGGCTGCCTGCCGTACCTCTTCCTCAGCAGCGCCGCGCCCACCTTCAGCGGGAAGTGCCCCTGGTACCAGGAGATGCCCTTGCCGTAGCCGACGTCGAAGTAGTGCACCCCCTTGTGCAGCACGGGCTTCAGCAGCAGCGGGTGCTGGGCGAGGGCGCGGTAGAGGGAGGTGGTGCCGCAGCGCTGTGCGCCCATGATCAGGAAGGACGGCAGCATCCGGCCGCCCGAGGTCAGCCGTCCCGTGGTGCGCGAGACGGACAGGACCGAGTGCTTCATGGCGTTCACGTGAGCAGCTCCTGATGATCGACAAGCGGGTTCAGCCAGTTCTCAGGGGGGCCTAGGGGCTCGTAGCCGTCGGCGGCGTGCCGGTCGGCGAGCGCGATGAGGTAGCGGATCACGGTCAGCCTGGCCTGCGCCGACGACAGGCCGAGTGGCGCGAGCACCCGCACCGACTGGGCGAGGCAGGCCTTGGCGGCCTGGTCGGGCGGCATACGGCGCAGCGCGCGCTGGAAGAGGTGGTGGGCGGCGTCGAAACCTGGAGGGACGCCCACCTCGTAGCGCTCCCAGTCCCACACGTGCAGCCGCCCGTCGCCGGTCGGAGCGATGTTCCACGGGGACAGGTCGCCGTGCCAGGCGGGCCCCGCGTGCCCGCCGGTCGCGGCGATCTCCTTGACGGCCGAGATGAGCAGGGACGACGCGACCCTGCCCCTGCGCACGGGCAGCGCGGACATCGCCAGGACGGCCAGGCCGTTCCACATCCCGTGGTGCAGCACGATCGGTGGCACCACGGTCTTGAGCGGCAGGTCGGCCAGCCTCTTCAGCGTGGCGGCCTCGTTGGTGATGAGGTCGCGGGACTGGGGCGTGTCGCCGATCTTCACGAAGGCGACACGCTCGCCGTCCGCGTGGAGCTCCAGGATCGGCTTGCGGTTGGCTCGGCGGGCGGGCCGTACGTGGAGGGTGGCGCGCACGGGCGTGCCGAACACCTCGCCCAGATGGGTCTCGATCGACCCCTCGACCGGCAGCATGACCTTCGGCCCGAACGCACCGTGCCACCAGCGGCGCGGCGTCAGACGCCGGGGGAGTACGGCATGCGGCAGCAGGCTGTAGGGGTGTGGCGCGCCGGGCCCCGGATAGAGCAGGCGGACGGTCTGGCCGAGATAGCGCAGCCTGATGCGGGCATCACGCATGAGCGTTCCTCCACAGGAGGGCGAAGGAGATGAGGTAGAGGCTGAGCGGCGTGACCAGGCCGTCGTAGACGAACATGTAGAGCAGCACGAGGAGCATCACGAGCACCCCCGCCAGGCCGATCGGGCTGCGATCGGGCCAGTGGCGGCGGATGGCGCCGACGAAGAAGGCGACGTAGAGCGCCGCGCCGACGAATCCCTGCGTGATGATCAGGTGCCACAGCTGGCCGTCGCTGCCCAGCGGAGGGTGTCCGCACTCGGTGCACCAGTCGGTCTTGCCGGTGGTGATCGTGCGGTGGTTGCCCATGGCGTTGCGGGTGTTGCCGTAGCCGATGAACGGTGAGCCGCCCGCCGCCTCGACGGTGGCCGAGACGGTGAAGGCTCTGATGTCGTTGCTGTGCGGGTTGTCGATCCGCTGGGTGACCAGGGCGGCCAGGGGGCTGGCGGCGAACACCGCCGCGCCCACCAGCCCCGCCGCGCAGATGGCCAGGCGGGTGCGCCCGCCGACCCGCACGACCAGGTAGAGCGCCGCCAGGCCGAGGCCGATCCACAGGCCGCGGTTGAGCGAGTAGACGACGGGGACGGCGGCGGCCGCGATGAGCAGCACCGCCACGGCCTTCCTGCGCGGCCCGCCGTACACCCACCAGCCCACGACGAACCAGACGAGCAGCACCGACAGGTTGCTGCCCCAGGCGTTGGCCCACTCGAAGGGCGCCTCGGGGCGAGGTGAGGCGTGCCCGAGCACCTTCTGGATCTGGGCGGCGGTGGGGTGGATCAGGTTCTGGACGAAGGGGTTGCCGCCGATCCAGCCTGGCAGGACGCGTTCGAGCGGCGAGGTGAAGGCGAAGCTCGGGAAGAGCACGCCGAGCAGCCCGCCCGCCACGGTGGTGAGGAAGAGCACGCCGAGCATCCGCACCAGGCGCAGCTGCGGCAGCTCGCGCTCGGTGAGGTTGCCGAGGTAGAGCACCATGACCATGAGCGAGAGGTAGAGCGCGAGGCGCATGACGTAGCCGATGATCCTGCCCGCGCCGAACTCGCCGTAGGTGTCGGGCGGCATCTCGGTCAGCATCAGCGCGCTGACCACGTACCCGGCGAGCAGGAGCGCCCACAGCCCGAGGCCGCGGGGCACCCTGATCGGACGCCTGCGCCACAGGACGTACGCCATGGGGAAGGCGAGGACGATCACCGCGAGGCCGCCGAAGCCCAGCGCCCACCACACGGGATAGCCGACCAGCAGGGCCGCGATCGGCCATGCCGCCCGGCTCCGCGTGGTGGGGGCGTCGGGCAGCCTCACGTGTCGGACACCTGTGGAATCGGCGAGGTGTCGGCCGCCTCGGTCCTCCTGACCTGCTCCGTCGCGTTCCCGCGGGAGGCGGCGACACCTGGCTCCCTTCCCGCGGAGCGGCCCGGCGCCTTCCCCTGGGAGATCCCTGACGACTTCCCAGAAGAGAGGATGTCGCCCGTGACCGGGCTCATCCCGTTGACCGGCCTGCCCGTCACCCCCTGCCGCGGCGAGGGAGGACCGGCGGCCGCGCCGTCGGGAAGGGCGGGAAGCGGCCCCACGGACGCGGGACCCGCAGGCGCGGACCCGCCGGAAGCGTCCCCCACCGGCGCGCCTTCCACCGGCGCGCCTTCCACCGGCGCGTCTTCCACGGGCGTGTTGCTCGGTGACGTGTGGTTCACCGCCGCACGCCCGGTCTCTGTCGCCTCGCGAGCGGCCGCCCTGGGCCGTCCACGGGCAGGGCGCGGGGTCTTCGGGGAAGCGGAGGCCGCGCTCCCTGCGGCGGCCCCGCCGCCGACCGTCACCGCTCCGATGATCGGCACCCCGTGCCGTTCCAGACGCCGTACGGCCAGCGAAACATCCCCCGCCCGAGCCGCCGCCAGCCCGACGACCAGCAACGCGCCCTCCGCCCTGGCCAGATCCCCCACGTCGGACCCGTCGAGCAGCTCGATCCGCGCGCGGCCCCCCAGCGGCTCGACCGCCGCGGTGCCCAGCGAAGGGGGCACCGCGCGCACCAGCAGCGAGGGGCCAGGGCAGGCCGCCACGACCGACGAGGCCAGGTCGTGCATCACCGAGGGGTCGGCGGGACCCGACAGGTCCGCGAGCACCGGCAGCCCCGTCAACCGCTCGACGTCGCAGGGAGCGCGCAGACTCGTGTCGAGCCTGTCGCGGCCGTAGGCGGCCGCCGCGCCGACGAGCAGTCCGAGCATGAGCCCGCTGCCCAGGTGGAGCGGCAGGCTGGGCGAGCTGGGCGAGGTCGGCTCGGCCGCCTGGCTGATGACGTAGCCGGGCGTCACCGCGACCGTCTTGAGCGCGTCGTACTTCATGGTCAGGCTGTAGACCTGCCTGCTGAGCACGTTCTGGCGCTGGCCCGCGATGGTGTGCTCCGCCGTGCCCTTGCGCAGCTCGGCCACCTCCTCGACCGCCTTGGCCATGCTCTTGTTGACCTGTTTCAACTTGGTGAGCAGAGCCTTGAGCTGGGTGGTGAGCGCGGCCTGCGCGGTCTCGGCGCGGTGGGCCAGATAGGCCTGGGCATAGGCGCGCGACTGGGCCGCGGCCCTGGCCGGGGTGGTCTCCGTGACGGCGATGGACAGCACGGCCGAGTTAGGGGGGACCGTCACCTCGGCGGGCGAGGGCGTGGCCTTGAGCAGTGCGGCGGCCTTGGCCGCGACGACCGCGGACTGGGCGATCTGGGCCTCGGTGTCGAGGTTGAGCGCCTCGCGCTGCCTTCCCGTCACCTGGTTGGGCTGCTCCTGCACGCCGGTGGCGGCCACGAGGACCTGCGTCGTGGCGGTGTAGGAGGGCGGGGTGAGGCGCAGCAGCGTGGCGCCGCCGAGCACGCCGGTGACAAGGCAGAGCAGGAAGACGACCTTGCGCCTGCGGAGCAGGGAGACGTGCTCGGCCAGGTCCACGCCAGAGCGGTGCGGGTGAAGGTCCGGCGACATGAAGAGCGTTCTCCCTGTAGTCGCGACGCGACTGTGAGTGACTGGGGTCTGGTCACTATAGGGGCGACGAACATTTCCCGGCTGAATAACGAAGATTTTCGCCGCTCACCCGGATCAAATTTCGCGAATTAATAAGAAATGTCGGTGTTGTGACCTGAGAAGTTCGCGACACCGCAGGTCGCGGGCATGGCAGGGTATTCCGCATCACGGCGAGGGCGGGAAAGACTTATGGAGGGGAGTGGAGGCGACTTGCGTCTCAGAAAAGCGACGGCCCTGATACTGCTCGCCGCGTTGCCGGCCTGTTCCCAGGCGTCGGGCACGGCGAGAAAGGCACAGACCGACACGCACACCGAAGCGAGGGTCAACGGCCTGCTCGGCATCGCCGAGTCACCGGCGTGCGCGGTGACGGCCAAGCTCATCCCGTCCTGCGGGGCGTGGTGGGGCATCGCGCCGGAGATCTTCACCGGGCTCCCGCCCGACCGCGCGCTGGCGGGGGCGGAGGAGCGGATGGGCCGCGCCGCCGACATCCTGCACGTCTACCACAGGTCGAACGAGCTGTTCCCCAACGACAGGGAGGTCGCGCTGGCCCGCGACCCGTCCCACCGGCGGCTGCTGCTGATCAACTGGAAGCCGTCGTTCGACGTCACCTGGGCCGAGATCGCCAAGGGGGCGCTCGACAGGCGCATCGACAGGCTGGCCGACCACATCAGGCAGACCTTCCCCGAGCAGTTCTTCCTCACCGTCCACCACGAGCCTGAGGACGACGTCAGGGCGAACCCCGGCTCGGGCATGACGGCCACCGACTACGCCGCGATGTTCCGCCACGTGGTGCAGCGCCTGCGAGAGAAGGGGGTGAAGAACGCGGTCACGGTCATGACCTACATGGGCGCGCCCAACTGGGCCTCGCAGCCGTGGTTCGAGCAGCTCTACCCCGGCGACGACGTGGTCGACTGGGTGGCGATGGACCCCTACGCCGACGCCAGGGTCCGCGACTTCGACGGCCTGGTCAACAAGACCAGGAAGGATCACGCCCGCTGGCCTGGCTTCTACCGGTGGATGCAGTGGCGCTTCCCCGGCAAGCCCATCATGGTCGCGGAGTGGGGGGTGTTCGGCGACGAGCGCAAGGCCGCCTTCTACGATTCGGTGCGCCGGCAGGTCAAGCGCTATCCGCAGATCAAGGCGCTGGTCTACTTCGACTCCCCCCGCGCGCCGAGGGGCGACACGAGGTTCGACACCGACCCGAGCGCCGGGCGGGCCTTCACGGCACTCGCAACCGATCCTCACTTCTCCGCGACGAGCGTGCCGCGACCATGAGCCCGGCGCCGCCGAGGAGCACGGCCCCGCCCACGATCCAGAGCGTGGCGGTGTTCCCCACGCCGAGGAGCTTGAGCGCCGAGGCGAGCAGCACCACGGCGAGCAGGGCCCTGATCGGGCCGTTCGGGGCCCACGCCGAGACCCGGGCGCCGAGGTAGACGCCGGGGATCGAGCCGAGCAGCAGCGAGACGGTGAGGTCGAGCTGGAAGTCGCCGAAGAACAGGTGGCCGAGCGCCGCGGCTGAGACCAGGGGCACCGCCTGCACCAGGTCGGTGCCCACGAGCTGGTTGGCCTTGAGGGCGGGGTAGAGCGCGAGCAGGGCCACGATGATGAGGGAGCCCGACCCCACGGAGGAGACGCCCACGACCAGCCCGCCAACTGTACCGACCAGTACGGTCGGAATTGGGCGCACGACAATGTCGCGGGCGCTCGACGAGCCTCCCTTGCCGCCGAGCCACGCCTTCAGCACCAGCCCGGCGACGGCGAGCAGCAGCGCGATGCCGAGCGCCGTCTTCACCGCCTGCTGGACGGCGGCGCCTTCACCGAAGGCGCGCACCAGGAAGACCCCGCTGAAGGCGGCCGGCACCGAGCCCAGGCACAGCCAGCCGACCAGGCGCAGGTTGACGGTGCCCCTGCGCAGGTGGACGACCCCGCCGACCGGCTTCATGATCGCGGAGGCGACCAGGTCGCTCGAGACGGCGGCCAGAGGGGGGACGTTGAAGAAGAGCATCATCATCGGCGTCATGAGGGCGCCGCCGCCCATGCCGGTCAGTCCGACGATGATCGCGACCAGAAAGGAGCCGACCACCAGGGGAAAGTCGATCAACGTACCCATCCTCCGCTTCGGAGCGTGTCGAGGACGCGGGAGACTGCGGCCTCGATCGAGATGTGCGTCGTGTCGATGACCAGGTCGGCGTCGTCGGGCTCCTCGTAGGGGTCCGACACGCCGGTGAACTCGGGGATCTCGCCCGCGCGGGCCTTGGCGTACAGGCCCTTGCGGTCGCGCCGCTCGCACTCCTCCAGCGGCGTGGAGACGTGCACCAGCAGGAAGTCGGCGCCCACCGACTCGACCGACTCCCTGACCTCGGCGCGGGTGGCCTCGTAGGGGGCGATGGGGGCGCAGATGGCCAGGCCGCCGTGCCTGGCGGCCTCGGTGGCGACGAAGCCGATGCGGCGGATGTTGAGGTCGCGGTCGGACTTGGAGAAGGTCAGGCCCTTGGACAGCAGGTGGCGCACCACGTCGCCGTCGAGGTAGGTGACCGTGCGGCCGCCGAGTTCGAGCAGCGCGTCGCGCAGGCCCCTGGCGATCGTGGACTTGCCCGAGCCCGACAGGCCGGTGAAGAAGACCACGAGGCCGCGCCGGTGCGGAGGGCCGGGCAGCGTGACGGGTTCGGGACCGGCCAGGTGCTCGGCGGCGCCGTAGGCGGTGGCGACGTGCTCGCGCAGCTCGAGATCGATCTCCTTGTCCTCGCGCGGCGCGAGGGGGACCGAGACCACGAGCGTGCCCTCGGGCAGCTTCTCTCGCGCCTTCAGCGCCGCTCGCACGAGCGCGGGGCCGCCCTCGCCGTACGCCAGGGCAAGCAGCAGGACGGTCGCGTCGAGCTCTTCGGCGACGGCGATGATCTCCTGCGTGCTGAGGTCGTCGAGCGGGCCTCGCATGGTGACGGCGAGTGTGGGACGGCCCGCGAGCTCCTTGCGGACCGCGTCGGGGGAGCGGCGCAGCCTGGCGAAGGGGCCGTGCTCGACGGCGCCGAGCGCCTCGAGCGGCCCGGCGACCAGCCCGTCGTGGCCACTCTCCGTCACCGTGAGGACGGCGAGCGCCGCGCCCTCGGGATCGAGCAGCGTGATCCGGTCGCCCGCCTGCGCTCCTGGCACCCGCAGGGTGACGGGCGCGGGCCACGGGGTGCCGTCGGCGAGCGCGCCGTGCGCCTCGACCTCGTGCAGGTCGTCGTGTCCGAGGAAGCCGGTCAGTGGATGGAAGGCCCCGGAAAGGAGCAGCTCCAGGTCGGCGAGCTCGCGCTGGTCGGGGGTCCACTGGAGGTTCGCCGTCATCGCTCCACAATTCCGATCGACTTAGTCGGATTACCTTACCCCGTCATATCAGCCGGGCGAAATGATTGTGGGGCTTCCTGATGACCATCGTCACCTCGTCGTAGGAAGAGGTGAACCTGCCGCGCGAGAGCTTGTCGACCACCCGCACGACGGCCGAGCCGATGCGTCCCCGCGCGGGGCCGCTGACGGTCGTGACGTCATCGGTGATCATCAGCCCGCGCATCAGGCAGAAGGCGTGCATGCCCTCGCGGGAGGCCACCGGCTCGTAGACGGCGGGCAGCGGTCCCGCGATCTGCTCCCTGACCTCGGCCCGCACGAGGCGCCGCCACAGCAGGCGGCGCAGCCACGAAGGGGTGAGGCGGTCGCACAGGCCGTAGGCGGTCGACCTGTCGCGCATGCGCAGCAGCAGCAGCCCGCCGGGGCGCAGGCCGTTGAGCATGCGGTCGAGGACGAGCTCGGCGTGCTGGATGCGCTCGATGACGAACGTCACCTGGATCACGTCGAACGAGCGCGGCGGGATCGGTACCGAGCGCAGGTCGCCGAGTGTCCACGCGTGGAGCTCGGTGCGGCCGGGCATGAGCGCCCTGACCGCGGGCAGGTCCTCGTCGACACCCGTGACCTTGGCGCCGAACCTGTCGAGGTAGGGCGGCGGGTCGTGGGCGCACCCTGCGACGAGCAGGTCGATCCTGCGCCCCAGTTCCTCGCTCCCCTGCTCACGGATTCGCTGCTCGAAAAGGTCGCCTCTGTGGGCGACCGACCGCACGTCAGCCATGTCACCCAGGGTAATCACATCAACCCGATCCGTTAGGTATTTCCATCGGAGCGGCCCCTCCCCAGGTGGGGCAGGGGGATGCGGGGCGGAGGGCGTGCGGCTGCAGCGGTGGAAGTACTCTGGACGGGCAGACCCCCGCGACCTCACCCGGCCGGGGGTAGTCGTGTTGCCGCCGTGGGGCTGAGGGCGTATCTGATGAGTCTTTCCGGACTGCTTGACCTTGTTGCCGCCGACCCGAAGCTGGCCGCCGTCCTGAAGCAGGGCGGCGATGTCTCCTTGGTCGCGCCGGCCGCGCTGCGCCCTTTCGGCGTCGCGGCGCTGGCCGAGCGCGAGCGGCGCACCGTGCTCGCCGTCACCGCGACGGGTCGTGAGGCCGAGGATCTGGCCTCGGCGCTCACGAGCCTCATCGAACCCGCCACCGTGGCGATCTTTCCCGCGTGGGAGACGCTGCCGCACGAGCGGCTGTCGCCGCGCAGCGACACCGTGGGACAGCGGCTGGCCGTCCTGCGCAGGCTGGCCCACCCGGTGTCGGGCGACCCCACCGCGGGCCCGCTGTCGGTGATCGTCGCGCCGATCCGCGCGGTGCTGCAGCCGATCGTCAAGGGCCTCGGCGACCTCGAGCCGATCAGGCTGCGCGCGGGCGACGACGCCGACCTGGACGACGTGGTCGACCGGCTGGTTCAGAACGGCTACGCCAGGGTCGACATGGTGGAGAAGCGCGGCGAGGTGGCCGTGCGCGGTGGCCTGCTCGATGTGTTCCCCCCGACGGAGGAGCACCCGCTGCGCCTGGAGTTCTGGGGCGACACGGTCGAGGAGATCCGCTGGTTCAAGGTGGCCGACCAGCGCTCGCTCGAGGTGGCCGACGACGGCCTGTTCGCGCCGCCGTGCCGCGAGCTGCTGCTGACCGCCGACGTGCGGGAGAAGGCGGCCGCGCTGGCGCATGAGCACCCCGCGCTGGCCGAGGTGCTCGACCAGCTGGCCGAGGGCATGCCGGTCGAGGGCATGGAGGCGTTCGCGCCCGTGCTGGCGGGCGAGATGGACCTGCTGATCGACCACCTGCCGGGGAACGCGGCGGTGTTCGTCTGCGACCCCGAGCGCATCAGGGGCAGGGCGGAGGAGCTGGTCAGGACCAGCCAGGAGTTCCTCGAGGCGTCGTGGATCAACGCGGCGGCGGGAGGCGAGGCGCCGATCGACCTCGACGCGGCCGCCTTCCGCACGCTCGATGAGGTCCGCGACCAGGCCGACTCGCTCGGCCTGCCGTGGTGGACGATGGCGCCCTTCGGCGAGGGCGTCGAGCTCGACGCGCACGACAGCGAGGCCTACAGGGGCGACACGCAGAAGGCCCTGGCCGACATCAAGGGCTGGCTGGGCGAGGAGAAGTCCGTGGTGCTGCTCAGCGAGGGCATGGGCCCCGCCGAGCGGATGGTCGAGCTGCTCAAGGGCGTGGACGTGCCCGCCCGCCTGTCGAGATACCTGGACACGGCGCCCGAGCCCAAGGTCGTGCACGTCAGCACCGGGCTGATCGAGCACGGCTTCGTCACGCCCGAGCTCGCCGTCCTCACCCATCTCGACCTGGTGGGGCAGAAGGCAAGCACCAAGGACATGCGCAGGCTGCCGAGCAGGCGGCGCAACATGGTCGACCCGCTCCAGCTCAGGGTGGGCGACCACGTCGTGCACGAGCAGCACGGAGTCGGCCGCTACGTCGAGATGGTCCAGCGCACCGTGCAGGGCGCCACCCGCGAGTACCTCGTCATCGAGTACGCCAAGGGCGACCGCCTCTACGTGCCGACCGACCAGCTCGACGAGGTCACCCGCTACGTCGGCGGCGAGGCGCCCACCCTCAACAGGATGGGCGGCACCGACTGGGCCAAGGCCAAGTCGAAGGCGAAGAAGGCGGTCAAGGAGATCGCGGGAGAGCTGATCCGCCTCTACAGCGCGCGGATGGCCAGCCCCGGGCACGCGTTCGCGCCCGACTCCCCCTGGCAGAGGGAGATGGAGGACGCCTTCCCCTACGCCGAGACGGGCGACCAGCTCGAGGCCATCGACGAGGTCAAGCGCGACATGGAGCGCGGCGTGCCGATGGACAGGCTCGTCTGCGGCGACGTCGGCTACGGCAAGACCGAGATCGCGGTGCGCGCGGCGTTCAAGGCCGTGCAGGACGGCAAGCAGGTCGCGGTGCTGGTGCCGACGACGCTGCTGGTGCAGCAGCACCTGTCGACCTTCAGCGAGCGCTTCTCCAGCTTCCCCGTCAAGGTGCGCCCCGTCTCCCGCTTCCAGACCGACGGCGAGGTGAAGGCGACGCTGGAGGGGCTCAGGTCGGGCGAGGTCGACCTGGTGATCGGCACGCACAGGCTGCTCAGCCCCGAGATCAGGTTCAAGGACCTCGGCCTGATCATCATCGACGAGGAGCAGCGCTTCGGCGTCGAGCACAAGGAGGCCATGAAGCACCTGCGCACCCAGGTCGACGTGCTGGCGATGTCGGCCACGCCGATCCCGCGCACGCTGGAGATGGGTCTGACCGGCATCCGCGAGATGTCGACGATCCTCACCCCTCCCGAGGAGCGTCACCCGATCCTGACCTTCGTCGGGCCGTACGACGAGAAGCAGCTCACCGCGGCGATCAGGCGCGAGCTGATGCGCGACGGGCAGATCTTCTTCGTCCACAACAGGGTGGCCTCGATCAACAGGGTCGCCGCGCGGATCAGGGAGCTGGTGCCCGAGGCGCGCATCGCGGTCGCCCACGGCCAGATGAACGAGCACCAGCTCGAGAAGATCATGGTCGGCTTCTGGGAGCGCGAGTACGACGTGCTCGTCTGCACCACGATCGTCGAGTCGGGTCTCGACGTGCCCAACGCCAACACGCTGATCGTCGACAGGGCGGACAACTACGGCCTGTCCCAGCTCCACCAGCTGCGCGGCAGGGTCGGGCGCGGTCGCGAGCGCGGCTACGCCTACTTCCTCTACCCGCCGGAGAAGCCGCTCACCGAGACCGCGCACGAGCGCCTCGCCACCATCGCGCAGCACACCGAGATGGGCGCGGGCATGTACGTCGCGATGAAGGACCTCGAGATCCGCGGCGCGGGCAACGTGCTGGGCGCCGAGCAGTCGGGCTTCATCGCGGGCGTCGGCTTCGACCTGTACGTCAGGCTCATGTCCGAGGCCGTGCAGGAGCAGAAGGCGAAGCTGTCGGGCGCGGCGGTCCAGGAGGAGCACCACGACGTCAAGGTCGAGCTGCCCATCAACGCGCACATCCCGCACGACTACGTCACCTCCGAGCGGCTGCGCCTCGAGGCGTACAAGCGCATCGCGGCCATCACCGCCGACGTCAACATCGACGAGGTGCGCGACGAGCTCACCGACAGGTACGGCAAGCCGCCCGTCGAGGTGGAGAACCTCCTGGAGGTCGCGCGCTTCCGCCTGAGGGCCCGCCAGGCGGGGCTGACCGACGTGACGCTCCAGGGGCAGAACATCAAGTTCGGCCCCGTCGAGCTGAAGGAGTCGCAGCAGGTCAGGCTCGACCGCCTGTACAAGAAGGCCCTCTACAAGGCGGCGGCGCAGACGCTGCTGGTCCCGGTGCCGAAGACCAAGCCGCTGGGCGGGGTGCCACTGCGCGACCTTGAACTGCTGAAATGGTGCTCGGACCTGGTCGAGGTCATGTTCCTGGAACCGGCGAGGGTAAAGTAAGCCGCGTTTCGTCGCGAAGGGATGCAAGGGTGAAGTCGATTCGAATGGCCGTCGCGGTCGCCGCGCTCGGAGTTGCGGTGAGCGCCTGTTCCTCGCCCGTCCAGGCCGGATCCGCGGCCGTCGTCGGTAACGAGCGCATCTCGGCCAGCGATCTGAACACGAACGTCAAGCAGCTCGAGAGCGCTCTGGCCAAGGCGCAGATCCCGCAGTCGCAGCTGGGCCTGCCCGTCACGCAGTACGCGCTGCTGCAGATGGTCAACGTCGTGCAGTTCAGGCAGCTCGCCTCCAAGGCGGGCGCCAAGGTCACCGACGGTGAGATCGACCAGCTCATCGCCTCGCAGGGCGGCCTGGCCGCGCTCGAGAAGCAGACCCTGGCCCAGGGCGTGCCGCCCGCCTACACCCGCGAGTGGCTCGGCACCTCGATCGCCATCAACAAGATGATGCAGCAGTACGGCGGCGGCACCGACGAGGCCGCCAGGCAGCGCGGTCAGCAGAAGCTGATCGAGCAGGCCTCCGCGATCAAGGTGACCTACAGCCCTCGCTACGGCACCTTCGACCCCCAGAAGGGCTTCGTCGACGCGGGCCGTTTCGGCAAGCCGACCTCCGCCGCCCAGGGCTGAGATGCCGCTCGTCGTCGTCACCACCTCGCCCAGGGTCGCGCCAGGCGTCCTCAGCCACCAGGCCTGGCGGACGCTGTCCTCGGGCAGGGTGCTGACCGCCTCGGCCGACCACCCGCAGCTGCCCTACCTGGCCGAGGCGGGCATCGAGGTCGAGGTGGTCACCGCCCCCGACCACGCCGCCCTGGTACGGCAGGCGGTCGACGACACGGTGGTCTGGCTGGCCACCGAGGACGAAGGCTTCATGCGGGCGGTCGGCCACGCGGCCCTCGCGCTCGACGACCCGCCGGTGATCGAGGTCGTCCCCGGCTCCTACGACCTGCCGGGCGCGCGCGTGCTCGACCTGGTCGCGGTGATGGACCGGCTCAGGACCGAGTGCCCATGGGATCGCAAGCAGACCCACGCCTCGCTGGTGCCGTACCTGATCGAGGAGGCCTACGAGGTCCAGCACGCGGTGGAGCAGGGCACCGGGCTGCGTGAGGAGCTCGGCGACGTGCTGCTCCAGGTCGCCTTCCACTCCAGGGTCGCCGACGACTTCGACATCGACGACGTGGCCGACGTGATCGTCGGCAAGCTGGTCCGCAGGCATCCGCACGTCTTCGGCGACGTGAGCGTCGAGAGCGCCGACGAGGTCAACACCAACTGGGAGGCCATCAAGGCCACCGAGCGGGCGGGCAAGGACCTGTTCGACGGCGTGCCGATGGGCCAGCCCGCGTTGTCGCTGGTGGCCCAGCTCATCCGCAGGGCCGAGGCCGCGGGCGCGCCCGAAGGCCTGGCGCACGCGGTCGGCCAGGGCGTGGCGAGAGAGCTGTTCGACCTGGTACGGCGGGCGCAGGAGGCGGGGCTCGACCCGGAGGCCGAGCTGCGGGGCGCCGCGCTGGCCTACAGGGCGCGCGTGGAGGCCTGGGAATCGCGCTGACGGCGGCACGACCGTCGTCGCGGCGGCGCACGCGGAGGAGCCTCGATGGCGTGCCGGCTGGTAGGGCTCGATAGGCTCGTATGGCAAACCGCCCTTCGACTCTAGGAGCGCCTGACGTGGCTTCCATCGAGGCCGTTTCCGCCCGCGAGATCCTCGACTCCCGGGGCAACCCGACAGTCGAGGTCGAGGTCCTCCTCGACGACAACAGCACAGGCCGCGCAGCGGTCCCCAGCGGCGCCTCCACCGGCGCGTTCGAGGCCGTGGAGCTCCGCGACGGCGACGAGCGCTACGGCGGCAAGGGCGTCGAGAAGGCCGTGCTGGGCGTCACCGACGAGATCGCCGACGAGATCCTCGGCATCGACGCCGACGAGCAGCGGATCATCGACCAGATCATGATCGACCTGGACGGCACGCCCAACAAGGCCAAGCTCGGCGCCAACGCCATCCTCGGCGTCTCGCTGGCCGTGGCCAAGGCCGCCGCCGACAGCGCCGACCTGCCGCTCTTCCGCTACCTCGGCGGCCCCAACGCCCACGTGCTGCCGGTGCCGATGATGAACATCCTCAACGGCGGCGCCCACGCCGACACGAACGTGGACATCCAGGAGTTCATGATCGCGCCGATCGGGGCCGACACGTTCCGCGAGGCCGTGCGCATGGGCACCGAGGTCTACCACGCCCTGAAGGCGGTGCTGAAGGAGAAGGGCTACGCGACGGGCCTGGGCGACGAGGGCGGCTTCGCGCCCAACCTGCCCTCCAACCGCGACGCGCTCGACCTGATCCTCGTGGCCATCGAGAAGGCGGGCTACACGCCGGGCGAGGACGTCGCTCTGGCCCTCGACGTCGCCGCCTCCGAGTTCCACAACGACGGCGTCTACACCATCGACGGCAAGGGCCTGTCGGCCGACGAGCTGATCGCCTTCTACGCCGACCTGGTCGCCTCCTACCCGCTGGTCTCCATCGAGGACCCGCTCGACGAGAGCGACTGGGAGGGCTGGAACAAGATCACCAAGTCGCTGGGCGACAAGGTCCAGCTCGTCGGCGACGACCTGTTCGTCACCAACCCCGAGCGCCTGCAGCGCGGCATCGACGAGGGCACCGCCAACGCGCTGCTCGTCAAGGTCAACCAGATCGGCACGCTGACCGAGACGCTCGACGCGGTCGACCTGGCCCACCGCAACGGCTACCGCTGCATGATGAGCCACCGCTCGGGCGAGACCGAGGACACCACGATCGCCGACCTGGCCGTGGCGACCAACTGCGGTCAGATCAAGACCGGCGCGCCCGCGAGGTCCGACCGGGTCGCCAAGTACAACCAGCTGCTCCGCATCGAGGAAATGCTCGACGACGCCGCGCGTTACGCGGGTCGCGCGGCTTTCCCCCGCTTCCGGCGCTAGTTTCTTGTACGGCCCCGCGTCAGGTCGAGGGGGCCCTTCCCCGACACCTGACACGGGGCCGCCAGGACGGGTTCGCGAACCCGCACCGGGCCACGCGGGCACTCCTGCGGCACGGTGGGGCGCAGTGAGGCGGAGGGAGCATCCATGGCGAAACGACCGCAGTTGACGGGAAGGGCCGCGATCCTCGCGGTGGTCGTGTGCGCGATCGCCATGAGCCTCGCCTACCCTGTGCGCGAGTACGTCGCCCAGCGGCGGGCGATCTCCCAGCTCGAGGCCGACAAGGCCAAGGAGCAGGAGGAGCAGCGCAAGCTGACCGAGCGGCAGAAGCAGTTGCATGACCCCAACTACCAGAAGCGTGAGGCCAGGCGCAGGCTGCACTACTGCGGCGCGGGCGAGAAGTGCTACATGGTCGCCGACAAGGAGGCCAAGCGCGCCCAGGCGAGCACACGGCAGCAGCCGACCACCACGCCGCCCTGGTACGAGACGCTGTGGGAGTCGGTCGAGGCGGCCGACACAGGCAAGGGCGTCAAGGCCTCCACCGCGCCTGCCGCAGGAGAGAAGAAGGACGATGGAAAGCCATGACATCGCGGCGGTCGAGCAGCAGCTCGGCCGTCCGCCGCGGGGCCTGCGCGGGGTCGCGCACCGCTGCCCCTGCGGCAACCCCGACGTGGTCGAGACGGCGCCCAGGCTGCCCGACGGCACCCCGTTTCCCACGCTCTACTACCTGACCTGTCCCAAGGCCGCCTCCGCGATCGGCACGCTCGAGGGCTCCGGCCTGATGAAGGAGATGCAGGCCAGGCTCGCCGACGATCCCGAGCTGGCCGCCGCCTACCAGGCCGCCCACGACGACTACGTCGCCGGCCGCGACAAGGCCGCCGTGGAGGAGGGCATGGAACCGCTGCCGCGCGACATGCAGAGCACCGGCGGCATGCCGCTCAGGGTGAAGTGCCTGCACGCGCTGGTGGCGCACGAGCTGGCCGCGCCGGGCGCCAACCCGTTCGGCGCCGAGGCGCTCGAACGGCTGCCGAAGTGGTGGGCCGACGGGCCCTGCGTGCGGGTCTCCGACGAGCAGGGCGCGCCCGCCACGGGTGCGGAGGAGGAGGCCGGATGACCCGCGTGGCGGCCGTCGACTGCGGCACCAACTCCGTCCGCCTCCTGGTCGCCGACGTCGACGGCGACAGGCCGGCCGACGTCGAGCGCCGCATGGAGATCGTCAGGCTCGGCCAGGACGTCGACAGGACGGGACGACTGGCGCCCGAGGCGCTGGAGCGCACGTTCGCCGCGATGCGCGAGTACCGCAAGCTGATCGACCTGCACGGCGCGACGGCCACCAGGGTCGTGGCCACGAGCGCCACCCGCGACGCCGCCAACAGGCAGGAGTTCGTCGACGGGGTGCGCGAGATCTTCGGCGTGGAGCCCGAGGTCGTCTCAGGCGCCGAGGAGGCCGAGCTCTCCTTCACGGGGGCGACCAAGGGGCTGCTTCACCTGTCGGCCGAGACCGGGGTGCCCCAGGGGCCGTATCCGCCGTACCTGGTGGTCGACATCGGCGGCGGTTCCACCGAGTTCGTGGTCGGCTCGGAGTCGGTCGAGGGCGCGCTGTCGGTCGACATCGGCTGCGTCAGGCTGACCGAGCGCCACCTGCGCGACGCGGGCGACCCGCCGGATGCCGCGGCCCTCGAACGGGTGGTGGCCGACATCGAGGCGGCGCTCGACAGGGTCGAGGCGGAGGTTCCCGTACGCCGGGCGCGCACGCTGGTCGGTCTCGCGGGATCGGTCACGACGATCGCGGGCATCGCGCTCGATCTGCCCGCTTACGATCCGGAGCGGATTCATCACTCGATTCTTTCCGCGCAACAGGTTCATGATGTGACGCGCCGCCTTCTCGCCATGACCCATGGTGAGCGCGCGGCCGTCCCTGTGATGCATCCTGGCCGGGTCGACGTCATTGGCGCGGGGGCGCTGATTCTCGACCGCATCGTCAGGCGTTTCGCGTTTCCGCAGGTCGTCGTGAGCGAACACGACATTCTGGACGGAATCGCCTACTCCATCTCCTGAAATTTCCGCGATTTGGGACATTCGGCCCCTTTGGCGTGTGTTGAGAGTGCATTCTGTTCTGTGATTAGGTAAAGGGGCTTTACGGGGGCTTTGCCATATGGTCCGGCACAGGATGGTGCCGGCGTGGCGACCGTTCCCGAGCGCGTCTTTTCCCTCACGGAATGGAGCACTCTCACATGAAGTCCTCAGGACTGGCCCGCAGAGTGGCCGCCTTCGGCGCCACGTCCGCGGTGCTGGCCGCCATGGTCACGGGGTTGGCCGCCGCTCCGGCACAAGCGGCGACCACGGCCACGGCAGGCACGGCCTCGACGGCCGGCGCCAAGAGCACGGGCAAGCCCTCCATCGCGATCACGACGCCCAAGGCGTCCGTGCGCAACTACGAGGGTTCGTGTCCGGCCACGGTCAACTTCTCCGCGACGATCGGCGTCAAGCTCAAGGGCAAGACGACGGTCGCGTGGCGTTGGCTGCACGGCGACGGTTCCAAGAGCAAGGTCCAGACCAAGAAGGTCTCGGGCAACGGCGTGAAGAAGATCAACGTCCGTCAGTCCCTGACCTTCAAGGGCAACGTCAAGGGCTGGGAGGCCCTTGAGGTCCTCGGTCCGAAGAACGTGAAGTCGAAGAAGAGCTACTTCTCGGTCACGTGTGAAGACAAGGGCAACGACGACGGCGGCCTGCGCGAGGCCGACTACGACAAGGTGTCCGCCCGCGCGTGGGCGCACCCGGACGAGTACGTCGGTCCCTGCACCCCCGGTGACAAGATCGACTTCACCGGTGTGATCAGGGTCAACAGCCCTCGCTGGGTTCACTACCGTTGGATCCTCAACGGTGACGTCGTCGACGGCGGCAAGGTCAAGGTCTGGAACTCGCGGAAGGTCGGCTTCGGCTTCTCCCCGCGCTCCAGCCACCGTGGCTGGGCGGTCCTCGAGACCCTCGGCCGTGGCGCGACCGAGTCCAACCGCGTCGGCTACAAGGTGTGGTGCAAGGGTGACGGCGGCCACCACGAGACCAAGGTCTCGGTGTCCACTCCCACCACCGGCACCAACCACAACACCTGCGCCGTCGGCGCCAACGCCACCATCTCCTCGAACGGCCGCGGCCGCGTCGAGTACGTGTGGTCGGTGAACGGCAAGGTCGTCGACAGCGGCTCCACCTACTTCGGTGGTGCGGGCAGCAAGTCGGTCGAGCTGAACGAGCAGTCGCTGAGCGGTGACGCCGCCAAGGGCGGCACCGTGTCGATCGCGATCTCGGGTCCGAACAACCGTGACTCGGCCTCGCAGTCGTACGCGGCCTGCAACAAGCCGGAGCCCGGCGCGACCTCGGTGAAGGTCAGCGTCTCGGCTGTGCACGACCAGAGCACCTGCAAGGACGGCAAGGGCTCGACGATCAACGCCACCGCGACCATCACGGTCAACGGCGCGGCGAAGAACGTCGTCGTCCAGCTGTGGAGCGAGGTGGGCGGCTTCTCGAAGAACGTCACCCTCGACTTCGACAAGGCGGGCAGCCAGACCGTGTCCTACAGCCTCCCGGCTGCGGGCACCAACGGCATCCACGCCAAGGCGACCCTCGCGGGTGGCGCGTCGGACAGCAGCCTGGCCACCTACGGTGACCACTGCCCCGCTGCCGAGAAGGAAGCCCCTGCGGGCGCCTGATCGGGTGAACTGAGGCCGGGCGGCACCGTCATGGTGCCGCCCGGTTTTCTGTTGCCACTACTGTGCATTGCGCAGTAGTGTGCTTCGCGTGGATAGCACCCAGCTTCTCAAGGGCGTGCTCGATCTCGCGGTCCTGGCTGTCCTCGACGAGCGCGACGGCTACGGCTACGACGTCGTCCGGCGCCTGAGGGAGGCGGGTCTCGAGGACGTGGGCGACGCGTCCGTCTACGGCACGCTGCGCCGCCTGTTCAAGGCGGGCGCGCTGACCTCCTACGTGGTGGCCTCGGACGAGGGGCCGCATCGCAAGTACTACGGCCTCAACGACGTCGGCCGCGACCAACTGGCCGCCTCGGCCGCGACCTGGACCGCCTTCGCCGCCACCATGGCCGATCTGCTCAAGGAGAGGCACCCGTCATGACCGCCGAACAGTACGCGCAGGCCGTACGAGAGGCTCTGGCCGATCATCCGTACAGGGACGAGCTGTTGGAGGACCTCGACGACCACCTCGCAGAGGTGGCCGCGGAGTCCGAGGTGCCGCTGGAGGAGCGGCTGGGACCGCCCGAGGCCTACGCCGCCGAGCTGGGCGCGGCCTACGGCGACAGGCCGCAGGAGCGGCGCACGAGGTTCCGTCTGGGGGCGGCGCGGGCCTCTCTGGCGGGCCACCCGGCCTTCGGGCAGCTCGCTGCCTTCCTGCCCGAGCTCAGACCGGGGTGGTGGGTACTGCGCGGATACGCCCTGGCCATGCTGCTGATCTCGGCGGCGGGCGACGCGCAGCTGGTGCCCGACGCCCTGGGTGAGTTCGCGCTGGTCGCGGGGGTGATCTGGCTGTCGGTGGTCCTGGGCAGGATGCCAAGGGGTCGCTGGCTGCGGATCACCTCCGCGCTGGCCTCGGGCTTCGCGGTGCTCGCGCTGATGCTCGGCTTCCTCGGCGCGCAGTCGTTGAGCAGGAGCTCCGACCCGTCCCCGCTCGCCTACCAGGAGCCCGTGACGGTCGACATGATGGCCTCCGTCGGCGAGATCTCCAACATCAGGCCCTACGCCAAGGACGGCACGCCGCTGAGCGACGTCTACCTCTACGACCAGGACGGCAGGCCCGTCACCACGAACCCGGAGATGTTCGGCTACACCGTGGACCGCTCGTGCGGCGAGCCTGTGCTGAACCGGTACCCGCTGCCCCTGCGGCTCGAATCGTCCTCGCCCGAGTCCACGCAGGCCCCCGCGGCCTGCCCCACGGTCTCACCCACCGCCGCTCCCAGCGCCACCCCGGAAGTGACGCCCACGGAGGCTCCCACCGCCACCTCCAGGCCGGAATCCGAGTAATCGGTTACTCAAGCCCCTCGGCCGGCGCCGGTGTTCTCTGGAGGCTCGGAACCCGGCACAGGAAGGGGACAGCGATGCGCTGGGCACGGATGGTGGGGGCGCTCACGTCCGACCACAGGGTGACCTTCGACGGGGTCGTCCGCGTCACCGACGGCCCCGCGACCGTGCGCTACCGATGGCGCCTGGACGGCAGGACCGTGGACGACGGCTCGGTACGGGTGCGCCGGAGCGAGCGTCTGCGCCACGTCCTCAGGCCGACGGCGTCGGGCAGCGGCACGATGACGCTGGAGATCTGGGGGCCCAACCGCGACGCCGACCGGGTGCGCTACAGGGTGACGTGCGCGTCGGCGGCTCCCGTGGCGGGGGTCGAGAGCGTGCGGGTCGAACCGGCCGGCCACAACGGGCCGTGCCCGGAGGGGGAGAACGGCTATTACTGGCTCACGGCGAGGGCGACGATCAAGGTGAGCGCTGCCACGACCGTGGCCTACCGGTGGAACTGGTCCACCCCTGGCCACTTCGACGCGCCGGCCGAGACCTTCAGTGGCCCCGGGGAGCGCGAGGTGTCGCACAGGTTCGGTGTCACCGCCACGCCGGGCGCGGTGACGAACGCGAGGGTGTGGGTGGAGATCTCCAGTCCGAACACCGCCAGGTCGGCCGAGGTTCCGTACTCCATCACCTGCACCTGATCGGGCACTATCGGTGCCATGAGCTACGTACCTCCCGGCATCGGCTGGCCTGACGACCCCGCGGCTCCCGACACCCCCGTGGCGCACTCGGCCGAGGGGGTGAGGGAGCTCGCGGCCGCCAGCCGTACGCTCGGTGAGCTGACGGCCCGCGAGTCGGTCTGCAGGGCCTGCCCACGCCTGGTGGAGTGGCGCGAGGAGGTCGCGACGGTCAGGCGGCGGGCCTTCGCGGAGGAGACCTACTGGGGAAGGCCCGTCGCGGGCTGGGGCGAGGAGAGCCCCCGCCTGCTGATCGTGGGCCTGGCGCCCGCCGCGCACGGAGGCAACAGGACGGGACGCATCTTCACAGGAGACCGCAGCGGCGACTGGCTGTTCGCCTCGCTGTACCGCACGGGGTTCGCCGTCCAGGAGACCAGCGTCCACGCCGGCGACGGGCAGAGGCTGGTCGGCGCGCGGATGCTGGCCTCCGTGCGCTGCGCGCCACCGGCCAACAAGCCGCTGCCGGAGGAGAAGGCCGCCTGCTACCCGTGGCTCCAGCGAGAGATCGAACTCGTCGCCGACAGCGTGCGCGTGGTGGTGGCCCTGGGCGGCTACGCCTGGCAGGCCATGTGGCCCGCGCTGAAGGACGCGGGGTACGGCCTGCCGCGCAGCAGGCCGCCGTTCGGGCACGGCGTGGAGGTCCCCGTGGCGTACGGCGAGAGCCAGGTCACGCTGATCGGCTGCTACCACCCGAGCCAGCAGAACACGTTCACCGGGAGGGTCACCGCCCAGATGCTGGACGACATATTCCATAGAGCGGCAAATATCGCTAAATAGCCCGTAAAGCGCCCTTTGGGGCATTTTAGTGTGGGCAGACTCACTGGGAAGGGATTGGCCTTGCCGTGGGTCGCGGGCATATGCTTGTGAATAGTTTCACAAGCGTGACCACGAGGATGGGACCTCAGGTGAACAAGCACATCGTGATCGTCGGCGGCGGGTACGTCGGGATGTACACCGCCCTGCGTCTGCAGCGCAAGCTCGGCAAGGAGCTGCGCAACCGCAGCGTGCGCATCACCGTCATCGACCCCAACTCCTACATGACCTACCAGCCCTTCCTCCCCGAGGCGGCGGCCGGCAACCTGTCGCCCCGGCACGTCGTGGCGCCGCTGCGCAGGGTTCTCCCCAAGGCCACGATCCTCAACGGCATGGTGACCAAGGTCGACCACGCGAACAAGAAGGTCACCTTCGTCCCCGGCGAGGGCGAGCCGCGAGAGATCCCCTACGACCTGCTCGTGATGGCGGCGGGCTCGATCTCGCGCACCCTGCCCATCCCCGGCCTGACCGACATCGGCATCGGCTTCAAGACCGTCGGCGAGGCCATCGCCCTGCGCAACAGGGTGCTGCACCAGCTCGACGTCGCCGAGTCCACCGACGACGTCGAGGTCCGCAGGCGGGCGCTCACCTTCGTGGTGGTCGGCGCCGGATTCGCGGGCGTCGAGGCTCTGGCCGAGCTGGAGGACATGGCCAAGGACTCCACCCGCTACTACCGCAACATCAAGCCCTCGGACGTGCGCTGGGTCCTGGTCGAGGCGACCAACAGGGTGCTGCCCGAGGTCGGCCCTGAGATGGGGAAGTGGACGCTGGAGCAGCTGCGCGAGCGCGGCATCGAGGTCAAGCTCGACACGCGTCTCGAGTCGGCCACCGGCGGCCACGTGGTGCTGTCCGACGGCACCGAGTTCGACGCCGAGACCCTCGTCTGGACGGCGGGCGTGAAGCCGAGCCCCGTGGTGACCGAAGGCGACCTGCCGCTCGACGAGCGCGGCCGGATCAAGACCACCACCCAGCTGACCGTCGCGGGCACGAAGGACGCCTTCGCGGCGGGAGACCTGGCAGGCGTCCCCGACGTCACCAACCCCGGTCAGTACTGCGCGCCCAACGCCCAGCACGCCGTACGGCAGGCGAAGGTCCTGGGCGACAACATCGTCCGCACGCTCCACGGGCAGCAACTGGTCGAATACCGGCACAAGTACGTCGGATCGGTCGCGGGACTCGGCCTTCACCAGGGCGTGGCGAACGTCTACGGGGTCAAGCTTCGCGGATTGGCTGCGTGGTTCATGCACCGCACATACCATCTGTCCCGGGTGCCGACGCTGAACCGCAAGGTCCGCGTCGTCGCGGACTGGACGCTGGCGCTGTTCTTCAAGCGGGAGACCGTGTCTCTCGGCGAGATGGAGCACCCGCGCGACGAGTTCAGGGCGGCGGTCGCGAGCAACCGCCGCTGACGCTTCGGGACCCTCCTTCCGCGCGCGAGGAGAAGGGGGAGATCCAGGGGTGGGGCTCTCTGCTGTGACCGTGCTCGGCACCGACCGGCCAGGCGTGATAGCCGAGGTGGCCGGTTCGCTGGCCGACTGCGGCGTCAACATCCAGGACTCGACCATGACGCTGCTCGGCGGGCACGTCGCGATGATGCTCCTCGTCGCGGGCGATCTGTCCGCCGAGCAGTTGCGTGAGCGGATGCAGGTCGGCGAGCTGGTCGTCACGGCGGCCGCCGTCGAGGGGCGCCGCGACCCCTGCGGGGCGGGCACCGGTCTCGGCTATGTGCTCACCCTGCACGGGCCGGACAGGCCCGGCATCATCTCGTCCGTCTCCCGCGTGCTCGCCTCGGTCGGCGGCAACATCACCGGGATGAGCACCACGCTGAGCGGCCGCCTCTACGTGCTCATCGCCGACGTCGACCTGCCCGCCTCCGTCGACGTGGCCGACCTCATGCGCCGGCTGGCCGTCGTCGGGGCCGGGCTCGGCTCGGAGATCACCTTCCGCCCCTGCGAATCGGACCTGCTGTGAGCGGGGTCCCTCGCGACGTGCTCGGCGCGCCGCACCCCGTGCTGTCCGCCTCCGCCGAACCGGTGGATCCGACCGATCCCTTCGTCGTCTCCGCCGCCGCCGACCTGCTGGCCACCCTGCGCGAGGCCGGCATGCTCACGGGGCTGGCCGCGCCCCAGGTCGGGCTGAGCTGGCGGCTGATCGCCTTCGACGCGGGCCGCCACCCGCGCAGCCGGTCGAGCGCGGGCGCGCTCGCGCTGGTCAACCCCCGCCTGGCCGAGGCCTCTCACTGGCGCGTGGGCAGGGAGGGCTGCCTGTCGGTGCGCGGCCTGTTCGCCGAGGTGCCGCGAGCCGCCCAGATCACGGTGTGCGGCCAGCTGCCCGGCAGCGGCGAACCCGTCACCATCGAGGCCGACGCCTTCGAGGCCCGGTGCATCCAGCACCAACTGGACCATCTGGACGGTGTGCTCTTCCTGGACAGAGTGTCCGGAGCGCGGGCACTTCACCACAGATCTCACTCTTGTTACGCCTGATACAAAGTTGTGCTCCTCGTGAGCATGGTCCGTTTCGTATGATTGCGGCGCCCCCGTGGCCCAATGGCAGAGGCAAACCCCTTAAAAGGGTTGACGTGCGGGTTCGAATCCCGCCGGGGGCACCGCTAATTTATATCCAATTTACCCCCCTGACCTGGCGTTTCTTCTTGACGCTCGGTCAGGGGGCCGCAGGCGGGGCGCCGAAGGGCCTCCCGGCGGCGACCGGCCGCGACGAAGGCGCTCGTCCGGCCAGGTGGACGCCCTTGACTGGACCCATTCACCGAGGTTTATGCGGGTTGTCCCGAATGGGGTTATGTGACCCGCTTAAAGGCCTCTGAACCCCCACACCATTGCGCCACGTTTTGTCAAGGTGATGGGCGTAGAAACTTGTCGGGAAGCGCTCTCCGCGCGCTCGCGCGGAACGAATCGCGTGACCAGATAGTCGCGCACCGCAGCCGCGTCGGGCAGCGTGATCAGCGGAGCGTCCCACCGCTCCACCTCCACCCTCTCGAACACCGCCGCCACCAGCTCCGGCGCCTCCTCGGCGTCGAACGTCGTGCGGGAGGGCCGCCACACCTCCGCCAGCTCGGGGGAGTCGGCTCGGCTGGGCGTCGCGGCCACGAACATGCCGCCGGGCGCCAGCACGCGCCTCGCCTCACGGAGCGCCTCCAGCGGGTCGGGCAGGTGGTAGAGCATGTTCACCGCCACCGCGGCGCCGAAGGAGCCGTCGGCGAAGGGCAGCGCCGTGGCCTCGCCCATGAGCCGGGGCGCGGGATGCTCGCGGAGCAGGGTGAGGGCGGCGTCGACGCCCACGACCTGGGGCAGCTCGGCGCGGAGCGCGCCGTCCGCGCAGCCGATGTCGAGAACGCGCGGCACGTGCCTCAAGCGCTCGGCCAGGAGGGCGTAGAGCGACGTGCCACCGGTCAGATGACGGGCGGTGAGCCCCGCGCCGACCCTGAACCTGCCGGGGTCGGTGTCGTAGTCACGTGGAGTGCTCATCCAGCCATTCCCTCCGGTACGGCCCGCGCCCTTCCCGCGACCACAGGGAACACCTTCGCCGTGGCCGGTGTCCACAGGATTGCCCGGGGCGCCTGGCCTCGACGAAGGCGGGGGCGGGGCGCCTGCCGTACGAACTGCCGGGAAGAGATGTGGGGGCCCGCGTGAGAGACGCGGTCAGGGGGCATCAGATCGATGGGCGGCACCACGGGCGCGCCCCAGGCGGCGAGAGAGGAGGCGACGGAGACCTTCCGTACGAGCGCCACACCGGCCGGCCCACCGACATCACGGTGGCGGCCCCGGCCACCGCATAGTGTGGGGAGCGTGAAGCACCGCAGGGTCCCTGACCTGCAGACCGTGCCTGCCGGCGAGCTCGGCGACCAGCCGGGAACCCGCATGGCATCTCGTTCGTTGAGATCGCTGCGGAAGTCTCGAATGTACATAGATCCCAGCGTGACTTGGCCTGTGTGACAGCCGGTCCAATACTCTGATCACATTGGTCGCAGCGTGGAGGCAGCGATGGAGAGTAAGAACCCCGTATTCAGCCGGTCGCCATACACCCATCAACAGCAAGGGTGGACCCCGAGCCCCGAGCATCTGCAGGGGATGTACGACAGCCCGGCCTACGCGCCCGCGCCGCCGGCCGCCAAGACGATGACCATCGACGACGTCGTGGTCCGCGGGTTCATGACGCTCGGCACGCTTGTCGTCGCCGGCGCCGCCTCGTGGTACTTCGAGGTCGGCATGGGCGTCGCGGCCATATCCGCCCTCATCGGCGTGGTCCTCGGCCTGATCGCCTCGTTCAAGCAGAGCACCAACCCTGCGCTGATCCTCGGCTACGCCCTGTTCTACGGCGTGTTCGTGGGCGCGCTGAGCCGGATGTACGAGTCGTTCTTCAACGGCATCGTGCTCCAGGCGGTGATCGGCACGGCTCTGGCCTTCGCGGCGGTGCTGACCGTCTACTCCCTGCGCATCGTCAGGGTGACACCCAAGTTCACCAAGTTCGTGATCGCGGCCGCGATCGGCGCGCTGGCGCTGGTCCTGGTCAACCTCGTGGCCGGGTTCTTCGTCGACGGCGGCATCGGCCTGCGGACCGACAGCCCGCTCGGCTGGATCTTCAGCGCCGCGATGATCCTGCTCGGCACCTTCTTCCTGCTCCTCGACTTCGACGACATCGAGCGTGGGGTGAAGGCGGGAGCTCCCGAGAAGTACTCGTGGCAGTGCGCGTTCGGGCTCACGCTGAGCCTGGTCTGGATCTACCTCGAGGTGCTGCGATTCATCAGCTATTTCTCGGGCGACGACTGATCGTCCAGGTCAAGACCCCGCTGGTGAACCGGCGGGGTCTTTTCTATGCGCCACGAGGGATCTACGCGCCGTGACAAAAGGCTGGCCGCCGAGGGGTTGCGATTCGCGGTGAGGTGTTGCAGTGTCAAGCAAAGGACCTTAATCCATCCGTGGAGGTGCCCATGTCCTTGAACCACTCACCGGAGACGCAGATCAAGCTCATCGCCAGAGTCCCGGCCATCACGGGACGCGAACTCCCAGAGTGGTTCCAAGCCATCGACAACGGCCCATCCTTCCTCAGATGTGATGAACGAGCGCACTGGCTCGCCGAGGAGCACGGGCTGACCCATGGCTACGCCGCCGCCATCGTCGTCGAGCACGAGCGGCACCGTCGTAACAGAATGGGGTTCATCTAAACCCCCCGAGACCCCCCCACGCGCCCGTGCCGATCATTCGGCTCGGGCGCGCATCATGGTGTGATGGATCTCGACAAGGCGCGCGGCTATCTGGCCCGCCACCACCACGCCGTCCTGCTCACCAGGCACGCCGACGGGCGGCCGCAGATGTCGCCGGTGCTGGTCGGCGTCGACGACGACGGTCACGCGATCATCAGCACCCGCGAGGGCGCGGCCAAGACCAGGAACGCCAGGAGAGACCCGCGGGTCGCCGTGTGCGCGTTCACCGACGGATTCTTCGGCGAGTGGATCCAGGTCGAGGGCACGGCCGAGGTCGTCTCGCTTCCCGAGGCGATGGACCATCTCGTCGCCTACTACCGGGGCATCTCGGGCGAGCACCCCGACTGGGCGGAGTACCGCGACGCCATGGAGAGGGAGCGCAGGGTGGTGCTGAGGATCACGCTCAACCGCGCGGGCCCCGACCGTCACGCCTGAGGACGAAGTCCTGGCCCTGGTCGGTCCACTCGTCGATCGCGCCGACGGCCCACAGGTCCTTCGTGCCGGGGATGGCGGCGACCGCGTTGACGGTGCCCCGGTCCGAGGCGCTCTCGGCGGTCCACTTCCGCCCGTCGAAGTGAAGCAGGACGGATTCGTGTCCTGCGACCCACACGTCGTCGGGCCCGAAGGCGGTGACGCCGGTGAGCGAGCCCTCCGTCAGCGGCACCGGCATCTGCCGCCAGAGGCGGCCGTCCCAGTGCAGGACCAGTGGCGTGGTGGGCTGGTCCTCGGCGCTCTCGTAGGCGTCGGGGCAGGACGACGGGTCACCCTCGTGGGCGTTTCCGCCGCCCTTGATGATCTCGCCGACCGCCCACACATCGGTGGGGGAGATCTGCGCGACCGCCCTCAGACTGCCACCGGGGATGTCGGGCAGGCGCATCTCCTTCCAGGAGGAGCGCTTCTGCCTGCTGTGCAGGACCATCGGGGTCAGACCCGCGCACGACTCCCGCGACTTGGCGCCCACGATCCAGGCGTGACCCGCTCGGAAGGTGATCGCGTTGAACGCGCCCGCCCTCCCGGGGAACTGGAACTCGAATTCGCCGTCCTCGCCGGACACGACGAACGAGCCCGACTCGGCCGAACCGATCAGCAACACCTGGCCGTTGTGGACGGAGACGTCGGAGAAGCGCTCGTCCTCGGAGATCCCGAAGGGGCGCCGTACGGCCCAGCGCCTGCCGTCCCAGTGGGAGACCTCGGACGCGCCCGCGAACCAGACGTCGTCGGGACCGGTGGCGTCGAATCCCCCTGGGCCGGACAGTGGGGGAAGCGGGACCCTCGACCAGGTCCGCCCGTTCCAGCGCTGCATGACGGGCGCGCCCTCGTTGTCCTCCGCGCCGTCTTCGTAGCCGACCGCCCAGGCCGCGTCAGGCCCTGTCGCGACGACGTCCACCAGCCATGAGGCATCCCGCAGCGGAACGCTCCTGACCTGCTTCCATCGGGGCGACCGGACGACCCGCGTGCTCTTCTCGCCGCTCGCGGGCGAGGTGTCCGTCTGATGGGCGGGCGCGGCGGGCGTCGCGCCGGTGCCCAGGGCGGGGGTCGGGCTCGCTTTCGCTGCGGCGGCGCCCCCGCTTCCTCCGTCTCGCTCGCCCGAGCAGGCCGTCGCGAGGCTCGCGCAGAGGACGAGGGCCACGGCTCGCTGTGCGATCTTCATCGCGGGCATTATGGCGAATTTCCCGGCACGGCATGCCGTATACCCGCGTTTCCTCCGAGCCACCCGGCGGGGACGCCGCCCAGATGGAGCGAGGGCCGTGAGGGCGCCTCGCCCGCATCCGGGGCGGGGGGCTGTCCCCGACGGCCCCCGGTCGCGTGCCACATGCCCCGGGTCGTGGGGTGCGGTTAGGACAGGCGCTCCAGGACCATGGCCATGCCCTGGCCGCCGCCGACGCACATGGTCTCCAGCCCGAAGGTCTTGTCGTGGTGCTGGAGGCTGTTGATCAGCGTGGAGGTGATGCGGGCGCCGGTCATGCCGAACGGGTGGCCGACGGCGATGGCGCCGCCGTTGACGTTCAGGCGGTCGAGGTCGATACCGAGGTCCTGGTAGGACGGGATGACCTGGGCGGCGAACGCCTCGTTGATCTCCACGAGGTCGATGTCGGAGATCGACATCCCCGCCCTCGACAGCGCCTGCTTGGAGGCCTCGACGGGCCCGAGACCCATGATCTCGGGTGACAGGCCGGTGACGCCGGTGGAGACGATGCGGGCCAGCGGCGTGATGCCGAGCTCGGCGGCCTTGGTGTCGCTCATGATGACCACCGCGGCGGCGCCGTCGTTCAGCGGGCAGCAGTTGCCCGCCGTGACCGTGCCGTCGGGGCGGAAGACCGGCTTGAGCTGCGAGACCGCCTCGTAGGAGGTGCCGGCGCGCGGCCCGTCGTCCTTGCTGACGACCGTGCCGTCGGGCAGCGTGACGGGGGTGATGTCCTTCTGCCAGAAGCCGTCGGCGAGCGCCTTCTCCGCGAGGTTCTGCGAGCGGACGCCGAACTCGTCCTGCTCCCGCCGCGAGACGCCCTTGATCTGGGCGAGGTTCTCGGCGGTCTGTCCCATCGCGATGTAGATGTCGGGGACCGCGCCGTCCTGACGCGGGTCACGCCAGGTCTGGCCGCCCTCGGCGAAGGTGGAGGTGCGGGCGCGGGCGCCGTCGAAGATCGGGTTCTGGGTGTCGGGCAGCGAGTCGGAGTTGCCCTTGGCGAAGCGGGAGACCGTCTCCACGCCCGCCGAGACGAAGACGTCGCCCTCGCCCGCCTTGATGGCGTGGAAGGCCATGCGGGTGGTCTGCAACGACGAGGAGCAGTACCGGGTGACCGTGGTGCCGGGCACGTTGTCGAGCCCCAGCATCACCGACACCACGCGGGCCATGTTGAAGCCCTGCTCGCCGCCCGGCAGGCCACAGCCGAGCATGAGGTCGTCGATGGTGTTCGGGTCGAGCTGGGGCACCTTGGCCAGCGCCGCCTGGATCATCTGGACGGTCAGGTCGTCGGGACGGATGTCCTTCAGCGACCCCTTGAAGGCTCGGCCGATCGGCGAGCGCGCGGTGGCGACGATGACTGCCTCGGGCATGGGGCTCTCCTGGGTTCGTGTCAGCACTCCATCGCGAGGTTACCCCTCGGTAGTGCCGTTGCCACGACCCGGGGGCCGGTAAAACAGAACTTTGTTTCAGATAGGTGAAAGCCGGGCGATCGGGTCGCCCGGCCGCGGTCATCCGTACATGCCGGGCGAGTTGGCGGCGCCGTCCCTGATGCCGTGGATGGCGCCCTTCTCGTCACGCCAGAGCCGCCAGCCGTCCTGGCTGCCGGTGAACCAGGACGGCGGCGCGCTCTCGCCCGCGATCCGCTTGCCGTTGGACAGGTCGAACTCGCAGATGGCGGCGACCGAGTAGAAGCCGGGAGCCTGCCCCTTCAACGGCAGGGGCTTGGGGTCGGTGACGCAGAAGGACCAGCCGCGCTGGTCCTTCACCGGCACCGAGTTGCCCGTGGTCAGGTCGAAGGCGGAGCCGGCGCCGTTGTGCTTGAGGAAGCCCAGCCGCTCCATGCGCTGGGGGAAGGCCAGCCACCAGCCCGAACCGGGCACCTGGCTGGCGGTGATCTGGCCCATGACCCTGCCGGTCTCGGAGTCGAGCCTGGCGAAGCCGCCGTACTGGCCCTGCTGGTCGACCGGGCGGACCACCGGCGCGAAGCCGGGGCTGCCACTGGGATAGACGCGGACCACGGACGGGCGCATCCAGTTGATGGTGCCGTCGGAGATCTTGAGCGAGAACAGCCCGAACGTGGAGACCTTCTTCGTGCGCGGGCTGGTGTACGGCGCGACGTAGCCGACGAGGTTCTCGCCCGTCGACCCGAACGCCCAGCCGCCCGACATGTCGATGCCGGAGCCCAGAGCCTGCTCGATGGGCTGCTGCCACTGGAGCTTGCCCGACTTGAGCTCGTAGGACTCGATCATCGGGTTGGCCGCCAGGCGCAGCAGCAGCACCCTGTTGGCATCGGACCACTCCACCTCGGCGATGCCTGGGAGCTTCCACTTCTGCTTGCCTGTCGCGGGGTCGAGCACGACCACCCTGGCGGCCGACAGCGCGGTGTGCTCCGACAGGCACACGTAGGGCCCGCAGCGCTGGGGGCCGAAGGTCGAGTGGACGGGCCTGGCCCACTTCTGGCTGCCCGTGCGGGCGTCGCGGGCGACGAGGACGGCGTTCCACCTGCCCTTCTTGCCCGGGTCGAGCGAGACGATGACGTTGTCGACGATCGCGGGTGGCGGCACGCCCATGCCCGGCAGCCGCCCCGCCATCGTGGCGGGCTGGGCCCACAGCTTCTTGCCTGTGGTCAGGTCGAGGGCGACGGTCTCGAGTGTGCCGTCGGGCTTCATGGAGGTGGTCGTGGCCACGCCTGCGGCGGTGACCATGCGGCTGACCACGTTGACGTCGGTGTTGTGCCAGGTCGGGAAGGCTGTCGTGGCGGCGTCGCTGCCTGAGCAGGCGGCCAGGGAAAGGGTTCCGGCCAGGGCGAGGGCCGGTTTCGCGAGGGGCCGGAGCACGGTTATTCCACTCCAATGGGGGCGAGGAGTGGCGGCTCAGCCAGGGAGGGTGTCTTCTGGTCGCCGGCGGAAGAGCGTGACCCATCTACCGTGAGGGCCCGTCGCCCGCCCTGCGACCCTGGTCGCGGTGACCTCTGTGCCTGACTCCTCCGCAGCCGTCGCCGCCGCAAGGTAAATCGTTTGCAGACCTTCGCCACGCCTGGGATGTGGTTCAGGCCACAACCCCAACGCAGCGCATACAGAAGGTAGCACCGCGTAAGCGGCCTGGGCGTAACCTCGGTCAGATGGATGGAAACGATCCGGTCCGAACATTTCGCCCGGGTTTGTGGCAAATTCCGGCCCCAGGAGGTCGGCGAAGGCGACCGTCCTGCCTCCCGCCTCGACCACCGCGACCGTCTGCGCGGCGGCGAGCTGGCGGCTCCACCGCCTGGTCACCCACCGCAGCGGCTGGCCGATCGGGCGCACCGTGCCGAGATCGGGGCAGGTGCCCACGATGACCTCCGCGCCCACCTCGCGCAGCCGCCGCACCGCCTTGGCCAGATGCCGTACGGCGGTCGCGGGCGGCGTCTGCGTGGTCACGTCGTTGGCGCCGACGAAGATGACGGCCACGTCCGGACGCGCCTTGAGCGCTCGGTCCACCTGGTCGCCCAGCTCGACCGAGGCGGCTCCCGACTTGCCTGCGACGGTCAGCCGTACGGGGCGCTCGGCCACGGAGGCCAGGCCGTGCGCCAGCCGTACGCCGGGGGTGTCCTCGGGGTCGCTCATGCCGAGGCCGACGGAGAGGGAGTCGCCGAGCATGACGAGGCTGACGGGCTCGCCGGGGAAGTCGCCGTACAGGCCGTCGGACGGCGGGCCCTCCATGCCGTGAGGACGGCCGATCACCCGCCTGGCGACCAGGCTTTCGGCGATCAGCAGGCCGTACGCCGTCGCGCCCAGAGCCGTCAGACCGCCCCCGCCCACCGCGGCCGCCGCGGCGATCCTGCGCGCCGTGCGCGCCACCCCCGGAGTCCAGATCACTCGGCGGCCCCCCTCGACCTGTCGCGACGGTAGCGTTATCAGGAAACCTAGCTGAGGCCCCACCACCCCCTGGGGGCCCTGGCCATCCACAAGCTGATCAAGCTTCTGCAAAGAAGGTGAACACCTCAGTGCGCGTTTACGATTCCCTGATCGAGCTCATGGGGAACACTCCGCTCGTCAGGCTGCACAAGGTCTCGGCGGGCCTTCCCGCACAGGTGCTCGCCAAGGTCGAGTACTTCAACCCGGGCGGCTCGGTGAAGGACCGCATCGCGGTACGGATGATCGAGGCGGCGGAGGCGTCGGGGGCGTTGCGGCCCGGCGGCACCATCGTCGAGCCGACCTCGGGCAACACCGGCGTCGGGCTGGCCATCGTGGCCCAGAGGAAGGGCTACAAGTGCGTCTTCGTCGTGCCCGACAAGGTCGCCCAGGACAAGATCTCCGTGCTCAGGGCCTACGGAGCCGAGGTCGTGGTGTGCCCCACCGCGGTCTCGCCCGACCACCCCGAGTCCTACTACTCGGTGTCCGACAGGCTGGCCCGCGAGATTCCCAACGCGTGGAAGCCGGACCAGTACTCCAACGTCCAGAACCCCGAGTCGCACTACCACTCGACGGGTCCTGAGCTGTGGGAGCAGACCGAGGGCCGCATCACGCACTTCGTGGCGGGCGTCGGCACCGGCGGCACCATCAGCGGCACGGGCCGCTACCTCAAGGAGGTCTCCGGCGGCCGGGTGAAGATCATCGGCGCCGACCCCGAGGGCTCGGTCTACTCCGGTGGCACGGGACGCCCGTACCTGGTCGAGGGCGTGGGGGAGGACATCTGGCCCGCGACCTACGACACGACGATCTGCGACGAAATCATCGCCGTCTCCGACAAGGACTCCTTCAATATGACCAGGCGCCTGGCCCGCGAGGAGGCGCTGCTGGTGGGCGGCTCCTGCGGCATGGCCGCGGTCGCCGCGCTGCAGGTGGCGGCCAAGGCCGGGCCTGACGACGTGGTCGTCGTGCTGCTGCCCGACGGCGGGCGCGGCTACCTGTCGAAGATCTTCAACGACGAGTGGATGGCCGACTACGGCTTCCTCACCACCCCCTCGGAGAGGGGGCTGGTGCGGGACGTGCTGTCGCGCAAGGGCGGCACCATGCCGTCCTTCGTCCACGCGCATCCGCACGAGTCGGTCGGCACGGCGATCTCCATCATGCGGGAGTACTCCGTCTCGCAGCTGCCCGTCATGAAGGAGGAGCCGCCGGTGATGGCGGCCGAGGTCGTCGGGTCCATCGTGGAGCGCGACCTGCTGGAGGCGCTGTACCGGGGCAAGCTCAGCTCCGACGACCCGATCGCCGAGCACATGTCGCAGCCGCTGCCGATGATCGGCGCGGGCGAGTCGGTGTCGCGGGCGGTGGAGGCGCTGGAGAAGGCGGACGCGGCGGTGGTGCTGGAGGACGGCAAGCCCGCCGGCCTCCTCACCCGCCAGGACCTCCTCGCCTTCCTCGCCAACCACTGACGCGTCGGGGGAAGGCCGCTCCCGGAAGACCCCGTGAGCGCCCACACGATCAGACCGTGTGGGCGATCACGGGCCGGATGTCCTGAGGACGGGCGTCTCGCCTCCACGGAGAGGCGGCGAACCTCGGCCTGCTCCCAGGGGCCTCTGGGGGCTGTGTCGACGTCCCCGGGAGCTTCGAGGGACCTCGGGCCCCGCTCCGGCGGGGGCGGGCGCCGTACGGGTGGTCAGGGCTTCTTGATGGACTCGATGACGGTGCCCAGGCCCTCGGCCCCGCGCCCCTCCGCGTCGGCGCGCTCGAACAGGCGCTTCAACGCGACGGGCAGCGTGGCGTCGATCCCCGCCTCCTCGAACGCGTGCACCACATGGCCCATCCCCACCGCCTGCATGTGCAGGCTGTTGTCCTCGCCGGGGTAGGACCGCTCCTCGAACTCGGCCGTGAGGTACTTCAGGAACCCCATCGGCCCCTCGCCCGCGATCCCGCCGAACGTCTCCTGCGCGAAGGGAAGCAGCTGGGAAGGCGCCACCCCCGCGCTCTGCGCCAGCGCGCTCGCGTACATGTACGCCGTCAGCCCGGACCAGAACATGAACAGCTGCGACTGGTAGAAGACCATCGCCAGTCCCGGGTCGGCGCCGACGTAGGTGACGTCGCTGATCGCCTTCAACGTCTCGGTGTGGCGGGTGACGACCTCGGAAGGGCCGCTGTAGAAGGTGTAGGCGCCGGGCCGGCCGATGCCGGGCGGCGGGACCATGATGCCTCCGGTGACGAGCACGCCGCCGCGCGCGGCCACCCAGTCCGAGGCCTCGCGCAGGACCGAGGGGGCGTCGGAGCTGAGGTTGACCAGCACCTTCCCCCGCAGGTCGACCTCGCCGAGGCTGTCGTACATCGCCTGGTAGTCCAGCTGGCTGATCACCAGGAGCTCTCCGGCCTCGGCGGGCGAGGACGCCTCGTGCGCGCCGAGCGCCACCAGCGCGCCCGCCTTGCCGGGTGTCCTGTTCCACACCGTCACCTGGTGGCCCGCCTTCAAGAACATCTCGGCCATCGTCGAGCCCATGGCCCCGAGGCCGATCACAGTCACATGCGTTGTCATGCCCCCAGCCTCGGCGACCGTACTTCGGAAATCCTTATGGTCGGCTCAGGGTCATGCGTCGCGCGCTCGGCCCGGCCGACGCGGTGGTGCGCGACCCCTCCGGCTACCGGCCGGCCGGGGCGCTCCGGAGCTGGGCGAGCGGGAGTGCGACAGGCTCCACGCCTCAGGTGAGGGGGAACTCGGCGAACACCTCCCACGCGCCTTCAGGGGTGGGCCCTGCCAGCAGCCTGCCGCCGAGCGCCTCGACCCTCTCGGCCATGCCGACCAGCCCGAAGCCCCCGCCGAGCCGTGAGAGGCGCGGGTCGGTGGCCGAGCCGTAGTTGCGCACGCGCAGCCGTACGGTGCGCTCGTGGAGCCGCAGATCGACCTCCACCCATCCGGTTCCGGGGGCGTGGCGGCGGACGTTGGTGAGCGACTCCTGCAGCACCCTGTGCAGGGTGGTCATGACCTCGGGCGGCAGCGCGCCATCGGCGATGCCCTGACCGACCTCGAAGGAGACGCCCGGCCCTCCGGCGCTGAAGCGCTCGGTGAGCAGGCGCAGGTCGGCGAGGGAGGTGCCGGGGGTGCGGGCGGCCTCGTCCTCCGCACGCAGCACGCTGACCAGGCGGCGCATCGAGGTGAGTGCCTCGACCCCCGCGTTGGCGATGGCGTCGAGGGCGGGGGTGACCGCCTCGGGCTTCATCTCGGCGACCGTCCTGGCGGCCTGGGCCTGGACCACGATGCCGGTGATGTGGTGGGCGACCAGGTCGTGCAGTTCCCTGGCCAGCTCCAGACGTTCGGATCGGCGGACGGTGTGGATGGCCTCGACGCGCCGCTCCTGCTGGAAGCGCAGGTAGCCGCCGACGCCCGCCGCCGTGGCCCAGCCGATGAACAGCATGAAGGAGAAGGCCAGGCCGCCGTTGTGATAGTCGCGCATGCCGCCCTCGGCCATCAGCACGCCCATCGCCACCAGGCTCAGCGTGGCCGCCCTCCGCACGGGATCGACGTGCCGCAGGACGCCGATGGTGAGAATGAGCAGCGCGCCGCTCTCCGCCGACCCTGGGACCCCTACGACGTCGATCGCGCCGATGAGGAGGGAGACGCCGAGGGAGCAGGCCATCAGGACGGCGAACCCCTCGATCCTGTAGCGCCTGCGCAGCACCACCGCCACGATGCCGACGGCCCCGCACACGGGAACCAGGAACTGCAGCCCTCCCGCACCCACGGCGACGGCCAGATCGACCAGCAGCATCATGCTCAGCCAGCCGATCATGGCGATCTCGCTGAGCCGCCTGACCCAGTAGACGAAGCGTTTGTTGTCCCCCACGGCACCCGAGCCTAGGCCGGAAGTCGGAGCCCTCATATCCACCATTCGGCCGACCTCCTGAACCGGGGACCAGTCCTTCAGTCGATTCGGGGCCGGCGTCGCGGCGCGCATGCTTGAAGCGTCGAAGGGGATGAGGAAATGGTCGTTATGGGATTCGTGTTCCTGGGCATCGGGCTCGTCGTCGCCGTCCTGCTGGCGCTGGCCGACCCGGTGCTGCTCTCCCGCATCAACGGGGAGCCGGCCGAGGGCGCGAGCGGCCGTCACATCAACGCCGACGTCATACGGCTGCCGCGGCCCGCCGCCGAGGAGTTGAGCGAGAGCAGGGCGGCCTGACACCAGACCCGTCACGGGTGGGCGGTTGGGGGACAAGCCGCCCGTGACGACGATGAGGCCCGTGATCGGTTGGGGGACGGATCACGGGCTTCACGTTTTTCCTGGGCTAGCGTGGGGGGCATGAGCAATGGTTTTGAGACCCTGGCGATTCACGCAGGCCAGGAGCCCGACCCGGTGACCGGCGCGGTCGTGCCGCCGATCTACGCCACGTCCACCTACAAGCAGGACGGCGTGGGCGGTCTCCGGGGCGGATATGAGTACAGCCGGTCGGCCAACCCGACGCGGACCGCGCTGGAGGAGGCGCTGGCCGCGGTCGAGGGCGGCGTGAGGGGCATGGCGTTCGCCTCCGGCCTGGCGGCCGAGGACACCCTGCTGCGCACTGTCTGCAGGCCCAACGACCACGTGGTGATCCCGAACGACGCCTACGGGGGCACCTACCGGCTGTTCTCCAAGGTCCACGAGCGCTGGGGGCTGCACTACGACCCCGTGCCGCTGGGCGACCTCGACGCGGTGGCCGCGGCCATGACGCAGAAGACCAGGCTGATCTGGGTCGAGACGCCGACGAACCCGCTGCTCGGCATCGCCGACATCGCCGCGCTGGCCCAGCTGGCGCACGAGAACGACGCGCTGCTCGTGGTGGACAACACCTTCGCCTCGCCGTACCTGCAGCAGCCGCTGGCGCTGGGCGCCGACGTGGTCGTGCACTCGACCACGAAGTACGTCGGAGGGCACTCCGACGTGGTCGGCGGCGCGCTGATCGCCGCGGACAAGGGGCTGGGCGACGAGCTGGCCTACCACCAGAACGCGATGGGAGGCGTGGCAGGCCCGTTCGACGCGTGGCTGACGCTGCGCGGGCTGAAGACGCTCGGCGTGCGGATGGACCGCCACTGCGACAACGCCGAGCGCGTGGTCGACCTGCTGCTCGCCCACCCGCGCGTCACGCAGGTCCTCTACCCGGGCCTCGACGAGCACCCGGGGCACGAGGTGGCGGCCAAGCAGATGAAGCGCTTCGGCGGCATGGTCTCCTTCCGCGTCGACGGCGGCGAGCAGGAGGCCGTCGACATCTGCGACAGGACGAAGCTGTTCACGCTGGGCGAGTCGCTCGGCGGCGTGGAGTCGCTGATCGAGCACCCCGGCAGGATGACGCACGCCTCGGCGGCCGGCTCGCCGCTGGAGGTGCCCTCCGACCTGGTGCGGCTGTCGGTCGGCATCGAGACCGTCGACGACCTCCTCGCCGACCTGACCCAGGCGCTGGGCTAGGGCTTTCCCGCGAGGCGGACGGTGGCGGGCCTGCCCGGACGAGCGGGCAGGCCGCGCCGTCGCACGTGGCCTTCGGCGACGGCTCGCCGAAAGTACGCCTGATTCATGGATGATCGGCCGGTTCGGATCGGGCCGTTCTGCCGATGAGCCGTCACCCTCCCAGCGGTCACGATCGCCTCATGACCGACAAGAGCCTGACGGCACATCCTCCGCGTCCCCGAAACACCGCAGGCGGCAGGGGTGGCTGGCTGCTGCCCACCGTGCTGGTCGTGCTCAGCGTCGTTCCCCTGATCGCGGGAGGCGTCCGTCTGACCGAGCTCGCGGGCGGCGACGTCACGCCGGGGAACGCGCGGTTCTTCGCCGCACCCCTGCCCGTGGTGGTGCACATCTTCTGCGCCGCCGTGTACAGCCTGCTGGGCGCCTTCCAGTTCGCCCCCCGCTTCCGCCGCAGGAGGCCGGGCTGGCATCGCGTCGCCGGGCGGATTCTCGTCCCCTGCGGACTGGTCGCCGCGCTCTCGGGCCTGTGGATGACGCTGTTCTACGCCCGCCCTGTCGGTGACGGCGACCTTCTGGCCGCCTTCCGGCTCCTGTTCGGCACGGCCATGGTCGTGGCGATCTCGCTGGGTCTGGCCGCGATCCGGCGGCGCGACTTCGCCAGGCACCGCGCCTGGATGATCCGTGGATACGCGATCGGCATGGGCGCGGGCACGCAGGTGCTGGTCCACCTGCCCTGGCTGTTGTTCTTCGGCCTGCCGGACGAGCTCGGCAGGGCGCTGCTCATGGGAGCGGGCTGGGCGATCAACCTCGTCGTGGTCGAATGGGTCATCCGCAGGCGGCCGGCCGCCTTCAGTTCCTGACGCGGTTGGTCTCGTAGGCCCATATGGCGATCTCGACGCGGTTGCGGGCGCCGAGTTTGGCCATGAGGCTGGCGATGTGGGACTTGACGGTGCTGAGAGAGATGTACAGCTCGTCGCCGATCTCACTGTTGGTCCGCCCGCGCGCCACGGTGGCGAGGATCTGCTCCTCGCGCTCGGTGAGCGCCTCGATGGGTTGCACGGGCGAGGCGGAGGATCCGGCGGCGGCGAAGGTCCTGAGCAGCCGCGCGGTG
The DNA here is from genome assembly GCF_039533245.1 of Nonomuraea recticatena. Lineage (NCBI taxonomy): Bacteria > Bacillati > Actinomycetota > Actinomycetes > Streptosporangiales > Streptosporangiaceae > Nonomuraea > Nonomuraea recticatena. The sequence goes on along the minus strand of NZ_BAAATE010000004.1, from coordinate 271,103 downwards.
ACGCTCGGCGCGATGAGGGCGTCGCCGTCGGCGGCCGCGTGGACGGCCTGGGAGAGCAGGGCGGTGCCCGCGTCCTTCAGCAGGAACCCTCTGGCGCCGGCCCTCAGGGCGGCGTAGACGTACTCGTCGAGGTCGAACGTGGTGATGACGACGACGGCCAGCGGGTCGTCGACGGCCGGCCCCGCGAGGGCGCGGGTCGCCTCGATGCCGTCGATGCCCGGCATGCGGATGTCGAACAGGCACACGTCGGGGCGCAGCCGCCGCGCGAGCTCGACGGCGTGCCGTCCGTCGGCGGCCTCGCCGATGACCTCGATGTCCGGCTGGGCGTTGAGGATCATGGCGAGCCCGGTGCGGACGATCTCCTGATCGTCGGCGACGATCACCCGGATGCTCATGTCGCCGCCCCCTTCCTCGGAAGCACGGCGGTCACGGTCCACCCTCGATCGGGGTTCGGGCCCGCTTCGCAGGTGCCGCCGTGCAGGTCGGCGCGTTCGGCCATGCCGATGAGCCCGTACCCCTGAGAGGGGGCGGCCGGCACGGAGCTGGGGTCGCCGTCGTCGCTCACGCGCAGGCGCACCGACGTGTCGTCGGCGGACACGCGGACCTCGATGCGGGTGGCGTGCCGAGCGTGTCGCAGGGCGTTGGTGACCGACTCCTGCGCGAGGCGGTAGATCGCGGTGCCGACCGACGGGCGGAGGTCGTCGACGTCGCCGTGGATCTCCACGTCGACGGAGGGGCCCGAGCGAGCTCGGCCGGCCAGTCGCTCGAGGTCGGCGATGTGCTGACCCGGCGCCAGGTCCGCCGGTTGGTCCTGGCGCAGGACCCGGACCAGGGCGCGCATCTCGGCGAGGGCGCGCGAGGCCTCCGACTCGATCAGGACGAGCGCCTCGGTCGCGGCGCTCGGCCGCGTCGCGGAGGTGGCGATGCCCGCCTGCGCGCGGATCGCCATGGCCGAGACGTGATGAGCCACGGTGTCGTGCAGGTCGCGGGCCAGCTGCTCACGTTCGAGCAGTTTGACGTGATCGAGCTCGCGTCTCCTCGCCCTGGCCCGGTACCGGAACGCCAGCCCCAGAGCGACGGCCGAGAAGAGGATGGCGAGCCCGCCGATCAGATCGCCGAGGCCCGGATGGTCGACGACCGCCGAGAGGAAGGCCCTGCCGAGGATGATCGCCAACCCGATCACGGCCTCCCGCCCCGCCCCCCAGCGAAACAGTGAGTACGGCAGGAGCAGCAGGAAGACCATGGTGTAGGTCTCGGGGGAGTGGCCGCCCGTCAGGAGCGGCGCCAGGCTCAGGGCGCCGAAGGCGATCGCGACCATCGGCAGCGGTCTGCTCCGGCGCCACAACAGGGTGGGTACCAGCGCCACGGTGAGCGTCACCGAGACGGCCCGCCACGGGAGGTCGGGCCGCAGCACCCCCTCGAGCACCGCGAGCGCCACGAGCAGCCCCACCAGGCCCCAGTCGCGCCGGCCTCGCCGCGGCGGACGGGCAGGGCGGGGTTCGTCCCACAGGGAACGAAGAAGGGGGAGCACCCCATCATCGTATGAGAGCCCCTGCCCCTCCGGATCGGCCCGAAGGAGGAGGAACAGGGTCTCGTGGCGTCCTAGCCCTCGCCGGGGAAGATCATCAAGAACAGGATCACGAGGTAGATCAGGCCGATCACGCCGCTGATCATCGCGATGCGCGCGTTCTCGACCTTCGCGTCGTCGGCGGGGGTCTCGGTGGCGAAGACCCTGACGGCGGCGCGAAGGTCGCGTTCGACGAGGAAGAGCAGGACGAGCGCGACGACGAACAGGGTCATCGACGCGGACATGTACCAACGGCCCAGCACGCCGAGGCTCGCGCCGAGCCAGACGCCGAAGATCAGCACACCGAGCGAGCCGATCCCGTAGATTCGGGTCATCCGCTGCAGGGTCTGCAGGACGGCGGCGTTCTTGGCGCGGATCGCGCGCGGCGCGGCCATGATCACCGCGGTGAGCGGGCCGATGGCGAAGATCGCGAATGCGATGTGCAGCCAGAGCAACGTGCTATTCATGGGGCTGACATTAGTCGTCCGGTGATCGCACCGGTATTACTCACGACCCGCCTTCTGGGGCTCCTCGCGGTCGTGAGGGCAGCTCATGCACAGCTCGAAAGCCGCGATGCCGACGGCCATCACGACGAGCAGCACAATCATGGCGAGCATGGCTTCCTCCTTCCCGAATATCGTCCGTAATGACTAGACGCTCTGGCAATGGAATAAGTTCAGCGCCGGTATGGTTGGCATTCTGTTCTCCAGGCACAAGGGGGTGCCGTCGTGGCCGTGAGGCACGTCGAGCCGTACTCACAGGAATGGGTGCGCCAGCCGTTCTCCTACGTCCGTCAGGTCGTCGACCTGCTCGGCGACGAGGTGGCCGACTGGTGGGAGGGTCCTTGCGACCCTCGTGACGCCACCCTTCGCCTGCGTGACGGCAGTGCCCTGGTCTGGGACGAGGAGAGCGGCTGGCGCCTCGGAGCCTTCGTCTCCGGCGGCCACGGCCTGCACACCGAGCTGGCGGGGGTGCGTTACCTCGGCCACGGCCTGCTGCCCAGGCCGGAGCGGGTGCCGGGAGCGCTGGCCGACGCGCGCGCCGGGGTCGGCGCCAGTTCGGCATGGCGTCCCTGCTACCGCTCCCACCGTAACTGCCGCGACGGGTTCGACGTCGCGCTCAGCTACTACTGCGCGGTGCTCAACGCCTGAGCGTCAGGTCGCTCGTTCCTTCGTGTCGCAGGTCGGGCAGTCGAAGGGTGCGTGCTGGTCATTGGTCGCGTACCTGCATCCCGTGTGATCGACGGTGAACCCGAGAATGCGTCTGGTGCCCGCGTGGATCGGGCCTGGTGGCGCGCCGGTGGCCGAGCTCCTGCCGTCCTCGTGGTGGATCCCTATCACCACGACGACGAACACACCCGCCGCCCCGCTCGCGATGATCAGCGCCAGGATGATGGCTGCTTCCAACATGGAGGCCTCCCCTCGGTCTGAGGTGGATATCGGGGGTCGCGGTCCCGAGATGCGGCCTCCTTGCCGCGTCCGTTCTCGCAGGGAATCCTTCGTGTAGGATTCAGTTGGGTAAACCCAGTCATACCAATGATTGGTGTCATCCAAACCATCGGAACTCAAAGAGGAGCGATCCGGTGCCTCCGAAGTACCAGCAGCTGGCCGACCGCCTGCGCAAGGCCATCGAGGACGGACGGTGGGCCCCGGGCGACCAGATCCCCACCGAGATCGAGCTGCGCGACTCCTCGGGCTTCTCGGTCAACACCGTGCGCGAGGCCATCCGCCAGCTGGTGAACCAGGAGCTGCTGGAGAAGCGCCAGGGCGAGGGCACCTTCGTGCGCCGCAGGCCCGACACCTTCCCCGTGCTGCTGTCGGACGAGGAGGGCAGGCGCGCCGCCGACCTGCCGGGCGACGCCTACGTCTCCTCCGTCCTGCTGCGCGGGCGCCGTCCCGAGGTGGGCAGGCCGCACGTGGACGTCGTGGAGGCCCGAGCCGACGTGGCCCTCAGGCTCGACGTCAAGGTCGGCGCCAAGGTGGTCACCAGGGTCCAGCAGCGCTTCGTGGACGGCACGCCGTGGTCGCTGCAGACCTCCTACTACCCGATGGACATCGCCGACGGCACCGACCTCATCAGGCCGGGTGACATCGAGCGGGGCACGATCAGGCTGCTCGAGGATCTCGGGCACCCGCAGGTCGGCTACACCGACGAGCTGACCGCCCGCATGTCCTACCCCGACGAGAGCGCCTTCTTCGCCGTGACGGGGGCGGGCGTGTCGGTCCAGGTGCTGTGGCGCACCGCCTTCGACGCCGAGCGGCCGATCAGGCTCACCGTGACCGTCTATCCGGCCGACCGCAACCGCCTCGTCTACCACATCGGGTCCGTCCCGGCGAAGTATCGAGACCGGAGCTGAATGATCCACCTGCGCCAGGCCACGCCGGACGACTTCCCGGCGATCATCGGCCTGATCGAGAACGCCGCGGCCTGGCTCGCGGACAAGGACACCGACCAGTGGCAGCGGCCGTGGCCCGACAGGACGGCCAGGGACGCCAGGGTCATGGGCGGCATCGAGCAGCGCCTGACCTGGGTGGGGGAGCGCGACGGCCGTGTCGCGGCCACCGTCACCCTCACCACGGCGGTGCAGAGGGAGCTTTGGGCCGAGCACGAGCCCGACACCCCCGCCCTCTACCTGCACAGGCTTGTCGTCCACCGCGACCACGCGGGCCACGGCATGGGCGCCGAGATCATCGACTGGGCGGAGGCGCGCGGGCCCGGCCTGCTGCGCATCGACGTATGGAAGACGAACGAGTCGCTGCACAAGTACTACCTGCGCCAGGGGTTCGACTTCGTGGGCATGTCGCGCCTGTCCGGGTATCCCTCGGCGGCCCTCTTCCGCAGGAAGATGGTTACAGTGGGGTAAAGCCTCCCCCATCGAAGGGATGAGCATGCGGCCGTACACGCCCGAATGGCTCTCGATGCCTGTCGCCTACGTTGCCGAAGTAGCCCTCGCCGTCGATGCCGTCGAGTGGTGGGACGACCCGTTCGATCCCCGCGACGCCACCATCCTGCTGGTCTCAGGGGCCGCCTTGGTCTGGGACGAGGAGAGCGGCTGGCGCCACGGCCGGTTCCTGTCGGGGGAGAAGGGCGTGCGCACGGTGCTCGCCGACCCCCGCTATCTGGGCGGCGGCGTGCTGCCCGAGCCCGCTGACGTGCCCGTGCTGCAGGCCATGGGCGGCAGTCACGTCCGACCCCACTACCGATCCTTCCGCGACTACGGCGACGGCCTCGACGAGCGGCTGGCCACCTACACGATCCCGGCGATCGTTTAGCGGGCCCTGCGCAGCCGCAGGAAGTCGCTGACGACGTACTCACCGAGGCGGTCGGCGCTGGGGGAGAAGACCCTGCCTCCGTTGCGCCTGGCGACCTCGTCGACGAACTCCTTCAGCCGGTCGTCGGCGGCGAGCATGAACACGTTGATCGTCGCTCGCCGCCTGGTCATCTTGTCGACCTCGGAGAGCGTGAGCTCCAGCGTCTCGGGCGAGGGCGGCCACTCGAAGGCGGAGCGGCCGTTGCGCATCAGGTGCGCGGTCGGCTCACCGTCGGTGACGACCAGCACGACAGGCTCGAAGTCGGGATGCCTGTCGAGGTGCCTGCCCGCGATGAGCAGGGCATGGTGCAGGTTCGTGCCCTGCACCATGTCCCAGTCGAGGCCGGCGAGCTCGTCGGGCTGCAGCACCCTCGCGTAGTTGGAGAAGCCGACGATCTGGACGGCGTCCTGCGGGAACTTCGAGGCGACCAGGGCCTGCAGGGCCAGTGCGGTCTGCTTGGCGGCGGCCCATGTGCCTCGCAGCGCCATCGAGTACGACAGGTCGACCAGCAGGCACACGGCGGCCGCGCTGCGCCGCTCGGTCTCGCTGACCTCGAAGTCGTCCACAGAGAGCCGCACCCTCGAATGCGGCCTCGCGCCGCGCCCACGGGCCAGGGTCCCCCGGGAGGACGGCGCGCTCCTGCCTTCGTGCGCGCGGGGGGAGGCGTCGCCTCGGCGGATGCCGTTGACGAGGGTGCGGACGACGTCGATCGGTTGCTCGTCGCCGAAACGCCACGGCCTGGACGAGCCGGTGAGCTCGCCCGCCGAGCCCGCGTCGCGCTGGTCGTGGTCGCCCCTGCGCCCGGCGTCGAGAGAGGCGAAGACGCGGCGCAGCGCCGTCTCTCCGAGCCTGCGCACCGCCTTGGGCGTGAGTTCGAGCTTGCCGCGCCGCCTCAGCAGGTAGCCCTGCTCCTCCAGCTCACGCTCGATCCGCTTGAGCGCCTCCAGGTCGTCGACGGCCGAGCGGCCGAGAGCACGCCGTACCGCGGCCTCGTCGACGTCGTCGAGGCGCGCGCCGGGGTAGTCCTGGCGGAGGGCGGCCTCCAGCTGGGTGAGGTCGGCCAGCTCCTCCAGGGCCGTCACGGCGTCGCCCATGCCCATGGGGTCCTCGCCCGTCAGCCGTTCGGGGGTGCCCCACGCCAGATCGGGACGGCGGGCGTAGAGCGAGTCGCCAAGACGGCGCATCTGCTCCGACAGCCCCGCCTGGTCGAGCGTCTGGTTGATGAGGTTGTTGAGCTCCTCGCGCTGGCGCGGCGTGAGCGAGGCGAGCATCCGCTGGGTGGCGGCGGCCCTGCGGGCGAGGATGTCGACGAGCTCCTCGAGCGTGCGTGGCCGCTCAGGGAACATGTCTTCGTACTTCGACATGAAGGAGTCGAAATCGCTCTGGGTGTGGGCGCCCTGGGCGTCGCGCTCCAGCATGTCGTTCAGGTCCGACATCATCTGCCTGACCCGCTCCATCGCGGCGGGATCGGGGTTGGCCAGCGCGTCGCGCATCCCCTTGAACTGCGCGTCGAGCACCTCCCGCCGCAACAGGCCGCGCAGCTCCTCGAAGGTCTGCCTGGCCGCCGCCGAGCGCCACTCGTAGGAGCTCAGCTCCTGGATGGCGCTCGCGGTGTCGTCGGGCAGGTTGTCGAGCGTGGCCTCGCGCAGCCGCGCGTCGTCGGAGGGGTCGGGGAACAGCTCGCCGCGCTCCTGCCCGATCGCCTTGTCGAGCAGGGAGCGGGCCCTGTCGAGCGTGCCGTCGAGCCTGCCGCGCTCGCGCAGCTCGCGTCGGCGTCGCCTGACCTCCCTGAGCATGTCGTCGAGCCCGCGACGGTCCTCGGCGCCGGGCAGACCGCGCTTCAGCAGGTCGCGCAGCGCGTGGACGGGCGTCGACCCCGACAGGATGGCGTCGCCCATCTCGTCGAGCGCCGCCCGCACGTCGTACGGCGGAGCAAGCGGGTCAGGCCCGTCGTGGTACTCGCCATAGCGGTAGCCCATGCGCCCACGCTAACCCGGGATCGCCCCTTATGCGTCGCCGTAGACCTCCCACACCTCGATCAGCTCGCCGCTGAGCGGGTTGTAGTCGGCCTTGACCAGCACGGGGTGCTTCTGCGCCTTCAGCACCTTCGTGAAGTCGGCGGCCGTACAGGGCTTCTGCCCGAGGCCGTCGCGGGAGGCGTTGACCGGCTTGCCGGTCAGCCAGCCGCTGGAGCACTTCGCGGTGACCCGGTAGAAGCCGATGGCGTGGGTGTAGCCCAGCTTGATCCCCTTGAAGGAGACCGTGGTGTCGTTGACCCGCTTGATCGTGCCGAACGCGCTCCTGGGGTTGCCCCAGTCGGTCAGGAACTCGCTGACCTTGACGGCCTTGCCGCCTGAGTGCTCGACCTTGAACGGCGCGGGCCCGCGCTGCAGCGTGAAGGCGAGGTCGGCAGGCGTGCACTTCGTCCTGCCCAGGCCCTTGGCGTCGAGCGCCACGCGGCCCTCGGTCTCCACCAGGTCGCAGGCGACCGTGACGCGGCTGTAGGCGGACTTGGTGTAGTCGAGCCTGATCTCCTTGGCGCCGGCGACGGCCTTGAGCTTGTAGCGCAGGATGCCGTGCTCCTTGACGAGCGTCGCCTTGGCGGGCGTGACGCGCAGGACGCCCTTGCCGTCGGACCAGGCGAAGCCGTACGCCACCTTGGCGGCGGCGGACGCGCCTGCGGCGGGCAGGCCGGCAGGCACGGCGGCAGGCACAGTGGCAGGCACAGCGGCAGGCGCCGTGGCAGGGACGGTGCCCGGCGCGCCGGCAGGGACGGCGGCGGCCGAGGCGGCGCCGGTGGCGCTGAGGGCGGCACAAAGACAGGCGCTGGCGGTCAGTGCGAGCAGACGCATGATCTCCCCCGGGATTTAGGTGTCACCGAGTAGGACGCGGGAGATCGCGCGAATGTTTACGTCCGATAGGTGGCGACTCCGTCGACGTCGTCCTTCGACAGCCGGCGCATGAGATAGAGCCCTTCGAGCGCGAACTCCAGCGCGGCCGCCGCGTGGCCGGGTGACTCCTCTCCGGTGCCCATGCCGAGCTTGGACATCACCCGCGCCAGCCCCTCGACGGGGCCGATGCGGCGCAGCAGCTCTCCGGCGGGGACCAGTTCGCCGGACTCCACCTGGGTGCCCGCCGCGAACTTGTCGAGCAGCGGCGTGAGGTCCATGCCGCCGAGCCTGCCGCGGAAGGTCTCCGCGGTGGCGCGGCGCAGCAGGTGGGCCAGGATCTCGGTCTCCCTGCCCTCCTCGCTGACCTCGAACTCCACCTTGCCGCGCAGGCTGGGCACGACCGTGGCCAGGTCGCAGACGCGGGTCACGGCCCGCTCCTCGCCGGTGATGGCGGCCCGCCGTACGGCCGAGGCCGCGGCGGTCTCGGAGGCGGCGATGGAGAAGCGCGCCGACACGCCCGAACGGGCGTCGACGGCGGTCGACTCGCGCACCAGGCGGGTGAAGCGGGCGATGACCTCGACCAGGTGCTCGGGGACGTCCGCGCCGATGCCCGGCGTCGACTCCTGGCGGATGAGCGTGAGCTCGTCCTCGATGGTCAGCGGGTAGTGGGTGCGGATCTCGGCGCCGAAGCGGTCCTTCAGCGGGGTGATGATGCGGCCGCGGTTGGTGTAGTCCTCGGGGTTCGCGCTGGCGATGAGCAGGATGTCGAGCGGCAGGCGCAGGTTGTAGCCGCGCACCTGGATGTCGCGCTCCTCCAGCACGTTGAGCAGCGAGACCTGGATGCGTTCGGCCAGGTCGGGCAGCTCGTTGACGGAGAAGACGCCGCGGTTGGTGCGCGGGACGAGGCCGTAGTGGACGGTCTCGGGGTCGCCGAGCGTGCGCCCCTCGGCGATCTTGATGGGGTCGACGTCGCCGATGAGGTCGCCGACGGAGGTGTCGGGCGTGGCGAGCTTCTCGCCGTAGCGCTCGTCGCGGTGCTTCCACGCCACGGGCAGGGACTCTCCCAGCTCGTCGGCCAGGCGCCTGCAACGGGCGCAGACCGGAGCGTAAGGATGGTCGTTGATCTCGCATCCCTCGACCACGGGGGTCCACTCGTCGAGCAGGCCGGTGACCGTACGGATGAGCCTGGTCTTGCCCTGGCCGCGTTCGCCCAGCAGGACCAGGTCGTGGCCGGCCAGCAGGGCGCGCTCGAGGTGGGGCAGGACGGTCTCGTCGAAGCCCACGATGCCGGGAAAGCGCGGCTCGCCCGCGCGGAGCCTGGCGAGCAGGTTCTCGCGGACCTCGGTCTTGACGCTGCGATGAGCGTGACCGCTCTCTCGCAGCTCACGGAGAATACGAGGCTGATGCACGGGTTCGAGACTACGTCGCCTTGGGGGAATGCGGGAATGTCTTTCGGATTTGACTGATGCGTGACGATAAGGGCGCGTGCTTGTGCTCGCAGTGGGGAGAATCCGCCCGAGGGACACCACCGACGTGTAAGGGAGGCGAGACACGTGGCGCTGTTGACGAGCCGATTCGCTGACGGCCTCGCCGTGGGATCCGACCTCGGCGCGGCCGCTGAGACGGCCGTGCGGCAGGCGCTCGCAGGACTGAGCGGACCCGCCGACCTGGTCTGCTTCTTCATCTGCGGTGAGGACCCCGACGATGTGGCGAGGGCGGGACAGCGGGCCATGGCGGTCGCCTCGTCCGCGCACGTGATCGGCTGCAGCGCGACAGGCGTGATCGGCGACGGCCAGGGCGTGGAGCTGACGCCCTCGGTGAGCGCTTGGGCGGCGACGCTCGACGGCGGGCGGCTGACCACGTTCCAGCTGGAGACGCTGACCGCCGAGGACAAGTTCGTGGTCGTCGGGCTGCCCGAGCGCCAGGCCGACGACCAGGTGGCGATCCTGCTGGCCGATCCGTACACCTTCCCCACCGACGCCTTCGTCGAGCGCTCCTCCGAGGTGCTCGGCGACCTTCCGCTGATCGGCGGCCTGGCCAACGGGCTCGAGGGCAGGGGCTCCGTGCGGCTGTTCGCAGGGGGCGAGGTCTACACCGAGGGCGCCATCGGGGTGCTGCTGGGCGGCGGGGTCAAGGTCAGCACCGTGGTCAGCCAGGGCTGCAGGCCGATCGGGCCGACCATGGTGGTCACCAGCGCGGAGGAGAACCTGCTGCTGGAGCTGGCGGGTCAGCCCGCGCTGGCCAGGCTGGAGGACATCGTCAGCGACCTGGACGAGGACGACCGCGAGCTGGTCGCGGCGGGGCTGCAGATCGGCGTGGCGATGGACGAGTACGCCGAGCACCACGAGCGGGGCGACTTCCTCATCCGCGGGGTCATCGGGATCGACCCCGAACGGGAGGCGGTGGCCATCGGCGACGTGGTCGACATCGGCAGGACCGTGCGCTTCCAGGTGCGCGACGCGGCGACCGCCGACGAGGACCTCTACGACCTGCTCGACGCGCACCGCGAGGAGCTCGGCAGGATCGACGGCGCCCTGCTGTTCGCCTGCAACGGCAGGGGCTCGGCGATGTTCGGCAGCGCCGACCACGACGCGGTCGCGCTGCGCGACACGCTCGGCTCGATCGGCATGGCGGGCTTCTTCGCGGCGGGCGAGGTGGGCCCCGTGGCAGGCCACAACCATGTGCACGGCTTCACCGCCTCGATCCTGGTCTTCTCCTCGTGATCCTCGCGATCGACATCGGCGGGACGAAGTTCGCCGCCGGGCTGGTCTCCGCCGCCGGTGAGGTGGTGGCGGCCGAGCGGGTGGCCACCCCGAGGGGCGGCGGGGCCGAGACGCTGTGGGAGATGCTCGCCGACCTCGTCGAGCCCTTCTCCGCCGACGTCAAGGGCGTCGGCGTCGGCTGCGGAGGGCCGATGACCTGGCCCGCGGGCGAGGTGTCGCCGCTCAACATGCCGGGCTGGCGCGGGTTCCCGCTGCGCGCCAGGCTCGCCGAGCGCTTCCCCTCGGTGCCCGTGCGCCTGCACAACGACGCCGTCTGCCTCGCCGTGGCCGAGCACTGGCGGGGAGCGGGCAGGGGCAGCGCGAACATGCTGGGGATGGTCGTGTCCACAGGTGTGGGCGGCGGGCTCGTCCTCGGGGACCGGCTGATCGACGGCGGCACCGGCAACGCGGGGCACATCGGGCACGTCGTGGTCGATCCCGAGGGCCCGCCGTGCGGATGCGGCGGCCGCGGCTGCCTGGAGGCGGTCGCCCGTGGCCCCGGGCTCACCGCGTGGGCGCTGGCGCAGGGCTGGAAGCCCGCCACGTACGGCGACGCGCACGACGCGGGGCCGTACAGGGAGGATCGCGAGGTGACGGCGCGGGATCTCTCCCGCGACGCCGCGGCGGGCGACGAGGTGGCGATGGCCGCGATGTGCAGGGCGGGCACCGCCCTCGGCGTGGCGATCGCCTCCGCCACGGCGCTGTGCGACCTCGACCTCGTCACCATCGGCGGCGGCCTGTCGCAGGCGGGCGAGCTGCTGTTCGGCCCGCTGGAGGAGGCGCTGCGCGGGCACGCGCGCCTCGACTTCGCGCGCAGGGTGAGGGTCTGCCCCGCCGAGCTCGGGCAGGACGCCGGCCTCGTCGGAGCGGCGGCTCTCGTCCTGGCGGAGGAACGCTACTGGAGCGCCGGGTAGTCCAGCCCACGCGGCCTGGCTCGGTGTGGCCGCGGCTACCGGAGTGCGTCGACCGGCTCCATCCTGGCGGCGCGCAGGGCGGGGTAGAGCCCGGCCAGCAGGCCGACCAAGGCCCCCGCGAGGGGAGCGATCAGGGCCAGCCGCAGGTCGAGCACGGGTGTCCACTGCTTGGCCGCCGAGACGGCGACGATGGCGAGGATGCCGAGGCTGGCGCCGATCACCCCGCCGGTCAGCCCGGTGAGCGTCGACTCCAGCAGGAACTGGGCGGCGATGTGCCGGCGCGCGGCTCCGAGGGAGCGGCGCAGGCCGATCTCGGCGACGCGCTCCATGACGGTGACGAGGGTGACGTTGGCGATGCCCACGGCGCCCACGACGAGCGACACCAGCCCCAGGATGAGGAACAGCGCGTTGACGTCGTTCTGCACGGCGTCACGTGCCCTGGTCGGGCTGGGGGGCGCGATGACCTGCAGCTCGGCCTCGTTGCCCGGGCTGAGCGCGGTCGGCGCCTGCCTGGCGATCAGGTCGGCGGCGCCCAGACTGGTGTTGATCAGCACTCTCGTGACGTCCTTGATCCCGAACCGCTTGCCGATCGTGGGCGGGACCATGACGGCGGTGCCGAGGTTCTTCTCACGCTGCATGGCGCCGAGCACGCCGATCACGGTGTAGGCGTGCTTGCCGATGAAGACGGCGGGCGCCCTGTCCAGCCGGGTGATGCCGAGCATCTTCGCCGCCTGCTCGCCGACCACCACGACCTTGTCCTGCCTGGCGAGATGGCCGGCGTCGAAGTAGCGGCCCTGGATCATGCTGCCCTTGACCGCGCCGGGCAGGCCGGTGCTGGTGGCCACGACGGTCAGCGTCTGGTCGGTGACCCGCGTGGGGTCGATGATCTTGTTGGAGCGCACGCTCAGGTTGGCGCTCTTCTTGGTCTCCGCGACGGCGGCGGCCGAGGTGACGCCACGCAACCTGGTGACCTGGTCGACGGCGTCCCACTCGACGGCGGCCTTGGCGTTCTCCGCCACCTCGACGGTCACCGTCGTGGCGGTCAGCGCGTCGAACCTGCCGACGATCTGGTTGCCCGCGGTGGCGGCGACGCCGAGGGTGATGACGAGTGTGGTGATGCCGAGCACGGTGCCCAGCGTGGTGAGAGCGGTCCTGACGGGACGGGCCAGCATGCCGGCCATGGCCTCGTTCAGCAGGTCACGGAGGTCCACTACTCCTCCACCAGGACGCCGTCGGTGATCCTGACCCTGCGCTGGGCACGGTCGCTCACCTCGATCTCGTGCGTGATGACCACGATCGTCAGCCCCTGCCCTCTCAGCTCGTCGAACAGGTCGAGGACGGCGCCGGTGTTGCGGCTGTCGAGGTTGCCGGTGGGCTCGTCGCACAGGAGCAGGGAGGGGCCGCCCATCAGCGCCCTGGCGATCGCCGCGCGCTGCCGCTCGCCGCCCGACAGCCGGTCGGGCAGGAAGTCCACCCGATGGGACAGCCCGACGCGCTCCAGCGCCTCCAGCGCCCTGGCCCTGCGGTTCCTGCGCTCCCGAGCTCCTCTGCTCCGGTAGACCTCGGCGAGCATCACGTTCTCGGCGACGCTCCTGTGCGCGAGCAGGTGGAACGACTGGAAGACGAAGCCGATCCTGCTTCCGCGCAGCTTGGTGCGTTCGCCGTCGCGCAGGGTCGTGGTCTCGATGCCGTCGATGCGGTAGCTGCCCGAGGTGGGCGTGTCGAGCAGGCCGAGCACGTTGAGCAGGGTGGACTTGCCCGACCCCGAAGGGCCGACGATCGCGAGGTAGTCCTTCGGCAGCACCTCGAGGAAGACGTCGGACAGCGCGCGCACCGGAGGGTCGGCGGGGAACTCCCTGCTGAGGCCCTCGAGGGCGATGACGGGCTCAGGCACCGCTGACCACCACCCTGTCGCCCTCCTTGAGGTCGCCGGTGACCTCGACCTTGCCGTCGGCGGTCAGTCCCGTGCGCACCTCCACGTCCTTCGTCCTGTCGGGCGAGACCTCGACGCGCACCCTGGCCTTGCCGTCGGCCGAGGTGGTGACGGCGGCCACGGGCACCACCAGCACCTCGGTGTCGGTCGCGCCGACCGTCACCTTCGCGGTGACGGCCGTGCCCGCCAGTCCCTTGAGCCCCTTCTCCGACACCGGGCTGATCAGCACGGGCTCCGAGCTCATCCCCTCCTCGCCCTCCGCGGGCTTGGCCTCGTCGGTGGACAACGCGGCCTTCTCGCCGAACGCGGTCAGCGTGGCCGGGTAGGTCTTGCCCGAGGAGGTCTCGATGACGGCGTCGAGCCCCTCCTTCAGCAGGTCGATCTCGGTGGACTCCACCGAGCCCGTGACCACGAAGGACGAGCTGGTGACGGTGGCGACCGCCTTGTCCACGTTCTCGCCGGCCTTGACCCCCGCCTTGTGCAGGCGGGCGGGCAGCTTGGGCAGGAAGACCAGCTCGCCAGGCGGGATCGTGGTGCCGAACGTCCTCTGGTACTCCGCCATCAGCGACCTGGCGGCGGCGAGATCCTTCCGGGCGTTGGCGACCTTCAGCTTGACCGGCGACAGCGAGCGGGCCTGCCGCAGCGCCTGCTCGGCGGCGGCCACGGCCTCCTTGGCGTCGCGCACCGTCTTGCTGAGCTCCGTCAGCCGCTTCCCCCTGGCCAGCCGCGCCTCCTCCTCGATCCGCCCGTAGGCCCTGCGCGCGGACTCCAGGTCGGCCCGCGCGTTGGACACGCGCAGCTCCAGCAGGGTCGTGTCGACGGAGGCCTTCGGTGAGGGCGCGGGCGCGGGCGTGGCGGCCGGCGTGGTCGTGGTCGTGGGAGAGCCGGTGTCAGGCGTGGCGTTCTCCTTCACCGCGGCGGCCAGATCGTTCTCGGCCTGCAGGACCCTCTCCTCCGCCGCGCGCACCGCGACGTCCGCGGCCTCGATCTTGGCGTCGTCCTCGGTGGTGTGGCTGCGCTCCTTCGCCTCGTCGTAGGCGCGCCGGGCGGCCTTGAGGTCGGCCCTGGCGTTGCCGAGCTTCAGCTTCAGCGGCCGGACGTCGCCTCCCTGGTCGAGGGCCTTCTGTTCGGTGACCAGCGTCTCCTGGGCCGTCTGTACGGCCTTGCGCAACGAGTCGAGCTGCTGCCGCGACTCGAGGGTGGGCTGCTGGGCCTCGTAACCCTTCCTGGCGTAGAACTTCGTGACGGCCGCCACGGTCGCCGGGTCGAACACGCCGGTCACCCTGGCGCCGTGGCCGAGAGTGCGCAACGCCCTCTGCAGCTGCTTGACGTCCGCGCCCTTGGCGCCGGGCCCGATCGTGCGGTGCATGGGCACCTTGCCCGACATGGCGAAGACCGGCCTGCCGTTGACCTCCATCAGGACCCCGCCCTCCACGACCTTGCCGGGGCGGGGCGCACGGGTGGCGCGCTGGGTGGTGTCGGAGCCGCCGACCACGCCCGCCAGCGTGACGGGCAGCGGCGAGCCGTACTCCAGGGTGCCGCTGACGACGACCGTGCTGACCAGCTTGGTGCGCTCCACCGGGGCGGTGATCAGCGAGGCTTTCGGCGGCGTGCGCAGCGCCGCCTCGTCGGCGGGTGAGCGCAGCCGGGTGCTGACACCCCAGCCGACGCCCGCGGTCGCGATCACGCAGGCCACGGTGCCGATCAGCACCTTGCGGGGGGACTTCACGACAGAACTCCTTGTTTTCGGGCATGGCGAAGAGAGCTCGTGGCGCTGACGAGGATCAGAGGAGGATGCGACGCCTGGCTCGGAACGGCCCAGCGGCCGCGAGGGCGGTGAGGACGATCAGAAGTCCCCAGTGAGCGAGATCCTGCCGCTGGAGGAACTGGTGGTTCTCGGCGAGGACGGCGCTGGCGGGCAGCAGGTAGGCCCCCGCCGCGATCGCCCAGCGGGGATCGGCGGTGAGGTGGCCCGCGTAGGCCGCGACGCTCAGCAGCGCGACTTCGAGGAAGACTCTCGTCATCGCCATGGGCGAGCCCGCGACGATGTCGAGTCCCGCGGGGTCGGCGCCCGCCACCAGCGGTACGGCGGCCAGCCACCACCACGAACGGCTCTTCGGCCGCTCGCCCCTGGTGGCCAGGATCACCAGGCCGAGGACGATCAGGAGGTTGGCGGTCAGCGGAGCCACGGGACCGCCGTTGCCGTACAGCGCAGGCCCCTGCCACAGCCCGTCGGGGAAGACGGGCAGCAGCGTCGCGTCCAGCCACGGCTGACCCATGGTGATCCCAGTGATCTTGAAGGCGACCAGCCCGGCGAAGGGCAGGGCCAGGCGCGGCAGGCCGCGCAGGACCAGCAGGAGGCTGACGGCCGACAGCCCCAGCCACAGCGGCACGCTCGTGGCGTAGGGGATGAGCACCGCGAGGTTGACCAGAGTCAGCGCCACGACGGCCAGATGCAACCCGTCCACCCAGGCGGGCCCCTGTGCCGCCGTGATGATGCGGGTGCGCAGCCCACCGACGACCAGCGCGACGGCCTCGCGAAGAGGTGGCAGCGCCTGGCCCGGCTTCGCGTTGTCCATCAGGACGTCGAGGAGCTCGTCCCCGTAGTCGGCCCGATAGCCGGAGGGATAGGCCCTGAGCAGCCAGCGGTAGCGCCGCTCGAGAGAGGTCATCCGAACGTCGCCCCCAGGTTGCGGCGGCCCGTGACCACGGCTGCCGCCTGCTGCATGCGCCTGGCCTCCGCCTCGACCATGCCGCTGCCCTCGTCGGTGATCCTGAAGTAGCGCCGTTTGCGGCCGTTGACGACCTCCTCGCGCTCGACGGTGATGACGCCGTTGGCGGCCAGCCTGTCGAGCGCGCCGTAGAGCGTGCCTACGGCCAGGGTGATCCTTCCCTGCGAGAGGTCCACGACCTTCTTGATGATCGCGTGTCCGTGGAGCGGGCCGTCCAGGAGTGCGGCGAGGACAAAGTAGGTCTGCTCACTCAAACCGGATGATCCCTTAGACATAGCGCAAAACGTACTTCGTTCGGCGAAGTATCGTCAAGGTGTCCCCTCCATGCCGTACTCCAGGTCGATCCTCCTGTGGATCTCCTGTTCCTTGGGCAGGTAGGCGGCGTAGAAGTCCCTGCCGCACTCGAGGTCGTCGAGCGCGACCTTGATCTCCTTGGTGAGGTACGGCCTGGCCTGCTCGGCCGTGAGCGTCGGCTCGTAGTAACGGCCGGGTTCGAGCTTGCTGTCGTCGACGTCGTCGGTCTTGCCCAGCTGGACCACCTGGGCGCGGATCTCGGCCGAGCCCCGCTGGGCGATCGCGGTGGGGTTGGACTTGCCCACCCTGTAGCCCTTGCCCGTCAGGCAGTCGGCCATGGCCTTGGCCTTCTCTGCCAGCGCGGGATCGCTGTCGAGCTCGCGCGCCAGCGCCTGGGTCTTCGCCTTCTCGGCCTGTTCGAAGTGGCCCATCATCGACTTCACCTCCTTCCCTGTGATCTTCTTCATGATGGTCACGTAGCAGGCTTCCGAAGCGCTCTGGTAGGACTTGCGCTGCTCCGCGGAGAGTGAGCTCTGAATGGCCCAGTTCGGGTTGATGTCTGGGTTGTCGGGCTTGACCATCGGGTTGTTCTCGTACTCCTTGGGATAGACGTAGAACGAGAAGTGCCCGAACCCGTACTTGGCGCGCTCGGCCCTCATGGACTCGTAGTCGCCGGAGAACGCCTTCTTCCGCTGGTCGCTGAGCTGGATCGGCGGGCTGACGTACGCGACGTACTTGAAGCCCTTCTGCTTCATGCAGGTGGCCATCTCGGCCTCCTTGCGCTGCTTGACTCCCTGGGCCTCGGGGCTGGGCGCCGCGGTCTGCGCGGCGGTGCCGCCGCAGCCGGCCGCCAGGGCGAGGACGAGCAGCGCCGTCGCGCGCCTCACTGGCCGGGCTCCGTGTCGATCACGGCCAGGAGGGAGGTCCGCTTCGGGGTGAACATGAGGGAGAGCTCCTTACCGCGCTCGAGGTGGTCGAGCGCGCTTCCGGTCATGGGTGCATACTGCGATCCGGATCACCGCGTGCGGAGCGATCGCAAAGCGGGACTGATCGCTTGGCACGGAAAGGACCATACTTCGGCCGACGAAGTATGGTCAAGCGGGACATCCGCGACCGCCTGCCCTCGGGCTCGCCAGGATCGGGCGGGCGAGCGGTGGTGGGAGACTTGCCGCATGGTGTTCGCGCAGGTGACCCTCGACGACGTGGTGGCCGCACGCGAGCTGCTCGCAGGGGTGGTCGTGCCGACCCCTGTGCTGCGGTCGCGGATCCTGTCGGAGATCGTCGGCGGCCCCGTGCATCTCAAGTGCGAGAACCTCCAGCGGGCCGGCTCGTTCAAGGTCCGCGGCGCCTACGTCCGCATCGCCAAGCTGACCGACGACGACAGGCGGAGGGGCGTGGTCGCCGCCAGCGCGGGCAACCACGCGCAGGGCGTGGCGCTGGCCTCGGGCCTGGTCGGCACGCGGGCGACGGTCTACATGCCGGAGGCGGCGCCGCTGCCCAAGGTCGAGGCGACGCAAACCTACGGGGCCGAGGTCGTGCTCGGCGGCGAGAGCGTCGACGTGGCGCTCGCGAGGGCGAAGGAGCACGCCGAGCGGACCGGCGCGGTGTTCATCCATCCGTTCGACCACCCCGACGTCATCGCCGGTCAGGGCACGATCGGGCTCGAGATCGTCGAGCAACTCCCCGAGGCGGGCACGATCGTGCTCGGCATCGGAGGGGGAGGGCTGGCCGCAGGGGTGGCGCTGGCGGTCAAGTCGCTGCGCCCGGGCGTGCGCATCGTGGGGGTCCAGGCGGAGCAGGCCGCCGCCTACCCCGCCTCACTGGCCATGGGCGAGCCCGTCGTCGTGGACCCTTCGGGCACGATGGCCGACGGCATCGCGGTGGGCCGCCCCGGCGAGCTGCCCTTCGAGATGATCCACTACCTGGTCGACAGCGTGGTGACGGTGTCGGAGGAGGAGATCTCCAGGGCGCTCGTCCTGTGCGTCGAGCGCGCCAAGCTCGTGGTCGAGCCCGCGGGCGTGGTGGGCGTGGCGGCCCTGCTGGCCCACCCGCACGCCTTCGAGCCGCCCGTCGTGGCCGTGCTGTCGGGCGGCAACATCGACCCGCTGCTGCTGTCGAAGGTGCTCAGGCACGGCCTGGCCGCCGCGGGGCGCTACCTGACCGTGCGGATCAGGATGTCCGACCGTCCCGGCGCGCTCGCGCGGCTGCTCGGCACGCTCGGCGAGCTACGCGCCAACGTGATCGACATCGCCCACGAGCGGGTCAACGCGCGCCTGCACGTCGACGAGGTCGAGGTCAAGCTGCAGGTCGAGACGCGCGGCCAGGCGCACTCCGACGAGGTGCTCGGCGCGCTGGGGAGCCAGGGCTACAAGGTCTTCGTCGGCTGAAGGGCCGATCCAGGCCTCGGACGGTTCCCCAGCCGATCAGCGGGCCGTACTCGTCCATCACCCTGGTCGGCATGCTGGACAAGAGACTCCGTTCAACGGAGCTCTTACAGGGCCGGCTTGCCCTTGGTGAAGAGCCAGGCGTCGAAGAGCTGGTCGAGCTGCTTACCCGACGTCTTCTCCGCCAGCGCGACGAACTCGGGGGTGGTGACGTGTCCGTACTTGTGGTCCTGGGCCCACTTCTTGAGCAGTTCGAAGAAGGCGGTGTCGCCGACGGCAGTGCGCAGCGCGTGCAGCGTCATGGCGCCGCGGATGTAGACCGACTCGTTGAACAGGTCGTTCGGCTTCGCCTGGCCAGGCGGGTAGGCCCACATCGCGTTGCCGGCCGGCTTGGCATAGTAGTTGTCGAACAGGCTCTGCGCGCTCGTCCTGCCCCTGTGCTCCGACCACAGCCACTCGGCGTAGGTGGCGAAGCCCTCGTTGAGCCACAGGTCCTTCCACCGCTTGATGGACAGGCTGTCGCCGTACCACTGGTGGGCCAGCTCGTGGGCGATGATGCTCTCGTCGGGCTTGAAGCCCCCGTACATCGGCTTGGTCTGGTTCTCCAGCGCGTACCCCGCGGCGAAGTCGTCGACCACGCCGCCGGTGGAGGAGAAGGGGTAGGGCCCGAAGACCGTGCTCCAGTGGTCGGTGATCTCGCCCGTGACGGTGTGGAGGTCGGCGAGCGTGCCGCGGTACTTCGGGTCGACGGCGGCCAGGTTGGGAACGCCCTTCGCCGTCCTGCCCTCACGCAGCTCGAACTTGCCCAGCGTCATCGTCGCCAGGTAGGTCACCATCGGATGCCGCTCCGACCAGGTGAAGGTGGTCTTGCCCCCGCTGGTGACCGGCTTCTTGGTCAGCTCCCCGTTGGCCAGGGCGGTCAGGCCCTCGGGCACGGTCAGCTCGAAGTCGAAGCGGGCCTTGTCGGCCGGATGGTCGTTGGAGGGGAACCACGTCTTGGCGCCGTTGGGCTGGGAGACGACGTAGGCGCCGTCGGTGGTGGGGATGAACCCGTAGGTGCCCAGGTTGGAGGAGTCCTTGACCGGCTGGGGAACGCCCTCGTAGGTGACCGTGATGGTGAAGGGGCCGCCCTTGGCCAGGGGCGCGGCCGGCGTCACCGAGAGCTCGTCGCCGCTTCGCGTGAACGTCGCCGGCTTGCCCGCGACGCTCACCTTCCCCACGTCGAAGCCCTTCAGGTCGAGGTTGAAGCGCCGCAGGGACTGCGTGGCCTTCGCCTCGATCGAGACGTTTCCCTTCAGGTGCTTGGTGGCGGGGTCGTAGCCCATCTTCAGCCGGTAGCGCGAGACGTCGTAGCCGCCGTTGCCGTCGAGAGGGAAGTCGGGGTCGCCGATGCCCCGCGCGCCCCACTCCTGGCCCGACCGCGTGGGCGCGGGAGTCTGGGCGGTGGCAGTGGGAGTCGCGTCTCCGTCGGCGTCGGCGGAAAGAAGCGCATCCACGTTGGAGGGGGCGCAGGCGACCGCGCCCAGGAGCAGTACGAGCAGAGCGGAACGCATGGGTGACAAGCCTACGCGAGCAATCGTCGCTGGTCAGGCATCTACAGCAAGCGTCTTGGCCGCCTTGTCGCGCAGGGGCTGCTCGCGCCGGTCGAACGGGACCCAACCATCGTCAAGAGGCTCAAACGGCACAGGGCGGTCAGAACGGCGGCGACCAGAAGCCTGATCGCCGCCTGCCCGAGTGTGGCCGGCCGGTCCCTGTCGGTGACCACCCGCATCCCGAACAGCTTCCTGCCCGGCCTCTGCCCCCGCAGGAGGGGGCAGAGCTCTACAGGTTGCCGCGGCGCTCCTGCTCGCGCTCGATCGCCTCGAACAGCGCCTTGAAGTTGCCCTTGCCGAATCCGAGCGAGCCGTGCCGCTCGATCAGCTCGAAGAAGACCGTCGGGCGGTCCTGCACCGGCTTGGTGAAGATCTGCAGCAGGTAGCCGTCCTCGTCGCGGTCGACGAGGATCTTGCGCTTCTTCAGCTCCTCGATCGGCGCCCTTACCTTGCCGATCCTGGCGCGCAGCTCGGGGTCGTCGTAGTAGGAGTCGGGGGTGTCGAGGAAGTCGACGCCCGCCGCCCTCATGTTGTCGACGGTGGTGAGGATGTCGTTGGTGGCCAGGGCGATGTGCTGCACGCCCGGACCGCCGTAGAACTCCAGGTACTCGTCGATCTGCGACTTCTTGCGGCTGATGGCCGGCTCGTTGAGCGGGAACTTCACCTTGCGCGTGCCGTCCGCCACGACCTTCGACATCAGCGCGGAGTACTCGGTGGCGATGTCGTCGCCGACGAACTCCGCCATGTTGGTGAAGCCCATCACGCGCTTGTAGAACTCCACCCACTCGTCCATCTTGCCGAGCTCGACGTTGCCCACGCAGTGGTCGACCGCCTGGAAGAAGCGCTTGGCGGGCGGCTGCGTGATCGGCTCGGCCGCGCGGTAGCCGGGCAGGTAGACGCCCGAGTAGTTGGAGCGGTCGACGAGGGTGTGCCTGGTCTCGCCGTAGGTGGCGATGGCCGCGATCACCACCTTGCCGTCCTCGTCCTCCATCGTGTACGGCGCGGCGAGCCCACGGGCCCCCTGCGCGACGGCGTGCTCGTAGGCCGCCTCGACGTCGGGCACCTCGATGGCCAGGTCGATCACGCCGTCGCCGTGCTCGGCGACATGGCGGGCCATGTCCGTGCCGGGGCGCACCGACGAGCGGAGCTCGAACCGCGCGCCGCCCGAGGCCAGGACGTAGGCGACCTCGTCCCTGCTGCCGTTCTCTGGGCCGCGGTAGGCCACCAGCCTCATCCCGAAAGCGGTGGAGTAGTAGTGGGCCGCCTGCTTGGCGTTGCCCACGGCGAACACCACGGCATCCATGCCTTTGACCGGAAACACGTCGCTCATACAGGTAACTGTTGATTTGCATGGACGGTCTGCGCAACTGTCACTTGAAATAGTGGACAATTTGTCCATGACCATCGACGAACTGGACGCCAAACTGCTCAGTCTGCTCGCCACCGAGCCGCGCCTGGGCGTGCTGGAGTACTCCCGAAGGCTCGGCGTCGCCCGCGGCACGGTGCAGGCGAGGCTCGACCGCATGATCGCCAGAGGGGTCATCACCGGGTTCGGGCCCGACGTGTCGCCGACCGCGCTGGGCTACGACGTGACCGCGTTCGTGACGATGGAGATCAGACAGGTCAGCGGGCACGATCCGGTCGCCGACCGCCTCGCGCACATCCCCGAGGTGCTGGAGGTCCACACCATCACCGGCGGCAGCGACCTGCTGTGCAGGGTCGTCGCGCGGAGCAACTCCGACCTGCAGCGGGTCATCGACCAGATCGTTGACGTCCAGGGTGTTCTGCGAACCTCGTCGGTCATCGTGCTGGACACACCCGTCCCATACCGAGTTCTGCCATTGGTCGCCGATGTCCCCCGGCGGAGCGCCCGAAAGCCCTAGCATCGTTACCGATCGTTTATTCTTGGCCTTCCGCCCAGCTGACGGGGGTTTGCTGAGCTTGCGATCGGGGGCGCTTGTGCGGATCGGTGGGGACAAGGGCATGCGGAAGCGACGGATCCTTCGCTACGTGGGCATCGCGTTCGGGGTCGGCCTCGTCGCGATGATCGGTCTGTTCGGGGTGGCCTGGGCGATGACCCCCATCCCCGACAGCACGCAGAAGGAGGCCACCGCGCAGGGCTCGGTGATCTACTACCGCGACGGCAAGAGCGTGCTGGCCAAGCAGGGCGTCAACCGCAGGAACGTCAAGCTGGAGCAGGTCCCCGAGCACGTGCGCGACGCCGTGATCGCCGCCGAGAACCGGTCCTTCTACACCGACAGCGGCGTGTCCTTCAAGGGAACGGCCCGCGCCGTCTGGTCCACCGTCACGGGCAAGCAGTTGCAGGGCGGGTCCACCATCACTCAGCAGATGGTCCGCAACTACTACAGCGGTCTCAGCCAGGAACGCTCGATCACCAGGAAGTTCAAGGAGATCCTGATCTCCATCAAGGTCGACCAGTCCAAGTCGAAGGACTGGGTGCTGGAGCAGTACCTCAACACCATCTACTTCGGCAGGGGCGCCAACGGCGTGCAGGCCGCGGCCCAGGCCTACTTCGGCAAGGACGTCGCCAAGCTCTCGGTGTCGGAGGGCGCCTACCTGGCCGCGGTCATCCAGCAGCCCAGCAGGTTCGCCGACCCCCAGGGCGCCGACCTCGACGCGGCCAGGACCAGGTGGAAGGCGATCGTCGACGCCATGACGCAGACCAAGGCGATCACCCCCGAGCAGGCGGCGGCCCAGGTCTTCCCCAAGCTGGCCGCGCCCAAGGCCGCCTTCAGCCTGAAGGGC
This sequence comes from Nonomuraea recticatena, assembly GCF_039533245.1. Lineage (NCBI taxonomy): Bacteria > Bacillati > Actinomycetota > Actinomycetes > Streptosporangiales > Streptosporangiaceae > Nonomuraea > Nonomuraea recticatena. The sequence goes on along the minus strand of NZ_BAAATE010000004.1, from coordinate 247,957 downwards.
CAGGCCCAGGTCATGGTCGACAGGGTCCGTGAGGAGCTCCACGCCCGCGGCTACACCGACGAGGACATCAACGGCGGCGGCCTGAAGATCGTCACGACCTTCGACAAAAACCTCATGGCGGCGGCCGAGCGCGCGGTGAAGGCCGTCGTGCCCTCCGGCACGTCCAAGAAGATCCGCACCGGCCTGGCCGCCGTCGACCCCGCGACGGGCGAGGTCGTCGCCTTCTACGGCGGGCCCAAGGACCAGTCGTGGGACAACGCCTTCTCCGCCAAGGTGCAGGCGGGCTCGACGTTCAAGCCGTACACGCTGGCCGCCGCGCTCGAGAACGGCCTCAGCCTGTCCACCACGGTCGACGGCAACTCGCCCATCACCGTGCCGGGCGCCTCCCAGCCCATCCCCAACGACAGCGGACGCTCCTACGGTCACATCAACCTGGTGAGCGCCACGCAGAACTCCGTCAACACCGCCTTCGTCGACCTGGGCCAGAAGGTCGGCCTGGACAAGGTGGCCAAGGTCGCCGAGGCGGCCGGCATCCCCGCCGGCCAGCTCGAACCGCACAAGGCGGCCGCCTCCTTCCCCCTGGGCGTGGCCTCGGTCAGCGCCGTGCAGAACGCCTCGGGCTTCGCCAGCCTCGCCAACGGCGGCGTCCACATGGAGACCCACGTCATCAAGTCGGTGACCGACTCCTACGGCAAGAGGTCCGTCGTCAAGCCCAAGTCGACGACCGTGGTCGGCAAGCAGGCCGCCGCCGACGCGATCTACGCCATGGAGCAGGTCGTCAAGTACGGCACCGGCACCGGCGCCCGCCTCTACGACAGGCCCGTCGCGGGCAAGACCGGCACCACCGACAGCTCGGGCGCCGTCTGGTTCAACGGCTTCACCCCGCAGCTGGCCACCGCGGTCAACATGTTCCGCGACGACAACAAGACCGTCGAGATCCCCGGGTACGGCGTGCAGTTCGGCGGCCAGTTCCCCGCGCGGATCTGGAAGGCGTTCATGACCGAGGCCATGGCAGGCAAGCCGGTCGAGCAGTTCCCCGAGCCCTCCCAGTACGGCGCGGACTCCTGGGACTACCGCGGCGAGGGTGACGACGTCGGCGACGGCTACGACCAGCGCGACAACGGCGACTGGAACGAGCGATGGAACGGCGACGGCGGCGACGACCAGCAGTTCACCTCGCCGCCTGCCTCGCCGCCCGACTCCTCGACGCCTGAGACCCCTGACACCCCTGTCATTCCCGAGGAGACCGACAGGGGCGACGCCAACAACGACGAACAGCAGTCCGACCAGCAGTCGAACCGGCCCGCACGACCCGACAGCCCCGATCCGAACCCCACGACGGGGCCGGGCGAGCTGGAAGACGCCTCAACGCCCGGCGACCGCTAGCTCCGCGCGCAGGTCGGCGGGCGTGGTCACCGGCAGACGGCAGGTGAAGCCTCTGCAGACGTAGGCGGCGGGAGCGCCGTCGACGAGCCCGCGCCCTTCCAGCAGCGGCACGGTCCCCGCGGCGCCGTCCTGGGCTTTCCGCGTGTCCGTCGTTCCCCACGCGCCCTCGGGCCCGAGGGCCACGACCAGGCCGGGGACGTCCGCCAGGAGCGCCGCCCTGTGCAGCTGGGCGGTGCGAGGGTCGTCTGGAGGCCCGACGACGGCCACCTCGACGGGCCCGGCCAGCGCCGCGCGCGCCACCGCCAGCCCCCATCCCGCGAACCTGGCGTGCCCTGTGGCCAGCACCGAGACCGTGCCCAGCGCCGCCTCAGCCGCCTGCCTGTGCCGCGAGGAGCCGGTGAGCGCGGCGTAGGACAGCAGCGCTCCCGCCGCGGCGAACTGCCCCGACGGTGTGGCGTTGTCCGCGGGGTCCTGCGGACGCTGGAAGAGCCGCTCGGCGTCGTCCGCGGTGTCGAAGAAGCCGCCGCGGCCGTCGGCGAAGCGGTCGAGCACCACGTCGAGCAGGCGGCCCGCCAGCTCGAACCAGCGCGTCTCGCCTGTGACGCCGTAGAGCGTGATCAGGCCCTCCGCCAGGTTCGCGTAGTCCTCGAGCACCCCTGCGTTGTGCCCAGGCCGCCCGTCACGGGAGGTCCTGAGCAGCCTGCCGTCCGTGACGTGCGTGCCGGCCAGGAGAGCCGCGGCCGCGCTCGCCGCCTCGACCAGGTCGGGACGTTCGAAGACGGTTCCCGTCTCGGCGAGGGCGGCGATGACCAGGCCGTTCCACGAGGCGACCACCTTGTCGTCGCGGCCAGGCCGTACGCGCAGGTCCCTGGCGGCCATCAGCCTGGCCCGCACGCGCTCGTACCTGTCGGGGTCGTCGGGGTCCTCCAGCAGCTGCAGCACCGAGGCGCCGTGTTCGAAGGTGCCCTTCACCTCGAACAGCTCGACGGCCCACTGCGCGTCCTCGCCCAGCGCCTCGCGCAGTTGCGCGGGGGTCCAGACGTAGAACCTGCCCTCCTCGCCCTCGCTGTCGGCGTCGAGCGCCGAGGCGAACCCGCCCTCGGGGGTGCGCATCTCGCGCAGCAGCCAGTCGGCCGTCTCCAGCGCCACCCGGCGAGCCAGCGGGGCTCCCGTGGCCTTCCACCAGTGCGTGTAGACCCTGAGCAGCAGCGCGTTGTCGTAGAGCATCTTCTCGAAGTGCGGCACCACCCACTCCGCGTCGACGCTGTAGCGCGCGAAGCCGCCGCCGAGCTGGTCGTAGATCCCGCCCCTCGCCATCGCTTCGAGCGTCCTGTCGGACATGACGCGCTCGCCGCTTCTCAGCAGGAACTCCAGCACCATCGACGGGGGGAACTTCGGCGCGCCGCCGAAGCCGCCGCGCGCCGGGTCGAAGGAGCGCTCCAGGTTCGCGACGGCCCGTTCGAGCGTCTCCTCGGTCGGCAGCGCGCCGCCGGGCAGCGCCGTGCCGCTGTTGAGCGCCTCGACGACCTTCGACCCCTGTTCGAGCACCTGCTCCCTGTCGCCTGTCCAGGCGTTGTGCACGCCGACGAGCAGCCGCTGGAACTGCGGCCTGGGGAAGTAGGTGCCGCAGTAGAAGGGATGGCCCTCGGGGGTGGCGAAGACCGTCATCGGCCAGCCGCCGTGCTGCGTCATGGCCTGCGTGGCGCTCATGTAGACGGCGTCCACGTCGGGCCGCTCCTCGCGGTCCACCTTCACGTTGACGAAGTGCGCGTTCATGAGCCGCGCGGTCTCGTCGTCCTCGAAGCTCTCGTGCGCCATGACATGACACCAGTGGCAGGCCGAGTAGCCCACCGAGATCAGCAGCGGCACGTCGCGCCGCCTGGCCTCCTCGAACGCCTCCTCGCCCCATTCGAACCAGTCGACCGGGTTGGCGGCGTGCTGCTGGAGGTAGGGGCTGGTGGCGTGTTGCAGCCTGTTCATGTCTCCAGCCTCTCACGCGCGAGAGGGGGGCCGAAGGCCGCGCGGCGCGCTGCTTCTTCGACGCATGGGCACGTCGGGGCGTAGGTTACCGAACGTGGACCTTGACTTCGTGAGCGCTCACGCGGGGCGCCCCGCCACCGGACTGACCCGCAGGGACGTGGCGCGCGCGCTGCTGGCCGTACCCTCGGGTGTGGCCCTCGTGGCCATGCCCGACCTGCGCAGAGCCATGCTGGCCGTGGGCAACCCGCTGTCGGTCACCTTCTGGGAGACCGCGAGGAGCACGCTCAGCGCGATCGAGTCGGGCAAGGCCACCGTCGGCGAGGTCCAGCGCTGGCTGGAGGCGACGGGCAGCGAGCCGATCCTGCTCACGCCCAGCTACTTCGTCTGGCCGGAGGAGGACGAGCGAGGCCCCGTCGCCGAGGAGATGCACGCCAGGTTCGTCACCTACCTGGAGGAGCGCATCGAGGTGGGAGAGATCGACCCGGACCTCCTGGCCAGGGGCGACACGGCGGCCCGCACCGCCTACGAGGAGCTGCAGGAGCGCTGGCTCAACACGCCGCTGCCCGACGGCAGGGTGCCGAGCGTGGTGGTGAGCGACGAGCAGGACGAGGAGCTGTTCGCCGCATGGGACGAAGAGGAGGCCTACGCGCTCGCCGAGCTGCGGCGGATCCTGTCCGAGCTGCCCCAACGCCCTGAACTGCCCGAAGCCGACCTGCGACTGGCCGCCGCGAGGCTGCGCGAGATGCTCGCCTTCCCCGGCTACCCGGGCAACGTGCTGCGGGCCTGCGCGGGGTTCGAGGGCGGCCTCATCCCCGACGACGACCGTGAGCTGTGGCTGGCCGTCGTCGCGGGCATCGCGGGCCCCATCTCCGACCTCGACGACGACGGCGGCGAGGAGGACGAGGAGCTCGAGGAGGAGCTCAGCCACGAGGAGGCGGTCCTCGCAGCCCTGTGCGCCATCCACCACGCCGACTGGCTGGCAGCGGTGGCGGCGCTGGCCAGGCTCGGCCCCGGCGTGCTCGCCTCGCCCGAGCGCATCGCCAGGCTCATCGCCGAGTCCGAGGACATCACGGTCGACATGGACGACCCCGACGACCTCGACACCACCGAGACCCTCTTCACGCACGTGGCCGCGCTGTGGGCCTACCTCGGCATCGTGGACGAGGACGACGTGCTCACGCCGCTGGGCTGGTGGGGCCTGCCGCAGGCGCTGGAGCGAGCCTGGTCGCCCGACGACTGAACCGCCACCGCGGCGTCCGCTCTGAGGGTTCTACGGGCCCGTCGACCTGGGCGTGCCGGCCGCCGAGTCCTCACACCCCGGTGAGGGGACGAGGTTCACGGTCACTCTTCCTCGAGCAGATCCTTGTACTCGGGGTGACGGCTGATGTACCTGGCCACGTAGGGACACACCGGGCGCACCTTCAGCCCGGTGTCCCTGCTGGCGTCGAGAGCGTGGGCGACCAGCTCGCCGGCCAGCCCCTGCCCCTCGAACTCGGGCTTCACCTCGGTGTGGGTGAAGACGATCGTGGAGGGCAGCAGCTTGTAGTCGGCGAAGCCGGCGAGCTGTCCATCGACATGGATCTCGAACCGGCTCTCCGCCGAGTTGTCCAGAATCTTCACTTCTTGTCCAGGTCGGCCTCGTGGGGAACCTCGATCTTGGAGATCTGCTTGTTCATCGACTTGATGAGAAGGAACAGCGCGAATCCCATGAGGGCCACGACGGTGAAGCCCAGGATTCCAGGGCTCACGTCACCTATGGCGAAGTACGTCACGGCTCCAGCTTACTTGCAGGCTGCCGCGGTCTCCTCGGCGTGTATGCCCGCGAACAGGTCGTCCTCGGGAAGCTCGGTGTCGACGAGCGACCTGGCCAGGTGGTAGTCCTCGGTCGGCCAGATCTCCTGCTGCAGATCCCTCGGGCACACGAACCAGAATCCGTCGGGGTCGACCTGCGTGGCGTGCGCCATCAGCGCCTCGTCGCGGGTGGCGAAGTAGTCGCCGCACGGCACCTTGGTGGTGACGGGCCACTTCTGCGGCCTGTCCTCCCACCTGGCGATCCAGTCGGCGTAGGGCGAGCCCATGCCGCGCTCGTTCATCGCCTCGTGCAGCGCCTCGAACCGCTCCTTGGTGAAGCCCATCTGGTAGTAGAGCTTCAGCGGCTGCCAGGGGTCGCCTGTGCCCGGGTAGCGGTCGGGGTCGCCCGCGGCCTCGAAGGCCTCGACCGAGACCCTGTTGGTCATGATGTGGTCGGGGTGCGGGTAGCCGCCGTCATCGTCGTAGGTGAGGATGACGTGCGGCCTGAACTCGCGCACGGCCGCCACGAGCGGCGCCGAGGCGATCTCGAGCGGCTGCAGGGCGAAGCAGCCCTCGGGCAGCTCCTCCTCCTCGCTCTCCGGCAGCCCCGAGTCGACGAAGCCGAGGAAGCGCTGCTGGACACCCAGGATCTCGCGCGCGCGATCCATTTCCTTGCGCCGCACCTCGCCGATGTTCTCGACGATCTCGGGCCGGTCCATCTTCGGGTTGAGCACGGAGCCCCGTTCGCCGCCCGTGAGGGTGCAGACCAGGACATCGACGCCCTCCGCGACATAACGGGCCATCGTCGCGGCGCCCTTGCTCGACTCGTCATCCGGGTGTGCATGGACGGCCATCAGCCTCAGCGGTGCGCTCACTGGCTCGCTGTCTCCTCAGTTCGGACCGGTTCACTCGCCACAAGAGGTTTACTTCTCTTGGGCGGTCGCGGGGGCGAACCCCCGACAGGCGACAATTGTCTCGGACAACACCGGGGAGTGCAGGGAGATTCCGTCATGGCCACCAGAGATGTCGAGAACGGGCCCGTTCTCGGCACACCGGACGACTTCAGCGACCGTCCCGAACGGCAGGGCAGGTTCGTCGTCCACGTCGTGATCGCGATCCTGGTGGCGATCGTGGCGGGCGGCTGGGGCTACGTGATGTGGACCGCCACAGGGCAGGCCACGGTTCCGCAGCAGGTCGTCGCCTTCGACGCGAGCAGACCCGACTCCGCCGGGATCACCTTCGAGATCTCCAGGCCCGCCGGCAAGGGCGTGGTGTGCAGGCTGCGGGCCACCGACGCCAACCATGTAGAAGTCGGCAGCAAGGAAGTAAAGATTCCCGCTGGTGAGGGGTATATCCGACTGAAGGAGCGCCTGGACACCAGTGCCCAGGCCTCGTCAGTCCACATCCAGGCCTGCTATCTCGTATAGTGAGACATTTGGGGAAGCGCTCAAGCGGTAAGGTTGTTAGTCTTTCGCAATTCGCCAACCCAAGTGAACTCAGGGCCCCCTAAGGAAGCAAGGAGAACCCGTGGCCGACTCTCGCGATGAGAACGTCACCTGGCTGACTCAGGAGGCGTATGACCGCCTCAAGGAGGAGTACGACTACCTCTCCGGCCCGGGTCGCGTTGACATCGCCAAGAAGATCGAGGCCGCTCGCGAGGAGGGCGACCTGAAGGAGAACGGCGGCTACCACGCGGCCAAGGATGAGCAGGGCAAGATGGAAGCCCGCATCTTCCACCTCCGTCAGCTCCTTGACAGCGCCAAGGTCGGCGAAGCCCCCAAGACCGAGGGCGTGGTCGGCCCCGGCATGACCGTCACGATCCGCTTCGAGGGTGACGACGACGAGGTCACCTTCCTGCTGGCCTCCCGTGAGGAGACCGGCGCGCCGATCGACGTCTACTCGCCCAAGTCCCCTCTCGGCGCCGCCATCAACGGCAAGAAGATCGGGGAGAAGGCGACCTACGCCATGCCCAACGGCCGTCAGAACACGGTCGAGATCCTCGAGGCCGTGCCGTACATCGGCAACTGACTCCCGAAGAGATGATCCGCCGGGCCCCTGGCCCGGCGGATTTTCCGCATGCGCCCGGCGGCATCAGGCAGGACCTCTCCTTCCTCGTGAACGGCGGCCGCAAGCGCGGGCGCAGGAGGGCGCTGCGCAGCAGGCTCGTCCCCTACATCTCCGTGACGCTGGCCCTGGTGATCGCCGCGGACCTGGCGCTACTCGGGGAGTTCTCCTCCTCGCCCGACGACCCGGGCGCCGACACGGGCACCGTGACGGCCAGGAAGCTCGCGCCGCAGGAGAACCTCGCGGCAAGGAGCGAGGTCGCACCGCCCGTGCGGCCGCTCGACAAGCTCCACGAGCCGAGCGTGTTCGTGGTGACGCGCAAGCCGCTGCGGCGGGCCACGATGGAGAAGGTCGTCAAGATCAAGGGCATCAGGGCGGTCGAGCTCGCCGACGCCGCCTCGGTCACCATCGACGGCAAGCGCGTGCAGACGCTCGGCGTCGATCCCTCCAGCTTCAGGTCCTACACTCCCAAGGTGACCGCCTCGTCCGACGGCCTGTGGGCCAACGTGGCCGGCGGCGACGTCGCGGTCTCGTTCGTGCTCGGCAACGACGGTGGGCTCACGCTCGGCCGTAGCGTTCCAGGGCCCGGCGGGCAGCTCAGGATCGGCGCCTACGCGACCATGGGCATGGGCGCGGTCGACGCGGTGCTCTCCAGGGACAAGGCCCGCTCGCTCGGCTTCCCGCAGAACAACGCGATCGTGGTGAGCGCCCCCAAGGTCGACACCGCCGCCCTGCGCAGGGCGCTGCTGCGGGTGCTGCCCAAGGGCTCGCAGGTCGCGGCGATCAATCCGGTGCTGGCCGCGCCGAAGAAGGTCGCGCAGTGGAGCTCGGGCTCGTTCATGACGGCCCCCCAGCTGACCACGGCGCTCCACGCCGCGGCCGGCAAGCTGGGCAGGCCGTACGTGTGGGGCGCCGAGGGGCCCGACACCTTCGACTGCTCGGGGCTGGTGCAGTGGGCCTTCGCCCAGGCGGGGGTGCGCATGCCGCGCGTCACCCACCAGCAGTGGGTGACGGGGCCGCAGGTGCCGCTGTCGCAGGTGCAGCCGGGCGACCTGGTCTTCTGGCGGAGCGATCCCACCAACCCCGGCTACATCTCCCACGTGGCGATCTACTGGGGCAACGGCAAGGTGCTCCAGGCCCCCCGCACGGGCGACGTGGTGAAGATCTCCCCGCTCAGCACGCGCAATCTGGCCGGCATCGTGCGGGTCAGCCCGGCCGTGGCCGCGCGCGTCCGCTAGCCGGATTCCCAGCAGGACGATCGGGACTGGCTCTTGTCTCGTTGATGTGTAATTCTCATTACATGGATACTGACGAAGCAGTCACCCAACTTCGCGGATGGTTCACAGGGCGCCTGCCCGAGGGCTGGTTCGAGGGCCCCCTCACTGTCGTCCTCGACCGCGAGGAGATCGCGGTCGTCGGGGCGCTCCCCGAGCCGGCCGGACGCAGGAGCTCCGGGGAAGGCGAGGATCGTGACCATGAACGCGCCGAGTCGGACGTCGAGCGCGCCGCCATGATCGAAGGCCTGATCGGGCGCTTCCGTGAGGAGACCAGGGAGCAGCGCATCGAGATCGCCTCGGAGGCCGAGCGGAAGTTCCGCAGGAAGGTCTCGTGGGGCGTCACGTGCGGCGGCGAGACGGTGATGTTCACCACACTGTCGGTCCCCGTCATGACCCGCCTGCGGCAGCCCGAGCGCCAGGTCCTCGACACCCTGGTGGCCGCGGGAGTGGCCCGCAGCCGCAGTGACGCTCTCGCCTGGTGCGTACGGCTGGTCGGCAAGCACACCGACACCTGGCTGGCCGAGCTGCGCGACGCTTTGCAGCACGTCGACAGGGTGCGGGCAGCGGGTCCCAGCGGAATGGACTGAACCAATCGCCGAATTGGTGTAGACCTTTCATTCTGGTCTGGACCAATTACATTCTTTAAATCGCTTCTCGGTGGGTAGGGACCCCCTCCATCAAGGCCACAGCCTGCGCAAAGGTCTACTCCAATTCGCCTTTGTCGGCATTAGTCGTTAATGATGACGTGGCCCAGAAAAGAGTGGAGGAGCCACCGCCGTGTCCCTTTCCGTGGAAGTACCCACCCCGACGACCAACCAGAAATTGGTCGACTGGGTGAACGAGATCGCCGCCCTGACGCAACCCGCGCGGATCGAGTGGTGCGACGGCTCAGAGGCCGAATGGACGCGCCTGACGAACCTGCTCGTCGACCAGGGCACCTTCACCCGCCTGGCGAAGCGGCCCAACAGCTTCTACGCCAAGTCCGACCCGAGCGACGTCGCGAGGGTCGAGGACCGCACGTTCATCTGCTCCGAGCGCGAGGAGGACGCGGGCCCGACGAACAACTGGATCGCGCCCGCCGAGATGCGCCAGACCTTCGGCGAGCTGTTCAAGGGCTGCATGCGCGGACGCACGATGTACGTCGTGCCGTTCTGCATGGGTCCGCTGGGCGGGGAGATCTCCCAGCTCGGCGTCGAGATCACCGACTCGCCGTACGTCGCCGTGTCCATGCGGATCATGACGCGCATGGGCGAGGAGGCGCTGCGCCTCATCGAGCAGCGCGGTGACTTCGTCAAGGCGGTCCACTCCGTCGGCGCGCCGCTGGCCGAGGGCCAGCAGGACGTGCCGTGGCCGTGCAGCTCCACCAAGTACATCAGCCACTTCCCCGAGACCCGTGAGATCTGGTCGTACGGCTCGGGCTACGGCGGCAACGCGCTGCTGGGCAAGAAGTGCTACGCGCTGCGCATCGCCAGCGTGATGGCGCGCGACGAGGGCTGGCTGGCCGAGCACATGCTCATCCTGAAGCTGACGCCGCCCGAGGGCGAGACGCGCTACGTCGCCGCCGCCTTCCCGAGCGCCTGCGGCAAGACCAACCTCGCCATGCTGCAGCCGACCATTCCCGGCTGGAAGGTCGAGACGATCGGCGACGACATCGCCTGGATGCGATACGGCGCGGACGGCAGGCTCTACGCCATCAACCCGGAGGCCGGCTTCTTCGGCGTCGCGCCGGGCACCGGCGAGACCACCAACGCCAACGCGGTCAAGACGCTCTGGGGCAACAGCATCTTCACCAACGTCGCCCTCACCGACGACGGCGACGTGTGGTGGGAGGGCCTCACCGACGAGCCGCCCGCGCACCTCACAGACTGGAAGGGCCGTTCGTGGACGCCAGGCTCCGACGAGCCCGCCGCGCACCCGAACGCCCGCTTCACCACCCCTGCCTCCCAGGCGCCGACCATCGCGCCGGAATGGCAGGACCCCAAGGGCGTGCCCATCTCGGCCATCCTGTTCGGCGGGCGCCGCGCCACCGCGGTTCCGCTGGTCACGGAGTCGCTGAGCTGGCAGCACGGCGTCTTCCTCGGAGCCAACGTCGCCTCCGAGAAGACCGCCGCCGCCGAGGGCAAGGTCGGCGAGCTGCGCTACGACCCGTTCGCGATGCTGCCCTTCTGCGGCTACAACATGGGCGACTACTTCGGCCACTGGCTGGCGATGGGCAGGCGCGAAGGCGCCAAGCCGCCACGCATCTACTACGTCAACTGGTTCCGCAAGGACGACGCGGGCCGCTTCATCTGGCCGGGCTTCGGCGAGAACAGTCGCGTGCTCAAGTGGATCGTCGAGCGCCTGAACGGCGACGCCGAGGCCGTGTCCACGCCGATCGGGCTGCTGCCGAAGACGCTCGACACCGACGGCCTCGACCTGCCGGAGGAGGACCTGCGCACGCTGCTCACCGTCGACCGCGAGGTCTGGCGTGAGGAGGCGGCGCTGATCCCCGCCCACTTCGAGAAGTTCGGCGACCACCTGCCCAAGGAGCTGTGGAGCGAGTACAACGCGCTGCTCGACCGGCTGTGATCTGACGGCCATGCCGGGCGCGCGTCTCCGGCATGGCCGGTCTTCCTGAGAAGGCGGACTTCCCGAGAAGGCGGACTTCTGAGAAGGTCCCCTGTGGGGGAAACTTTCACCCTGGCGCCGAGCGTCTACTTGGTACACGGGGCATCGTCCTCCTTCCCCTCAGGGAGGCAGTACATGGATCTCCTCCTCTTCGTGGTCTCGTTGGTCCTGATCGCCGCCGTCAGCGGCGCCGCCTCGGCCCTCAAGCGTGAGCACAGCAGGGTCCGCTCGGTCGCGGCCAACGCGTCCCCCGGCGAACTCGGCCACTACGAGCTGGCCTACCTCGCGGGAGGCCCCAGGCGGGTGGTGAACACCGCCATCGCGCTCATGGCCAAGGCGGGCGCGCTGCGGGTCTCGCGCGGCGGCACGCTCCACCACGTCGCGTCGGCCTCCTCCTCCGACCCGGTCGAGCGGGCCGTGCTCGACGTGGTCAGGGCCAGGCCGGGCGGAGTCTCGGCCGGTGTGGTCCGCCACGACGTCGGGAACGGGCCGGTGATGGAGGACCTGCGCCATCACCTCACGCGCGTCGGCCTGCTCGTGCCCGACGGTTCGCTGGTGCCGGTCAGGTCGCGCCTGAACCGGCTCTCGGCGCTGGCCTACCTGTCGGGCGCCCTCGTGCCGGTCGCGTTGGTCCTGATGCTCACGGGCGTGATGCCCGCGTGGCCGCTGGGAGTCGGCACGGTGATCGTCTCCACCCTCCTCTCGATCAGCGGGCTGTCGGCGGCCCGCAGGCACCGCCGCGCCCTCGCCAACGTCCTCAGCACGGCGGGCCAGGCCGAGCTGCTCAGGGCTCAGCAGGCGCACGTGCGGGGCACGGCGATGCCGTACGCGCCCCAGATGGCCTTCGCGATGGCCGTCCCCGTCGCCCTGTACGGTCTGGGTGAGCTCGGCGACCCCACCATGCAGCAGGAACTGCAGAGCGACGAGGACGAGACCCACGCGACCTCCTCAGGCGGCTGCGCGGGAGGTGCCTGCGGCGGCGGCTCGGGGTCGGACAGCAGCTACGGCGGCGCCGACTTCGGCTCGTCCTCCTCCTGCTCGTCGGGCGGCGGAGGAGGCGGTTCCGGCTGCGGCGGCGGCGGTGGGTGCGGCGGCGGCTGCGGCGGCGGGTGACCGATGCGGCGGCCTTCGCCTGAGAGCGGGAAGCTGGGGGTGGGCCTCGGCTGGCGTCCCGAGATCGACCTGACCGTCGAACGCCTTCCCGACGTCGACTTCGTCGAGGTCGTCGCCGAGAACATCAGGCCAGGACGGCTGCCCGAGTCGCTGCGGGTGCTGCGCGGCAGGGGCGTGCCGGTGATCCCGCACGGCGTCGGCCTCGGTCTCGGCGACGCGGCCCCTCCCGACCCCGCACGCCTGGCGCATCTGGCCTCCTGCGCGCAGGAGCTGGACTCGCCGCTGGTCAGCGAGCACCTGGCGTTCGTCAGGGCGGGCGGGATGGAGGCGGGCCACCTGCTGCCCGTGCCGCGCACCAGAGAGATGCTCGAGGTGGTCGCGGACAACATCAGGCGCGCCCAGGACGCCCTTCCCGTCCCCCTGGCGCTGGAGAACGTGGCGGCGATCTTCGGCTGGCCCGAGGACGAGCTGACCGAGGCCCAGTTCCTCGCCGAGCTCGTCGACAGGACCGGAGTCCAGCTGCTCGTGGACGTCGCCAACCTCTACACCAACCAGGTGAACCTCGGCCTGTCGGCGGTCGGGGCGCTGGACGCGCTCCCGCTCGCCTCGCTGGCCTACGCGCACGTCGCGGGCGGTCACCTGCACGACGGCATCTGGCACGACACCCATCAGGAGAGCGTGCCTGAGGCGGTTCTCGAGCTGCTGTCGGAGCTGTGCGCCCGCGTCGAACCCCCAGGCGTCCTGCTGGAGTGGGACGACGCCTACCCGAGCGACGCGGCCCTGGCGGGAGAGCTCGGCAGGATCCGCGCCGCCATGACCACCGCCGGCCGCCCATGAGCCCTCCAGGAAGCCAGGCGCCAGGAAGCCAGGCGCCAGGAAGCCAGGCGCGAGGAAGCCAGGCCGGGGAGAGCCAGGCGGGAGGGGGCCAGGGCGGCGACGGGCAGATCAGGGAGCGGCTCGAGCAGGCGCAGGCGCGGGTCGTCGCCGCGCTGGTGAACGGCGCCGAGCCGCCCCCTGGCTTCGACCCGGTACGGCTGGCCGCCCAGGCCCGCAGCCTGCTCGCCAAGCGGCGCGCGATCGTGGCCAGACTCCGCCCCGACGCGGCGGCCGCGGCGGGTAAGGATCTGGCCACCGAGTTCGCCGCCTACGCCGCGGCCCGCTCGGCCCCTCCACCCGGCTACCGGGCCGACGCCGACGACTTCGCCGCCTGGCTGCGGGCCAGGGGCCGCCTGGCCGAGCCGTCCCCGCTGTCCTCCACCGAGCCCTCCTCCCGCGCCTGGCGGCGGCTGCTCCCTCGCCGGCTGCGCTCACTCTGAGGTGGGGTGCGCCGGGGCGAGGTGAGATAAAGGTGACCATGCATGAGAACGGGCAGTGTCCTGCCAGTCCCCGTCGAACGCCCTGACCCCCTCGCCGTCGTTGCGGGTGACGGTCCTGGCGGCGTGCGTGGTGGCGGTCGCGGAGACGCGCGCCGCGGTCACCGCGAAGGAGATCCACCGGGACCCGGCCTGGTGCAGCACGACCTCGTCGACCAGCGGCCACGAGAAGACGATGTTGGCCAGCGTGGCGAGCTCGGGCGGCGGCTGCAGCCCCATGACGTCCTCCTCGCTGCGGGTGTCCACACGTGATCACACATTCGAGGCGATCACTGTAGGGGGATTCGCGCAGGAACGGGATGTCTTTCCGCCGTGCGTCACGCGGGCGCGGCCGCCGGGACGGCTTGCCCCGTGCCGGGGAGAGATCCTAGGTTTGCGGCGTGATTGTCGACGCGCACCAGCATTTCTGGAACCTCGAGACCGGCGACTACTCCTGGCCCACGCCCGACCTTCCGGCGCTCTACAGGACGTTCGGCCCCGAGGACCTGGCTCCCGAACTGGCCGCCGCGGGCGTCGACAGGACCGTGGTGGTCCAGGCGGACGACTCCTTCTGGGAGACCGACGCGATGCTGGCCCACGCCGAGGCCCACGACTTCATCGCCGGTGTCGTCGGCTGGGTGCCGCTCGACCGTCCTGACGAGGCCGCGCGCGCCCTCGACCGCTACCGGAGACATCCGAAGTTTGTGGGGGTGCGCCACCTCATCCACACCGAGCCTGATCCCGACTGGCTGGTCAGGGACGCTGTGCTGGAAGGGCTGGGACTGCTCGCGGAGGCGGGCGTGCCGTTCGACGTGGTGTCGCTCCTGCCCCGGCATCTGGAGCACGTGGTGACCATCGCCGAGCGCCATCCCTCGCTCCAGGTGGTCGTCGACCACCTGTCCAAGCCAAGGATCGCCGCAGGCGAGCTGGAGCCGTGGGCCGCGGGGCTGCGGGCCGCGGCCGAGCTGCCCAACGTCCACGCCAAGGTGTCGGGACTGGTCACCGAGGCCGACCATGAGCACTGGACGGTCGAGGACCTGCGTCCCTACGTCGAGCACGCGGTGGAGGTGTTCGGCCCCGACCGGCTGATGTTCGGCAGCGACTGGCCGGTGCTGCTGCTGGCGGCCGACTACCAGACTGTTTTCACGGTTTACAGCGCACTTCTCGGCGCCACGGATCGCGGCAAGGTGCTGGGTGGCAATGCTGCCCGTTTCTACGGGTTTAGCGAGATTTAGGGCGGAAACGCTCAGTGCATGGGGGGACTACGTTGCGTCGACGGCTCGTATCTGACCGTCACGCCCATCGCCTGCACGGACAGTGCCGGCCTGCCGTACGAGGTCACCCTGGCGCTCCATCGCGACGGCACGCCGTACGGCGTCGTGGGTGAGCGGTGCGGGTGGTTCCTGGCGCGCCTGGCGCGCGGGGTCGGGGCGGCCAGGTCGGGACGGGGGCAGGCCCGGCTGTGGCCGGACCCCGACGACAGGTTCCCCGCGAACGAGCCCGACGGCGAGCTGTTCGCCTTCCGCTACCGCAACAGGTCCGATGTCGTCGGAGGGGGCGAGCTCCGCTGCCAGCTGAGGACCATCCCTGTCTGGGTGCCCGGCCAGGACGGCAGGGGCGAGTGGCGGGTGACCAGACGGGCGTACATGGAGGCATGGGGGCCCTCCGGCATCGGGATGCGCGCGGTTCTCACCTCTGGAGAGTTGGCCGCCTTCGTGGAGTGCCTGGTAGAGGAGGCGGAAGGGGCGTTGAAGCCCGTGGAGCTCGGCCGTAATCCGATTGAGGGGGCGGGCAGCCTCCAAAGGCGGTGATAATTGCCTGTTAGGTCGTGAGACGACCACAAAGGCACAGCACCGCTGGGGAGGGACTCCGTGGGCCTGCGCGATCTGGTCTACCGGCTCTACGAGCGCCGCTTGGAGGCCAAGCTGTCAGCCGACAGCGACAACTTCCCCCGGCACGTCGGGGTCATCATCGACGGCAACCGCCGTTGGGCGCGCGCGATGGGCATGCGCGACGTCAGCAAGGGGCACCGCAAAGGCGCCGACAAGATTTCCGAGCTGCTCACGTGGTGCCGCGAGGCGGGCGTGGAGGTCGTCACCGTCTGGATGCTCTCCAGCGACAACCTCAACAGGCCGAAGGAGGAGCTCGAGCAGCTTCTGAAGATCATCGAGGACGTCACGCAGGAACTCGTGGCCGAGGGCTGGCGCATCAGCCCGGTCGGCGCGCTCGACCTTCTCCCGGACAGGACGGCGAATGTCCTGAAAAACGCAAAAGAAGTCACATCACACCGTCCAGGGCTGATTGTGAACGTTGCGGTTGGGTATGGAGGAAGACGTGAGATTGCCGATGCGGTGCGCTCACTCCTTCAGGAGCACGCCAGCAAGGGGGCGAGCATCGAGGACCTGGTCGAGGTTCTCGATGTGGAGCACATCGCGGAGCATCTCTACACTCGCGGCCAGCCCGATCCCGACCTGCTCATCAGGACCTCCGGTGAGCAACGGCTGTCAGGATTCATGCTCTGGCAGAGCGCCCACTCCGAGTTCTACTTCTGCGAGGCCTACTGGCCTGACTTCCGCAGAGTCGACTTCCTGCGGGCGCTGCGCGACTACGCCGCGAGACACCGGCGTTACGGTTCCTGAGACGAGTTCACGAACAGCGCGTGAACACACGCTTGGCCTCTTCGGGGGCGGGTATTCAGGACCTAACGTTGGAAGTGGCCGGCCACGGGCCGGCCGCTCCGGAGAGGGCCCGCCTTTGCGCATAGATCTGCCGAGGGGGGCCGGACCCCGGCGCCCTTCGCGGGTGCGGGTCCGGTCCGAATTCCCGCCTCGTCTGCAGGGCGCCCGCCCCACCGGGCGCCCGGGGGAGAACGTGTGGCAGTGTCCTCGAGCAACAAGCCCAACACCAAGCGCACCTACGTGCTGGACACCTCGGTCCTGCTCGCCGACCCGGCGGCGATGACCCGCTTCGCCGAGCATGAGATCGTCCTTCCTATCGTCGTGATCACGGAGTTGGAGGCCAAGCGGCACCATCCCGAGCTCGGCTACTTCGCACGCAAGGCGCTGCGCTACCTCGACGACCTGCGCGTCAAGTACGGCAGGCTCGACGAGCCGATGCCCACGGGCGAGGGCACGATCAGGGTCGAGCTGAACCACAGCGACCCCTCGATCCTGCCCGTCGGGTTCAGGCTGGGCGACAACGACACCCGCATCCTCACCGTGGCGCGCACACTCGCCGCCGAGGGCAAGGACGTGGTGCTGGTATCCAAGGATCTGCCCATGCGGGTCAAGGCGGCCTCGATCGGCCTGTCGGCGGAGGAGTACCGCGCCGAACTGGTCGTGGAGTCCGGCTGGACCGGCATGGCGGAGATCCAGGTCACCACCGAGGACGTCGAGACGCTCTTCGACAAGGGGACCGCCGACCTGGAGGAGGCGCGAGAGCTGCCCACCCACACCGGCCTACGGCTGCTGTCGAGCAGAGGCTCGGCGCTCGGCAGGGTGCTGCCGGACAAGTCCGTACGGCTGGTCAGAGGCGACAGGGAGGCGTTCGGCCTGCACGGCCGCTCCGCCGAACAGCGCATCGCCCTCGACCTCCTCATGGACCCCGAGGTGGGCATCGTCTCCCTCGGCGGCAGGGCGGGCACCGGCAAGTCCGCGCTGGCGCTCTGCGCGGGCCTGGAGGCCGTCCTGGAGCGCCGCCAGCACCGCAAGGTGGTGGTCTTCCGCCCGCTCTACGCGGTCGGCGGCCAGGAGCTCGGCTACCTGCCCGGCAGTGAGGGCGAGAAGATGGGCCCGTGGGCGCAGGCCGTCTACGACACCCTGGGCGCGGTCACCACGCCCGAGGTGATCGAGGAGGTCCTCGACAGGGGCATGCTGGAGGTCCTGCCGCTCACCCACATCCGCGGCCGCTCGCTGCACGACGCCTTCGTGATCGTGGACGAGGCGCAGTCGCTGGAGCGCGGGGTGCTGCTGACGGTGCTGAGCCGCATCGGGGCCAACTCCAGGGTCGTGCTCACCCACGACATCGCCCAGCGCGACAACCTCAGGGTCGGCAGGCACGACGGCGTGGTCGCGGTGGTGGAGAAGCTCAAGGGGCACCCGCTGTTCGCCCACGTCACGCTGACCAGGTCCGAGCGCTCGCCGATCGCCGCCCTGGTGACCGAGATGCTGGAGGACATCACGATGTAGCGGCCGCTAGGAGGGCGCGCCTGCGGGAGCCAGATCGTGGAACTCCTTGCAGGTGCGCCTGCCGCTCGTCGTCGAGGGTGCGACGGTCCTGGCGATGTTGACCTGCACCTTGGAGATGTCGGTGCGCAGCCGCGCGGTGCAGACGATCTGGGCCAGCGCCACGCGGCTGAGCTCCCGCTCGCCCTGCAGGGTGACGTAGAGGACGAGGCTCCTGGTCTCGGAGGGGTCCAGTCGCTGCTGCCTGCCGACGGGCTCGGCCTCGGCGTCCTGGTAGCGCATGCCGTACAGGTCGGTGTCCTGGCCCGACTCCACAGGGTGGTTGGCCAGGTCCATGAGCGTGCGCATGAGGTCTTCGGCGGTCTTGCCCGGGACCCTGACGCGCTGCTGCACCAACCGTCCCTTCTTGATCAGGTAGACCTGGGAGAAGATGGGCTCGGTGCTGATCACGGGCGGCGAGCCGAGCGAGGAGACGGCTGTCGGGCTGATGCCGCAGCCGGTGAGCAACGTCAGGCAGGTCAGGAGAGGGAGCGCCCGTCTCATGCGTGCGGCAGCCAGACCGTGAACAGGGTGCCCGGCTGCTGGCGGCGGACCGAGATCGTGCCGCCGTGCAACTGGGCGTTGGCCCGCGCGATCGAGAGCCCGAGCCCGCTGCCCTGGCTCCTGACCCGCCCCGTGCCCACCTTGAAGAAGCGGTCGAAGACGTGCGGCAGCGCCTCGGGCGGGATGCCCTCGCCGTGGTCTCGCACCTTCACCTCCAGTCCGTTGGGCGTGCTCCGGGCGGTGATCAGGACCGGCTGGCCGCCGTGCTTGAGCGCGTTGCCGACCAGGTTGGCCACGATGACGTCGAACCTGCGCGGATCGAGGTTGGCGACCACGCCCGCGGGCGCCTGGACCCTGACGTCGTCGCTCCAGCCGCGCACCTCGAGGCTGTCGCAGATGGCGTCGGCCACGTCGACGGACTCCAGCGCCAGCGTCGCGGTGCCGGCGTCGAACCTGCTCACCTCGATCAGGTGTTCCACCAGCTCCCTGAGCCTGCCCACCTCCGACAGCACCAGCCGTACGGCCTTGGCGGGCTGCTCGGGCAGCCGCTCGGCCTCCTCGGCCAGCATGTCGGCCACGGCGGTCATCGCGGTCAGCGGGGTGCGCAGCTCGTGCGAGACGTCGGCGACGAACCTGCGCGACATCGCCTCCAGCGCGCGCAGCTCCGACACGCTGAGCTCCAGGGCGGCAGCGGCGTCGTTGAAGTGGGCGGTCAGCTCGGCCAGCTCGTCCTTGCCGCGCACGGGCAGGCGCGTGTCGAGCCTGCCTCTTCCGAGCGCCTGCGCCGCGGCGCTGAGCCTGCCCACAGGGAGCAGCACGTGCCTGGCCGACACCAGGGCGACCGTCAGGGCGATCAGCAGCGTGATGCCGCCCGCCTGGGCGAAGGCCTCCCTGAGGTTGGCCAGCGTGCGCTCCTCCTCGCTGAGCGAGACGAACTCGAAGACCAGCAGCCCGGTCGGGCGGGCGACGTCGTCGGTGCCCGCGCGGTAGACCTGCGTGCCGAGGACGAGCCACAGCGCGCCGTCGATCATCCTGCGCTGGCTCACCAGCTTGCTGCGGGCCTGTCCCCGCAGCTCACCCGTGACGTCGCCGCCGCCGAAGAGGCCCTCGTCGTCGCGGTAGTACTGGTCCTGGTACTCCAGCAGGGTGTGCCGGTCGGGCCCCGCGAGCGCGTTGGCGAGGTTGGTGAGCTCCTCGCTGCTCGGCGGCACCTCGCCTGGGCGCAGCTCGCCGACGGCGAAGTCGATGCGCTCGAGGTCCTTGGTGAGGTCGTCGACCGCGGTCTTCGTCGTCCTCTCGATCAGCGCGCCCTTGGCCAGCTCGAAGCCGATGCCCGCGACCAGCGCGGAGGCCGCCACGGCGACGACGGTGAAGGTGATGACCAGCCGGCCGCGCAGGCCGGTGAGGAAAGCGATCACGGTGGGCTGAACCGGTAGCCGAAGCCGCGCACGGTGTGGATGAACGCCGGTTCGGCCGGCCGGGGTTCGATCTTGGCCCGCACCCGCTGCACGCAGGCGTCGACGAGGCGGGAGTCGGCCACGTGGGTGTGGTCCCAGACCACGCGCAGCAGGTAGCGCCGGTTGAGCACCTGCCCGGGGTGGCGGACCAGCTCCAGCAGCAGCCGCAGCTCGGTGGGGGTGAGGTGGATCTCCTTGCCCGCCAGACTCACCTTGAGCGCGCCCCTGTCGATGACCAGGTCGCCGAAGGAGATGCGGTCGGAGGTGGCCGACTCGGCCCTGCGCAGGATCGCCCTGATGCGCGCGTCGAGCACCCTGGGCTCGACCGGCTTGACGACGTAGTCGTCGGCGCCCGCCTCGAGCCCGACGACCACGTCGAGGTCGTCGCCCCTGGCGGTGAGCAGGATGACGGGGAGCTGGTCGAGCCTGCGGATGCGCCTGCACACCTCGACCCCGTCGATGCCCGGCAGCATGACGTCGAGGATGGCGATCTCGGGCCGGCGCGACCTCACGTGATCGAGAGCCTCCTCCCCGGTCGCGTAGGAGGTGACGGAGTGCCCCTGGCGGGTCAGTGCCAGCTCGAGCGCCGTCCGCACGGAGGGGTCGTCTTCGACCAGGAGGATTCCTGCCACGGGCACATTATTCTTCCAACCTGGGAAAATCCGTTCCGTGTCATGAAACTGTGACATCTCGTGCACAAGACCACAAAAAACCTTAGACAGCCTGGGGGAGGTCCACCCTTCGGGGCGGGGGCACGAGGGGCGGACCCTCATCACGTGTGACGAAAATCACAAGATTTGAAAACGCCTGGTTGGTCAAGGGAACGCCAACTTAATGCCACGTTTCGGTTGCCAACCACCCCCCGGGACAGGGCAAGCTCATAGGTCGTGAGCCCAGGTCCGCAGTTGAGTGAGCGCCCCGCGCCCGAGGTGCCCCATGGTCGGCGCCGGTCGGCCCGTTCCTCCGTGCTGACCCCGAAGCGCGTCCTGATCGCCGGCCTCGCCATCGTGGTCGTCTTCGGCGGCGGCGGCTTCGTGGCCTACACCGCCTACCAGAACGCGACGGCCCCGCCCAAGCCCGGCCTCACGATGGAGGAGATGAGCGGCCTGTTCGGCGGCGATCCCTTCGCCGAGGACCCCGGTGCCGACGTCATCAAGGCCGCGGCCGTCGACGCCATGCGCAAGGACCAGCTGGCCGACAGCCGCAAGAACAAGCCGAAGCTCAACCCCATCAAGGTCGTCGCCCAGGGCCCCGGCGGCGACGGCATCCCGGCCGCCAACTTCCCCCCTGGCAGCACCCCCTCGCCCGGCAGCAACAAGGCGCTGGCCAAGGGCATGCTCGGCGGGTTCGGCTTCGGCGACGACCAGTGGGGCTGCCTGGAGAAGCTCTGGCACAAGGAGAGCGGTTGGAACGAGCGGGCCATGAACCGCTACTCAGGCGCCTACGGCATCCCGCAGTCGCTGCCGGGCAGCAAGATGGCCAGCGCCGGCGCCGACTGGCAGACCAACGCGGCCACCCAGATCAAGTGGGGACTGGGTTACATCAAGGGCCGTTATGGCACGCCCTGTGGTGCGTGGAGCCATTCCATGGCAAGGGGCTGGTACTGACACCCTCTGCGATGGGCAAGTCCACTCGCGGTCGGGGGAATGGCGGCTCACGCTTGGCCGTGTGAAGGTCAGTGTGATCGTGAATGTTCACAATCCCGGCAACACCGCCGACGCCTGCATCCGTTCCGTCCTGGAACAGACGCTGCCACCGGACGACTATGAAGTGATCTTCGTGGACGACGGCTCCACGGACGGGATCGCTGAACGGCTCGACACGGTCGCCTCGGCCAGGCCCAACGTCCGGGTCCTGCACCTGCCTCATACCGGCTCGGTGATGCGCGGTCGCAACGTGGGCGTCGCCAGCGCCACGGGTGAGTACGTCTACCTGCTCGACCAGCGCGACAGGCTCGAGCGCGGGGCCCTGAAGCTGATGTACGAGCGGGCCGTCGAGTGTGACTCCGACGTGCTGATCGGCAGGCTCGTGCGCGACGGCGGCCGGCCGATCGCGGCCTTCGAGGTCAACAGGGCGCGCGCCGACGTGGTGCGCGACAAGCTGCTCACGCTGCTCACCCCGCACAAGCTCTGCAGGAAGGCCTTCCTCGAGGAGCACATGATCGGCTTCGCCGTCCCCGGTGGGAAGGTGGCCGAGCAGACCTTCTCGGTACGCGCCTACCTGGCCGCCAAGGTGGTCACGGTGCTGGCCGACGAGGTCTGCTGCCACCTGGGCGAGCCGGAGGAGAGGCCTGACGACGAGCCCTTGGTGGTGGCCGCCGAACTGCGCGCGCTGCTCGACGTCATCGACGCGGGCACGGAGGCCGGCCGCCAGCGCGACAAGATGTACGCCCATTGGTTCCGCTCGACCGTGCTGCGCCTGTTCAGGAGCGCCAGGTTCACCAGGTCCTCGGTGGACAGAGGGCTGTTCTTCACCACCTTCAGGAAACTGACGCTGGAGCGCTTCCCCGAGAGGCTCGACCGCTACCTGCCCGTCCATCTGCGCGCGATGGCCGTCCTGCTCAGGGCGGGCCGGCTGGACCAGCTCATCAGCTTCGGCGCCGACTCGCGCCGCAGCGCCCTCAGGACCGACCTGAGCGAGGTGAGCTGGGTGGGCGGTGTGCTGGAGCTCGGCCTGGCGGTGGAGGTCCACACGCACGCGGGTGAGCCCGCCCGCTTCCGCGAGGACGGCGACAGGCTCCACTGGCGGCCTCCTGGCTCGGTCGACCACACCCTGCTGCCCGACGAGGTCACCGACGTCACGGACGCCGTCGCGCGCGCCCGCATCGACGTCTACCTCAGGCACCAGGACACGGGAGACGTCTACTTCGTCCCCGTGACCAGCGAGGCCGTGCGCATCCACGAGCGCGGCAGGGTGCGCGTCCAGGTTCACGGCAG
Organism: Nonomuraea recticatena; assembly: GCF_039533245.1. Lineage (NCBI taxonomy): Bacteria > Bacillati > Actinomycetota > Actinomycetes > Streptosporangiales > Streptosporangiaceae > Nonomuraea > Nonomuraea recticatena. The sequence continues at coordinate 225,267 of NZ_BAAATE010000004.1, read as the reverse complement.
GGCGCGCGTCGACGTCGCCACCGGGGCCGTCGGCGAGCCGCTGCCCTCGGGACAGTGGGAGATCCACGTCAGGATGTACGGCGGAGCGCACCGGGCCTCCTCCAGGATCAGCAGGCCCGACGGCCCGCTCACCTGTCTGGGCGTGCTGGCCGAGCACCCGAGAAGGCGTCTGGTCGTGCCGTGCTGGAGCGACTCGGGCGAGCTGGGGCTGTGCGTCGAGCCCAGGAGCTTCTCCGAGTCGATCGCCCTCGTCTCGGCCGCCGCGACCGTCACCAAGCGCGAAGGACACGTCTTCGTGGTGGTGCCGGTGCCGTACGTGCCGCCGAGCGGAGGTCCCGCCCTGGAGCTGGTGCTGCGCGACACCTCACGCAGGGCGCGCGAGGTCAGCGTGCCCGCCCTGGTCGAGCCGGGACTGCCGGGCAAGACGGCAGGTCAGCTGGTCGCCAAGGTGCCCGTCAAGCGGTTCATGCCGGGCCCGGAGCACGTGGGGCCGGGCGCATGGCTGACCTCGCTGCGCGCGGAGGACAGCGAGACCGGCCTGCGCTTCGCCCTGGAGATGCGCCGAGGCAGGGTCGAGGTCAGGCCGGCCACCGCGGTCGACCCCGAGTACAACCCGCTGGGCCACGACACGGCGCTGCGCAGGCTGGCCCGGCGCGTGCCAGGAGCCCGGTACGCCGTACGGCTGGTACGGGCGAGCACGCACCGCTACCTGCGCGACTGAAGGTGCTCGACCAGCAGCCTGCGGAACTCCTCGGGGCGCTCGAGATGCGGGCTGTGCCCGCACGCGGCGAGCACGACCTCCCGGTAGTCGCCGTAGCGCTCCAGCACCGCCCTGGTCTGGGTGACCATGGGCTGGGCGGGGGTGCCGGGTGAGCCAGGCACGACGCCGAGCAGTCCGAGCTGGGCCAGGTCGAACGGCGAGGCGTCGGAGACGATCACGTCGTCGGCGCCCCTGATCCACAGGATCGGCGGGCGGGGCTCGACGCTGTGCAGGTCGTCCAGGCGGAAGTGGGTCGGGGCGAGGGCGTTGAGCACGCCCCTGGCACCGGGCCTGACGCCGGGCCACGCCTCGGAGGTGACGGCGTCGCCGGGGTAGTTGTCCTCACCGACCCTGGTGGTCAGCATCGAGGCGACGTAGAAGTCCTCGTCGGCGACGGGCCCCGCGACGTACGAGGTGCGGAAGACGGTGCGCGGCGAGGTGGGCGCCTCGTCCGACGTGTCACCCTTCGCCAGCCTGGCCACGAAGTCGGGGTTGGCGGCGCCCGCGCCCGCTCCGGTGCCGTCGGCGTGGGTGAGCAGGCCGTCGGGGCCCTCTGTTCCGCTGTAGCCGTACGGGGAGACGGGGTTGACCAGCGTGAGGGAGCGGACCATGGCGGGACGGTCGCGCAGGAGCTGCATCACGACGCCGCCGCCCATGCTCCAGCCGACCAGGTGGACGGGGCCGAGCTCCATGGCCTCGACGAGCTCGGCCAGGTCGTCGGAGAAGTCGCGAAGGCCGCGGGTGGCGTCCACGGGAGCGGGATCGCTCTCGCCGAAGCCGCGCAGGTCGGCCGCGAGCGCGCGGTAGCCCTCCGGCATGGCGGCGAGCGTGTCGCGCCAGAACGCGGCGGAGGAGACGTTGCCGTGGACGAACAGCACGGGCTCGCCCTCGGCGCTCGGCCCCTCCAGCACGTTCTGCGTCAGTCGCGAGGTGGCGACCTTCATACCTTGATCTTCTCCGCGAGGTCGCGGCCCTGGGTCTCGCGGGCCGCGTAGACCGCCACCAGGGTCAGCACGGCGGCGACGGCCAGGTAGACCGCGATCGGGACCCAGCTGCCGAACTGCTGCAGGAGCCTGACGGCGATGACGGGCGCGAGCGCTCCGGCCACGATCGCCGACAGCTGGGCGCCGATCGACACGCCCGTGTAGCGCATCCGCGTGCCGAACAGCTCGGAGAAGAAGGCGGCCTGCGGGCCGTACATCATGCCGTGGAAGAGCAGGCCCACGGTGATGGCCAGGGTGATCGCCAGGAAGCCGCCGGTGTTGATCAGCGGGAAGAAGGCGAAGATCCACACCCCGATGCCCGCTGCGCCCGCCAGGTAGACGGGGCGACGGCCGACCCGGTCGGACAGCGCGCCCCACAGCGGGATCGTGATGAAGTGGATCGCCGAGGCGATGAGGACGGCGTTAAGGATGGTCGCCTTGTCCAGCTTCACGACGGTCGTGCCGTAGGTGATGACGAAGACGGTGATCAGGTAGAAGGAGATGTTCTCGGCCATGCGGGCGCCGATCGCGACCAGCACGTCGCGCCAGTGGTGCCTGATCACGCCCGCGATCGGCGTCTTGTCCTCCAGCGGGGGAGCCTGCTGGAAGACCGGCGACTCGCTGATGGAGAGCCTGATCCACAGGCCGACCATCACGAGCACGCCCGACAGCAGGAACGGCACGCGCCAGCCCCACGACAGGAACGCCTCGTCGGACTGGAAGGCGGCCAACAGCGCCAGCACGCCGGTGGCCAGCAGGTTGCCGCCGGGGGCGCCGGCCTGCGGCCACGAGGCCCAGAAGCCGCGCCTGCCCGCGTCGCCGTGCTCGGAGACGATGAGCACCGCGCCGCCCCACTCGCCGCCCAGCGCGAAGCCCTGCACCAGGCGGAGCGCGGTCAGCAGCAGCGGAGCCGCGCCGCCGATGGCCGCGTGCGTGGGCAGGCAGCCGATGAGGAAGGTCGCCACGCCCATCATGAGCAGGCTGATGACCAGCAGCGTCTTGCGGCCGAGGCGGTCGCCGAAGTGGCCGAAGACCAGGCCGCCGAGCGGGCGGGCCACGAAGCCGACGGCGTAGGTGAGGAACGCGAGGAGCGTGCCGGTCAGCGGGTCGGAGTCGGGGAAGAACAGGACGTTGAAGACGAGCGCCGCCGCCGAGCCGTACAGGAAGAAGTCGTACCACTCGATGGTGGTGCCGATCAGGCTCGCGGCCACGATCTTTTTGATACTCATAGCTTCGCCTTTTCTGGGGGGTTTCGCCCACGGTAAAGAGTGACCGGCGTCACTTATATGGGCGTCGGCCCCACAGTCCCTGCCGTGGATATGTGGCGAAGACGGAGGGCGAGCTGGATCTCCAGCGCGCGCTCGGGCTCCTGCCAGCCGTCGCCGAGCAACCTGCCGACCCTGTCGAGGCGCTGCGTGACGGTGTTGACGTGGATGTGCATGACCTCGGCTGTGCGCGAGGGCGAGCCGCCCTGGGCGAAGTAGGCGGCGAGCGTGCTCAGCAGGGCCGTGCCCCTGCGCTCGTCGTAGTCGATGACCGGGCCGAGCGCGGCCGAGACGAAGGCGCCGACGTCGCGGCCCTCGCCGATCAGCAGGCCGACGAAGCCCAGCTCGGCCGCGCTGGCGCCGTCGCCCGCCCTGCCGAGGGCCATGAGCGACTCGGCGCAGCGCAGCGCCTCCCTGTGGGCTCTCGGGACGTGCGTGGGCTCGGTGATGGGTCCTGAGGCTCCGGCGGTCGCGGCCGAGCCCAGGGAGGCGCTCAGCTCGCTCGCGACCCGCTGGGCGGCGGCGCCGGGGTCGCTGCCCGGCACCAGGAGCACCACCTCCTGGCCGCGCGCGGCCGCCAGGCCTCTGGAGATCGCCGCATGGGAGGAGGCCCAGAACGCGGCCCGCTCGCGCTGACCGTCGTGTCTGGCCACGACCAGCACGTGCGGCGCCGACAGGTCGACGCCGAGCCTGCGGGCGCGGTCGGTGAGACCGCGCGGGTCGTCCGCGGCGCGGGAGATGAGGTCGTCGAGCAGCTCGCCGCGCACCCTGCCCTCCGCCTCCGCGACGCTTCTGCGGAACAGCAGCAACAGCGCGCAGACCAGCGCCGCCCGCTCCAGGATGCGCTCGTCGGCGTCGTCGCTCCTCAGGACCAGCGTGCACAGCGGCGCGCTGGCGCTGATCATGAGGTTGCCCCTCCTGACCGTGCGGCCGGGCACCGCCTGCTCCAGGACGCCGTCCTCCACCTCGCCGACCAGCGGCCGTCCCGTCTCGTCGAGGACGGCGAGCGTGCCGCCGAGCACCTCGGTGACCACGGCCGCCACGTCCTCGATGCCGCCGCCGCGCAGCACCAGCCCCGTCATCCTGTCGTGGGCCAGCGCGGCCCGCTCCACGGCGTCGCTGTGCTCCCTGGCGATCCTGTGCGCGTGGGAGAGCTCGTCGAGGGCGTTGCGCGTCTCCTGCAGCAGCCTCGCGTTGTCGATCGCGACTGCCGCGTGGGCGGCGAGGCTGGCCAGCAGCGAGACCTCCTCCTGCGCGAACGGCCTGGCGCTGCGGTTGGCGGCCATGAGCACGCCGATCACCCTGCGGCCCAGGCGCAGCGGCACGCCGAGGATGGCGACCAGGCCCTCCTCCTTGACCGCGTGGTCGATCTCGGCGGTGTGCCTGAAGCGGGCGTCGGCGAAGTAGTCGGCGGTGGAGTACGGCGTCGCCGTCTGGGCCACCAGGCCGCCGAGGCCCGCGCCCATCGCCAGTCTGAGCACGCGGAAGGCGGCCGAGATCGAGCCGTCGGTGACCCGCATGTAGGTGTCGCCCCTGTCGGGGTCGTGCAGCGTCATGTAGGCCGTGTCGGTGCCCAGCAGCTGCCTCGCCCTGTGGACGATGGCCTCGAGCACGGCGTCGAGGTCGCGCAGCCCCGCCAGGTCGCCCGCGGTGTCGTAGAGCGCGCTCAGCTCGGCCTCGCGCCTGGCCCTGCGCCGCAGCAGCGCGCGGACCTTGAGCGCCCTCAGCTTGGCCTCTTCGAGCTCCTCGAGCACCTGCGGGCTGGCGCCCTCGGCCCTGGCCTTGAGTATCGGGCCCTCGAACTCGACCGCCGAGGCCTCTCTGGCCAGCAGGTCGAGGAAGGCTAGCGAGCCGTCCATCCACCGTCCACGGGAAGGGAGACGCCGGTGATGAAGGAGCCGTTGGGGCCGCACAGGTAGGCGACCAGCTCGGCCACCTCCTCTGGCTCGATCAGCCGCTTGAGCGCGGCGGGCTGGAGCATGACCTGCTCGACGACCTCGCTCTCGGGGATGCCGTGCGAGACGGCCTGGGCGGCGATCTGCCTCTCGACCAGCTCGGTGCGCACGTAGCCGGGGTTCACGCACGTGGAGGTCACGCCCTTGGCGGCGCCTTCGAGTGCGATGACCTTCGACAGTCCCTCCAGGCCGTGCTTGGCCGTGACGTAGGCCGACTTGTACGGCGAGGCCCTGAGCCCGTGGACGGAGGAGATGTTGACCACGCGGCCCCAGCCCCTGGCGTACATCCCCGGTAGCAGGTGCCTGGCCAGCAGGAACGGCGCCTCCAGCATGACCTTGAGCATCGTGGCGAAGACCTCGGGAGGGAACTCCTCGATCGGCGCCACGTGCTGGAAGCCCGCGTTGTTCACCAGGATGTCGACGGGCTCGTGGGGCAGCTCGCCGAGGAAGCCTTCACGCGAGAGGTCGGCGGTGACCGCGACCCCTCCCGTCTCCTTCGCCACGCGCTCGGCGGCCTCGGCCGACCTGTCGACGACCAGCACCCTGGCGCCCGCCGAGGCCAGCCTGACGGCGCACGCCCTGCCGATGCCGCTTCCCGCCCCCGTCACCAGGGCGGTCCGCCCGGCCAGCTCCTCCGTCATGTCTCGGACCCTAGCCGCTTCTCCTCGCACGGCACATGGAGCCCGGCCACATACCTCTCCGGGCTCATGTGTGTCTCAGGACATCTTGATGAGGCCGCCCGCGAAGGCCTTCTGGCTCAGCGCGCCCAGCTTGACCACCGAGCTGGGATACACGCTGCCGCAGCTGGTGTCCTGGGCGACCAGATCGGGCCTGATCACCGCGGAGTCGATGACGCCCTGGCCGTACCCCATGAGGAAGGAGCGCAGCTCGACGGGGGTGGGATCGACGCCCTCCTCCTCGATCGACCTGTCGATCTCCGCGACCTCCTTGGCGATCGCGTCGGACAGCGCGCGGTCCTGGGCCGCCTGGGCCAGGATGTCGCGGCCGAACCGGGCGTAGATGTGTTCAAGGGGCGTGGCTGCCAGGTGCCGGGTCAGGTCCTTGGTCCTGGCGTTGCGCATGGCCTGGAACAGGCGAAGCATCAGGATCCTCATCTGGTACGTGACGCCCTGCCCGCCTCGGGGTGGCGGGGCGGCGTCACACCTCCTCTCGAAACTCCATGGGGATGTCTTCGACTCGCGAAACCTCATGGAGCCGGAGGCGGGCCGCGCTGCGCCGTCCTGTGCCGTCCTGTGCCGTCCGGGATGTCCACACCGTCTCCTTCGGGACCCCGCCTGAGCGCGGCCTGCCACACCGGCGCGCCGGTCGATCCACGGCCGATGAATACCCCGCCTGCCGACGGTGCCGACGCCTTCCGCGCGAACGCAATGCTGTTGTTGCCGGCCGAGGGAACCATTCGCACGCTATCGGTCACCCCTTCGTCAGACGGGATCGGCGGTTGCCGACGCCTTCCTCTGACGACCACTTTGCGCGATCGGATGACTACGTTGGCGAATCGTTATCGAACTTGGGGTAACCGATCCCGGCGAGACGGCGGGCGGGGATCGGTCACCCCGGGGAACGGCTACTGGGAGGGGCGTGTCATGGACAGGACGTCGAGGGCCGCGTCCAGCTCGCTCTCGGTGAGGGTGCCGTTGGCGACGTGACCGCGCTCGATCACCACCTGGCGGATGGTCTTGCGCTCGGCCAGCGCCTGCTTGGCGATCTTGGCGGCCTCCTCGTAGCCGACATGACGGTTGAGCGGCGTGACGATCGAGGGGGAGGACTCGGCGTACTCCCTCAGCCGCTCGGTGTTGGCGGTGATCCCCGAGACGCAGCGGTCGGCGAGCAGGCGGGAGACGTTGGCCAGCAGGCGGATCGACTCCAGGATGTTCCTGGCGATGACGGGGAGCATGACGTTCAGCTCGAAGGTGCCGGAGGCGCCCGCGAAGGTGATCGCGGCGTCGTTGCCGATGACCTGGGCCGCGACCATGGCCGTGGCCTCGGGGATCACCGGGTTGACCTTGCCAGGCATGATGGACGAGCCGGGCTGCAGGTCGGGCAGGTTGATCTCGCCGAGCCCTGCCCTGGGGCCCGAGCCCATCCACCGCAGATCGTTGGCGATCTTGTTGAGGGAGACCGCGACGACCTTGAGCTGACCCGACAGCTCGACGATCGCGTCCTGCGCGCTCTGGGCCTCGAAGTGGTCCTCGGCCTCGACGAACCTGATGCCCGTCGCCTCGCTGAGCTTCTCGATGGCCTTCGCGGCGAAGCCGGGAGGGGTGTTGATGCCGGTGCCCACGGCGGTGCCGCCCAGCGGGAGCTCGACGACGTGGCGAAGGGCCGAGTTGACGCGGTTGACGCCGTGCTCGACCTGCGAGGCGTAGCCGCCGAACTCCTGGCCGAGCGTCACGGGGGTGGCGTCCATGAGGTGGGTCCTGCCGGACTTCACCGTCTGCGCGAACTCCGTCGCCTTGACCCTCAGCGCGATGGCCAGGTGCTGGAGCGAGGGCACCAGGTGGAAGACGACCTCGGTGGCGGCCGCGACGTGGATGGAGGTGGGGAAGACGTCGTTGGACGACTGCGAGGCGTTGACGTGGTCGTTCGGGTGCACGGGACGGCCGAGCCGCTCCTGCGCGAGCGTGGCGACGACCTCGTTGACGTTCATGTTCGAGGAGGTGCCCGAGCCGGTCTGGAACACGTCGATGGGGAAGTGCTCGTCGTACTCGTTCTCCGCCACGTCGGCCGCCGCCTGGGCGATGGCCTCCGCCACGTCCTTGTCGAGCACGCCGAGCTCGGCGTTCACCTCGGCCGCGACCGCCTTGATCAGGCCGAGCGCGGCGATGTGGGCGGGCTCCAGGCGCCGTCCCGAGATGGGGAAGTTCTCCACGGCCCGCTGGGTCTGCGCGCGCCATCTGGCGTCCGCGGGGACGCGCACCTCGCCCATGGAGTCGTGCTCGATCCGAAACTCACTCATGTCCCAAGTCTGTGCGATCCGGATCGAGCGCGAGGCGTCGGGGTCAGCCCGAGACGGCGGAGATGACCAGAATCGCGATCACGGCAAGGGCGACGATGGCGACGCCGATGAGGATGAGGACTCCCGCGCGGTTGCCCTCCTTCTCCTGGGCGGACTGTCCCGCGATCGCGAACAGGTCGGTGCCGAGGCCTGGCTGCCTGTCGGGGTGGTCGCTCCCGTAGCCGCGCGGCGGAGCGGCGGGCACGGGGGTGCCGGGCCCGCCGGGCGCGCGGTGCGCCACGGTGTCGCCCGGGGCTCCAGGACCGCCGTTGTACGGGAGCGCTCCCTGAGGGCCCGCGTACCCGGAACGCCCGGCTCCCGGCTGACCGCCCGGACCGCCGTGTCCTGGACCGCCGTGCCCTGGACCGCCGTGCCCCGGCCCGCCGTGTCCCGGCCCGCCGGGGCCCGGGTGGCCGGTGGGCCCGCCATGGCCTGCCTGGGGACCAGGCTGGGGGCCATGCGGGGGAGCCGGCGGCGTGGGCGGCCCGGCCTGCCCGTGGGGGCCGCCAGGTCCGCCGGGACCAGGACGCTGGTCGGGGCCGGCCGGCCGCTGGTTGGAGCCGCTCGGGCGGGTGTCGGCGTTGGCGGGCCCCGAGAAGGCGCCTGGCCCGCCGGGGCCCGCGGGCGCTCCGAACGCGCCCGCGCCGCCCTGGGCGGGAGGGCCTGAGAAGGCTCCGGCGCCCGAAGGGGGACCTGCGAAGGCGCCTGACCCCTGGGGGCGCCCCGGCCCGCCAGGCGTTCCAGGACCGTCAGGCCGGCCAGGGCCGGCCGTACCGGGGCCGCTCGCGGCGGCGGGCGGCGGGTAGACGGGCTTGCCGGGCAGGCCCGTGGAGGGGATCGACAGTCGCGAGGTGACGATGGCGCTCTGATCGTCCTGCTCGGAGGGCTTGGGGCGCTGCACAGTCATCGTCCTGTCGGGGTCGAAGTCCTCCATGACCTTGGGGATGTCGCTGGTGGGCGTGTCGGCCACCATCCGCAACATGGTCTCGGTCGTGGCCGCGGTGAGCCGCTGGCGGTGGTCCTTGTGGAGCATGCCCTCCAGCACCGGACGGAGCGGCCCGGCCTGCGTGGGAGCGTCGACGTTCTCGGTCATGAGGGCGGCCAGCGTCTCGGCCACCGTCGCGCGCTCGTAGGCCGGCCTGCCCTCCACCGCGAAGTACAGCGTCGCGCCGAGCGACCAGATGTCGGACTCGGGGCCGGTGTACTCGCCGCGGGCCCGCTCGGGCGCGGTGTAGCCGGGGGAGCCGATCACCATGCCGGTCTTGGTGAGCCTGGTGTCGCCCTCCGCCTTGGCGATGCCGAAGTCGGTCAGGACGACCCTGCCGTTCTCGGTGATCAGCACGTTGCCCGGTTTGACGTCGCGGTGCGTGACGCCCTGCCCGTGGGCGGCGCGCAGCGCGCCCAGCAGGTCGACGCCGATCTCGGCGACGAGACGGGGCGGCAGCGGGCCCTCCTCCTCGATCACCTGCTCCATGGAGCGGGCCTCGACGAGCTCCATGATGATCCATGGACTGTTGTCCTGGATGAGCACGTCGTGGATCGAGGCCACGGAGGGATGGCTGATCCGCGCGGCGGTGCGGCCCTCACGGACCATGCGCTCGCGCAGTTCGGCACGCTGCTCCTCGGTGAGCCCGGGATCCTGGCGGATCTCCTTGATCGCGACCTCGCGGCCGAGGGCGCGGTCGTGGGCCCGCCAAACGGTCCCCATGGTCCCCCGGCCGATCGGTGTGATCAGCTCATAGCGCTCCGCGAGCAGGCGCTTCTGCTGTTCCGGCATGAGAAGAAGATATCTATTCTCGCTTGGATAACGCTTTACCCACGCTTGCGAAGTTCGCGGGGCCAAAAGCGCCTAGGAAGGAACAACTTTATCACTTTGGCTACAAACCGGGCGTAACCGGACGGTGCAGGGCGCTGCTCCATGACCTTCCGATGCACTCCCTCACCCGGCTTGCGGTGGGTGCGCGGCATGGGAACGACGGGGGTCGGCGCGGTGGTCTCCGCCCTGTGCAGACCGCGATGCGTGGGCCGGCGCGCGGGACCCGGGCGCGCGATCCTGCCCCTGGTCGTCAGCGGCTCCTCGGCCGAACCTCCGGCCGCGACCCTGGCCAGCATCAGCGAGGCTCGCACCGAGTCGAGGCGGGTGGCGGGGTCGATCCGCAGCAGCGCGTCGAGCACGGGGGCCAGCGGCCCCGCCTTGACCATGGGGATCGGCTCGCCGCTGGTGAGCGCGGCCAGCGCGGCCGCCGCCGTTCGCCTGCCGTGCAGGCCCCTGCCCTCGACGGCGGTGTAGAGGGTCGCGCCGAGCGACCACAGGTCGCCCGCGGGGCTGGCCTTCGAGCCGAGCACCCGCTCGGGGGCGATGTAGCCGGCCGAGCCGAGCACGATGCCCGCCTGCGTGATGGAGGCGTCGCCCTCCATGGCGGCCAGGCCGAAGTCGGTGAGGACGGCGCGGTCCTCGGTGACGAGCACGTTGCTGGGCTTGACGTCGCGATGCAGGATGCCCTTGGCGTGGACGGCGCGCAGCGCCCCCAGCACCTGCCTGCCGATCTCGGCGACCCTGCGCGGCGGCAGCGGGCCCTCGTCCTGGATGAGCTGCTCCAGCGACCTGGCCTGGAGCAGCTCCATCACGATCCAGGGCCGCTCGTCCTCGGTGACGACGTCGAAGACGGTGATCACCGAGGGGTGGGCGACCATCGCCGTGGCCCTGCCCTCTCGCTCGGTGCGGGCGCACAACTCCGCCCTGAGCTCCTCGTCGAGGACGGTCGGCAGCCGCACTTCCTTCACCGCAACGTGACGGTCCAGCAACTCGTCGTGCGCTCGCCAAACCGTGCCCATGCCGCCGCGGCCGACCGGCTCCATGAGCCGATAGCGCGCGGCAAGGAGGTAACCGGACGGCGCACGCATGGCAGGCAGCTTACCTATTTGCTGAAACCGACCAGTAGAGGTCGGGCCGATAAAAAGTTGCGAACTTCGGTCAACCAGCCTGACTCGTCACGTCAGCACATCGCTTGGCGACATCGTCCCAGTTCACAAGTGTCCAAAGCCTTTTCCGCAGCGTCCGGGCGGACGTCGCGGTAGCGCAGGTGGTAAGGATGTTCCCGGGCGTCGAACACCAGAAGCGGCGTGGTGGTCGTGGACCCGCTCCACCATCGCGCCCGCCCGGCGCCTCGTGGGCCGGCGCGCCCCCGCAGAGGCACGACTACGGCTGATCTCCGCTACGCGCCGCGTCAGCCGTTTGCAAGCCGTTCGTCAGAACCTCAAGGCATGCTGAAAACGTGAACCCCAGTGCCACAAAATGCATCGAAACTGTCGGCGCCTGTCGTCATGATGAAGGTAGAAGGTTCACAGGAACCAAGAGCGTCGCCAGTCTCGTTGGGATGGGAAAGAGATCCGCCGGCACGATCGGGCGGGGCCCAGCAGGCCGGCGCAGAGCGCGAGCCGGACCTCCGGACACCGTCAGGGCGAACGTAGCCCTACCAACAGAACAAACCAGGAGCAGCATCTGAGAGGTGCAAGATGTGCAGTCATCGACCCGCTTGTCCCACCGCGAACGCCGCGGACCGTGAGGCCTCGCACGTGATCGCGTCCCACCCCGACCAGGGCTGGAGCCTGCTGTGCAACGGCGTGGTCCTGTTCGAGGACACCGGCCTGCTGCTGCCCGACGGCTCCGTCGTGGCCCCGCACAGAGGTCTGGTCGCGGCCTGAGGCGCCCGCGAACCCCGAGCCGCCGCTGGATCCACACTCTCCGGCTCGCCACCGGAGCGGCGAGGCCCCAGCGCAGCACAGACCCCACGCACCGACGCGACCCGCGTCGCCGGCAGTCCCGCAGGACCACGGCGGAGAGTCCGATCCACCCCCACGTACGGGCGCCTGACGCAGGAGTCGCCGACAGACCGGCAGGGTTCCACCCCCTCGAAGGCCAGAGGCAGGGCCCGGGTCGTCAGCAGACCGGCAAGGCCCAGAGTCACCGTAGAAGGTGCGGTCGCCCGAGACCGACCACACCTCGGTGATCGGCCCTTCCGACACCCCTTGAACACCATCCACCCGCGTAGACGGCTGCCTTCACGCGGCCCGCTGTCGCCCCCCAGCCCGGCGAGCCTGACCCTCGGCTCCCTCTGTGCGGCCGGGCGACCCATGCGGCCGCCACGCGGAGATCGCGGCTCAGAGCGCCCTTCAGGGCGCGGGGAGCCCCTGTTCCACGCCGCTCCCACGGGGTGGGAGACAGTCGCCCTTCTGGGCGCGCTCGCTCTCCCGGCCGTTCGCACGGCCGGGGCGAGACGGCGAGCACGTCAGCGGCGGCCGATGGACAGGACGGGGCCCGTGGTGTCGGTGAAGAAGTCTTCGCCCTTGTCGTCGACCACGATGAACGCGGGGAAGTCCTCCACCTCGATCTTCCACACCGCCTCCATCCCCAGCTCGGGATACTCCAGGACCTCCACCTTCTTGATGCAGTCCTGGGCCAGGCGCGCCGCGGGCCCGCCGATCGAGCCGAGGTAGAACCCGCCGTACTGCCGGCAGGCCTCCGTGACCTGCTTGGACCTGTTGCCCTTGGCGAGCATCACCATGGACCCGCCCTCGGCCTGGAAGCGCTCGACATAGGAGTCCATGCGCCCCGCCGTCGTCGGCCCGAACGAGCCGGACGCGTACCCCGTCGGCGTCTTCGCCGGTCCTGCGTAGTAGACCGCGTGGTCCTTCAGGTAGGCGGGCATCTCGCCGCCGTTGTCGAGCAGCTCGGCGATCTTCGCGTGGGCGATGTCGCGGGCGACGACGAGCGGGCCGGTGAGCGAGAGGCGCGTCTTGACCGGGTACTTCGTCAGCTCGGCGAGGATGTCGGCCATCGGGCGGTTGAGGTCGATCTGCACCACGTCGTCGGACAGGTGCTCGTCCGTGGTCTCCGGCAGGAAGCGCGCGGGGTCGGTCTCCAGCTTCTCCAGGAACACGCCCTCAGGCGTGATCTTGGCCAGCGCCTGCCTGTCGGCCGAGCAGGAGACCGCGATGGCCACGGGGCAGGAGGCGCCGTGCCTGGGCAGGCGGATGACGCGCACGTCGTGGCAGAAGTACTTGCCGCCGAACTGCGCCCCGATGCCGAGCTTCTGGGTCAGCTCGAAGACCTTCTGCTCAAGCTCCAGGTCGCGGAAGCCGTGCCCGGACGGCGAGCCCTCGGTCGGGATCGAGTCGAGGTAGCGGGCCGAGGCGTACTTGGCGGTCTTCAGCGCGTACTCGGCGCTGGTGCCGCCGATCACCACCGCCAGGTGGTACGGCGGGCACGCCGCGGTGCCCAGCGAGCGGATCTTCTCCTCGAGGAAGGCCAGCATGCGCTTCTCGTTGAGCACCGCCTTGGTCTCCTGGTAGAGGAACGACTTGTTGGCCGACCCTCCGCCCTTGGCCATGAACAGCAGCTTGTACTCGTCGGGGTGGCCGTGGGGGTCCTCGGCGTACAGCTCGATCTGGGCGGGCAGGTTGTTGCCGGTGTTCTTCTCCTCCCACATGGTGAGCGGAGCCATCTGCGAATAGCGCAGGTTGAGCCTGGTGTAGGCGTCGTAGACGCCGCGCGAGATGTGCTCGGCGTCGGCGCCGTCGGTCAGCACGTGGCGTCCGCGCTTGCCCATGACGATGGCCGTGCCGGTGTCCTGGCACATGGGCAGCACGCCGCCCGCCGAGATCGAGGCGTTCTTGAGCAGGTCGAGCGCCACGAACCTGTCGTTGCCGCTCGACTCGGGGTCGTCGACGATCTTCCTGAGCTGCGCCAGGTGGGAGGCGCGGAGGTAGTGCGAGATGTCGTGGACGGCGGTCTCGGTGAGCAGTCGCAACGCCTCCGGGTCGACCTCCAGGAAGCTGCGTCCCGCAGCTTCGACCTTCCGCACCCCCTCGCTGGTGATCAGCCGATACTCGGTGTCGTCGGCGCCAAGCGGAAGCAGGTCGGTGTAGTCGAACTCGGGCATGTCCCTCGATCCTTTCGGTCCCCTAGAGGGTACGACGTGCCGTGCCTGCGCAGGACCGCACCGTCAGGAGCGGCCGGCGGCCGGTTCGGGAACGGCGATCGCGGCGCCGCGGTCGGCAGTGAGGCCGACGACGATGCCGAGGATGACCAGTCCTGCTCCGAGCAGGTCGGGCGCGGACGGCACCGCGATGCCCAGCGCCAGCCCCGTGACGATGGCGCCGACCGGGATCAGCCCCGCGAACAGGCCCGCCGTGCCGGGGCCGAGCTTGGGCAGCGAGGTGTACCAGAGGAAGAAGGCGATGACCGTCACGACCACGGTCAGGTAGAGGAAGCCGAGGCCCTCGGCGACGGTGGGCACGCGCAGCATGGCCGTGCCCTCCATGAAGAATCCGACGACGGCCAGCACGGGCACGGCCAGCGCCGTGGAGTAGGCCGACACGCGCAGCGCGCCCAGCTTGGGCAGCAACGGGATCGCCAGCAGGGAGAAGCTGACCTCACCGACCAGCCCGCCCAGCGACCACAGCAGCCCTGGCAGGTTGCCGCTGCCGAGCCCCGTGGCCAGCACCGCGCCCGCGACCACGATGCCGGCGCTGATCACCAGCCGGGGCGCGGGCCGCCCGCTGACCATGGCCAGCACGAGGGGGACCGTCCCGAGGATGGTGCCGGGCAGCGCGGGCCCCGACTCGCGGGTCGCCTCGATCACGCACACGTTGAAGATGACCAGGCCCAGGAGCGCGAGCGCGAGAAGCAGCAGCGTCTCGCGGGCCGTCAACCTGACGAAGCGCAGGCCCATCACGCGCGTGGCCGCCAGCAGGATGGCCGCCGCCGCGAGGTAGCGGACGGCCTGCCCGCCGTACACCGGATAGTTCTGGATCACTCCCGAGACCCCCGCGAGGGTGCCGACGAGGAACATGGCGGAGGCAGCTCCGATGACACCGTTTCTCATGTACGGCATGCTAGGAATGGAATGGTTCGCCCATACAGTCCAATGACGCGGCAAAAGTGAGGACCAATTGGCCGATCTCCATATCCCCATCGACAGGGGCAAGGGGGCGATCGCGGGGCAGGTGGCGACCGAGCTCAGGGAGGCCATCAGGCAGGGCAGGCTGGAGGCGGGGACGCGCCTGCCTGCCAGCCGCGAGCTGGCCAGGGATCTCAGCGTGTCCAGGGGCGTGGTCGTCGAGGCCTACGAGCAGCTGGTCGCCGAGGGCTTCCTCCTGGCCAGGGTCGGGGCGGGCACCGTGGTCGCCGCGACCGCCCGCAGGGAGCCCGCGCGGGTGCGGGAGCGGGCGCCCTACTACGGTCACCGTCCCACCTCGCCCGACCTCGGCGGCTTCCCCCGCGAGCGCTGGATGGCCGCGGTCAGGCACGTGCTGACCACGGTGCCGAGCGACGCCTTCGACTACGGCGACCCCGGGGGCGTGCCCGAGCTGCGCGAGGAGCTGGCGAGCTATCTCAAGCGGGTCCGCGCCGCCGACGTCAGCGCCGACAACCTGGTGATCGTCGGCGGTGTGGCCCAGGGGCTCAGCCTGATCCTGCACGCCCTGAGGAGCCCGAAGCTCGCGGTCGAGGACCCCACCAGTCACCGCCAGGTCCCGCTGCTCAGGCGCACGGGCGCTGAGCTGGTGCCGATCCCGGTGGACGAGGAGGGGCTGAGGGTCGAGCGCCTGCGCGGGGTCGGCGCGGTGCTCCTCACCCCCGCCCACCAGTACCCGACGGGCGTCGTGCTGTCGCCCGCGCGCAGGGCCGCGCTGATGGAGTGGGGCGGCGTGGTGGTGGAGGACGACTACGACGCCGAGTTCAGGTTCGACCGCGACCCCGTCGGCTGCCTGCAGGGCCTCGCGCCCGACAGGGTGATCCTGTCCGGCAGCGTCAGCAAGTCGCTGGCCCCCGGCCTCAGGCTCGGCTGGATCGCCGCCCCTCCCGACCTGGCCGAGGCCGTACGGCGGGCGCGCGGCGAGCTCGACCTCGGCTCGCCCGTCATCGAGCAGTACGCCCTGGCCCACCTCCTGCGCACCGGCGGGTACGACCGCAACCTGCGCAGGATGCGCAGGGAGTACAAGAAGCGCCGCGACGCCCTGGTGAGGGCGCTGGCCGAGCACCTGCCCGAGCTGGTCGTGCGCGGGATCGAGGCGGGCCTGCACATCTACCTCGACCTGCCGCAGGACTGGGACGAGAACGAGGTGGCCGCCGCCGCTCGGGCGGCGGGGCTGTCGGCCGAAGAAGTGGACCAGATGCGCTTCACCGAGGGGCCGCCCGCGATCGTCATGGGATTCGCCCGGGTGCCCGCCCATCACGCCGACGACGTGATCGCACGCATGAAGGTCAGTATGTCTGGACAAAGAAAGGGATAGAAGGTTAGAAAGGGATCCCCGACCCCCTTGGAGGCGTCATGCGTGTCGGTCTGCTCGGTCTGGGAAGGATCGGAGCGTTTCACGCCGAAACCCTGGCCGCGCACCCGCTGGTGGACGATCTGATCGTGTGGGACCCCGTGCGCAGCTCACCGCATGGCAGGCAGGGCGATCCCTTCGAGGCCGACGCCCTGGTCATCGCCACCCCCACCAGCACGCACGCCGACCTGTTGATGAAGGCCTGCCGCCGCGGGATCCCGGTCTTCTGCGAGAAGCCGGTCGCGCCGACGGTCGAAGAGACGTTCAAGGTGCTGAAGGCGAGCGAGGGCAACCGCGTCCAGATCGGCTTCCAGCGCCGCTTCGACCCCGGCTACGGGGCCGCCGCGAAGGCCCTGCGCGCCGGCGAGCTCGGCGAGCTGCACCGCGTGCACCTGCTCAGCGCCGATCCGGCGCCGCCGCCCGCCGGATACATCCCCATGTCGGGCGGCATCTACCGTGACTGCCACATCCATGATTTCGACATTCTCCGCTGGGTAACCGGACGAGAGGTGGCGACCGTCTACGCCACGGGCGCCAACAGAGGCGCCGACTTCTTCAGGGAGGCGGGCGACGTGGACACCAGCGCGGCACTTCTGACCCTCGACGACGGCACGCTCGTGACCCTCCAGGGCTCCAGGTACAACGGCGCGGGCTACGACGTCAGGATGGAGCTGGCAGGCACCCTCCGCACCCAGGTCGTGGGCCTCGACCCGCGCACCCCGGTGACCAGCACGGAGGGCCTGCAGCCGCCAGGAGAACCGTGGCCGGACTTCGTCGCCAGATTCAGGGCCGCCTACGTGGCCGAGATCGACGGCTTCCTGCGCAGCGACACCAGCCCGTGCACGATCGAGGACGCGCTCGCCGCCCTCTACGTCGCCGAGGCCGCGGAGCGGTCGCGCCGCGAGGGCAGGCCCGTCGCCGTCGAGGAGGTCAGCCGATGAGGATCGCGGGCGCGCCGATCTCCTGGGGGGTGTGCGAGGTGCCCGGCTGGGGCCACCAGCTGGATCGCGAGCGGGTGCTGTCGGAGATGCGCTCGGTGGGCCTGACCGCCACCGAACTCGGCCCCGACGGCTTCCTGCCGCACTCGCCGACGCGCAGGAAGGCCCTGCTCGAGGAGTACGGCCTGCGGGCCGTCGGCGGCTTCGTCCCGGTCGTGCTGCACGAACCCCGGCACGACCCGCTGCCCGGGGTACGGGCCCGCATGCGCGACTTCGCGGAGGGCGACGTCGACGTGCTGGTGCTGGCCGCCGACAGCGGCGCCGACGGCTACGACAGGAGGCCGCAGCTCGACGCCACAGGCTGGAAGACGCTGCTGGACAACCTGAGGAGGATCCTCGCCGCCGCCAAGGGCCGCAGCCCGGCGATCACCCTGCACCCGCACGTCGGGACCATGGTCGAGACGCGGGAGGAGGTCGAGCGCGTGCTGGACGGCTCGGCCGTCCCTCTCTGCCTGGACACGGGGCACCTGCTGATCGGCGGCACCGACCCGCTCGAACTGGTGCGCAGGGATCCAGGCAGGGTCGCGCACGTGCACCTGAAGGACGTCGACCAAGGGCTGGCGGCGAAGGTCAGGGACGGCGGCCTCACCTACACCGAGGCGGTCCGCCAGGGCATCTACCGCCCGCTGGGCCAGGGAGACGTGGACGTGGCGGGGATCGTGACGACTCTCGGCCAGAGCGGCTACTCCGGCTGGTACGTCATGGAGCAGGACACGGTGCTCACCTCCGCCGAGGACGACGCCGTGGACGATGTCAGGCAGAGCGTCGCCTTCCTGGAAGGACTCGCATGATCGACGTCCTGACGATGGGGCGGGTCGGGGTGGACGTCTATCCCCTCCAGGTCGGGGTGTCGCTGCGCGAGGTCGAGACGTTCGGCAAGTACCTGGGCGGCAGCCCGACCAACGTCGCCGTGGCGGCGGCGAGGCTCGGCGAGCGCTC
Organism: Nonomuraea recticatena; assembly: GCF_039533245.1. Taxonomy (NCBI): domain Bacteria; kingdom Bacillati; phylum Actinomycetota; class Actinomycetes; order Streptosporangiales; family Streptosporangiaceae; genus Nonomuraea; species Nonomuraea recticatena. The sequence goes on along the minus strand of NZ_BAAATE010000004.1, from coordinate 207,020 downwards.
GGCGGTGATCACCAGGACGGGGGCCGACCCGTTCGGGGAGTTCGTCCACGACGCGCTGCGCTCCTACGGGGTGGACGACTCCTTCGTCACCTCTGTCGAGGGGCTGCCGACCCCTGTGACGTTCTGCGAGATCAGGCCGCCTGACGACTTCCCGCTGTACTTCTACCGCTTCCCCAAGGCGCCCGACCTGGTGATCCGCCCCGACGAGCTGCCGGTCTCCGAGATCAGGCGGGCCAGGCTGTTCTGGGCGACCGTCACGGGGCTGTCGGAGGAGCCGTCGCGCACCGCCCACTTCGCCGCGTGGCGGGCCAGGGAGCGAAGGCCGCACACGGTGCTCGACCTCGACTACCGGCCGATGTTCTGGGGCTCGGCGCAGGACGCCATGCACCAGGTCCGCAAGGCGCTCGGGCACGTCACCGTCGCCGTGGGCAACCTCGACGAGGTCGAGGTGGCCACCGGCACCCGCGAGCCGTACGAGGCGGGGAAGGCGTTGCTGGAGGCGGGGGTCGAGCTGGCGGTGGTGAAGCAGTGCGGCGAGGGGGTGCTGGGCATGACCGCGAAGGAGACGATCGCGGTGCCGCCCGTCGAGGTCGAGGTGGTCAACGGGCTCGGAGCGGGCGACGCCTTCGGCGGCGCGCTCTGTCACGGGCTGCTGGCCGGATGGCCGCTGGAGCGGACGCTGCGTTTCGCCAACACGGCGGGCGCGATCGTGGCGGGGCGGCTGGCCTGCGCGCCCGCGATGCCCACAGTCGAGGAGGTGCTCGCTCGTGGGTGACTACCGGCAGGTCCAGGAGATCAGAGCCAGGCACCCCGAGCGGATCGCCGAGGCGGCGGCCGCGCGCAGGCGCAGGCCGCTGCTGGCCGAGCGCGACCAGCTCATGATCATCGCGGCCGACCACCCGGCGCGCGGCGCGCTCGGCGTCGGCGGGCGCCCGCTGGCGATGGGCAGCAGGATCGAGCTGCTCGACCGGCTGACGACCGCGCTCGCCCGACCAGGCGTGGACGGCCTGCTCGCCACCCCCGACGTCGTCGAGGACCTGCTGCTTCTCGGCGCCCTCGACGACAAGGTGGTCATCGGGTCGATGAACCGCGGCGGCATCCAGGGCGCGGTCTTCGAGTTCGACGACAGATTCACCGCCTACGACACGGCCTCCATCGTGCGGATGCGGCTCGACGGGGGCAAGATGCTGTGCAGGATCGCCCTGGACGAGCCGGGCACCGCGGCCACGCTGTCCGCCTGCGCTCGGGCGGTCAGCGAGCTGGCAGGGGAGGGACTGGTCGCCATGGTCGAGCCGTTCTGGTCGCGGCGCTCTGGCCATGACCTGACGCCCGACGGCGTGATCAGGGCGATCAGCGTCGGTCAGGGGCTCGGCACCACCTCGGCCCACACCTGGCTGAAGATCCCCGTGGTCGAGGACATGGAGCGCGTCATGCAGGCGACCACGCTGCCCGCGCTGCTGCTCGGCGGAGACCCGGGCGACGCCCCCGACCTGGCCTACGCCGCGTGGCGCAAGGCGCTCAGGCTGCCGGGGGTGCGCGGGCTCGTGGTCGGCCGCGCGCTGCTCTACCCGCCCGACGACGACGTGGCCGCGGCCGTCGACACCGCAGTAGCGATGCTGGAGGTCTCATGACGCTCGTCCCGGCAGGCACCACCGCCCGTTCGCCGTGGGCACTGGAGATCACCCCGGAGAGCGCGGGGTGGACCTACTGCGGGCTGCGGACCCTGAACCTCTCGGGGGAGACCGTCACCTTCCACACCGGCTCGTCGGAGATGCTGGTGCTCCCGCTGTCCGGCTCGTGCCTCGTCGAGGCCGGCGGTGAACGGCTGTCGCTGCGCGGCCGTTCGTCGGTCTTCGCGGACGTCACCGACTTCTGCTACCTGCCGATCGACACCGAGGTGACGGTGACGGGTGAAGGCCGTTTCGCCCTGCCGTCCGCGCTGGCCACCCGCCGCTTCCCGGTCAGGTACGGCCCCGCGGAGAAGGTCCCGGTCGAGATCCGCGGGGCGGGCCAGGCCTCCAGGCAGGTCAACAACTTCTGCGCGCCCGACGCCTTCGACTGCGACAAGCTCGTCTCGGTCGAGGTGCTCACCCCCGGAGGGAACTGGTCCTCCTACCCTCCGCACAAGCACGACACCGCCTCCGCCCACGAGGCGGTGCTCGAGGAGATCTACTACTTCGAGGGCGGCCCCGGCTACCAGCGGGTCTACGGAGGGCACGAGGTGATGGCCGAGGTGTCGTCAGGTGACGTGGTGCTGGTGCCGCGCGGCTACCACGGACCCTCCATGGCGCCCCCCGGCTACGACCTCTACTACCTGAACGTGCTGGCGGGGCCCGCGCAGGAGCGGTCGATGGCCTTCTGCGACGATCCGAGGCACGCGTGGATCCGCGGGACCTGGGAACAGCAACAGGTCGACGACAGGTTGCCCTTCGGGAGGGTCTGATGAGGCTCACGGTCGCCCAGGCGCTGGTGCGCTTCCTGTCCCAGCAGTACTCCTCGCGCGACGGTGCCGAACACCGGCTCGTCGAGGGCTGCTTCGGGATCTTCGGGCACGGGAACGTCGCGGGGATCGGGCAGGCGCTGGCCGCGCAGGGCGCGGGCACCTCGTCGGCGCTGCCGTACTATCTGGCCCGCAACGAGCAGGCCATGGTGCACACGGCGGTGGGCTTCGCCAAGATGCGCAACCGCCTGTCGACCTTCGCGTGCACGAGCTCGATCGGGCCGGGGGCGACGAACATGGTCACCGGCGCCGCCCTCGCCACGATCAACCGCATCCCGGTGCTGCTGCTGCCCGGAGACATCTTCGCCACGCGCGTGGCCAACCCCGTGCTGCAGGAGCTGGAGGATCCCCGCTCGCTCGACGTCAGCGTGAACGACGCCTTCAGGCCCGTCTCGCGCTACTTCGACAGGATCAACAGGCCCGAGCAGCTGCCGTCGGCGCTCATGCAGGCGATGCGGGTGCTCACCGACCCGGCCGAGACCGGCGCGGTGACGCTGGCCCTGCCTCAGGACGTGCAGGCGGAGTCCTTCGACTGGCCCTCCGAGCTCTTCGACCGCAGGGTGTGGCACGTCGCCAGGCCCGTCCCCGAGCCGGCCGCGCTCCGACGCGCGCTCGACCTGATCCGCGCCTCGGAGCGTCCGCTCATCGTGGCGGGCGGCGGCGTGATCTACAGCGAGGCGTGGGAGGCGCTGCGCGCCTTCGCCACCGAGTACGGCGTCCCCGTGGCCGAGACCCAGGCGGGCAAGGGCGCGCTGCCGTGGGACTCCCCGCTGTCCGTGGGCGCCGTCGGCCACACCGGCACGGCGGCCGCCAACGAGCTGGCCCGCTCGGCCGACCTGGTGATCGGCATCGGCACCAGGTACAGCGACTTCACCACGGCCTCAAGGACGCTGTTCGGCCAGGCGCGCTTCCTGAACATCAACGTGACCGCCTTCGACGCGGCCAAGAACGGCGCCGTCATGCTCGTCGCCGACGCCCGCGCCGCGCTGGAGGCGCTGCGCCCCGAGGGCTGGCGGGCGCCGTCCTCGTGGACCTCCCGTGCCGCCTCGCTGGCGCGGTCGTGGTGGTCGTTCCGCGCGGGGCCCTCGCTCACCCAGGAGGCGGTGCTGGAGGACCTGCGGGAGGTCATGCATCCGGCCGACGTGGTGGTGAACGCGGCGGGCTCCATGCCGGGGGATCTCCACAGGCTGTGGAGAGTCACCGACGCGAAGGGCTACCACGTCGAGTACGGCTACTCCTGCATGGGCTACGAGATCGCCGGGGGCCTCGGCGTCAAGCTGGCGGCCCCGGCGCGCGAGGTCTTCGTCCTGGTCGGCGATGGCTCGTACCTGATGCTGGCCCAGGAGATCGCCACCTCCGTCCAGGAGGGGGTGAAGCTGGTGATCGTCCTGGTGGACAACCACGGCTTCGCCTCCATCGGCAACCTGTCGGAGTCGGTGGGCGCCCAGCGCCTCGGCACCGCCTACCGGTTGAGGGGGGCCTCAGGAGAGCTGGACGGGGTCTACGTGCCCGTCGACCTGGCGGCGAACGCGGCGTCGCTGGGGGCCGACGTGCTCACCGCCGACGACAGGGAGTCGCTTCGCGCGGCGCTGGCGAAGGCGCGCGAGGCGGTCAGGACGACGGTGGTCTACGTGGAGACGGTGCCCGGCGGTTCGGCGCCTTCGTCGGGAGCCTGGTGGGACGTGCCCGTCGCCCAGGAACCCGGCGAGATCCACGAGCGCTACCAGGAGGCCAAACGCGACCAGCGCCCCTACCTGTGACCTCCTCGGCCCGCGTCCCGCCGTACGGCCATGGGCTCGCGGCGAGGCGCTGGCTAGGCTGAAGATCCACGCGGCCGGCGAGAAGAGGGTGCGATGACGTTCGACACGATGGTGGCAGTGGGGTTCGCGGCCGTTTTCATGATCTTCGTCATCGGGGCCGTCCTGGCGCTGATCGGCGGAGCTTCGTCCTCGGGGAGCGGAACACGTCGCCGGGGCTCCTTGTTCTCCGGCGAGGCGTCGTCCTCGGACGACAGCCACGACAGGGGCTCCTCCGACAGTGGCTTCTCCGACAGCGGTGGTGGCGGTGGTGGCGGCAGCAGCAGCAGCGACTGACCGGCGGGCTCAGACCTTGGGCTGGGGTGCGCTCCGCGGTTCGAAGCCGCGGGCGAGCACGACGATCGCCGCCGAGAGCACCAGCGGCGCCGCGAACGCCACCCGCATGTCGGTCGCCTCGGCCAGCCCGCCCACCAGCGCCGCACCCACGATGAAGCCGACGTAGTTGAACAGGTTGACCCGCGCGATGGCCACCCCCGTCCCCGCGGGGTCCAGCCGCCCCGCCGCCGAGAACGACTGCGGAGCGACCACCGCGAGCCCCATCCCGGTCAGCCCGAACGCCACGATCGCCAGCGGCTGCGAAGGAGCCAGCACGACGCCCGCGAATCCGAGCGTCGCGATCGCCCCTCCCGCGCGCACGATCGAGGCGGCGCCGTAGCGCCTGACCGCGAGGTCGCCGCCGAGCCGTACGACGAGGGTGGCCGCCTGGTAGGCGCCGTAGGCCAGTGGCGCCACGCTCCCGCCTGCCAGGAGGATGTTCTCCATGAAGACGCCGTGGAAGTTGGACACCGCCGCGTCGCCGACGTACAGGAAGCCCATCGCCAGGCAGAGCGGGATGATCGGCCCCCACGGGAGGTGCCCCGAGGCCGCCGCGACCGTGGTCTCGGCCTTCTCCTCCTCGACCGTGCAGAGGTACGGCGCGGCAGCCAGCGAACCGGCGACCGCGAGCGCCATCGGGATCGCCATCATGACCGGCAGGGAGAGGCCGAGCCCGTAGGCCAGCGACACCCACAGCGCCCCTGCCAGGCTCGTCGCGCTCCATGCCGCGTGGAAGCCGTTGAGCACGGCCCTGCCGTACCTGCGCTCGACGGCGACGCCCTGCATGTTCATACCCGCGTCGACGGCGCCCACCGCCAGCCCGAAGACGACCAGCGCGGCCACCAGCTGCGGCACGTCGGCGGCGAGACCCGCGGCCACCACCGCGACGGCGACGGCTGGCTGGGCGATGCGCAGCAGCCACCTGCTGCCCCTGCGCGCGGCGAGCGCTCCCGCGCCCACGCTGCCGACTCCGGCCAGCACCGGCACCACGAGCAGCAGGAGGGTGAGGTCGCCTTCGGTGAGGCCGTGCTTGTTCTGCAGGGCTGCGACCTGGGTGAGGAGAGTCGCGAAACTCAGGCCCTGCACGGCGAAGACCGCGAAGGTGGCCGTTCTGGCCTGACGGTTACGCACGTCGACCTCCCTGCTCGGGGGGAAACATGAGGCTGCGTCAGGTTAGTACCAGGTCGTCGTTCTCCGCTAGAGGCGGTTGTTAGGGTGTCCAGGTGCGACGAAGGGGATATGCGTCGGGAGAAGCGAGACGCGAGCGGATCCTCGCCATCGCCCTTCAGGAGTTCGCCGAGAACGGCTACAGGGGCGCCTCCCTCGCCAGGATCGCCGAGCGGGCCGAGCTGACCCAGCCCGGGCTGCTCCACCACTTCACCAGCAAGGAGCGCCTGCTCGTCGCCGTCCTCGAGTATCGCGACGAGGTCGACGCGCGCAGGTTCGACTTCGAGTCGATGACCGGCGTGGCCGCGCTGCGCACGCTGGCCGACGTGGTCGACTACAACGCGCGCGTGCCCGGCCTGGTGCAGCTGTTCTCGGTGATCAGCGGGGAGGCGGTCACCGCCGATCATCCGGGTCACGCGTGGGCGCGCGCCCGCTACCGGCGGCTACGGCACGCGGTGGCGGGGGCGTTGCGGCGCGGCGCCGACGCGGGGGAGTTCCGCGCCGACCTCGACGCCGAGGCGCACGCCGACCGCCTGATCGCGATGATGGACGGTCTGCAGACGCAGTGGCTGATCGACCAGGACCACGTCGACATGGCCGCCGTCTTCAGGGCCTACGTCGAGGACCTGATCGCTTCCCTGCGCCCGTAGCCCCTCACCGCTCGGCGGAGGCCTTCAGCGTGGTCGGACGGCCGGCGGTCAGCGGCTCGGGGGCCTCGGTGGTGATCCGGGAGGCTCCCCAGAGGCCGAGCGCCACCAGCGCGCCCACCTCGGTGATCGCCAGTCCCCGCTCGACGAGCCCGAGCGGCATGACCTGCCACCACGCCAGCCCCGAGCTCTCGCCGATCCACACCATCGTGGCGATGCCCGCCACCCACAGCAGCGAGGCCACCCCCAGGAGGAACGCGGCCAGCGCCGAGCGCGGATGCCGTCGCCACGTCCTGGCGATCAGCAGCGCGGCCAGCGGCAGGGACAGGAACGCGACGAAGCTGCCGACCCTGTGGATGCTGCCGCTCAGGCTGGGCCCCACCGACCAGTCGTGCTTGGGGAACCACGCCACCACCAGCAGGCCGAGGCTCCAGCCCGCCAGCGCGATCGCGCCCACGATCCCGGCCAGCCGCCTGCGCAGCAGCGACACCCCGATCGACAGTGATCCCACCGCGAGGAGCGCGACGCCCAGCGCGAAGATCCAGCCCTGGTCGCCGAGCCCGTGCTCGCTGATCGTACGGCGCAGCGGGTTGATCTCGCCCAGGTAGGCGAGGTCCAGCGCGGCGATGACGCCTGCGCCCACCGCCACGGCGGCCAGTCCTGCTCGCGCGGGTCCGTGCATCGGGGCTCCCTTCCTTCTGCCGGTTCAACGGCCGATCAACGCCCGGGATTCCTTGTTCTTGAACTCTCATGAATCTCTGCTAGTTTCCATGAGAGTTCAAGGACTTCTGAGGAGACAGCATGAACATCGGCGGCGACCTTCCCGTACGGCGCATCGGCTTGGGAGCCATGCGACTGGCCGACTCCGACATCTGGCACGGCCCTGCCGACCGCGAGGGCGCCCTCGCGGTGCTTCGCCGCGCCGTCGAACTGGGCGTGAACTTCGTGGACACCTCCGACGCCTACTCCCTTGGCGCCAACGAGGAGCTGATCGCCGAGGCGTTGCACCCCTATGCCGACGATCTGGTGATCGCCACCAAGGCGGGCGTGGCCAGGCCGAGCCCTGCGGAGTGGGTGCCCCTCGGCCGTCCCGAGTACCTCAAGCAGCAGGCCGAGCTGAGCCTGCGCCGGTTGCGGCTGGACCGGATCGACCTGTTCTTCCTGCACAGGGTGGACCCCCAGGTGCCCCTCGCCGACCAGATCGGGGCGCTCGAGGAGCTGCGTAAGGAGGGCAAGATCCGGCACATCGGACTGTCGGAGGTGACCGTCGGCCAGCTGGAGGAGGCCTCCCGTCTCGCCCCCGTCGCCGCGGTGCAGAACCTGTACAACCTGGCCACTCGCGAGCACGAGGCCGTCGTGGACCACGCGGAGAAGGAGGGCATCGCCTTCGTGCCGTTCTTCCCGATCGCCACGGGCGACCACGCGAGGGCCGAAGGGCCGCTGGCCGAGGTGGCCTCGGAGGTGGGCGCCACGCCCGCGCAGGTGGCGCTGGCGTGGCTGTTGCGCAGGTCGCCGACCATGGTGCCGATTCCCGGGACGACCTCGGTGGCGCACCTGGAGGAGAACGTCGGCGCACTGGCGGTCACGTTGACCGACGCCCAGTACGACCGCCTGTCCACCCTCACCTGACCGGCACCCCCGACCCGTTCCGGGGGAGCGGGGATCTCGTGAACTTCCGGACCCCCGCGCCCCCTCGGGCCCCCCACCGCCGCCTCTCCCCAGGCGTCGGCCTCCGGCTGCCGCCGGGCCGCCGATCTCCGCTCCGCATCCCCGAGACCGTCGGTGACCGGAGCCGGCCGGTTCGTGTCTCTGGGGTCTTCGGTGTTCGGAGCCCGCCGGTTCGTGTCTCCGAGGTCTTCGGCGTTCGGGTTTCCGGTCGCGTGGGGCTGCCGGGTACGCGTCCCTGGGTCGTCGGTGTACGGGTTCCCGGTCCCCGGCTCCCTCGTCCTCCGACCCGGGATGTCAGTCGATCAGCCTGGCGCGCATCTTCCACACCGCCAGCGCCCACATGAGCACGGCACAGGCGGCCAGCACGCCCAGATGCCCGAGGTCGTCGAGGCCCAACCGGCCGAACACCGCCCCTCGCACCAGCTCGACGCAGTGGTAGAGCGGGTTGACCTGAGCGGCGGCCGCCACCCACGCGGGCAGCTGCGTCACGGGGAAGAACGTTCCCGCCACCATGAACATCGGGGTCAGCGCCCCCGTGATGACGTAGTCGAAGGTGTTGATGGACGGCACGATCGCCGACACCCACACCCCGAACAGCGCGAACACCAAGCCAGTCAGGAAGCCGATGAACGGCACGAGCAGCATGCCCCAGCTCGGTTCCAGCCCGAAGGCGACGCCGACCAGCATCGGCGCGCAGCCGTAGACCCCGGCCTTGACCGCCAGCCAGGAGGCCTCCGCGGTCACCAGCTCGCGGACGTCGACGGGCGCGGCCAGCATCGCGTCGTAGGTGTGCTGGAAGGTGCGGCGGATGAAGGTGTTGAACATGCCGCCGAACGCCCCGATGAACAGCACCGCCGTGGCGACGACACCGGTGGCGACGAAGTCCTTGTAGTCGTAGCCGTAGAGCGCGCCGACCACGGAGCCGAACCCGTAGCCGAAGGCCAGCAGGTAGATGGTCGGCTCGGTCATGGCGGCGAAGGAGGTGGAGGCCCAGTAGCGGCGGTAGAGGGCCAGCTCGCGCCGCCAGACGGCCCGCACGGGGGCGAACTCCATCATTCGACCGCCTCTCCGGTGAGCACGACGAAGACGTCCTCGAGAGTGGCGGGACGCCGTACGTTGGGTGGGCCCAGCGCCTCCTCCAGCGACCTGGGCAGCTGCTCGGACTTCAGCAGCGAGATCGACGGGCCGGTCCTGCGGGTGGGCACCCCCGCCTCGGCCGCCAGCGCGGCGATCTCGGCCTGCCGCTCCTGCGAGGCGTAGTGCTCGGCGACCTCGGCGCCCGCGTGCTCCTTGACCAGCTCTTCGGGCGAGCCCCTGGCCACGACGCGGCCGTGGGACATCAGCGCGCAGTCGTCGGCCAGCCGCTCGGCCTCCTCGATGTAGTGGGTGGACATCAGCGTCGTGACGCCCTCTTCGCGCAGCCGTACGATCAGCGACCACAGCTCCTGGCGCACCTGCGGATCGAGACCCACGGTCGGCTCGTCGAGCAGCACCAGGCGGGGCTGGTGGACCAGGCCCCTGGCGATGAGCAGCCGCCTGCGCATGCCGCCCGACAGGTTGACCGTGCGGGTGGCGGCCCTGTCGGTGAGCTGCGCCAGCGCCAGCGCCCTGTCGACGGCGGCCCTGCGCTCCTGACGGGGGACGCGGTAGAGGTGGGCGAACACCTCGAGGTTCTCCCTGGCGGTGAGCTCCTCGTCGAGGTTGTCGAGCTGGGGGACCACCCCCATCAGCGCCCTCGCCTGCTTGGACTGCTGGGGCAGGCGCAGCCCCATGACCCTGATCTCGCCCTCGTCGGCCAGCGACTGGGCGGTGAGCAGGCGCATCGTCGTGGACTTGCCTGCTCCGTTGGGACCGAGCAGGCCGAGGCAGATGCCCTCGGGCACCTCGAGGTCGAGCCCGTCGACCGCTGTGACGTCGGGATAACGCTTGGTCACGCCGTGCAACACGATCGCGTCCATAGAGGCCACGATAGGCATCGCCACCGACAGAATCTCAAGCGGTTATCGTCAAGGTGTGAACGAGCGTTGGCTTCCCCGCATCCAGGAGGTCGGTGAGCGGCTGGCCGAGGAGTTCGCCTTGGCGCGGCGGCCTGCGACCGACGGTCCCCAGCCACACGAACTGCGCGCCTCCGATGCCGACAGGGATCGGGTGGCCGAGGTGCTCAACGAGGCGGCCGCCGACGGGCGGCTGGCCATGGACGAGTTCGAGGAGCGGCTCACGGCGCTCTACAGCGCCCGCACGCTGGGGGAGCTGGCCCGGCTGACCGCCGACCTGCTGCCCGCCGACGAGCAGCCCTTCAGGCTGGACGGCAGGCCCGTGTCGGCGATCTTCAAGAAGGAGCAGCGCGAGGGGCGCTGGGTGGTGCCCGCCGAGCTGCCCGTGACGGCGATGTTCGGCACGACCAAGCTCGACCTGCGTGACGCGATCATGCAGAACCGGCGCGTGGTGATCAACGCGACGCTCATGTTCGGCGGGCTGGAGATCCACGTCCCCGAGGGGGTGGAGGTCATCCGGGTGTCGAAGGACAAGACCGTGCGGCTGACCAGGCCTCAGGATGATCCCGACTGCCCGGTGATCGAGGTGCGGACCTCCAACTTCCTTGGCGAGGTCAAGGTCAAGGAGCCCCCGAAGCGCAAGCGCCGCCGCTGAACCCCGGCGCCCCGCGAGGGGCGGGTGGCTGGGGTTCGGGAGACCCCAGCCAGGCGGTGGGGGCGGCTCAGCCCGCGGTGTCGAAGTTGATCGCGCTGTACGCGCGCAGCTTGCCCAGCTGGTGCTCGCTCTCCACCTTGCGGATCGTTCCCGAGCGGCCGCGCATCACCAGCGAGTGCGTCACCGCCACCCCGCCGCGGAAGCGCACGCCGCTCATCAGCTCGCCCTGCGTGATGCCCGTCGCGGCGAAGAACACGTCGTCGGAGGTCACCAGATCGTTGGTGGTCAGCACCCTGTCGAGGTCGTGGCCGGCGTCGAGCGCCCTGCGCCGCTCGGCGTCGTCCTGCGGCCAGAGCTTGCCCTGGATGATGCCGCCGAGGCACTTGATCGCGCAGGCCGCGATGACGCCCTCGGGGGTGCCGCCGATGCCGAGCATGAGGTCGACGCCGGTGCCCGCGCGGGCGGCCATGATCGCTCCGGCCACGTCGCCGTCGGGGATGAACTTGATCCGCGCCCCGGTCTCCCTGACCTCCTTGACGATCTGGTCGTGCCTGGGCCTGTCGAGGATGACCACGGTGACGTCGGAGGGAGAGGCGCCCTTCGCCCGCGCCACCGCCTGGATGTTCGTGGCGACGGGCGCGTTGATGTCCACGACGCCCGCGGCCTCGGGCCCCGTGACCAGCTTCTCCATGTAGAAGACCGCCGAGGGGTCGTACATCGACCCCCTGGAGCTCACCGCGATCACCGAGATGGCGTCGGGCATGCCGAGCGCGGTCAGCCTGGTGCCGTCGATCGGGTCGACGGCCACGTCGCAGTCGGCGCCGCTGCCGTCGCCGACGCGCTCGCCGTTGAAGAGCATCGGCGCGTGGTCCTTCTCGCCCTCGCCGATCACCACCACGCCGTTCATCGACACCGTGCTGATGAGCTGGCGCATGGCGTTGACGGCGGCTCCGTCTGCGCCGTTCTTGTCGCCACGGCCGACCCAGCGGGCCGCCGCCATCGCGGCCGCCTCTGTGACCCTGACCAGCTCCAACGCCAAGTTACGATCGGGTGCGTGCTCGCCGGTGGCGAGGGCAGGAGGAACGGACGTCTCGGACATGGTGATGGGCCTCCTCGTGGGACAACTGACTCGATCGTAGTTGCCCCTCCATGCCCGGTCAGCGGAGGATAATGTGCCTGCCATGAGCAGCGATGTGGAACGCCTGGCGACAGGGCGGGGCGCCGCCACCCGCGCGGCCCTGCTCGACGCGGCTCGCGAGGTGTTCGTGGAGAAGGGCTTCGCCGAGTCGGGCGTCACCGACGTCGTCGCGAAGGCGAGGGCCAGCGTCGGCAGCCTCTACCACCACTTCTCCGGCAAGGCCGACCTCTACCTGGCGCTGTTCGAGGAGTTCCAGGCCCGGCAGTCGCAGCGAACCAAGCAGGCGGCGCGCGAGCTGCGCGCCTCGGGCGAGAACGACCCGATGCGCGTGTTCGTCGCCGCGGCCCGTGCCTACCTCGAGGGATCGCTCGAGGAGCGCGAACTGGCCGCGCTGTTCCTGCGCGGCGACGGCCCTCCCGGGTTCGAGGTCATCATGCGCGACAGGCTGCGCACCTGGGCCAAGCTCAACGCGACCCTGTTCGAGGGCGACGAGGCCCTGGTCGTGGTCATCACGGGCGCGCTGGCCGCCGCCGTCTCCCAGGTCGTGCTGTCGGAGGACGGCAGCGCCGCGCGCCGTCTCGCCGACGACGTGCTGGCCATCATCAGCCGGATTCAGCCGGTCACTTCGGCGGGCGGCGCCTCCACCGGGTAACCTCGGCGTTCGTGCGACGGTTCACTCAAGGTTTCTACGGCTACGCGTTCGCCCTGCTGGTCTGCATGGGCCTCGCCGTGATCATTGTGGTGTCCGCGCCCACGGGCAGGGAGGGGCAGCACGTCCCGCGCCTCGACTACACGATCACCGTGGCCAACTACAACAGGTCGGTGCCGCACGAGGTGCGGGCGCCCGCCAAGGATCCGGCCGACTGGATCCCCAACAGCAACAGGATCGCCAAGGGCGCCGACGGCTCGTCGGTCCTGTCGGTCGGCTACGCCACGGCTCCCGACGCCGAGGGCGAGCGCCACCACGCGATGATCGTCCAAGGGTCGGAGAAGCCCGCACCCGCCTTCGCCAGCCGCATCGCCAACACCGACAAGGCCATCGGGACCGTGCAGATCGCGGGAGAGAGCTGGGAGAAGCGCTTCCGCGAGGACAAGAACCAGCGCACGCTGGTCCGCTTCCTTCCCGACGCCACGCTGATGGTCACGGGCACGGCCGACTGGCCCGAACTGACCGCGCTGGCCACCACCCTGAAGCCGCAGCCCAAGCCCACGAGCTGAGCTCCGGCGGCCGGCGCGTCCTCCTGCTGATCGAGAAGGTCGGCGGCGCGCGTCACGCCAGGTCCATCTCCCGCTCTCGGGCTGCTCCTGACCGATCGTCCTTCCGCGCCGCCACGATGACGAGCGCCCCGGCGATGACCCCGGCGAAGTACGGACTCGGCACCAGAAGGACGCCGCCCAGGGCGCACCACGCCGCGAGGCCCCAGCCGATCCCGGCGGGCACGGCCACCCCTCGTCCGGCGAGGTGCCACGTCAGGCAACCCAGGAGAATCAGGGGCACGGCGAAACTCCCGGGACCGGCCCAGAAGGTGACGCTGTTCCGGAAGGACTCCACCGTCTCGGCACCGTCCGCGAGCATGAGCGGGACGGCTGCCCACACCCCCCGATCCACCCAGCCGGTGATGCTCTCCCAGGCGGTGAGCGCCAGCAAGGACAGGTGCCCCACTCCCAGCACGAGCATGATCCCGCTCGCCCAGCGGAGCAGCCGCTTTCTGGACTTCATCGTGACTTCCCTTCTTCGTACGCCGCCTCCGCCTGGTTGCGGGGGCGCCAGGCTCGTTCCCAGCGCCGGGTCAGGGCTGGGTGGACGAGATGAGCTATCAAAAAGGCCACTTCACGGGTCAGCCGGTGATCGGGCGTCGGGAGGTTGCGGGCCCGGCTCCCAGCGAAGTCACCGGTGAGTTCCTGGACGCGCCACAGCTGCTCGGCGTGGGTGGCCTCTGCCAGTCGCGGCACGGCTCGGCCTCTCCGATCTATACGGTGTCGTACATTTCATTTGTACGGTAACGTACAAATGAACCGCCCAGCAATGGAGGTGGCCCGATTCCCGCTGTGGCCCGCACGACACGAGCTCGCTGGATCGAGGAGGGCCTCGAAGCCCTCGCCCAGGGAGGACCCGACGCCGTCCGCGTCGAGACGCTCGCCGCCAGACTCGGCGTGACGAAGGGCGGGTTCTACGGATACTTCGACGGCCGTCCCGCGTTGCTCGCCGAGATGCTCGACGAGTGGGAACGCCGCTGCACCAGGGAGATCATCGCCCAGGTCGACGCTGAGGGCGGCGACGCCGTCGAGAGGATCAGGCGCGCCGGCCAGCTGAGCTTCTCAGAAGGCTTCCACCGGATCGATCTCGCGGTACGGGCCTGGGCCCGCCACGACCAGTCCGTCGCGGAGCGCCTGCGGCGTATCGACAACGAGCGCATGGAGTTCCTGCGCAGGATGTTCGGCACCTTCATCACCGACCCCGACGAGATCGAGGCACGTAGCACCCTGGCGTTCGCGCTCGCGATCGGCCGCCACTTCATCGTCGTGGACCATCCCGGGTACACCAGGCGCGAAGCCGTCCACCTTGCCGGAGAGCACCTCTTGCGCCCGCCGCGCTGAACGCCCGATTCGCGCCTCATCGCCGTCGGCCGGCCGGGCCCCTCGTGGTCGCCCGCCATGACCGGCTCGGCGGCTCCGTCGTGCGCCCCCGGCGAGCGTCGTTCTCGGGCTCGAAGCCGCGCGCGGCCGGCCACGTGAGGATCACAGCAGGCGCAGCAGGTCGTCCAGGCCCGACTTGATCTGCTCGGCGCTCATGCCGCGCTCGGCCTGCTGGTACCCGATCAGGCAGGCGCTCAGCGGCGCGAGCAGGGCGTCGGCGAGGAAGCGGGCGTCGGCCCCCGGCCTCGCCTCGGCCAGCAGCGTGGCCAGGTGTGTGTGGTGGACCATGTAGGGGCCGCTGAACCTCGCCTTGGACGAGCCCATCTCCAGCAGCACGAACAGTTCCTGCTGGGCCACCTTCCTGTCGACCAGCGCGTGGAGGAAGGCGCGGATCCGCTCGGCGGGCGGAGCGCCGGGGCCGATCGGCGGCGGCCCCGTCATGAACGCCTCCTGGAGCGCCCGCTCGCCCGCGTCGATGAGCGCGTAGATCAGCCCCGATCTGTCGCCGAAACGCCGGTAGACGGTGCCGACGCCGACGTTCGCCTCGCGGGCCACCTCGTCGAGGGAGAGGTTCGCGGCGCCGTTGGCCTCGACCATCCTGGTCGCGACCTCGATGATCTTCTGGCGGTTGCGCGCGGCGTCCGCCCGTTCGGCAGGAGGCTGGCCCGCGATCGGCAGTTCACGCGTCATCGCTGCATCATAGTGCTTGTAACCGGAGACATCTCCGGTTATCCTCCGATCCGGAGACATTTCCACTTAGAGGAGAGGCTGGCCATGCCGTCCGAGTTCAACGAGAAGGTCATCGAGGAGTTCCGCGCCAACGGCGGCAAGGTGGGCGGATACTTCGAGGGCTCCAACCTGCTTCTGCTGACGACGACCGGCGCCAAGAGCGGCAACCGCGTCACGACGCCGGTGATGTACCTGCCCGACGGCGACCGCCTGGTGATCATCGCGTCGAACGCGGGCGCGGACAACCACCCCGCCTGGTATCACAACCTGCTGGCCAACCCCGATGCGACGGTGGAGGTCGGCACCGAGTCCTTCGAGGCCAAGCCCGAGCACATCGAGGGCGAGGAGCGCGACCGCCTCTACGCGGCCATGGTCGCCGTCGCCCCCGGCTTCGCCGAGTACGAGGCCAAGACCAGCCGCCGCATCCCCGTGGTGGCGCTCACCAGGGTGGCCTAGAAGGGCGCGTCGTCGTCCTGCTGGCCGGGCTCGGCCCTGCGGGCCATGGCGGCGGCCAGCTTCACCCTGGCACCCTGCAGCCACTCCTCGCAGATCGCCGCGAGCTTCTCGCCCCGCTCCCACAGCTCGATGGACTGCTCCAGGGTGAGCCCGCCGGTCTCCAGCCTGCGCACCACCTCGGTCAGCTCCTCGCGGGCCTGCTCGTACGACGGCGTCTCATTCTTAGCCACCGCACCACCCTAGGGCGCGCACCCGACAGATTCGTCCGCACACCGCCGCTGACCGCCCCCGAGCGCTCCACCCGCCATCTCGTACCGTCCCCGTCTCGTGCGGCGACGCCCACCATCTCGTACGGCAAGCCGCCCACGCGCCTCCGCGGTCACGGGGTGCCGTCCGCCGAAGGCGCGCCGCCCAGCAGGACTCCGGTGACCCGCCGTCACGGCGCCCACCACCCCCCGAACACCTCGACGGGCTCTCGACGGGCTTCAGCCGCCTGCTCGAACCCCGTCCCCTTCGGACCCCGGCCCATGGACCCTGGCCACCTCGGCTCCGGCCTCGCGCGCCTTGGCGACCTCGGCATCCCGTGCTCTGGCACCTCGGAGGCTGGCACCCCGGATCGGCGCGTCAGCCTTCGACGGCTCGGGTTCGCAGGCTCGGTATGGGTGTCGACGGCCGAGGATGGGTGGGTCAGGGCTCGGCAGGTTGGTCCGGGTTGACCGTCACGGGGAGTCTGCCGTCGGGGAGTCTGATCGTGAGCTGGTCGCCTGGCGAGACGTCCCGCGCCAGCCGTACGACATCGCCCGACGGATGCTGCACGATCGCGTAGCCGCGCTCCAGCGTCGCCGCGGGAGACAGGGCGACCAGCCGGGCCCGCAGGTGGACGAGATCGTCCTCCGCGCGGTCGAGGGAGCCGCCCATGACCCTTCTGGTGCGCTCCCTCAAGGCGTCGACCTGCTCGGCCCGCCGTTCGAGCTCCCTGACGGGATCGGCCAGCGACGGACGGGAGCGGACCGAGGTGAGCCAGGCCAGCTCCCTGTCGAGCCACCCGCCCATCACCCGCCGCCCCCTGTCGCGCAGCTGCTTGACGAGCGTGAGCTGCTCGCCGACGTCGGGGACGACCTTCTTGGCCGCGTCGGTCGGCGTGGAGGCCCGGACGTCGGCCACCAGGTCGAGCAGCGGGCTGTCCTGCTCGTGCCCGATGGCACTGACGACCGGGGTGCGACAGGCCGAGACCGCGCGGACCAGCGACTCGTCGGAGAAGGGCAGCAGGTCCTCGAGCGAGCCGCCGCCGCGCGCGATGACGATGACGTCGACCTCGGTGTCGGCGTCGAGCTTGCGCAGCGACTCGGTGACCTCGCCGACCGCGTAGGGGCCCTGGACGGCCACCTGCTCCACCTTGAACCTGACGGCCGGCCACCGCCGACGGGAGTTCTCCAGGACGTCGCGCTCGGCGGCGGAGTCGCGCCCGCAGATCAGGCCGATCGTGCCGGGCAGGAAGGGCAGGCGGCGCTTGCGGTCGGCGCTGAACACGCCCTCCGCCGCGAGCACCTGCCGCAGCCGTTCGAGACGGGCCAGCAGCTCGCCCACCCCGACGGGGCGGATCTCCAACGCGGTGAAGGCGAACGAGCCCCTGTTGACCCAGAAGTCGGGCTTGACGTTGACCACGACACGCGCCCCGTCGGCGGGACGGGGCACGGCGGCCTCGTAGACCCCGCGCGGGCAGGTGACTCTGGCCGAGACGTTGGCGACAGGGTCGCGCAGGGTCATGAAGACCGTACCGCCACGCGCCGTCAGCTCGGTGATCTGGCCTTCCACCCACACCGTGCCGAGCTTGCCGATCCAGCCCGCGACCATCTGCAGGACGGTGCGGACCGGTAGGGGCTGTTCCGGTGTGGTCTTCGCGCTCATGGAAGGAAGGCTAGAGGGCGCGACCGACTATTCGGCGGCGTCGAGCTTGGTGAGGCGGTTCTCGTACATCCGCACGACCTCCGCGCGGGCGCTGGTGGCCCTCTCGAAAGCGAGCATGTCCTGGATCTGCGCCGCGGACTTGCCGCGCATCCTGGCCCGCAGCGAGGCCACGGTGAGGTCGGCGTATCCGGGCAGCGGCTCGATCAGCTCGCGCTCCTTGGCCGCCGCGGCGGACTCGGCCTCCTCGGCGACCGCCGCAGTGGCCTTGGCCGCCTTGGCCAGCCCCGCCTCGGCCTCGACCTTGGGCTCGCTCGCGGGCTCGGCCTCGAGCTTCGCCCTGGAACCGGCCTTGGACTCGGGCTCGGCGGTGGTGGAGGTCTGCTTGGCGGCCTTCGTGCTCTTCGCGGGCTTGGCGGCCTTGGCCGCCGGCGCGGCCTCGGACTCCGCCTCGACCTCGGCCTTGGGCTCGGTCGTGGCCTCGGGCTGGGCGGTCGCGGGGGCCTGCTTGGCGGCCTTCGCGCTCTTCGCGGGCTTGGCGGCCTTGGTGGTCGCGGTGGCCTTGGCAGGCTTGGGGGTCTTGGCAGGCGCCTCGGCGACGGCTTCGGCCACCGCGTCGGCCACGGTGTCGGCCACGGCCTCGGCGGGCGGCGCGGCCACGGTCTCCACGGCGACGGCGGGCTTGGCCTCACTCTCGGCGGGGGCGGCGGACGCGGGCTCGGCCGTGACGGCGGACGCGAGCTTGGCCTTGGAGTCGGTGGAAGCGGCAGTGGCCGGCTTCGTCTTGGGCTCGGCCGAAGCGGCGGAGGTCTTGGCCTTGGGCTCGGCCGGAGCGGCGGGCGCGGGGTTGGTCGTGGACTCCGTCGAAGTCGAAGCCGAAGTCGAGGCCGAAGCCGCGGGCTTGGCCTTGCTCTGGGTCTGAACGACGGGCGAGGGCTCCGTCTCGGCCGAGGTCGAGGGAGAAGCCGACGACGAGGGTGAGGCGGGGGCCGCGGGGGTGGGCGCGGACGTTTCGGGCGTGGTGGTGCTGTCAGCCGGGGTGGCGGGCTCGGGCTTGGCGGCCGAGCCGTTCGCGCTGCCGTCCCTGGAGGGCGTGAAGATGACAGGCTCGGGCTTCGCGGGCTGCTCGGCGGCCGGCTTGTCCTGGCGGGGCGCGAAGATGACAGGCTCCCTGCGAGCCGGCTTCTTCTCCTCCTCCACCTCGGCCGTGGCCGCCGTCTTCTCGGTGGCGGAGGAGCGCTCGCTCTCCTCTTCCTCCTCGTTCCTGCCCGCCAGCCCCTTGACGGCGTTCTTCACCCGGTCGGCGAACAGAAGGGCCTGACCTGCGGCGCTGAGCGTCGTCTGGATGACGAAGAGCGGCACCTCCTTCGCCTTCTCCTTGAGCTCTTCACGATTGGTGACGGTTTTAGCGATGTTGCGGACAACGTCACTGAGAGACATGCCGGGCTCCCTGGGAGGTCAGTATTGGACGGCCAGTCTGGCAAACGCCCGTATCGGCGGGCACGGGCGGGCCGGGTGGCCTCTCCACGTAGCATAGGAACATGGAGCCAAAGACCCCCGCCCGACGTGTACTCGTAGCCAAACCGCGAGGCTACTGTGCTGGAGTGGATCGTGCAGTCGAGGCGGTCGAGAAGGCCCTCGAGCAGTACGGCGCGCCGATCTACGTGCGCAAGCAGATCGTGCACAACACCCACGTCGTCAGGACGCTGGAGGAGCGTGGCGCCATCTTCGTCGAGGAGACCGCCGAGGTTCCCGAGGGCGAGATCGTGGTGTTCTCCGCTCACGGCGTCTCCCCGATGGTCCACGCGGAGGCCGGTCAGCGGCAGCTGCGCACGATCGACGCCACCTGCCCGCTCGTCACCAAGGTGCACAACGAGGCCAAGCGCTTCGCCAACCAGGACTACGACATCCTGCTCATCGGTCACGAAGGGCACGAGGAGGTCGAGGGCACCGCGGGTGAGGCTCCCGACCACATCCAGCTCGTCGACGGCCTCGACTCGGTCGACAGGATCCAGGTGAAGGACCCGAGCAAGCTGGTGTGGCTCTCCCAGACGACGCTCTCGGTCGACGAGACCATCGAGACCGTCACCAAGCTCAAGGAGCGCTTCCCCACGCTGCTCGACCCGCCGAGCGACGACATCTGCTACGCGACCCAGAACCGCCAGGTCGCGGTGAAGGAGATCGCGGCGCAGTCGCAGCTGGTCATCGTGGTCGGCTCGGAGAACTCCTCCAACTCCAAGCGTCTGGTCGAGGTCGCCAAGGGCTTCGGCGCCGCCTCCTACCTCGTCGACAACGCCTCCTTCGTCAAGGACGAGTGGCTCGAAGGCGTCACCACGGTCGGCGTCACCAGCGGCGCCTCGGTGCCCGAGGAGCTGGTCGACGGCGTGCTGGCCTACCTGGCCGGCCACGGCTTCGCCGACGTCGAGGAGGTCGAGTCGGTCAAGGAGAGCATGCGCTTCGCCCTGCCGCACGAGCTGCGCAAGGACCTTCGCGCGAACTAGCCTCCTCACCTCGAAAGCCCTCGTGCCCGAACCGGCCGGGGGCTTTCCCGCTCCTCGGGGCGGTCGGAGGAGCGGCTATTCGTCCGTGACGCGCGGCGTGCCGTACACCTTGGGCTCGAAGTAGCCCTCGGGCTCGGGGGCGAAGGCCTTCTCCTTGCTGGCGCGGGGGCGCGGCACGTCCGCGCCTGCCCGCAGCTCCTCGCGCAGCTCGCGGACGTTGGCGGGCAGCCCGCGCTTCCACGCGACGGCCAGCACCAGCGCCGAGCCGGCGAACAGCCAGGGCGCGCCGGCCGACAGCGAGGTGAACAGGCCGAGCGCGAGCGCCTGCGCGAGCGAGGCGTTGCCGAGCGCGCGGCCCAGCTCGACGATCAGCGTGGCCACGAAGAAGATCATCGGTGGCGTGACCACCAGCGACAGCAGTTCGCGCGGGTTGACCAGCGTGACGCCGACCAGGCACGAGCCGATGAAGGCGAGCCCCACGAGGATCGGCATGTCGAGCAGCGCGGCCAGCACGTAGCCGGCCAAGGTGCCGATGAGGACGAGCGCGATGGCTCCGCGGGCTGTCAGCCTGACGGCCGAACGCCTGCCTTTGTCACTCATGAGCCCGCCCCCCTTACCAGCGACCTGCCGCCATCGTGCGTCAGGACAGGTCGCCAGCCAACTTACCGTTCGCGTGAGATATCAGAGACGAGGTTTCCAGCAGTTCGGGGGAGGCGAGGGGCCGCGGCAGGTGCTCGAGCATGTCGGGGGGGTCGAGCTCACCGTCCACGACGCCCAGATCGTGCAGTTTGCGCGCCGTGACCAGCACCCTGCTCTCCAGGGAGCCGACCGTCTTGTTGTAGGACTCGACGGCCCTGGTGAGCGCCTTGCCGAGCGACTCGACGTTGCGCCCGAGCGACGACAGCCGCTCGTAGAGCTCCTTGCCCAGCTCGAAGACGGCGCGGGCGTTCTCGCTGAGCGCCGCCTGCTGCCAGGCGTAGTGCGCCGTGCGCAGCATGGTGATCAGCGTGGTGGGGGTGGCGATGTGCACGCGCTTGTGCAGCGCGTACTCCAGGAGTGAGGGGTCGCGCTCCAGCGCCGGCGCGAGGAAGGCCTCGCCGGGGATGAACAGCACCACGAACTCGGGCGAGGGGTTGAAGGACTGCCAGTAGGCCTTCGCGGCCAGGCGGTCGACGTGCTCGCGGACGTGCCTGGCGTGGGCGTCGAGCCTTACCGAGGCCAGCGACTCGTCGCCGGTCTCCGCGGCCTCCAGGTAGGCGGCGAGGGAGACCTTGGAGTCGACGACGATGTTCTTCCCGCCGGTCAGCCGTACGACCATGTCGGGACGGTGGGGGCCCTCGACGACCTGCTCGTCGAAGTCGCAGAAGCGCTGCATCCCGGCGATCTCGGCGACCCTGCGCAGCTGGAGCTCGCCCCACCGGCCTCTGGCCTCCGGCCGCTGCAGCGCCCGCACCAGCGCCGTGGTCTGGGAGCGCAGCTGGTCGTTGCTCTGCCTGACGTACTCCATCTGCTGCGTCAGCTCGGCGCGGGCGGCCCTGTGCCCCGACTCGGTGTCGCGCAGCTGGCTCTCGACCCGTGCCAGCAGGTCCTTCAACGGCTCGACCAGGTGCTCGACGGCCTGCCTGCGCTGGTCGAGGTCGCCGGTCGCCTCCGCCCTGCTGGCGGACATGCGGGTCTCGGCCAGCTCGAGGAAGCGGATGTTGTTGACGTCGAGGGCGCGCGTCGACAGCGACTGGAAGCGCTCGGCCAGCTGCTCCTCGACGTAGACGAGCTTGTCGGCGGCGGCCTTGGCACGGGCGTCGGCCTCGGCCACGCGTACGGCGGCGCGGGTCCTGGCCAGGAGGAAGCCGACCGCGATTCCGAGTGCGAGGCCGATGAGGAGCGAGACGACATCCATTGTCCGCATCATTCCAGGGGGTCGTGGTCAAGGTCGTCCCGACACGCCTGCCGCATTCCGCTTGTGCGCGACGTCAACGTCACTCAGAGTACCCGTATGGTCACCGGTCGGAAGATGATGGTCGCGCTAGCCGCCACGGTCGTCGTCGCGGCGCTCGTCGTCGCCGCCGCGGGAGCGGTCATCGCCGCCCGCGGGCGCGACACGGGACAGAGCGCCACCGCCGGCTCGCCCACGCAGCGCACGCTGGTCTGGGCGCCGGGCGCGTGCGTGAGCAGGAACGGGTCGAGGTTCGACCTGACCGCGTGCAACGGCGGTCACGCCGAGGTGCTGGCCCTGGCCGCCGACCCGCCAGGCCTCGACGGCTGCCCCGCCGACACCGACGAGATCGTCCGCGTGGGCAAGGGCAGGACCGCCTGCCTGCAGTACTTCCTCGACCCGCACCCCGGCCGCCCCGGCGGTGGCGGCGGCGTCCCGCGCGCGGGCGACTGTCTCGGCCGCGACGGCCGCGAGGTGCCCTGCTCCACCAAGGGCTGGTACGGCAGAGCGGTGGCGATCGTCTCCCGCATGGACGCCTGCCCCTCGGGAACGCTCGACGCGCTGGCGATGGACGACAGCGTCGCCTGCCTGGGATCGGAGGGCCAGGTGCCGGTCGAGGGCGCGTGCGTGAGCTCGAAGGTGGCGCGGGTGTCGTGCGACTCCAGGCTGGCCTGGGCGAGGGTGACGGCCTTCGGGAAGTCGGGCGCCGACTGCCCCGAGGGCTCCGACCGTTACGTCACGGCACGAGGCGCATATCGGCCCGTGACCTGCCTGCACCTTCTGAGCAAGTAAACTCGGGCCACGTGAGCCTCAGTATCGGCATCGTCGGCCTGCCCAACGTCGGCAAGTCCACCCTCTTCAACGCGCTTACCAAGAGCGCCAACGCTCTCGCGGCCAACTACCCGTTCGCCACGATCGAGCCGAACGTGGGCATCGTGGGCGTGCCCGACGACCGTCTGGCGGTGCTGGCCAAGATCTTCGGCTCGGCCAAGATCCTTCCCGCGAAGGTCGAGTTCGTCGACATCGCGGGCCTGGTGAAGGGCGCCTCCGAAGGTCAGGGCAGGGGCAACCAGTTCCTGGCCAACATCCGCGACACCGACGCGATCTGCCAGGTGATCAGGGTCTTCAGCGACCCCGACGTCACGCACGTCGACGGTGAGATCTCGCCCAGGCGCGACATCGAGACGATCAACACCGAGCTGATCATGGCCGACCTGCAGACGGTCGAGAAGGCCATCCCTCGCCTGCAGAAGGAGGCGCGGACCAACAAGGACAAGAAGGCCGCGCTCGACGCCGCCGAGGCGGCGCTGAGGGTGCTGGAGACCGGCAAGACCATCTTCGAGAGCGGCCTCGACCGGGGCGAGCTGCGCGAGCTGCACCTGCTGACGGCCAAGCCGTTCCTCTATGTCTTCAACCTCGACGC
The DNA here is from genome assembly GCF_039533245.1 of Nonomuraea recticatena. NCBI lineage: Bacteria > Bacillati > Actinomycetota > Actinomycetes > Streptosporangiales > Streptosporangiaceae > Nonomuraea > Nonomuraea recticatena. Next base: position 183,535 of record NZ_BAAATE010000004.1, on the reverse strand, counting down.
GGACGAGCTCGTCGACACCGCGCTCAGGCAGCAGCTGTCGGAGCTGGTGGCGCCGGCCGAGGCGGTCTTCCTCGACGCCAAGATCGAGTCCGAGCTGGTGGAGCTGTCCGACGAGGAGGCGCTGGAGCTGCTGCAGTCCGTCGGGCAGGAGGAGTCGGGTCTCTCGCAGCTGGCGCGGGTCGGGTTCGAGACGCTCGGGTTGCAGACCTACCTGACGGCGGGTCCCAAGGAGACGCGCGCCTGGACGATCAGCAAGGGCGCGACGGCGCCCGAGGCGGCGGGCGTCATCCACACCGACTTCCAGCGCGGCTTCATCAAGGCGGAGGTCGTCTCCTTCGACGACCTGGTGGAGGTGGGCTCCATCGCCGGCGCCCGCTCGGCGGGCAAGGCCCGCATCGAGGGCAAGGACTACGTCATGCGCGACGGCGACGTCGTGGAGTTCCGCTTCAACGTGTGACCGGGTGGGCCCCGCTGAAAACCCCAGCCCGGCATGACCGGAACGGGTCCGGTACAACCGGGACAGTATGGGGCGTCAACCCCTTCCGGCTCTGGCGCGTCGAATCGTCACGGCGATTGCGCTGACTCGGGAGGACAGGTCATGATCCGTCGCATGCTCAGGAATCGGCGTCCCACCACGCCCTCGCTGGCGAGCATCAGTCTGGAAGAGGAGCTGACCCTGCTCAGGGTGGAGCTGATGTACGGCCTCCGCGTCAACAGGGAGGCCTATCTCCGCAGGAAGATGGAGGAGCGCGAGGAGGTGGTGCGCAGGATGCACCACCGCGACGCCCAGGCCATGCTCGCCGACCTGCGCCGCCGGCTCGACAAGGTGAAGCCGCAGGGCGACGCGCCGAGGGTGATCGATCTGCGAACTCGGCGGCACCTGCGCTCGGTCGACGGGCCTGGCCCGGCCTGAACACCCCCGCTGACCAGGCCAGCTGTCTCCGGGAGGCGCGGCTTATACCAAATGCGTGGGTCGCGACAGTACCTATGCTCTTTGGACAGCAATCTCTGGCCGTCGGGTAATGCGGCCATGCCGTCTGGCCTGGTCAAATGCCAATTCCACAGGAATGGGGCAGGAGTCAGCACTTCGCCCTGTCATGCACACTCGGTTTGCCCCTGCGCGGCGATGCCTGCAGCATGGGCGTGGCTTTCCTGGAACAATTGGCGGGACTCGATAGGGTGACTGCTTCACCACGGATGATGCGACACCGCGCCAGCCGGGGGGATCGGCGCGAGCGGAGGCGTGATGGCTCGTAGGTCAACCGTCCAGCACGATCCTCGGATCGCTGGCGACCCCGAGCTTTCGGCATACCCAGAGTTCGACCAGGCGCCCCCCGGCGCCAGACGCGGCGCCAAGCGCGGCGGGTGGTCGGGCGGCGGCGGACGCTGGCTCGTCTGGACCGGCCGCGCCATTCTCTGGGCGCTTATCGTAGTTATCGTGGTCAATGGGGTTCGTGCACCATTTGAGCGATTTACCGAGTCGGGCGCACCCGCGGCGAATGTGCCCACGGCGACAGGGCAGGCATTTCCCTCCGAGCGCGCCTCCGCGTTCGCGACCCAGTTCGCCAGCATCTACCTCAACATGAAGTCCGAGGAGCTCGACACGCGCAGCAGGCAGCTGGCGCCGTACCTGCAGTCGGACGAGGACCCGCAGTTCGGCTGGGACGGCTACGGGCGCATGTTCGCCGCCAACCTCCAGCCGTTCGGCGTGGAGGTCGTCGACTCCAACAACGGGGTCGTCACGCTGGCCTTCCAGTCGGGCGCCCGCAGGTTCCTGCTGTCGGTGCCGGTCTACTACTCAGGTGGCAGGTTCGTGGTCTCGGGGCGTCCTGCGCTCCTGCCCGCGCCCGCCCCCGCCGACCTGCCGCAGGTGGCCCAGCCCGAGGGCGACGAGGCCGCCGAGGCCGAGCTCCGCCCGCAGCTGCAGGGTTTCTTCAAGGCCTACGCCGACGGCAGCTCCGACCTGTCGCGTTACCTCGTGGCGGGCAAGAGCCTGCCCAGCTTCGGCGGAGCCTTCGCCTTCGTCGAACTCAAGAGCGTCGTGGTGCCTGTGGGGGGTGCCACCAGAGAGATCCAGGCAGTCGTGGTGTGGGGCGTGCCGACCGGCGCGACCCCCTCGGCCACGCCCGGCGCCACCGACCCGAGCGCGGTCGGCGGCCGCCTCGAGCAGGCCTATCGCCTCACTGTCGAGAAGCAGGGCGACAAATGGTACGTCGAAGACATCCGCGGCGCCGGTCGGGCCGTTGGATAGACGCACGACCGCGCTGCTGATCGGTACCCCCGGGAGGACCAGAGTGAAAACAATCATCCTGAACATGATCGAACTTGCGACGCCGTCGCCCGCCCCGACCGGCGTCAACACCGAGGGGCTCGCCGACTTCCTGCGCGCCTTCTTCGCCCCTCTCTTCCTCGTCGTCGTCTCCGTGGTCGCGCTGTTCTTCCTCTTCACGCGTGAGATCACGAGATTCGTACAGTTCCTGATTCTGGCCGTGGCGATCGGCGTGATCTTCTACGTTCCCAACATCATCGAGGTGACGGCCAAGGCGATCGCGGGGGCGCTCGGCATCAAATGAGCACCTCTCCCTGTCGGTAACGGGAGGGTTGAGACCGCTCTGGGGCGGTCATTGAACGAGAGGCAGCGGCGGCTGCGAGCGAGGGCGGAGAGGAGGACCGCGTGGACCTGCCTACCTATACGAACATCTGGCGCATCGAGAAGCGGCTGTACAAGCTGTACGACCTGCGGCTGCCCATGCCGCTCCCGATCGTCTGGATCGGCGTCTTCGTCGGCGTGCTCGCTCCTTGGTCGCTGTTGCTCTGGCTGGTGGGCATCTCCTTCGAGGCGCCGTGGCACGTGCTCTACCTGGTCCCGCCCGGCATCGTGACGTGGCTGTCGACCCGCCCCGTCATCGAGAGCAAGCGGCTCACCGAACTCCTGCAGTCGCAGCTGCGCTACATGGGCGAGCCGCGCTCCTGGTGCCGCCTCACGCCCTCGGGCGAGCCCGAGACCGTCGTCTTCTCCGGCAGGGTGTGGCGCGCCGCGCCCGCTCCGGTCCGGGTCAAGGCGCGCGCGGGGGCCCGCAGGCGCCAGGCCGTCCCCGTCGCCGACAAGGCCCGTGAGGTACGGCCCGCCGTCGCCGCCGCTGCCGCCGCCGCGGGGCGCGCTCCGGTCGCCGAGCCCGCCACCCTGCGCAAGGGCCTCGGTGGCGCGACGGGCCGCCGTCGCCGCGCTCTCGCGCCCGCTCTGACCCCCGAGACGGCTCAAGGGGCCGCGCTGCCGCAGAGCGCCGCCTCCGAGCCCCTGACGCGACAGGACACGCCCTCCGAGCCCGCGGTGCAGCGCGGCGCGCCGGTGGTACGGCAGGACACGGCTTCCGGGCCCGTGGTACGGCAGGGCGCGCTCTCAGGGACCGCCGCGCGGCGGGTGGAGCAGGATGTCGAGGCGCGTGAGGAGGCCCGTGAATCCTCCCGCGTGGCCGAGGCTCCTCTCGGGTCCGCCTCGGAGGTCGCTCTTCCCGGAGCCGTTTCCAGGGCCGAAGGGGCTTCTCGCGGGGCCGACGGGCCCCGTCCCGCGACCGCCTCCCGGTGGGGGTCGCGATCCGAGCCTTCGGAGGCTCCCACGCCTTCGCCCGCCAAGCCCATCGGCACGGAGGCGCTCCGGCGGCTGCGCAGGCTGGCCGCGACCGCGGACGCCCCCACCCCCTCCGACCCCACCCCCGCCCTCCCCGCCGACCGCAGACCTGTCACGCCAAGACACACCCCCGAGACCACCCCCGGCTCCGTCACTCCCGATCCGGTCGGCCCTGAGCTCGTCACGCCTGAGCTCGCCACCCCGAGCGCCCTCGGCCCCGAGGCGGTACCCGCCGAACCCGGCGGCTCCCGGCCCGTGCGCGCCGAGGCTGTCGATCCCGACCTCGTGCGCGCCGAGGCCGCAGAACCTCGGCCCGTTGACGGGGAGATCGCCGCGCCCGAAGACACCCGTTCCAGGCACATCCGTTCCGGGGCGGCCGGTCTCGAGGGGGCCGGTTCCGAGAACCTCCATTCGGAGGCGTCCGCTTCCGAGGCGGTTCGTTCCGAGGGCGCCCGTTCGGAGGCTGCCGCTCCCGAGGCGACGGGTTCAGGGGCGGCTGATGTCGAGGCGGCGGGTTCCGAGGGCGCCCGTTCTCAGGCGACCGGTTCCGAGGTCGGGGAGTCCAAGGCGGTCGAGCCGGTGGCGGGCAAGGCAGGGGACATCGTGGACGTCGTCCAGGCCGAGGACCAGGCGCGCGATCAACACCGCAAGGGACAGCCGCCGAGGACCGGCGCCGTCGTCCTGCCCGCCTCGCCGCGGGTGTGGCCGCCCACGCCTTCCGGCAAGCCGCCCACGCCTTCCGCCAAGCCGGCCTCGTCCCCCACCAAGCCCGTCTCGTCTCCCGCCAAGCCCGTCACGCCCGTCTCCAAGCCCGTCACGCCCGTCTCGAAGCCGCGCGTCCTGCCCTCGATCGCCCAGGGCCCGCCGACGCCCGCCGACAGTCAGGACGGCCCCGCCCGGCCGGCGTCCCCGGCCACGCCGAGGCCCATCGCCTCGACGCCCAAGCCGCCCCCCATGACACCCCCTCGGGGTGCCCCGCTCAGGAGCGCGCCGCCGACGGACACGCCCCCCAGGGCCACCCCGTCCAGGGCCACGCCGTCCACGAGCACGCCGTCCACGAGCACGCCGTCCAAGGCCACCCCGCCCGCGAGCGCGCCGCCCGCCGGCACGCCGTCCAGGACCGCGGCGGAGCTGCCCAAGGGGCAGCCGCCTCCGCTCTCCATCAGGGCCGTCCCCACCGCGGGCGCCCCGACCACTCCTGCCAACCCCGGCGCGGCCGTTCCCGGACCCCGCAACGAGGCCAGGGTGCGCAGGGTCGAGTCCGTGGTCGGACGCGACTCCTCAGGCGGCTGGCGCAGGCTCGCCCAGGTGGTCGTCGGCGGTGGCGGCAGCCGTACGGACGGGTCGGAGATCGACGAGGCGCGCACGCGCGCGGTCTTCGGCGGCAGCAGACGGGTCGTGGTGCTCGGGTGCACGGGCGGCGCGGGACAGAGCACCACCGCGCTGATGCTCGGCCACACCTTCGCCCACTACCGTGACGACCGGGTGCTCGCGGTCGACGCGAGCACCGGCGGCACCACACTGACCAGCCGCATCAAGGTCGACTCGCCCGAGACGCTGACGAGCCTGCTGTCGGGGCTCGACCAGATCAGCGGCTATCTGAGCATGCGGGCCTTCACCACCCGCACGGGCAGCGGGCTCGAGGTCGTCGCGGCCGACACCGACATCGGCGCCGAGCAGCGTCTGGCCGACCGCACGCTCTACTCCGACCACCGGCTCGGACAGGCGATGCGGCTGCTCGACCATCACTACAAGCTGGCCGTCATCGATCCCGCTCCTGCTCTGGCCGCGCGGGTCCTGCCGTACGCCGACCAGTTGGTGCTGGTGGTGCCGGCGAGTGAGGACGCGGCAGAGGCGGTGGCGATGACCTACGAGTGGCTCGACGGGCACGGCTGCGCGGACCTGCGCAGGCGGGCGGTCATGGTGGTCAACGGGGTGAGCAGGCGCAGCATGAACGACGTCGAGCAGGCCGAGGCGGTGGCCAGGGGCAGGTGCAGGGCCATCGTCAGAGTGCCGTGGGAGGACGACCTGGCGCAGGGCGGCACCGAGCCCGTGGAGCCAGGACGGCTGCGACCGGCGGGACGGCGGGCCTACCTCGCCATGGCCGGAGTCGTGGTCGCGGGATTCGCATCAGCACAGAGCACCCGTCCCAGCGAGGAGGAAGTGGCCCAGTGACCCCCCGGGCACCCAGTGAGAAGCGCGCAAGGCGGACCGCCATCGCAGCGGGCAACGGGCATGACGGAGGTATGGCGGTCTGATGAGCACGCTTCTCGCCGGCCGGCGAAGCTCATGCGCAGAGGGGGCGGCATGAGCAGGTCGACTCGGGCGCACCAGCGCCTGGCGGTCCGCTATTTCGACGATCGCATCCTGCTGACCGAGAGCTCCGCGTGGGCGTACTTCAGGCTGCCGACGGTCAGCTACGAGTTCGTCACTCCTGAGGAGCGCGAGGCGCTCGCCACCAACATCACGATCGCTCTGGCGGCGATCCGCATGCCGGATGCCGAGGTGCACCTGCGGGTCGCGCACCGCACCTATCCCGCGGCCGAATGGGCGATGGCGCTCAACTCGACCTCGGACGAGGGTCCCGGCTGGCGCGACTACCTGGAGGAGATGTACCGGCACGTCTGGGCCAAGGACTTCTGGTCGAAGGAGGTCTACCTCGGCGTACGGCTGGGCCCCCGTGGCAGGCAGCTCGGCGCGGGCGTGCTGTCGCAGCTGTTCGGGTTCTACCAGCGCAGCGAGAAGGCGCTCGGCCTCGACGACGACCACGTGCCCGACAGCGAGATCTCCAAGTGGACCGATCAGGCCGAACGTCTGGGCAGGGCGCTGGCCTCCAGCGCCCTCTACGCCCGCCACGCCACGTCGGGTGAGGTCGCCTGGCTGTTCAGGCACGCGGCGACGGCCTCGCTCGGCGATCCGCCCGCCAGCGCGAGCCCGAAGCGCCGCTGGGGACAGGGCGAGATCGAGTCGCTGGTCGAGGGACAGATCCACAACGGCAGGTCCTTCCTGCGCATCGTGCAGCCGCAGGGCGACTCGTACGTGGCGCACCTGTCCTTCGCCCGCTTCCCCGATCTGATGCCCTTCCCCGACGGCGAGCCGTGGATGCACTTCGCCGACCAGCTCCCCTTCCCCGTGGAGGTCTCGAGCAGGATGCGGCTGATCCCGCCGGTGAAGGCGTCGAAGGACGTCGCGCGCAAGCTCGCGCACGCCCGCGACATGGACATCCACATCCGCGAGGCGGGCGCCGAGGCGCCGATCGCGCTGGCCGAGCAGATCGACGCGGCCCGCATGCTGGAGCACGGCATCACGAAGGAGCGGCTTCCCTTCGTGTACGGCTGGCACCGCCTCATCGTCAGCGCCCCGACCGAGGAGATCTGCCTCCAGCGCGTCGAGGCGGTCGTCGAGCACTACCGCGACATGGGCATCGACATCGTCAACTCCACGGGCGACCAGTTCTCGCTGTTCTGCGAGGCGCTGCCGGGTGAGAAGGTGACCGTCAACGCCTACGCCCAGCGCCAGCCGCTGCGCACGATCGCGGGTGGCATGGCGACCGCGACCGTCGACCTCGGCGACAGGATCGAGACGGAGGCGGGCTGGCACGGGCCGTACATCGGAGAGACCGTCGGCCGCGCCCGCAGCATCGTGCACTTCGACCCGCTGGTGGCCGCCTCGCGCAACAGGCCGACGGCCATCGCGATCACAGGGGAGCCCGGCGGCGGCAAGACCACGCTGGCGCTGCTGATGATCTACCAGATGGCTCTGCGGGGGGTGACGGTCGCGGTGATCGACCCCAAGGGCGACGCCGAGTCGCTGGTGCAGTTGCTGCAGAAGCGTGAGCGCAAGGCCAGGATCATCCCGCTGGGCTCGGCCTCGCCGGGCCTGCTCGACCCGTTCTCCTTCGGCGACGACATCGCGGCAAAGAAGACGATGGCGACCGAGACGCTGCGGCTGCTGCTGCCGCGCATGTCGGAGGAGCGCGAGTCGGCGATGATCCAGGCCGTCGCCGCGGTCTCCAACGCGCCCGATCCCTCTCTCGGCAAGGTCGTCGACTTCCTCGAGCACGCCGACGACGCCGCCTCCAAGAACCTCGGGGCCGTGCTGCGCTCGATGTCGGAGATGCATCTGGCCAGGCTCTGCTTCGACCCGTCCGGCGGCGAGCAGATCGACTCCGAGGGATGGACGACCGTCTTCACCCTCGGCGGCCTCACCCTGCCCGACGCGGCGACGGGTCGCGACGACTACTCCTACGAGCAGCGGCTGTCGGTGGCGCTGCTCTACCTCGTCTCACAGTTCGCCCGCAGGCTGATGAACGGCCTCGACCGGCGGGCGCCCAAGGCGATCTTCCTCGACGAGGCGTGGGCGATCACCTCCACGCCCGAGGGCGCCAAGCTGGTGCCCGAGGTCAGCCGCATGGGCCGCTCGCGCAACACCGCGCTCGTCCTGGTCTCGCAGAACGCAGGAGACCTCCTCAACGAGCAGGTGACCAACTGTCTCTCCTCGGTCTTCGCCTTCCGCTCCACCGAACGGGTGGAGGTCGACCACGTCATGGCTTTGCTGGGCGTGGAGGCCTCGGAGGAGCACAAGGCGGTTCTGCGATCTCTGGGCAACGGCGAATGCATTTTCCGCGATCTCGATGGCAGAGCGGGCCGCATAGGCGTAGACCTGATCTCCGACGAGCTGCTGCGGTGGCTCGACACGAACCCGACGCACGACAAACCCGGGGAGAACGTGCATGATCATATTCGCGGGGGAGTGACAGGAGCGCAGGAGGTACGTTCATGAAGGGCCGACTACGCCGGCGGCTGACGCTGGCGCTGGTGCTGCTCATCGGCGCACTGGCGCTCCCGCTCGCCCTGCCCTCGGGCACGGCGGCCGCCGCCGCTCCGTTCTGTGACCTTTCACCTGACCTCGCCCCGCAGCTCGTCGGCAGCGGTGTCGACGGCCTGCTGCAACCGCCGCCCCCCGAAGGGGCGGCGGCACCGCAGGCGACCACCAACTACGCCAGGTACGGCATGAGCGGCCAGTTCTGGCACACTGACGGGCTCGGGTGCAGCGACGTAGCCGCCGTGCTCGGCAACTCCTGGGCCAACATGATCTTCGACTGGGCGAAGGCCGTCGACCGGTTGACGATCACGACGTACCAGGCGGCGGCGACAGAGGGGCCGCTGCAGTCCATCAAGGACGTCGTCGACGACATCGTCGAGAACCTCGCCGACGCCATGTACTGGCCGTTCCTGCAGCCGATCATCATCCTGGCCGCCATCTGGCTGGCCTGGTACGGCCTGTTCAGGCGCAGGGCGTCGGTCACCACCGAGGCCGTCGTGTGGATGGTCCTCGCGGTCACCGTCGCGGTCTGGTTCTTCAGCCGTCCCGGAGACTTCACCGGGCTCGGCAAGATCGTCACGGACAAGACCACCGAGGTCGTCAACCAGGCCTTCTCCGGTCTGCCCGGCGCGGGCGGCACCTCCTGCCTGCCCACCAAGGGCTCGGCGGACGAGAAGGTCATGGAGGGCGGTTACGGCAGGACGGGCGTCCCCGGCGTCGACCAGAACGCCGACGCGCTGTGGTCCACCCTGGTCTGCAAGCCGTGGCTGGTCGGGCAGTTCGGCACCTCCGACCCCAACGCGCCGGTGATCCGCGACTTCGGCGCCAAGCTCCTCGACATCCAGGCGATCGACAAACAGGAACAGACGGGCCAGACACCCAACAGCAACGCGCACCAGGCCGCCTACGAGGAGATCGCGACCCCGCTGCGCACCACCTCCATCTACTTCCTGTTCCAGGGCAAGGACTGGAGCGGCAGGCTCGGCATCGCCATCGGCGCGCTGCTGGCCGCGCTCATCGCGGGGCTGCTCATCTTCCTGGTGGCGGTCTCGCTGCTGGTGCTGAAGGTGGGTTTCCTGCTGTTGCTCATCATGGGGCCGGTGTTCCTGCTCATCGGCGTCCATCCGGGCAGCGGGCGGATCATCGCGATGCGCTGGGTGGAGATGCTGGTGGGCACCCTGCTCAGGCAGGCCGTCTTGGCGCTGGTGCTGGGCGTGCTCGTGTACGGCTACGCCCTGATCATCTCCACCGCGCTGCCATGGGGCATGCAGATCCTGTTCATGGCGCTGCTGACGATCGCGGTCTTCTTCTACCGGCGACCGTTCCAGCACCTGTTCGCCTCGATGAGCGGCCACACGCTCACCACCAGGATGCTCGGCGAGGCGGCGTCCTCGCCGATCCTGGAGCGGGCGGCCAACACGCTGCCGCCCGTCGCCGTGACCAAGGCGGGCCGCTGGGGCCTGCGCAAGGCCGAGCCGGTTCTGCAGGCGGCCGCCGCGGGCAGCACCGCGGGCGCCTCCGCCGCCGTGGGCGCCGCGGTCGCTCAGGGCAGAGTGAGGGGCGAGGAGGGGGCCGCCGCCGGCGGCGCCGCAGGCACCCGTGTGCCCGCGCCGCTGGCCACCGACCCCGACGGCAAGGGCGGCGCCAGGCCGGCGCCCGCCCAACGCGCGGGCGCGGCCCCGCCGCTCAACCTCAGCACCGGCCGTACGGCGAGGCCGCCGCGCGCCGGTGCGGGCGCTGGCGGGTCGGGAGGGGGCGGTCCCGTCCGCTCCGGCGGCTCGGGAGGCTCGGCGGTGTCCGGCGGTTCGGGCAGTTCCGGAGGCTCCGGCGGTTCGGGGGGCACCGGCGGCTCACGCGGCTCCGGCTGGTTCGGCGGCAGGTCCGGTGGAGGCTGGGCCTCGAGAAGCGGCTCGGGCGGCTCCTCCGGCGGTTCCACCCGCTCGGGCGGCTCGTCCGGCGGCTCGACGCGCTCGGGTCGTGGGTCCAGGTCGTCGGGCGGGCTGTTCGGCGGCGGGTCGGGCTCCTCTTCAGGCTCGTCCTCTCGCGGCTCGTCCCCATCACGTGGTTCCTCGGGCGGATCCTCCGGCGGGGGACGCCCTGCTGACGTGCCCCAGGCTCGCTCCTCGGAGCCGCCGCCGCTGTGGCTGCCCAGCCGCAAGAGCGAGGGCAGGAGTGAGGAGCCTCCCGTGCCGTTCTGGCTCAGGCCCAACGGCCCTGACAAGGACTGACGATGGCACAGCCCGCTGACAAGAGAGGTCTCGCCTTCGCCGCGCTCGTCCTGGTGCTGGCGGCGGTGGGCATCTTCGTGACGATGTGGCCCGACGGGGAGACCTCCCCGCCCGCCGTCGAGCAGGAGACGTCGGCGGGCCGTACGGGATCGGGGTCCTCCGCGGCGCCGGCGGTGGCCACGCCGCTGGCCACCGCCAGCAACGCGCCCTTCGACATCTACTCCTTCCTGCCGATGACCAAGCAGGAGCTGGCGGCGGCGGCCGACCTGGCCGTGCGCTTCACCGCCGCCTACGGCACCTTCCGCTACGACGAGGACCCCGCCGCCTACGCCGACAGGCTGAAGGTGTTCACCACGGCAGGCCTGGCCACCGTGCTGACCCGTACGATCAGCTCGCCCGTCACGGTCGAGGCGAACAGGGCCGACGAGGTGGTCTCGCAGGCGACCGCGAAGGTCAAGGAGATCAGGCAGGTCGACAAGACCTCGATCGTCTTCGTCGTCATCGGCACCAGGGAGGTCTCCGCCAAGAGCGGGCCGACCAGGCGGGACGAGGAGTACGCGGTCACGATGCAGCAGATGGGTTCCGACTGGCGGGTCTTCGACCTGCAGCCCGCCGACGAGGGCCAGGATGGAGACAGCTCCGGGTGAACCTCTCCCCCCGCACGAAGATCGTCGGGGTGATCGGCCTCGCAGGGCTGGTGCTGGTGACGCTGATCATGTCCCCGATGTTGATGACGTCCTTCCCCTCCTTCATCAGCGGCGGAGGACTGCCTGACTGCGAGGAGGTCACGCAGGAGAACGAGGCCGCCTCCGACGGCGCGACCTCCGACATCCCTCCCGACTACCTGGAGCTCTACCGGAAGTTCGGCAAGCAGATCGGTGTCCAGTGGACCATCCTGGCCGCCGTGGGCAAGCGCGAGACCGACCACGGACGCTCCACGCTGCCCGGCGTCCAGAGCGGCACCAACTACGCGGGTGCCGCAGGACCCATGCAGTTCCTGGTCAGCACCTGGGGCGGGGCCAAGCGGATCAAGATCCCGTCGGAGTTCAACGGGTACGCCTCCGACGGCGACGGCGACGGATGGGGCGACATCTACAACCCCGCCGACGCGATCCTCGGCGCGGCCCGCATGCTCAAGCGCAACGGCGCGCCCGAGAACGTCAGGCGGTCGCTGTTCGTGTACAACCGGGCCTGGTGGTACGTCGACCAGGTCGAGGAGATCGCCCGCAAGTACGCCAAGGACGGGACCGTCAAGGTGCCGCCCCAGGCCGACGCCACCTGTGACGAGCCGCTCGTGGAGGCGGCGCCCAGCGACGTGGTGGCGAGGATCCTCGCCTACGCCCTGGACCAGCGCGGCAAGCCGTACCTGTGGGGCGGCACGGGACCCGACGCCTTCGACTGCTCCGGGATCATCTACATGGCCTACAGGAGCGTGGGGCTGTCGATCCCGCGCACCACGTTCGGGCAGTGGCCGTTCGGGGTGAAGGTCCCCGACGGCGAGGAGCAGCCGGGCGACCTGGTGTTCTTCAACGCCGGGCCCGGCACGAGGCCCGACAGCCCCGGACACGTCGGGATGGTCGTCTCCAAGGGCAAGATGATCGAGGCCAGGTGCCGGCTGTGCGGGCCGATCAAGGTGACCAGCTACCGCGGGCGTGACGCCATCGTCGGGTTCACCAGGCCGCTGCAGAACCCCGACGTCATGAACCAGCTCAAGAAACTCGACTCCGCACTCTAGGGTTGAGGGCTTCGAGGGGCGAGGAGACGCGATGACGATTGTGGTGGTGGGGGCGGCGATCGTCGCCGACGGAAGGCTGCTGGCCGCCCAGCGGGCGGAGCCGCCGGAGCTGGCGGGCGGGTGGGAGTTCCCCGGCGGCAAGGTCGACGAGGGCGAGAGCGACGAGGCGGCACTGGTCAGGGAGTGCCAGGAGGAGCTCGGCGTGCTCGTCGAGATCGGCGAGCGGGTGGGCGGGGAGTGGCCGCTCGGCGACGACTACGTCATGCGGGTGTGGCTCGCCTCGCTGGTCTCGGGCGTACCTGAGGCCAAGGAGCACCTGGAGCTGCGCTGGCTCGCGCCCGACGAGCTCTACGACGTGCCCTGGCTGGCGGCGGACCTGCCGGTGGTGCGGGCCGTGGAGTTTATGCTTCGCGAGGGTTAAGACGTTGCGGAGAGTGACATAACCCTTACTGGGCGTGTTGTAGGTTCGCGCCTGTATAGGGGAATCGGGGAAGCGCAGTGAGTTGGTGGCATCGCGCCCGAATCATGTCGGCGGTGGGGTCGGGGGCGCTGATCCTGGCGACCGCGTCGACCTCGGCGGCCGCGGGTTTCGACGCCCCTTCCGCCGGGCGTCTCGGGGACAACGCCGGGAATGTCGGGGAGATCGTCGGAGGGGCGAGCGGGTTCTCGCTGCCTGAGGGTCCGAGGAAGGCGCCGAAGGTGGGGCTCCGCGTGGAGCGCCTCGGCGACCCTGACCTGGGCCACTGGCTGCGCACGGGCGACGTGCTGCGCTTCAGGATCGCTGTCGAGGGGCAGGCTCGCGACGCGATGCTCGCGGTGGCGGCCAGGCCGTCCAAGGCGCTGGCCACGGTGGAGTGCGCCCCCCAGCCCGCCGCCGCGCCGTCCCCACAGCCTTCACAGGCTCCGCACGGCTCGTTCGTCTCCCCACCCCCGCAGCCTCCGCCTACTTCCCCTGGCCCGCAGGGTCTGGACGCTCCGCAGGCTTCGCATGTTCCGCAGAGTCTCCAGGGTCCACAACGCCCGGATGTTCCGCAGGCTTCGCATGCTCCGCAGGGTCTTCAGGGCCTGGAGCGCCCGGATGTTCCGCAGGGTCCGGGTGTTCCGCAGGCTTCGCACGTTCCGCAAGCCCCGCAGCTCGTGCAGGCTCCGCAGGGCAGGGGGGCGGCGGTCTGTGCCCTCGGGGACGTCGCAGGGGAGCGCACGGTCGACGTCAGGCTCGTCGTGCCGAGCGGGGCGCAGGAGGTCGTGCTGGCCGCCGTCGCCCAGGTGAGCGAGGAGGCGGGCGCGGGCACCGAGACGCTCAGCAAGACCACCAGGGCGCGGGTCGCCATTCAGGCGCGGCCGCGGACATCCGACCCGATGACCAGCATCGGAGGGTACGGCGGAGCGGGCATCGCCCCGCCCGTCCCACCGGCCCCGACCGGCGCCCGTATGGCGAGCTCGCTCGACGACCTCGCGGCGGCCGACGACACGGCCACGGACGAAGAGATCATGACGAAGGGCCCCGACGGGGAGCTCGCGGTGGCCGCGCCGAGCGCGAAGGTGGTCGGCGCGGCGCAGAACTTCCAGCCTTCGTACGGCGAGGTGGGCGAGGCCTGGCTCGAGACGGTCGAGGCACCCGTTGCCGGCGGCCCCTCGACCGAGGGCGTTCGCGTGGATGAGCCGCCCGTCTCTTACTTCGAGATGCACGTGATCTCGATGCTGACGCCGCAGGGTGGTTCGGTCACGGGCTCGCTGCCGGTGTCGCCTCCTGGACTGCTGCCAAGCGCGCCCGGAGAGGGACCGCCAGCCGTGGAAGGGGCTTGGAGCGCTGTGGGCAGCGACTCGTACGTGACTCATCCCGGCTCACCCGCCACCGTCGCCGACTCGCTCGCCACTGGCCACAACCCACTTCCGGGCGTGCCCGCAACGACCGGGCACGGTCCTGGTTCGCCCACCACGAGCGGGCTTGTGGGTCCGGGTTCGCCTGTCACGAGCGGGCTTGTGGGTCCGGGTTCGCCTGTCACGAGCGGGCTTGTGGGTCCGGGTTCGCCTGTCACGACCGGGCTTGTGGGTCCGGGTTCGCCTGTCACGACCGGGCATACGGGTCCGGGTTCGCCTGTCATGACCGGGCATACCGGACCAAGCTCGCCTGTCACGACCGGGCATATGGGACCAGGTTCGCCTGCCGCGACCGGGCTTGTGGTGCCGGGCGCGCCCGCCACGACTGTGCACGGCCCGGGTTCACCTGCCGCGAGCGGGCATGTGGTGCCGGGTTGGCCTGCCGCGAGCGGGCTTGTGCATTCCGGCGGCCCTGCCACGAGCGGGCACGTGGGTCCAGGTGCGCCCGCAACCGGTGGGGAGCCTCGTCCGGATCTGCTCGCCACCGGCGCGCATGCGCAGTCGCACGCGCTCGTCCAGGGCGGGAACCCACGTCCCGGTGTGCTGACGGGAGGCGGGAATTCGCTTCTGCACTCCCTCATCCCCGGCGTGGCCCCGAACGTCGTCGACGGTTTGGTCACCCAGGGCGCGGGCGTGCGGGACGCCGAGGGCGGGCCACGTTCCGCCGCCGCCCCTGGACCTGGGGCCGTCACCACAAGGCATGACGGCACCGCCACCCGACCGGGGGCCGTCGCCACGGGCCTTCAGGGCGCCGCCGCTGGACCTGCGGCCACTGCCGCCGGACCACGATCCACTGCCGCCGGGCCCGAAGCCGCCGCCATGGGCCTGGAAGGCGCCACCACCGCCACAGGACCCGCGGCGACCACCACCGGTCCCCAGACCACTGCCACCGGCCCCAAGGGCACCGTCACGGGCCTGGAGAGCGCTGCCACCGGACCCCGTGCCACCGCAACCGACTCCAAAGCCGCCGCCACCGGGTCCAAGGCCACCTCCATCGGACCCAAGGCGACCGCGACCGGACCCAAAGCCGCCACCGGATCCAAAGCATCCACCGGATCCAGAGGCGCCACCGGGTCCAAGGCCACCGCGACAGGGTCCAAGGGAGCCGCGACCGGGACCAAGGGCACCGCGACGGGGTCCAAAGCCGCCGCGACGGGGTCCAAGGCCGCCGCGACCGGATCCGCGACAGGGTCCAAGAGCACCGCGACAGGGTCCAAGACCACAGGCCAGGGCTTGTCTGGTGATGCAGCGAAGGCGCGGTTGGGGGAGGTGGGCGCCAGTCAGGCCAGTGCCTCGTCGCAGCTCGCTGATTCCGGTGCGCCCCAGCTCGGCGCCGCGCCGGCCGCACCCAAGAGCACCACCGCTGATTCTGGTGCGAACGGAGGATTGTGGAACGATCCTCAATTGCGATTGCCGCAGGTGGCGCCACCTCAGCAGCCCAGCCCCAGTTCGTCGGCCATCGCCGCACCATTGCCTCGTGTGATCTCGAGTCCCCCGGTGAAAGCCCAGGCCGAAGACCGGTGGGACCTCACGTCCGGCGCCAATGGGCTGCCCGTCGTGGGAGGTGGCCTCGTGCTGCTGCTCGGCGGACTGTGGGTGGTGGCGAAAGCAGAGAGAACCCGTAGCCGGCGGAAAACTCAGCCGATGTTGTAAATCGGACTTTGCTGTTACATTTACCGCCCTAGTATTCTCATTGACCAAGGTTCGGGAATGCGCGGAGGGCAGCGGTGGCACCGAGGCGACTGACAGCCGTGTCCGCCCTTCTGCTCTCCTTGGGCATCAGCGGCGGCGTGGTTCTCGCGGCAGTTCCGCTCATCGGTCAGGTCGCCAGCGCGTCGGTGGTGGCCAGGGATCCGGACCCCGGCGACGTGGTCCCTCCGTGTGACGCGGGCGAGACCTGTGAACCCACCGAGGTCGTCACCACGGTCACGATCACCACCACGCTCCCCACTCCGACGCCGACCCCGACCGACCCGGTGACCACCGTGACGACCACGGTGACCCCGACGCAGGCGAAGAAGACGAGCAAGGCGCCCGAACCGGAGAAGACCACGCCGGCGCCGACGACCCCGCCGGTGACGCAGGAACAGCCGGTGCAGCCGCCGCCCGTGGCTCCGACCGCCTCCTCTGTCCCGCCGCCCACCACCGCCGAGCTCGAGCCGACGTTCTCCTTCCCCGCGGCGCAGGACCCCAGCACCGCGCAGGACCCGGGAACGGGCACGCCCAGCACGGAGCCCACCGACTCCGAGCAACTGGTGGTGCGCAACGCGGCGCCCGAGTACAACCAGGTCGACCTCAGCCGCAAGCTCGGCATCCCGGCGCTGGTGCTGGTGCTGCTGGCGCTGTTCGCGGTGCTCATCTTCGAGGGCAGGCTGCGCAGACTGGCCCACGCCGCCGCCGTCCGCAGGGCGGGACCCCAGGCGCCCGGCAGGCACCGTGGCGACGGCGCCCCCGAGCCGTACGGTTACCCGGCGGGTCCGGGCTTCGCGGGCGCGGTTCCGGCCTACGCGCCGATCATCAGCTTCGTGCCTGTGCAGACCTACCCCGGAGGGCCCGCGCAGTACGCGCCGGTCTACCAGCAGCCCTTCCCGCAGGACCCGGCGATGTACGGCCAGCAGGGCCAGACGGCCGAGTACCCCGGCTACCCGCAGCACCCCGGACAGCCGCAGACCGCATACACGCAGCCCGCATTCACCGAACCCGCCTACACGCAGCCTGACTACTCGCAGCCGGGATACGAGCAGCCCGACTACACGCACGCTGGACACCAGCAGGCGGGCCCGCAGGACGACTACGCGCAGCGGGAGCACCTCCAGCACGAGGAGCCCCTGGCCGAGCGGTTCGACGCCTTCCAGCCGCGCGAGTTCCATGTGGCGGGCGACGACCCTCTTCCCTCGGACCTGATGACGGGGCACGTGGGACGCGAAGACGACGTTCAGGCCTACCGTGACGGGTCGGCGGAGGCCGACACGGCGGGCTACCGCGGCGGGCTGGCGGAGGGCGGCGCGGCGGGCTTCCTGGCCGGGCCGGTTGACGGCGGCGCTGCGGATGACCAGGACGGACTGGTCGGCGGCGCTCCGGGCTACCGCGACGAAGTGGCTGACAGCGGCGCGGGTTCCTCGGGGCATCTGGCGGAGGGCCGGGAGTACCGGGACCTGTTCGAGCCGCTGGTCGCCCCGGACCAGCCGCCGCTGGGCGACATCCCGCCCGGAGGCGACGCTCCTTTCGACGAGCCGCACCCGGGGCATCCGGTGGCATCCGCCCCGTTGGGCGTGGAGCCGAGCGACGCCGAGCCATGGCAGTACGGCGCCCCCCAGTACGGCGACGCCCCTACGTACGGCGACGCCCCGCGCTACGACGACGCCTCTACGTACGGCGACGCCACGGCATACGGTGATCCCTCGCGCTACGGCGATGCGCGGAGGGACGACGAGGTCTCGCAGGATGACCAGACGTCGATCGTGCCGATGAGGGAGGATCGCGACCACCGCGAGTTCTGATCGCGGTGACGTGTGACGGCTCGTCGCGGTGGGCGGTCTGACGGCTCGCCGTTGCGGCGGGCAGCGAAGTCCTGCTGGGGAAGCGCACGGAGAGGGCCGCGAGCCGGCGACGGCGGGCGGCGCCTGGGATGCGACAGCCGTACGAACCGGGGCTCGGACACGGGCAGCGGCGCGAAGGCGGCGGTTCGGACCTGAGTGCAGGTGCGGTGGCGGCGGTTCGGATCTGAGTGCAGGTGCGGTGGCGGGGGTTCGGATCTGAGTGCAGGTGCGCGGCGGCTGGACGAGCTTCCCCGGGGCCGTGGGGCGCGGCCCCGGGGGAGGGCGTCAGCTGCTCGGGCGGCGGAAGATCTTGCTGCCGAGCCAGACCAGCGGGTCGAACTTGCGGTCCACCACGCGCTCCTTCATCGGGATCAGCGCGTTGTCGGTGATCTTGATGTGCTCAGGGCAGACCTCGGTGCAGCACTTGGTGATGTTGCAGTACCCGAGCCCGTGGTCCTTCTGTGCCGACTCCTTGCGGTCGGCCACGTCGTACGGGTGCATGTCCAGCTCCGCGATCCGCATGAGGAACCTGGGCCCGGAGAAGGCCGGCTTGTTCTCCTCGTGGTCGCGGATGACGTGGCAGACGTTGTTGCACATGAAGCACTCGATGCACTTGCGGAACTCCTGCGAGCGCTCCACGTCGATCTGCTTCATCCGGTACTCGCCCGGCCTGACGTCCGCGGGCGGCGTGAAGGAGGGGACCTCACGGGCCTTCTGGTAGTTGAAGGACACGTCGCACACCAGGTCCTTGATGACGGGGAAGGTGCGCATCGGGGTGACCGTGATGGTCTCGTCCTCGGTGAAGGTGGACATCCGGGTCATGCAGCCCAGGCGCGGCTTGCCGTTGATCTCCATGGAGCACGAGCCGCACTTGCCCGCCTTGCAGTTCCACCGTACGGCCAGGTCGGGCGCCTGGGTGGCCTGCAGGCGGTGGATGATGTCGAGGACGACCTCGCCCTCGTTGACCTCGACGGTGAAGTCCTCGAGCTTGCCCTCGCCGCCCTCACCGCGCCAGACCTTGAACTTCGCCTTGTAACTCATGAGAGCTCCTCGTCGGTGAGGTACTTCTTCAGCTCGCTCACCTCGAACAGGGCGAGCAGGTCTTCGCGCATCCCCGGCTGGATCTTCTCCTCGACCGTGACGGCGGAGCCGTCCTCGGTCGCGGAGCAGACGAGCAGCTTGCGGCGCCACTCGGGGTTCATGCCGGGGAAGTCGTCGCGGGTGTGCCCGCCTCGGCTCTCCTCGCGCAGCAGCGCGGCCTTGGCCACGCACTCGGAGACGAGCAGCATGTTGCGCAGGTCGAGCGCCAGGTGCCAGCCGGGGTTGTAGATGCGTCCTCCGGCCGCGCCGACGAGGTGCACGCGCTCCTTCAGCTTCTCCACGACCTCGAGCGCCTCGGAGATCTCCGAGGCCTTGCGGATGATGCCGACCAGGTCGTTCATGGTCCGCTGGAGCTCGGCGTGGACCTCGTAGGGGTTCTCGCCCGAGCGCTCGAGCGGGGCGAGCGTCTCGGCCCTCGCGCTGTCGACGCTCTCCTGGGAGACGGCGGGCCTCGAAGGCAGGGAGTCGACGTAGGCGGAGGCGCCCGCGCCCGCTCGCCGTCCGAACACCAGCAGGTCGGAGAGCGAGTTGCCGCCGAGCCTGTTGGAGCCGTGCATGCCGCCCGAGACCTCGCCCGCCGCGAACAGGCCGGGGACGGCCGCCGCGCCGGTGTCGGCGTCGACCTCGACGCCGCCCATGATGTAGTGGCAGGTCGGGCCCACCTGCATGGGCTCGGTGGTGATGTCGACGTCGGCCAGCTCCTTGAACTGGTGGTGCATCGACGGCAGCCGCTTGATGATCTCTGCGGCGGGGAGCCTGGTGGACACGTCGAGGAAGACGCCGCCCTGGGGCGAGCCGCGTCCTGCCTTCACCTCGGAGTTGATCGCCCTGGCGACCTCGTCACGCGGCAGCAGCTCCGGAGGGCGGCGGTTGTTGGCCTGGTCGGTGTACCAGCGGTCGCCCTCCTCCTCGGTGGTGGCGTACTTGTCCTTGAACACCTCGGGGATGTAGTTGAACATGAAGCGCTCGCCGAGCGAGTTGCGCAGCACGCCGCCGTCGCCGCGGACCGACTCGGTGACCAGGATGCCGCGCACGGACGGCGGCCACACCATGCCGGTCGGGTGGAACTGGATGAACTCCATGTTGATGAGCTTCGCCCCCGCCAGCAGGGCCAGGGCGTGCCCGTCTCCCGTGTACTCCCAGGAGTTGGAGGTCACCACGTACGACTTGCCGATGCCGCCGGTGGCCAGCACGACCGCGGGCGCGTCGAAGAGCACGAGGTTGCCGGTCTCGCGCCAGTACCCGAAGGCGCCGGAGATGGCGTCGCCGTCCTTGAGCAGGCGGGTGACCGTGCACTCGGCGAAGACCTTGATGTAGGCCTCGTAGTCGCCGTGGGTCTCGTAGTCCTCCTGCTGGAGGGCGACCACCCGCTGCTGGAGGGTGCGGATCAGCTCCAGTCCCGTACGGTCGCCGACGTGCGCCAGGCGGGGGTACTCATGCCCGCCGAAGTTGCGCTGGCTGATCTTGCCGTCCTTGGTGCGGTCGAACAGCGCGCCCCACGCCTCGAGCTCCCACACCCGGTCGGGAGCCTCCTTGGCGTGCAACTCGGCCATGCGCCAGTTGTTGAGGAACTTGCCGCCGCGCATGGTGTCGCGGAAGTGCACCATCCAGTTGTCGTCGGAGTTGACGTTGCCCATGGCCGCGGCCGCGCCGCCCTCGGCCATGACCGTGTGGGCCTTGCCGAACAGCGACTTGCACACGATGGCGGTGCGCTTGCCTTGCTGACGAGCCTCGATGGCGGCCCGAAGACCCGCGCCGCCTGCGCCGATGACGACGACGTCGTATTCGTGACGCTCGATTTCCACTTGTTGGGATCCTTACGCGTACGGGAAGTTGATGATGCCCTTGGCCACGAGACGGACGTAGAAGTCCGCGCCCATCACCGAGAACATCGACGCCCAGGCGAGCGGCTGGTGCTTGGCGTTGAGCTTGGAGATGAACGTCCAGGCCCTGTAGCGCACCGGATGCCGGGAGAAGTGGTTGAGCCGCCCGGCGGTGATGTGCCTGCAGGAGTGGCACGAGAGCGTGTAGGCCACGATCAGGGCCGCGTTGATCAGCAGGATCCAGGTGCCGACTCCGAGTGGCTTGTGGATCAGCGCGAGGATCGCGTCGTAGGTGAGGACGGCGCCGATGACGATCGCGCCGTAGAAGAAGTACCGGTGGATGTTCTGGATGATCAGCGGGAAGCGGGTCTCGCCCGTGTACTTGCCGTGCGGTTCCTGGACGGCGCAGGCGGGCGGGGACAGCCAGAACGAGCGGTAGTACGACTTGCGGTAGTAGTAGCACGTCAACCGGAAGCCACCGGGCAGGCCGAGGATCAGCAGGCCGGCGGGCAAGGTGTACCAGTCCCCGATCGGGGCCCACCCGAACAGGCGCGCACCTTCGGGACACGTCGCCTCGGCCAGGCACGGCGAGGAGAACGGAGCGATGTAAGGCTCGATGTAGATGCTCGGGTCGAATACGGCCCACACGCCGTAGACGAGGAACGAGGCCAGCCCCAGAAAGGTCAGTAGCGGGGCGAGCCACCATCGGTCCGTGCGGAACGTGCGCACCTTCACCTGTGCGCGTTGTCTTCTGACCTGGGGTTCAGGGGTCGTCTGGGTCATCGCGGATCTCTCCACCTCCCGCGGAATGGCTGCTGCGAGGGTGGTGGAATCACTCGCCTCTCGCGCATTGGTGGGGGATACGTTACGACGGCGGCATCGGGTTTTGTGAGAAGGGTCACTCACTTTTTCGATGGCCGCATGTGATTCCTGTCACCCCACTGTCAGAAACGCTGCCCCAAGGACGGGAGCTTAACCACGCCGACAAAGAAATCATCGATTTGGCGGACAACTCGGATGAACTGATGAAAATCCACCGGTTTCGCCACATATGCATTGGCGTGCAGGCTGTAGCTGCGGACGATGTCCTCCTCGGCCTCCGAGGTGGTCAGCACCACGATCGGGATGCTGCGCAGATCGGGGTCACCCTTGACATCGGCCAGAACCTCCCTGCCGTCCTTGCGCGGCAGGTTGAGGTCGAGCAGCATCATGTCCGGCCTGGGAGCCGAGGCGTAGCCGCCCTGCCTGCGCAGGAAGGCCATGGCCTCCTCGCCGTCGTTGACCACGTGCAGGCGGGTGCGGACGTGGTTGAGCTCGAAGGCCTCTCGGGTCAGGAGCACGTCGCCCGGGTCGTCCTCGACGAGCAGCACGTCGAGGGGGCTCGCGTGGTTCATCCATGGCTCCTGCCTGGCAGAGTCCACCGCACGGTGGTGCCGTGACCCTCCCGCTCCTGACTGTCCAACCAGATCCTGCCCCCGTGATACTCCACGATCTTCCTGCACAGGGCCAACCCGATGCCCGTGCCGGGATAGCGGTCACGGGTGTGGAGGCGCTGGAAGATGAGGAAGACCTTGTCAGCGTACTTCTCCTCGATGCCGATGCCGTTGTCCGCGCAGGAGAACTCCCACATGTCGTCCCCGCTCTCGCGCGCCTCGATGCGGACGGTCGGCGGCTCGTCGGCCCTGAACTTGATCGCGTTGCTGATCAGGTTCTGGAAGAGCTGGGAGAGCTGGGTCCTGTTGCCGACGACCTCGGGCAGCGGGCCGTGGGAGACGTCCGCGCCCGACTCCTCCACCCGCACGGCGAGGTTGTGCAGCGCGTCGGCCAGCGGGAGCGCGCTGTCGAGCGGCACCTTCTCCGCGCCGACCCTGCCGACCCTGGAGAAGTCGAGCAGGTCGTTGATGAGCAGCTGCATCCGTTTGGCGCCGTCGACCGCGAAGGCGATGTACTGCTTGGCCTTGTCGTCGAGCTGGTCGCCGTAGCGCTGCTCCAGCATCTGGGTGAAGCTGGCGACCTTGCGCAGCGGCTCCTGCAGGTCGTGGCTGGCCACGTAGGCGAACTGCTCCAGCTCGCCGTTCGAGCGCCGGAGCTCCTGCGCCTGCTCCTCCGAGGCGCGCCACTGGGCCAGGATCCTGCGGCGCATCGCGTCGATGTGGCCCGACAGCTCCGACAGCTCGGCGGGACGGTCGACCTTGAGCGAGCGGTCGAAGTCGCCTTGGGCGACCGCGCGGACCTGCGAGGTCAGCTCGGCCACGGGGCGCAGCACCACGTGCCTGACGATGACGCCGAGCAGGATGAGCACCCCCACCAGGACGGCCGCCAGCAGGCCGAGGGCGAAGGTGAAGCTGCCGGCACGCTGCTCAAGCTGCTGGGATCTGGAGGCGTGCAGCGACTCGAGATGGGTGCGCTGGGCGTTGAGCGCCGTCCTGACCTCGCCGAACCTGACGTTGTTGACCTTCGCGTTCTCCCTCGTCAGGCCCGCGCCCCCGAGGACGGGCTCGGCGTACTGCGCGCGCCACGCGGCGCTCGCCCGCCTGATGGCCTCGAGCCTGTGGCCGGGCACGAGCCCGGCGACGCGGTCGACGGCGCGGTCCTCGTCGGCGCGCGCCTGCCGGTAGGCGGAGAGGTACTGGCGGTCCGAGGTCAGGCCGAAACTCCTGACCGCGCCCTCCTGCGCCGCCAGGGCCACCGACAGGTCGAGCGTGGCCAGCGCGGCGGGGTCCACGACGTCGATCACCTCGTGCCGCGCCTCGGAGAGCCGCGCGAGCGTGCCGGTGGTGAGCGTCGCCCCCGCCACCAGGACGAGCAGGCCGACGATCCCGGCGAACATGAACCAGCGGCCGATGGGCAGCCTGCCGTACCCGGTGGGCGGGTTGGGCGGAGGCAGCGGTCGAGGGCGGGCCATCGCTCACCCCTTCCTGGAGATCAGCACGGCGGCGAGGTCGTCGGAGAGGGCTTCCCTGTTGATCTCGGTCACCCTGTCGATGATCCGGTCGAGGTCGATGCCGCCGTGTTCGTCGATGATCCGCAGCAGCCCGTCGGTGCCCAGCAGGTCGGGCCCGCCGCCGACGGTCGCCTCGGTCAGCCCGTCGGTGTAGAGGAGCATCGACCACTCCTCGCCGAGCGGCACGTCGATGGCGCGCCAGGCGACTTCGGGGAAGATGCCGAGAGGCGGACCCGAAGGCCCGCCTCGCACCACGTCGAGCCGGCCCTCTCTGATCAGGACGGGTGGCGGGTGGCCGACCAGGTGCATGGTCGCGTGCCGCAGCGAGGGGTCGATGGTGGCGGTGCAGAGCGTGGTGAAGATCTCCGGTGACCTGCGCTCGTGCTTGAGCACGGTGTCGAGCGTCTGGAGCGCCTCGTTGCCGTGGATGCCCGCCAGCGTCAGCGTCCGCCAGGCGATGCGCAGCGCCACGCCGAGCGCCGCCTCGTCGGGGCCGTGTCCGCACACGTCGCCGATGACGGTGTGGATCGCGCCGTCGGAGCCCTGCACGGTGTCGTAGAAGTCGCCTGCCAGCAGGGAGCGCTGCCGTCCTGGGAGGTAGCGGCACTGATGGGCGACGGGGCCCTGCGGCAGCAGCGGCACGGGCAGCAGGCCGTACTCCAGGCGGGTGTTCTCCCTGCTGGTCAGCTCCGACTGGATGAGCCGCTGGTGGGCCAGGTCGGCGCGCTTGCGCTCGATGGCGTAGCGGATGGCCCTGGCCAGCAGGCGGGCGTCGACGTCCTGCTTGACGAGGAAGTCCTCGGCGCCCTCGGCCACCGCCGCGATGCCCACGTGCGCGTCGTTGAGCCCGGTCAGCACGAGCACGGCGACGTCGGGCGCCATGGCCAGCACCTCGCGCAGCGCCTCCATGCCGTCGGCGTCGGGCAGCGACAGGTCGACGAGCACGCACTGGATGTCGCGGTTGAAGCGCTGTCTGGCCTCGGCGATGCTGCGCGCCCAGGTGATCGTGGGTGGCTTCTCCACTTCCTGGAGCAGCTCCTCGACCAGGAAGGCGTCGCCCGCGTCATCCTCGATCAGCAGCAGGGGCGGCATCTCTGGCAGGCCGTGTGCTGTCACGTACACCTCTGATGAGCTCGACACCTTGGGGTAGTTCGCCCCCATGTTCCGCTTCCGCGAGGAAGAAGAGCAAGGTAGCGCGAAAGGCCTGCGCGGCCCTGGTCGGTTCGACGTCCTTCCTGTGGGCCAGGGCGATCGTCCGGCGCAGCCCGGGCGGCGCCAGCGGGATGCCAGTCAGCCCTGGACGCCCGTCCAGCACCATCGAGGGCACCACCGCCACGCCGAGGCCGGCCTCGACGAAGCGAAGCACGGCGTCCATCTCACCGCCCTCGACCGCGAACCTGGGCTCGAACCCCGCCTGCCTGCAGGCGGCCAGCGTGGCCTCCCGCAGGTCGTAGCCCCGCCTGAACATCACCATCGGCCGCCCGCGCAGGTCTTCGATCCGAAGGTACGGCCTGCGGACCCGCGCGTGCGAAGGCGAGGCGACCACGAGGTTCTCCCGCAGGATCTCCTCGGTCACCAGCGCGGGGTCGTCGCTCTGCAGCGGCATGATGATGACCGAGAGGTCGAGCTGCCCCCTGGCGAGCGCTCTGACCAGGTCACGGGAGCCGCCCTCCTCGACGAGCAGCTCGATCCCCGGGTACTCACGATGAAAGCGGGCCAGCGCGTCGGCCAGCAGGCCCGCGCAGAGCGAGGGGGTGGCGCCGAGCCGTACCCTGCCTCTCCGGAGCCCGGCCAGCTCGGCGACCTCCTGCCGGGCGGTGTCGGCGTCGGCCAGCATCCTGCGCGCCAGCGGCAGCAGGGACTCGCCGGCGGGCGTCAGCGTGACGTTCCCCCTCGCGCGGGAGAACAGTGGCGCGCCCAGCTCCGTCTCCAGCGCCTTGATCTGCTTGCTCAGCGACGGCTGCGCGACACGCATCCGCTCGGCGGCCTGGGTGAAGTGCCTCGTCTCCGCCACCGCGACGAAGTAGGCGAGCTGCTGGAGCTGCACTTTCCACAGCGTACGGGGTGTGAGATTGATCGCACCGACGCGGGGCCAAGCCGTGTCCTGCCGGATAAATAGCCGTTGGCTATCGAAACCAGAACCATGATGACTTGGACGGATAACTGCAGCGTAATTAGCGTCAGAAGACGTGACAGCCACCATTGAGCGCGGGTCCGCCACCGCGCCGGTTACCTCCCCAGCGAAGGCTTCCCAGCCTTCAACGCCCAAGAAGACCGGCGGGTTCCTGGGCTCCTCCAACGGCAAGAAGGTCGTGATGGCCGTCACGGGCGCCATCATGGTCGGCTTCCTCGCGTTGCACATGCTGGGCAATCTCAAGATCTTCCTCGGCAACGACTCCTTCAATGAGTACGCGCACGCGCTCCGCACGCTGGGGGAGCCGCTGGTGCCGTACCGGACGGTGCTGACCGTCCTTGAGGCGATCCTGCTGATCAGCGTCGTGCTGCACATGTGGGCCGCGATCTCCCTGGCCCGCCGCGCGGGCAGGGCGCGGCCGGTGAAGTACGTCGCCAAGAAGTCGCAGGCGCAGGGCTACACCACGCACATCATGCGCTGGGGCGGCGTGACGATCGCGCTCTACCTCGTCTGGCACCTGCTCGACCTGACCTTCGGTGTGGTCAACCCCAAGGGCTTCGACTCCTCGCCGGCCGACCGGATGATCGCCGGGTTCCAGCCTGAGCGCTGGTGGGTCACCCTCATCTACGTCATCGCGCTGGTCATGGTCGGCCTGCACCTTCGTCACGGTCTGTGGAGCGGCTTCCAGACCCTCGGCTGGGCCAAGGACCGCCAGCGGACGCTCAAGCTCGCCGCCGGCGCCGTCTCCGCCGTGATCGTCCTGGGCTTCCTGGCCCCGCCCATCGCCATCATGATCGGATTCGGCAAGTGAAGTACACAGAGGGCGCGGAGATCCGCGACACCAAGGCTCCCGACGGTCCCATCGAGGAGCGCTGGGAGAAGCGGAAGTTCAGCGCCAAGCTGGTCAACCCGGCCAACAAGCGCAAGCTCCAGGTGATCGTGGTGGGCACCGGTCTGGCGGGCGGCTCGGCCGCCGCGACCCTGGGCGAGCTGGGCTACAAGGTGAAGTCCTTCTGTTACCAGGACTCCCCGCGCCGCGCGCACTCCATCGCCGCGCAGGGCGGGATCAACGCCGCGAAGAACTACAGGGGCGACGGCGACTCGATCTACCGGCTGTTCTACGACACGGTGAAGGGCGGCGACTTCCGCGCCCGCGAGTCGAACGTCTACCGCCTGGCCCAGGTGTCGGTGAACATCATCGACCAGGCCGTCGCGCAGGGCGTCCCCTTCGCCCGTGAGTACGGCGGGCTGCTCGACACCCGCTCCTTCGGCGGCGCGCAGGTCTCCCGCACCTTCTACGCCAGGGGCCAGACGGGCCAGCAGCTGCTTCTGGGCGCCTACCAGGCGCTGGAGCGGCAGGTCGCGGCGGGCACCGTGGAGATGTTCACCAGGCACGAGATGCTCGAGCTGATCGTCTCCGACGGCAGGGCGCGCGGCATCATCGTGCGCGACATGGTCACCGGCGAGATCGAGCGGCACATGGCCGACGCGGTCGTGCTGGCCACCGGCGGCTACGGCAACGTCTTCTACCTGTCCACGAACGCCAAGGGCTGCAACACCACGGCGATCTGGCGGGCGCACGAGCAGGGCGCCTACTTCGCCAACCCCTGCTACACGCAGATCCACCCGACCTGCATCCCGGTGTCCGGCGAGTACCAGTCGAAGCTGACGCTGATGTCGGAGTCGCTGCGCAACGACGGCAGGGTCTGGGTCCCGGTGGCGGCGGGCGACACGCGCGCCCCCGGCGACATCCCCGAGGCCGAGCGCGACTACTACCTGGAGCGGATCTACCCCGCCTTCGGCAACCTGGTCCCTCGTGACATCGCCTCCCGCGCCGCCAAGAACGTCTGCGACGAGGGACGCGGCGTCGGCCCCGGCGGGCTGGGCGTCTACCTCGACTTCCGCGACGCGATCAACCGGCTCGGCCGCGACGCGGTGGAGAAGAAGTACGGCAACCTCTTCGAGATGTACGAGCGCATCACCGGCGAGGACCCCTACACCCAGCCGATGCGCATCTACCCCGCCGTGCACTACACGATGGGCGGCCTGTGGGTGGACTACGACCTGCAGTCCACGATCCCGGGGCTGTTCGTGATCGGCGAGGCGAACTTCTCCGACCACGGCGCCAACCGCCTGGGCGCCTCCGCGCTGATGCAGGGCCTGGCCGACGGCTACTTCGTCCTGCCGACCACCATCGGCGACTACCTGGCCAACGGCCCGTACGGCGAGGTCGACGAGGAGGTCGTCGCCGAGGCCGAGATCAAGGTCCGCACGAAGATCGACAAGCTGCTGTCGGTCAACGGCACCCGCACCCCCGACTCCTTCCACAGGGAGCTCGGCAGGATCATGTGGGAGTACTGCGGCATGGAGCGCACAGAGGAGTCGCTGCGCAAGGCGCTGGAGCTGATCCCCTCGCTGCGCGAGGAGTTCTGGCGCGACGTCAAGGTCTCCGGCACCGCGGAGGAGCTGAACCAGGTGCTGGAGAAGGCGGGGCGCGTCGCCGACTTCTTCGACCTGGCCGAGCTCATGTGCCTGGACGCGCTGGTGCGCACCGAGTCGTGCGGCGGCCACTTCCGCGCCGAGTCGCAGGACGCCGACGGCGAGGCGCTGCGCGACGACGAGCACTTCGCCCACGTGTCGGCGTGGGAGCACACCCCCGAGGGGCCCGTGCTGCACAAGGAACCGCTCGAGTACGAGTACGTCAAGATGAGCCAGCGGAGCTACAAGTGAACCTCACCCTTAAGGTCTGGCGTCAGAGCGGTCCCAAGGACTCCGGCCGGATGGTGACCTACCAGGCCAAGGACGTCTCTCCCGACATGTCCTTCCTGGAGATGCTCGACGTCGTCAACGAGCAGCTGATCCTGGCGGGCGACGACCCGATCGCCTTCGACCACGACTGCCGCGAGGGCATCTGCGGCATGTGCGGCATGGTCATCAACGGTGTCGCGCACGGCGAGCAGCGCGCCACCACGACGTGCCAGCTGCACATGCGTCACTTCGAGGACGGCGCCACCGTCACCATCGAGCCGTGGAGGGCCGCGCCCTTCCCGGTGGTGAAGGACCTGGTCGTGGACAGGTCGGCCTTCGACCGCATCATCCAGGCGGGCGGGTTCGTCTCGGTCCCCGCCGGTTCGGCGCCCGACGCCCACAGCCTGCCCGTGCGCAAGGAGGACGCCGACGACGCCTTCGACGCGGCCACCTGCATCGGCTGCGGCGCCTGCGTCGCGGCCTGCCCGAACGGCTCGGCCTCGCTGTTCACCGCGGCGAAGATCACCCACCTCTCCCTGCTGCCGCAGGGCCAGCCCGAGCGGATCGCCAGGGCCAAGTCGATGGTGGACCAGATGGACGCCGAGGGCTTCGGCGGATGCACCAACACCGGCGAGTGCACGGCCGTCTGCCCGAAGGGCATCCCGCTGGACACGATCGCCAGGATGAACAGCGACTACCTCAAGGCCAACGCCAAGTAGGTCCTCGCGCGACTGCGGGCCGTGCCTCCCTTCCGGAGGCACGGCCCGCTTCGCTGTCGTCACCTGCGCTTCAGGAAGGCGGCGGCGAGGACGGCGCCCACCAGCACCAGGGCGGAGTTGACGAGGATCGCGACCGAGACCCCCGAGAGCACTCCCTCGGCGCCGGTGTCGCCGAGCGCGGTCATCCTGGCGGTGGCGACGGCGCTCATGATCGGGATGCCCATCGTGATGCCGACCTGCTGGGTCATGGTCGCCAGGCCGGTGGCCAGGCCCTGCTCCTCGTCGGGCAGCCCCGAGGTGGCGGTGACCATGAAGCCGACGATCACCAGCATGTTGCCGACGCCGCCGACGAAGGTCGCGGCCAGCAGCAGCCAGATCGAGGAGCCCGAGGTCCCGAGGCCGATCAGGGCGAGGGTGGCGACCGCCTGGACGAGGCCGCCGGCGATGATGGTGGCCCTGGTGCCGAGGCGGCCGACCGCGCGTCCGCCGAGGGTGCCGCCGAGGACGGTGCCGAGGCCCAGGACCCCGAAGGCGAGCCCGGTGGCCAGCGGCGAGTAGCCGAGGACCTCCTGCAGGTAGAGGGTGAGCAGGAAGACCAGCGAGGTCTCGGTCACGAAGGCGATGAGCCCTGCCGTGTTGCCCCAGATGACGCTGCGCCGCTTCATGATGCGCACAGGGACGAGGGGAGCGTCGGCCCGCTGCTCGACGAACCAGAAGCCGACGAGGAGCACCAGGCCGGCGATGAGGGCCGCGAGCGTGGTGGGCGTGGTCCAGCCCGTCTCGCCGGCCTGGGTGAGGCCGTAGACGAGCGCGAGGAGCCCGCCGGTGACGGTGATCGCGCCGGGAACGTCCAGCTTCGGCCGTACGGCAGGCCGCGAGTCGGTGATCGCAGAGGGGGCCAGCGCCAGGACGAGCGCGGCGACGGGCACGTTGACGAAGAAGGCCCAGCGCCAGGAGAGCAGGTCGGTGAGCAGCCCGCCGAGGATGGCGCCCGCGGTGAATCCGGCCGACATCAGCGCGCCGTTGAGGCCGAGCGCCCGCTCCCTGAGCGGCCCCTCCTTGAAGGCGGTGGTGAGCAACGCCAGGCCGGCAGGGGTGACGGCGGCGGTCGCCAGCCCCTGCAGCACCCTGGCGATCAGCAGGATCTCGGGCGAGGTGGCGAGGCCGCCCATGAGGGAGGAGAGTCCGAGTACGGCCATGCCGCCGAGGAAGAGCCGCTTGCGTCCGACCAGGTCGGCGACGCGGCCGAACAGCAGGGTGAACCCGGCGGCCGCCAGCGCGAAGGAGGTGGCGATCCACTGCAGGTGCGTGAGGGAGAAACCGAGCCCCTCCCCGACGACGGGCAGCGCGACGTTCAGGATCGAGAAGTCAACGGCGATCATGAACTGGGCGCCGAGGAGGAGGGTGAGCACGAGCTTCTGCCGCCCGGTCATGGCGGTCTGCGGCTCGGCGTGGGTGAGCGTGGACATGGGGAGCCCTTCTTCTAACGGGTCTCTAGTACCGTTAAGCTGAGAGCAACTTAGCACGAGAGGATCGGTAATGGAACTGGAGTCCCGTTATGGCACCGTCAGGCCGGGTGGACGCACCGCCCGCGTGCGCGCCGCCGTCCTCCAGGCGGCCGGCGACGCGCTGGTCGAGCACGGCCTCGACGGCCTCGACCTCGCCGACGTCGCCCGCAGGGCGGAGGTCGGCAAGACGACCGTCTACCGGCGCTGGTCCACGACCACAGGATTGATCGCCGACCTCCTCGTCGACATGGCCGAGCAGTCCACGCCCCGCACGGACTCGGGCTCCCTGGACGAGGACCTCAGGGCGAACGCCAGGCTCGTGGTCAGGACCCTGACCGATCCCCGGCAGGGCGCGCTGTTCAAGGCGATGATCGCCGCCGCGACCTGTGACGAGCGCACCGCCGCCGCCCTGCACCGCTTCTACGCGACCAGGATCGAGGAGTGGGCGGGATGCGTGGCGGCCGCCGTGGAGCGGGGTGAGGTGCCTGAGGGCACCGACCCTCATGAGGTCATCCGCGCGGTCTCGGCCCCGCTGTACTACCGCCTGCTGGCCAGCGGCGACCCTCTCGACGAGAGCGTGGCCGACCGCGCCGCCACGGCCGCCGCGACGGCGGCCAGGGCGGGGGTCTACAGGGCCTGATCGGCCCTCAGGCGAGGGACGGCACCGCGGGCAGCCCCCACGCCCGCCTGATCTGCTCCAGGCTCGACCTGGCCGGCACGTCCGCGACGCCGGTCTCGCGCTGCGCGCGGGCCAGGCGGCGAAGGAGCCGGGGAAGCCCGGTCTTCCCTTCGGGGGCAGGCCCGCGCGGGGCCTCTGGGGTTTATCAGCGCCAGAGGCCGGGTGCTACGGGAGGTTCAGCTCGTAGACCTTGACGGCCATCGGGCCCGCGGGGTCGTAGACGACCCTGACGGCCAGGCGGCCCTTGCCCAGCAGCGACCACAGGTCGCCGGGGGTGCACCTGACCGCGCCGAAGCCCTTCTTGGTGTACTTGTCGTGCGGGTAGCCGGCCGCCCGCCTGCCGCACTTCTTGTTGATCTGGCGGAAGTCGAGGCCCTCGGTGTAGTCGATCCTGACAGGCTTGCCGGTCCGCTTGCCCAGGTGCCAGCCGGGCAGACCGCTCTCGCCGATCTCGCCCAGCGTCGCCTTGGAGGGGGTGAGGATCATGGCGGAGTCGCCCGACTTCTTGGCCCAGCCGTACACGGTTTTGAGGCCGGTGTCGGCGTGGGCGGCGGGGGCGACGGCGGCGGTCACCAGGACGCCGGCGGCCGCGACTCCGATGAGTTTCGTGGTCATAGATCGGGATCGTCCCACGGGATGACCCGTGGCGGCGGCGGCTCCGGGCGGGGAAAATGGTTTGCCTGGTCAGCACGGACTTTGTCAATCTTGACGAGCTATGCGCTCCCTACCCCAGGCCGATCCTGGCACCCCTGACATCCGCACGCCCACGCGCTACCTCCTCTGGACCGCGCGCCGCCAGGCGGGCGCCCTTGCCGTGGGCATCAGCTTCGCCATCCTGTGGTGGTTCGCGCAGGCGCTCATGCCGTTCGTGCTGGGCAAGGGCATCGACGCGGTCACCGGCAAGCACACCGACGATCTGATGACCTGGTCGGCGGTGCTGTTCGGGCTGGGTCTCGTGCAGGCCTACGCCGGCATCATGCGGCACAGGATGGCGGTCTACAACTGGCTGGCCGCCGCCTACAGGACGGTCCAGGTGACCACCAGGCAGGCCACCAGGCTGGGCGCGACGCTGCCGAAGCGGCTGTCCACCGGTGAGGTGGTGAGCGTCGGCAACTCCGACATCGCCCACATCGGCAACTCGATGGACATCCTGCTGCGCGGCGTCGGCTCCGTCGTGGCGATCGTCACGGTGACCGTGATCCTGATCTCCACCTCGCTGGAGCTGGGGCTGATGGTGCTGGTCGGCGTGCCGCTGATGGCGATCGCCGTCGGCCCGCTGCTCAAGCCGCTGCACAAGCGTCAGCAGGCCCACCGCGAGCTGCAGGGCGAGCTGTCCACCAGGGCGGCCGACATCGTCGCGGGGCTGCGGGTGCTGCGCGGCATCGGCGGCGAGGAGGTCTTCGCCGACCGCTACCGCGAGGAGTCCCAGCGGGTACGGCACGCGGGCGTGCGCGTCGCGGGCGTCGAGTCGATGCTGGAGGGCGCGCAGATCCTGCTGCCCGGCGTGCTCATCGCGATCGTCACGGGCATCGGCGCCTCCTTCGCCGTCGACGGTCAGATCACCACAGGTCAGCTCGTCGCCTTCTACGGCTACGCCGTCTTCCTGATCGGCCCGATGCGCACGCTCACCGAGGCCGCCGACAAGCTGACCAAGGGCCACGTCGCCGCCAGGCGCGTGGTCAGGATCCTTTCGATCGAGCCCGAGGTCTCGGGCGGCGAGGAGAGCTCGCACGGCGGCCTCCTGCACGACGCCGAGAGCGGGGTGACGGTCAGGCCCGGCACGCTGACCGCGCTCGCGGGCGGCACCCCGGAGGACGCGATCGCGATCGCCGACCGTCTGGGCCGCTACAGCGAGGGCGAGGTCTCCTTCGGCGGCACCGACCTGGGCACGCTGCCGCTGGCCGAGGTCCGCTCCAGGGTCCTGGTCGCCGACAACAACGCCAGGCTGTTCGCAGGAAGGCTGCGCGACGAGCTCGACGTCAGGGGCGAGGCCTCGGCCGAGGCCGTACGGCAGGCGCTGCACGCCGCCTGCGCCGAGGACATCGTCGAGGCGCTGCCCGACGGCCTCGACGCCCACGTGGCCGAGGCGGGCAGGGAGTTCTCCGGCGGGCAGCAGCAGCGGCTGCGCCTGGCCAGGGCGCTGGTCGCCGACCCCGAGGTGCTCATCCTGGTCGAGCCGACCAGCGCGGTCGACGCGCACAGCGAGGCGCGCATCGCCGAGCGGCTCGCCAAGGCGCGCGCTGGCAGGACGACGCTGGTCTGCACGACCAGCCCGCTGGTGCTCGACCGCACCGACCATGTGATCTACGTGGAGGACGGCAGGGTGCGCGCTGAAGGCGCCCACCGCGACCTGCTGGCCACCGAACCCGCCTACGCGGCGACCGTGACGAGAGGGGAGGACTGAGATGGCTCGGGAGATTCTCCCCGTCGCCGACCAGACGCAGGTTCGCGCCTACGCCAGGCGGCTGACGTTGAAGTACCCGCGTGAGCTGACTGTCGCCCTCGCTCTGCACGGCCTCGCCGCCGTGGCGGGGCTCGCGGTGCCGTGGCAGCTCGGCGGCCTGGTCCAGCGCGTGCAGGACGGCACCGACATCAACGTCACGCTGGTGGCCGTCGGCATCGGAACGTTCCTGGTGCTGCAGTCGGTGCTCATCCGCTTCGCGGTGCTGGCCTCCTCCAGGCTGGGTGAGAAGGTCCTCGCCGAGCTGCGCGAGGAGTTCGTCGACAGGGTGCTCGCGCTGCCGCTGTCCACGGTGGAGCGGGCGGGCTCGGGCGACCTGATCACGCGGACCTCGCGCGACGTCGACTCGCTGTCGAGGACCGTGCGGCACGCGGTGCCGGAGACGCTGATCGCGCTGGTCACAGGGGTGATCACGGTGGGCGCGCTGCTGCTGGTCAGCCCGCTGCTGATGCTGCCCATGCTGCTGGCCGTCCCGATCATCTGGTTCTCCACCCGGTGGTACCTCGCCCGGGCGCGCGACGGCTACCTGCGGGAGAACGCCGCCTACGCGGACATGACCGAGGGGCTGGCCGAGACGGTCGAGGGCGCCCGCACGATCGAGGCGCTCGGTCTGCAGGAGCGCAGGCACGCCCGCACCGACGGCGACATCTCCAGGTCGTGGGCGGCCGAGCGGTACACCCTCGGCCTGCGCACGGTGTGGTTCCCCATGGTCGAGCTCGGCTACGTGATCCCCGTGGTCTCCGCGCTGCTGGTCGGCGGGCTGTTCTACGCCAACGGCTGGGTGTCGATCTGGCAGGTCACCGCCGCCTTGATCTACGCCCAGCAGCTCATCGACCCGCTCGACAGGTTCCTCATGTGGATCGACGAGCTCCAGGTCGGCGGGGCGGCGATGGCGCGCCTGCTGGGCGTGGCCAACGTCCCCGACGACGGTACGGCGGGCACGTCGGTGCCGGCGGGCGAGAACCTGGCCGCCTCCGACGTGCGCTACGCCTACCGCGAGGGCCACGACGTCCTGCACGGGGTGTCGCTGTCGCTGCGCCCCGGAGAGCGGCTGGCGATGGTCGGGCCGTCGGGCGCGGGCAAGTCGACGCTCGGCAGGCTGCTGGCCGGCATCCACGGTCCACGCACCGGCGCCGTCACGGTCGGCGGGGTGTCGCTGGTCGACCTGCCCCTGGACGACCTGCGCGGCCACGTCGCGCTGGTCACCCAGGAACATCACGTCTTCCGCGGCACGCTGCGCGACAACCTGCTGATCGCGCGGCCCTCCGCCACTTCCGAGCAGGTCCTCGACGCGCTCAGGGCGGTGGACGCGCTGGACTGGGTGGAGTCGCTGCCCGACGGGCTCGACACCACGGTCGGCTCGGGCGGCACGGCGATCTCGCCGGCGCACGCCCAGCAGGTCGCGCTGGCCAGGCTCGTCCTGGCCGACCCGCACACGCTGGTGCTCGACGAGGCCACCTCGCTGATCGACCCCAGGGCCGCGCGCAACCTCGAACGGTCGCTCGCGGCCGTCCTCGACGGGCGCACGGTGATCGCGATCGCGCACCGCCTCTACACGGCGCACGACGCCGACAGGGTGGCGGTCGTGGAGGACGGGCGGATCAGCGAGCTGGGCTCGCACGACGAGCTGGTGGCCGAGGGCGGCTCCTACGCCGCCCTGTGGGCCAGCTGGCACGGCAGCCCCGCGCCGACCGCCCGCTGATCACTTCCAGAACCGCACCTCGGGGTAGGCCTTGGACGGGCCGTCCAGCAGCGGCTCGTCCCTGCCCCGCAGGTGCGTGTCGAGGAAGGCGGCCAGATACGCGCGGGTGATCCGCAGCGCCCGCGCTCCGTCGAGTTCGGGCGCGGGCAGGCCCAGCTGCGGCCTCAGCACGGCGTAGTCGACGAACGAGGAGTGGTCGGCGCCGGCCACGGTGATCCAGCGCTTCCACCCCGTCATGTTCGCCCACGACCTCGGCCACGTGGTGTCGCCCCCGTCGGGGACGTGCCTGGGGCTGCCGACCATGAGGAACGGCTTGTCCAGCTTCGGCACGACAGGCTGGAACGTGCCGTCCAGGTTCGCGCCCGCCTTGACACGCGGGTCGGCCAGCATGGCGTGCGCGGCGCTGTTGCCGCCCATCGAGTGGCCGACCACCGCGATCCTGGAGCGGTCGACCAGCCCCCGCCTCAGCAGCTGGTCGAGGACGAACCGCAGGTCGGCGACCCTTCCCTGGGCGACCTTCTCGCCGTCCTGGCCTCGGACGCAGGCCAGGCAGGTGGTGGTCCTGCCGTCGGGGAAGGTGGTGGCGACCGACTCGTAGGTGTGCTCCACCGCCGCCACCAGGTAGCCCCTGCTGGCCAGGTCCTCGGCCAGCGAGGTCAGCGTGGCCCTGGGGAAGCTGAACCCCGGCGACATCAGCACCAGGGGCAGGCGCGCCCGTGAGGGCGGTGCGGTCACCCTGGCGTGCACCCGGGTCGCGGTGAGCGACTCGGGCGGCACGTCGAAGTCCTTGAGGACGGCGGCCGACTCCTCCTTCGTCAGGTAGGTCACGCGCTTTCCTCCTGAACTGGCGGCCGGGTACCAGAGGGAGACCATGAGCTCCCTGGCGGCCGCCTCCTGGTTCCAGGGGTCGCGCCGCTCGGTGTCGACCAGGTGGAGGGAGGTCGTGCCGACCTTCTTCGTCCCCGTGGGTTCGGGAAGGGAGGGCTTGGCGCTCTCGGCGTGGGAGGGGGAGGCGAGCAGGCTGAGCGACAGGGCCGCCGCGACGACATAGGGGGTCTTCATGCGGATCACTCTGGTTCGGCCGAGGCAGGTCGGCCCAGCGCCGAACGTCGGTCGGAAACTACAACTTTCGTCGTAATTCGTCCGGTTCGCCGGGCCCTACGCTCGGGGACATGGTGCTTGGTGTCCTGGTGTTCGGGTTCTCCCTGGCCACGCTCAGCGGCCAGATGGGGGTGGCGACGGACCTGCCGTTCCCGCTGCTCGTGCTGATCGCGGCGGTGGCGGGGGCGGCCGCGTGGTTCGCGCCGCGCGCCTGGTGGCCGCTGGCCGCCGTGGGCGCGCTCGCCCACGTCGGATTCGCGATGTGGCCGCCGCTGCTCGTCGCCTCCTACTACGCGGGCACCAGGCTGCGCGAGCGGCGCGACATCGCGGCGTACGCGGGCATGGGCGCGGTGACCGTCGCCCTCTCGGCCGGGGTCGGAGCGCTGATCGGCGGTCAGAGAGAGCATCTGACCGGCACGCTCGGCAACGCCACGCTCATGGGGGCGGCGGGGATCGGGCTGCCGCTGGTGTTCGGGCTGTGGGTGCGGGCCAGACGCGACGTGCTGGCCGCCGCGCAGGAGCGCGCCGAGCGCCTCGAACGCGAGCAGGTCATGCGCGCCGACCAGGCGCGCGCCCAGGAGCGCGCCCGCATCGCCCGCGAGATGCACGACGTGGTGGCCCACCGGGTGTCGCTCATGGTCATGCACGCGGGCGCGCTGGAGGTCGGTACCTCCGACTCCCGTACGGCGCAGGCCGCGGCGCTGATCGGCGACATCGGCAGGGAGGCCCTCACCAACCTGCGCGACGTGCTGGGCGTCCTGCGTGCGCCCTCGCTGCCCGCCCCCCGCGCTCCTCAGCCCACGCTGGCCGACCTCGACGGGCTCCTGGACCAGTCACGCGCCCTGGGCATCGCGCTCACCAGGCACGACGAGGGCGAGGCCCGCTCCCTGGGCCCGACCGTCGAGCGCACCGCCTACCGGGTGGTGCAGGAGGCGCTCACCAACGTCCACAAGCACGCGGGCGAGACCAGCGCCGACGTCTCCATCCGTTTCCTGCCCTCCTCGCTGGAGGTGGTGGTCGCCAACCAGCCTCCGGTACGGCAGGCCGCGCCCCTGCCCGAGTCGGGCTGGGGACTCGTGGGTCTGCGCGAACGCGTCGAACTGGTAGGGGGCACCCTCCACACCGGCCACCGTGAGGACGGCGGCTTCGAACTGCGTGCCAGGATTCCCGCGTGATCCGCGTACTGATCGTCGACGACGAGGCGCTCGTCCGTTCCGGCCTGCGGCTGATCCTCGAGGCGGCGGGGGACATCGTGGTCGTCGGCGAGGCCCGCGACGGCGCCGAGGCGATCTCGGCGGCGGGCAGGCTCCGCCCCCAGGTCGTGCTCATGGACGTCCGGATGCCGGGCGTCGACGGGCTGGCCGCGGCCGCCCGGATCCTCAGCGCCCCCGACGCACCGAAGCTGATCATGCTGACCACCTTCGACCTGGACGAGTACGTGCACGAGGCGCTGCGCCTCGGGGCCGTCGGTTTCCTGCTGAAGGACACGCCGCCGCGCGAGCTGGCCGCGGCCGTCAGGACGGTCGCGGGCGGGCAGGCCATGCTGTCGCCCACGGTCACCAAGCGGCTGATCTCGGCCTTCGTGGACAGGGCGCCTTCGCGGGCGGAGGCGGCCCGCAGGCAGCTGGCCTCGCTCACTGGCCGGGAGGAGGAGGTGATCAGGGCGCTGGCCAGGGGACTGTCGAACGCGGAGGTCGGCAGGGAGCTCCGTCTGACGGAGGCGACGGTGAAGGCGCACGTCAGCAGGGTGCTGGCCAAACTCGGCCTGACCAACAGGGTGCAGGCCGCCATCGTCGTCCACGACGCCGATCTCTGCTAATCTATGAATAATAAGTAGACCTATAATAGGTTCAGTTATCATAGGACCGTGGAAAAGCCTTCCGGCATCTTCGATCGGGACTACGAGTGGTCGCAACTGACCCGATTCGTGCAGTATCACGGCGGTGAAGCGACGCTTGGCGTGGTGTCCGGGCGACGCCGTCAAGGTAAGACCTTCCTGCTGGACGCGGTATGCCGCGCGGCGGATGGCTTCTACTTCGCGGCGACCGAAGCGACAGAAGCCGAAGCGCTCCGCCAGTTCGGCACGGCGATGGCGCACCACCTCGGAGAGCCGGTGCCGCGTCGTTTCGAGCGATGGGACGAGGCGATCCAGGCGCTCATGCTTATCGCCTCAGATCGGCCCGTTCCTGTGGTGATCGATGAATTCCCCTACCTCGTGAAGGCATCACCAGAGCTCCCCTCCCTCATCCAGCGGGCGCTCGGGCCGCAAGGGCAACGAGCTGGCTCCCCGATCCGTCTGCTGCTGTGTGGATCCGCGCTGTCGTTCATGGGCTCGCTACTGGCGGGCACCGCGCCCCTTCGTGGAAGGGCCAGTCTGGAGTTGGTGGTTCCCACCCTCGATTTCCGGTTGGCCAGGGAGTTTTGGGAACTCGACGATCCTTCTCTGGCTCTGCTCGTCCATGCGGTGGTGGGCGGAACTCCCGCCTACCGGCGCGAGTTCACTCTCGGCGACGTCCCGCGGGATCGGGCGGATTTCGGCCCGTGGGTGATTCGCAACGTGCTCAATTCCGGAAGCCCCCTCTTCAGGGAGGGGCGCTCCCTTCTCTCGGAGGAGCCTGAACTTCGCGATGTGGCGCTCTACCACGGGGTGCTGTCGGCGGTCGCTGGAGGCAACCACACGCGGGGAGGGATCGCGAACTATCTCGGAAAGAAGTCGACGGATCTGGGCCATGCCCTGACCATGCTCGAGGACGTGGGCTTGATCTGCAGGGAAGCCGACGCCTTCCACGGTAAGCGTTCCGCCTATCGCATCACCGAGCCGATCGTCAGCTTCTACCATGCGATCATGAGGCCTGAGTGGACCGACCTGGAACGGCCCGGATCGGCAGCGCAGGTTTGGGAGCGATCTCAGGCAACCTTCTGCAGCCAGGTGCTCGGCCCGCACTTCGAGCACCTGGCTCGGCTATGGACCCGGTGGTACGCCGACGTTTCGACCCTCGGAGGCCGACGGACCAGAGTAGCCTCCGGCGTGCTGCCCGACCCTGCCAACAGGACCGGTCATGAGATCGACGTCGTGGCCTTCTCCCGCATGGACGACGGTAGGGAGAAGATCCTCGCGATTGGCGAGGCGAAGAGCGGGGACGTGGTCGGGCGCGCGCACCTGGATCGGTTGGAGCGGACTCGCGCGTTGCTCATGGACAGAGACGAGCGTGCCACGCCTGAGACGCGGCTGTTGCTGTTCAGCGTGGCGGGGTTCATGCCACAACTGGAAGAGATCGCGCGAGCGCGCGAAGACGTCCAGTTGGTGGACCTGGAGCGCCTCTACGGCGGGTCCTGAAGGCTTGGCGCCCGAAGCATCCAGTCAGAGGGCGGGGTGCGTGCGCAGAGCTGGTCCAAGCGGTGCAGGGCTGGGTGGGGTCTTGGTGTCTCGCCCGGGTGGGTCTGAGAAGGGCGTCCGAGCGAAGCGAGGGCCTCAGGGAGTCGGGTCGGCGGCCCGACTGGGGGAACGGCTGAATCCCACGCGCGAAGCGCCCCTTGGTGAGGGCCTTGCTTTTCGCGCGTGGGGTTCGAGTGTCCTACAGGCCGAGGGACTTCTTGAGGAAGTCGACCTGGAGGAGCAGCAGGTTCTCGGCGACGACCTCCTGCGGCGTCATGTGGGTCACCCCCGACAGCGGCAGGACGGTGTGCGGGCGCCCTGCCGACAGCAGGGCCGACGACAGGCGGAGCGTGTGCGCGGCGACCACGTTGTCGTCGGCGAGACCGTGGATCAGCAGGAGCGGGCGCTCCAGCTTGGCCGCGTCGGCGAACAGCGAGGACTGGTCGTAGACCTCTGGCTGGGCGTGCGGGTCGCCGAGGTAGCGCTCGGTGTAGCACGTGTCGTACAGGCGCCAGTCGGTCACCGGCGCGCCCGCGATCGCCGCGTGGAAGACGTCGGGCCTGCGCAGGACGGCGAGCGCGGCCAGGTAGCCGCCGAACGACCAGCCGCGGATGGCGACCTTGGACAGGTCGAGGTCGTCGGGGTACTGCTGGGCGACCCCCTGAAGGGCGTCCACCTGGTCGTCGAGCACAGGGGTGGCCAGGTCGTTCAGCACCGCCCGCTCGAAGGCGGGACCGCGTCCAGGGGTGCCGCGGCCGTCGGCGACGACGACGGCGAAGCCCTGCTCGGCGAACCACTGGCTGGTGAGGTACATGCCCTGGCTGGCCAGCACGCGCTGGGCGTGCGGCCCGCCGTACGGGTCGAGAAGGACGGGCAGCCTGCGCGAGCCGGGCTCGTGCCACGAGGGGAAGACGACGGCGGTCGACAGGTCGCGGGTGCCCGAGCGGCCGAGGTGGACGCGCAGGTCGAGGCCCGGCCGCTCGGCCAGCGAGGGGATCGGGATCGTCATGCCGCTGGGCAGGACCACGGTGGCGGAGACGCCTTCGCGCTCGAGTGACTGCTCGGTCAGCACCCCGACGCCCCCTGCCAGGCGCCCCGAGTAGACGCCCGACGCGGTGGAGACGGGCATGAGGGAGTGGCCGTCCCACGTCCAGAGCTGGATCTCGGTGGGGTCGCCGCTGGCTCTGAACAGCACGGTGTCGCGGTCGATGTCGAGCACGTCGCGCACCTGGAGGGTGGGCGGGGTGACGACGCGGTCGCCGACGAACAGGCGGCGTCCGCCCTCGTCGTCGGCGACCCAGACCAGTGAGCCGTCGTCGAGGTGGCCTGGCACGCCGGTCACGACCTCGACCCAGGCCTCGTCGGTGTCCTCGCGGACGAGCGTGGAGCGGCCGGTCGCGGGGTCGGCGGTGAACAGGCGGCGCGTCCGCTGGTCGCGCGACATGGTCACGATCGACAGCGCGTGGGAGTCCCACGAGGCGGTGGTGAGGTACTCGTGCTCGAACGGCACCGCGACGCGCGAGCCGTCCAGCCCCAGGACGAACAGCTCGGTGCGGGCGTTGGGCGTGCCCGCGGCCGGATACCTCTGAGGGACGGCAGGGCGGTCGGGGTTGGCGGGGTCGGCGATGTACCAGGTCTGGACGGGCGCCTCGTCGGCCCGCTCGACCAGGAGGGCGTCGCCGGCGGGCGACCACCAGTAGCCGCGGTGGCGGTCCATCTCCTCGGCGGCGATGAACTCGGCCAGGCCGTAGGTGACGGTGTCGCTCTCGGGGGTGGCCAGGGCCCGGTCGTCGCCGGTGGCGAGGTCCTGGACCCGGAGCGAGCCGTTCGTGACATAGGCGACATGCCGCCCGTCAGGCGACAGGCGCGGGTCGATGACCGCGCCAGGCGTCTCCAGCCTGCGGGTCGTGCCCTTGGCCGCCTCGGTGACGTAGAGGCCGCCGGACAGGGCGAAGGCCGCCAGGGTGGCCGCGGAGTCGGTGGTGTAGGCGACGACGCCGCCCGCCTGCTCGCGGCTGCGCTCACGGCGGGCGCGCTCCTCCGGCGGCAGGTTCTCCTCGTCGGCGTCGAGGGCGCGGGGGTCGACGACCAGGCGTTCGACATGGGTGGCGGTGTCGAGCTCCCACAGGCAGGTGACCGGGTCGGTGCCTGACCGGGTGCGCAGGAACAGGACGCGGGCTCCGTCGGGGGAGATCGTGAAGCCCCTGGGCACACCCAGGGTGAACCGGCGGGTCCTTGCGTGCAGGCGCGGGAAGCTCTCACTCATAACCCCCCATCTTGCCAGGTGAGACACCTCCGTCGTGCGCCCCGGAACTCCTCGGAGGACGGCAGGGTCGGGGTCGTGACGGGGTGTGGCATACGCTCGGGGGCATGAGTGATCGACGCCTTCTGCTCGTGCACGCCCACCCCGACGACGAGACGATCGGGACCGGCGCGACGATGGCCAAGTACGCCGCGGAGGGGGCCCACGTCACGCTCGTGACCTGCACGCTCGGCGAGGAGGGCGAGGTCATCCCGCCCGAGCTGGCGCACCTGGCCGCCGACAGGGACGACAGCCTCGGCGAGCATCGCGTCGGGGAGCTGGACGCGGCCTGCAAGGCGATGGGGGTCGAGGACCACCGCTTCCTCGGCGGCCCGGGCAGGTGGCGCGACAGCGGGATGATGGGCGTCGCCTCCAACCACCGGCCGAACGCCTTCTGGCAGGCCGACGTGGACGAGGCCGCCGCCCTCCTGGTGAAGGTCGTCAGGGAGGTGCGCCCCCAGGTCATGGTCACCTACGACGACAACGGCTTCTACGGCCATCCCGACCACATCCAGGCGCACAGGGTGGCGTGGAGGGCCTTCGAGCTGGCCGCCGATCCCGAGCACGGCGAGGGCGAGCCGTGGCGGGTGGCGAAGTTCTACTACACCGCCGTGCCCAAGTCCGTCATGCGCAGGACGGCGGAGGAGCTCGCCGAGGCGGAGGTCGCCTTCGTCCCCGAGAACGTCGAGGATGTGCCGTTCGGCGCCGCGGACGACGAGGTCACGACCGAGGTGGACGCCAGGCCGTACCTGGGCAACAAGCTCGACGCGATGCGCGCGCACGCCACGCAGATCATGGTCGACGCGCCGTGGTTCGCGCTGTCCAACAACATCGGGCAGGAGGCGTTCGGGGTGGAGCACTTCATCCTGCGCAGCGGGTCGCGCGGCGAGACAGGGCCGAGCGTCCCGCGTGAGGCCGGGGGTCTCGGCGAGCCTTACACCCTTGAGAAGGACCTGTTCGCGGGCATCCACTAACCTCCTCCGTTATGGAGCAAAGGAGCCACGCCGAGTCCGCTCTGGCCGGGGCCGCGTACGGCATGCTGGTCGTGCTGGGGGTCGTCCTCGGCGTGGTGGGCGGGTTCACCCACGCCTGGTACATCGGCGCCTCCTTCCCCGCGGCGGCCATCGGCTGGGTCCCGGTGCTGTTCGGCCTCTGTCTCCTCGCGGGCAGGATGATGCGCTCCAAGCTCGGCGCCTCGGCGGTGGCGATCGGCTGGCTGCTGGTCTCGATGGTGTTCTCGCTGAAGCGGGCGGCGGGCGATCTGGTGATCGCCGGCGACATCGCCGGATTCGTCTACCTGTACGGCGGGCTGGTGGCGGTGGTGATCGCCGTCCTGATGTCGCCCTCCTCGGGCGGCTCGTGGCTGATGAGAGGCTCGTACGGCCCGCCGCCCCCGACGCCTGAC
The DNA here is from genome assembly GCF_039533245.1 of Nonomuraea recticatena. Lineage (NCBI taxonomy): Bacteria > Bacillati > Actinomycetota > Actinomycetes > Streptosporangiales > Streptosporangiaceae > Nonomuraea > Nonomuraea recticatena. The sequence goes on along the minus strand of NZ_BAAATE010000004.1, from coordinate 139,697 downwards.
GGCTCGTAGAGTCCGCCCCCCAACGCCTGACGGCGCCGCCCGAGGGCGGCGCCGTCGTCGTTCACGTCATCCGCTGTTCACGGGGTCGGCGGGGGCGGTGAGGTGGGGCTGGGCACCTGGCCGGCGTCCATGCCGTTCGGATCCTGATCGGGATCCGGGTCGGGGTCGGGGTCGGGCGCCGTCGTGCACGGCAGGGAGGTGGGAGCCAGCTCGGCGGGCGGGGTGGTGACCGGGGCGGTCGTGCCGGGCGTCGTCGAGACGGCTGCGGGGGTGGTGACCGACGGCGTCGGAGACGTCGGGGTGTCCGCGGGCGGTGTGGGAGTGCCGGGGTCGCTCGGCGCGAGATCGGCCGGCGGTGACGGAGTGCCGGCAGGGGCCGGGGTGCACGTGACCGTGATCGTGACGGGAGGCGGCGCGGGGGCCGTGATCGTCGAGACCGACACCGAAGGCGCGGGGGTCTGGGTGATCGTGACCGTCGCGTTGACCGTGGTGGTGGTCGCGACCGTGACCGTCGCCGAGGGAGCGGCCGACGCCGTGACCGTCGTGGTGGCCGAGGGGGTGGCCGTGGCGGTGATCGTGCGGGTGGGCCAGGGGAGGACCTTCAGCGAGACGCTCGGCTTGCCGCTCGTCCTGTACGACCCCTTGCCGAGCTTCTTCGACGTCTTGCCCGCTCCCGTCGTGACAGGCAGCGAGGCGGAGGCCGTCCTGCAGGACTTGCCCTTGCACACCTTCTGCTTCACAGTGAAGCGAGCCGCCCCGCCGTACGTGACTGCGACGTCCAGGTACGAGACGCCCTTCTTCTTCACCACCTTGGCCGTCGCCTTGTACTTGGCGGTGCTCGAGGTGGGTGTGGGCGTGGGGGAGGGGCTGGTGGAGACGGGTAACTCGAGCCTGTCGGCCGTGGGGGTGTCGGTCGCGGACGAGGTCTGCGTGACGGCGAAGCCGCCTACGGTGGCGAGCGCCATGGTGCAGAGGAGCGCGGCCAGAATGATGAATCTCATGATCCTGCTCTTGTGGGAGATTTCAGGACGGGGATCATTATTCCGATTTGTCAAGTTCGGTCAAGGGTGAGACGCATGGAGAGGCGCCATCGGATCCGTAGGATCGCGAACTTCGTCAACCTGTCCACTCCGCTCGGCCTGCTGATCTCCGTCATGGGCGGGGCGCGCAGAACGAACGGCCCTGACGGCCTCATTCTGGCCTACGGTTACCGCTACGCCTTCCCCGTGGCGGGCGCCTTCACCGTCGGGAACGTCGTCGTGACCAAGCATCCCGACGGCTACCTCACCGGCAGGCTCCTCGACCACGAGAGCCGCCACGCGACTCAGTGGGCCTGGTGCGTCGGCCTGCCGATGCTGCCGCTCTATCTGGTCTCGCTCGCCGTGTCGATGCTCATCTGCGGCAACCAGGCGGCCTACAACCCCTTCGAACGGCTCGCCGGGCTCGAAGACGGCGGGTATCCACGCAAATCGCCATGGTGGCGGAGGAATAGAACGCTCCCTGAGGGGATCATCAAGGGTGAGTGATCCGTTACGTAGGGGAGCGTGCCTATGTCTCAGACCATCCAGCGGAGCGCCCCCGCCAGGCCGGCGTCCTTCAGGGACCGGCTGACTGCGCCGCTTCCCGCCTTCCGTGAGCTGGTGAGCGTCGCCTGGCATGGCGGGCTGCGCACCAACATCGGCGACATCGACCAGATTCCGGTGCTCAGGGGCGGTCTGCCCCAGCTCACGGGCACGGTGGTCACCTGGGTGGGGCACGCGACCTACGTGCTCCAGGTCGAGGGGCTGACCATCCTCACCGACCCCGTGTGGTCCCGCAAGATCCCCGGTGTACGGCAGCGCCTCACCCCGCCTGGCGTGGCCTGGAGCGACCTGCCGAGGATCGACGCGGTGGTGATCAGCCACAACCACTACGACCACCTCGACGCCCCCACGATCAGGCGGCTGCCCAGGACCACGCCCATCTTCGCGCCGGCCAACCTCGGCCGCTGGTTCACCAGGCGGGGCTTTCGCCATGTCACCGAGCTGGACTGGTGGGAGGGCGCGACGCTGGGCGGGGTGAGTTTCGACTTCGTGCCGGCGCACCACTGGAGCCGCCGCACGATCTGGGACACGTGCAGGTCCCTGTGGGGCGGGTGGGTGATCAACAAGTCGATCTACTTCGCCGGCGACACCGCCTACGGGCCGCGCCTGGCCGAGATCGGCGATCGCTTCCCCGGCCTCGACCTGGCCCTGATGCCGGTCGGCGCCTACGAGCCCCGCTGGTTCACCAAGGGCAACCACGTCAACCCCGCGGAAGCCGTACAGGCGTGCCTGGACGTGGGCGCGCGGCGCATGGCGACCATGCACTGGGGCACGTTCGTGCTGTCGGGCGAGCCGCTGCTCGAGCCGGTGCTGCTGGCGCGCGCGGAGTGGGAGGCGCGCGGCCTGCCGCGCGCCGACCTGTGGGACCTCGCGGTGGGCGAGTCGCGCCCGCTCACAGTGTGAGGGTCACGGCATGAGGGTCAGGGTGTGAGGGTCAGGGTGTTCACCGCCGCCTTCCTGATGGAGTCGGGCTTGGAGTTCATCGGCGTCGTCTCCCCGTTCGCCCAGAGGGGCGCCTGGTCCCAGTAGTTGTCGTGGAAGGCGTGGCCCGAGGCGCCGGTGAGGTTGATCCAGCGGGATCTGTCGAGGTCGGCGAGGTCGATGACCATGCGCATGGAGGGGACGGCGGTGATGGCGTAGTCGTCCTGGATGTTCCAGCCCGTGGCGTTGACGGCGTCCTTGTTGCCCGGCGAGCCGAAGGGCCCGCGGTTGAACAGCGCCTCGATCGGGCCGATGCCCGAGGTGCCGAACGTCTGGTTGGTCAGCGTGAGCTGGTGCAGGTCGCCCCATCGCCAGGCCTTGACGTCCTCTCCCAGCAGCCCCGCCAGCTCGTGGTGGGCGTCGGCCATGGCGCTGCGCAGGATGTCGTCGCGGGTCTCGGTGAAGCCCTTGGTGGTGACGTCGTCCCAGAAGGGGTCGACGGGAGCCGCGAGCAGGCTTCGCACGACCTCGTACCAGCGGTCGCCGCCCGTGGGCCTGGCGCCCTCGGGCAGGTCGTCGTTGAAGGCGGCGATGAGCAGGTGCCGCCAGACCGCGTTGAAGTAGGCGGCGGGGGCCGAGTCGAGGCCCTGGGAGCCGTCCCAGCCGCGCAGCAGCCCCTGCGCCCGGGCGCTGGGCCCGGCGAGCTCGACCTGGAGCAGGGCGGGGACCAGTAACTCGGCCAGGCCGTTGTGGGAGTCCTGCTGGATGCGGCTCATGGTCTCGGCGTCGATCTTGCCGGACTTGATGGCCTGCTGGACGCGTTCGACGATGCGCTTGGCGCGGTAGCCGTACGACCAGTCCTTGGTGAGCAGGGGCCGGTAGCGGCCCGGGTCGATGACCGCGTTGTTGGCCGTCACCACGAAGCCGTCGGCGGGGTCGGCGACGCTGGGCAGCTGGTCGTAGGGGATGGGCGCGGTCTTCCACTCGTACTCGCCAGTCCAGCCGGGCACCGGCCAGGTGCCGTCGCCCTTGGCGCGCACCGGGATGCGCCCTGGCGCCTGGTAGCCGATGTGGCCCTGGGTGTCGGCGAACACCAGGTTCTGGGCGGGCACGTCGAACAGCGAGGCGGCGGCGCGGAACTCGTGCCAGTCGCCCGCCGCGTTGAGCTCGAAGATGGCCTCGGCCGCGGTGCCGGGGGAGAGCGCGGTCCACTGCAGGGCGACGGCGTTCGCCCCTCCCGAGGGCTTGACGCTCCCCATCACCTCGTTGATCAGCGGCCCGTGCCTGGTCTTGCGCACCGTGAGGGTGACCGGCGCGCCGCCGGCGACCTTGATCTGGACGTTCCTGGTCTCCAGCCTGGCCCACTGCCCCCTGTAGAGGTAGGTGTCGCCCTTGACCTGCTCGAGGAAGAGGTCCGCGACGTCGGGGCCGAGGTTGGTGAATCCCCACGCGATCTTGTCGTTGTGCCCGATGATCACGCCGGGGACGCCGGAGAAGGTAAACCCTGTCACGTCATAGCCGCACTTGTCGGACTTGGTGCGGCAGTGCAGTCCCGCCTGGTACCAGACCGACGGCATCTGCGCCGACAGGTGCGGGTCGTTGGCGAGCAGGGGTTTGCCCGTCGTGGTGTGCTCTCCCGAGACCACCCACGAGTTCGACCCGATGCCGTCGTGCTCCTCGGTGCCCATGAGGTCGGGGACCCTGCTCAGCGCCTCAGCAGCCTTGGTGAGGGTGGCGGCGGCGTCCTCGCCCAGCCTCGGCTCCGCCTGCTGGTCGAAGCGCTGGTCGGTGACCGTCCCCTGGGTCACGATCGAGGGGTTCCTGTCGAACGGGTAGCCGGGATAGAGCTGGTCCACGCGCTCCCTCGGCAGCCTGGTGGCCGCCAGCGCCCTGGAGATCTCGTCGGAGAGGTTGGAGCGCAGGTCCCACGCCATGGCCTTGAGCCAGGTCACCGAGTCGAGCGCAGTCCAAGGCTCGGGCACGTAGCCGGAGTTCTGCAGCTTGAGCACCGAGTACTCCAGGCTCCTGGCCGAGGCGTTCGGGTGCTCGGCGAGCCAGGCGTTGACACCCTTGGCGTAGGCGTCGAGATAGCGCCTGGTGCGGTCGGTGAGCGTCGCCAGCTCCTGCTGGGCCACCTCGCGCCAGCCCATCGTGCGGATGACCTTGTCCTCGGTCAGCGTCGCCTTGCCGAACAGCTCCGACAGGCGGCCCGAGGTGACGTGCCGGCGGAAGTCCATCTCCCAGAAGCGGTCCTGGGCGTGGACGTAGCCCTGCGCCATGAACAGGTCTTCCGAGGTGTCGGCGTAGATCTGCGGAATGCCCCACGTGTCGCGGTAGACCTCCACCTTCGAGGACAGCCCCGCGAGCTTGATCACTCCGTCCAGCTGGGGGAAGGACTGCCGCGCGATCCACACGCCGACGGCCGCGAGGACCAGTGCCAGGGCCAGGAGCACGGTCACTACCCGTGCCAGCCAACGCAGCGGCCACGGCAACCACGCATAGGGCCTGATCCTCACGAAAACCTCCCTCTGACCTGCTTCGCACCAAGTGTCGCAGCCCTGCATCGCTGTCTGGACAGCCATTACTCGTGGTAACCGTCAGAACACGATCATGGAAGGCCGAGGGAGGTCGCGCGTCAGGTCCAGGTCTGGCCGTCGGGGGTGTCGGCGACCTTCACACCGAGCGCGGCCAGGTCGTCGCGAAGCCGGTCGGCCGCGGCCCAGTCGCATTCCTGCCTGGCGCGGGCGCGCTGCTCCAGGAGCTCGGCGGCGCCCGCCGGCAGGACGCGCACCCTGCCGATCTCCGAGGAGAGGTCGAGACCCAGCACGTGGTCGAGGTGGAGGAAGGACTCGAACTTCGACCCCGGCGCCACCGACTCGTCGCGTTCGAGCTCCCTCAGCACCCTGAGGGCCGCCGGGGTGTCGATGTCGTCGTCGAAGGCGGCCTCGGCCTGGCGTACGGCCGTCTGGTCGAGCGGCGCGGACGGCGACTCCGCCCACTCGGCGACCCTGGCCCGCCACCGGCGCAGCGTGCGGTCGGCCGCCCGCAGGGTGTCCCAGGTCAGGTTCATCTGATGGCGGTAACGGTGCTCCATGAAGGCCAGCCGTACGGCCAGCGGATCGAGCCCCTCGTCGGCCACGTCGGCGAGGAGCACGACGTTGCCCGTCGACTTGGCCATCTTGCGCCCGTCGAACAGCAGGTGCTCCCCGTGCACCCAGCGCCGCACGACCTCGTGTCCCGCGGCGCTGTCGGACTGGGCGCGCTCGTCCTCGTGGTGGGGGAAGCGCAGGTCGATGCCGCCGGTGTGGATATCGATGTGCTCGCCGAGGTAGCGCAGCGACATGGCCGAGCACTCGACGTGCCAGCCGGGGAAGCCGCGCCCTCCCCACGGGGTGTCCCATGCCAGCTCGCGGTGCGAGTGCTTCCACAGCGCCCAGTCGGCGTGGAAGCGCTTGCGCGGGTCGACGCCCTCCACCCTGTGCCCGGGCTTGAGCGCGTCGAGCCTGTTGCCTGAGATCTCCCCGTAGGAGGGGAAGGACTCGGCGGCGAAGAAGACCGAGCCGTCGGGGACGGTGTAGGCGTGGCCCTTCTCGATCAGCTTGGCGATCAGCTCGATCATGAGGTCGATCGCCTCGGTGGCGCGAGGGGTGTGCTCGGGCGGGCGCAGGTTCAGCGCGGCGGTGTCGCGGCGGAAGGCGTCCTCGTAGAACCTGGCGATGTCGAGGGTGGACCTGCCCTCCTCGCGCGCCTGAGCGGCGATCTTGTCCTCGCCGAACTCCGCGTCGTCGACCAGGTGGCCGACGTCGGTGATGTTCTGGCAGACGACCATGCGGACACGCTGACGTTCGAGGATCCTCCTGATGAGGTCGGACAGCAGGTACGAGCGCAGGTTCCCGACGTGCGCGTACCGGTAGACGGTCGGACCGCAGGTGTACATCCGCAGGGCTCGCGCCTGGGGGATGTCCTCGACCTGCCTGGTGCGCGTGTCGTAGATCCTCAACATGAACCGAGCCTAATCCGGCGCCCTGCCGCCGGAAAGCGACTACTCGCCCAGGAAGGCCAGGATGTCGCGGTCACCGCGCTCCCGCAGGCGGGTCAGCACCTCCTCGCGCGTGGCGGTCTCGGGCAGCCCCACCCTGGCCCCGATCAGGCGCAGGCCCTCGGCCTCGGAGTCGACGGGAGCCGTGTACCCGATCAGGTGCAGCGCCCTGTTGAGGGGCCGCAGCGCGGGCTGGGCCGCGGGCAGGAAGCGCGTCAGCAGCTCGCCCCCGTCGGACACCGTGAGGAACACGTGGTCGCCCTCGGAGGCGTTGAACTCCGCCAGCACGTTCCTGATCGAGCCCATGGTCGGCTGGTTGTGCCAGGAGATCACCACGTCGCCCGAAGGCGCGGAGGCGGTCAGCGAGCCGCCGGGCGCCATCCCGAGATGCGCGGCGAAGCCCGTCGGGAGCGGGGAGCCCGAGCCGCGCAGGTGCTCGGCGTTGACGTCCACCCTGTGCCACCAGCGCCCGTCACGTGACTTGAAGGAGCGCCGCGTCTCCGAGACGTCCTTGCGCGGCTGGTAGCCGGGCTGGTCGGGGGCCGCCACCCTGATCCAGCCACGCTGCGACCGCTCGAAGCCAGGGCCGCCCGAGTAGGCCCGCACCGAGCTCTCACTCACGTCGTAGCGGGAGGTCAGGTTGGTGACGATGGTGTTGACCGAGGCCTCGCCGCCGGCTCGCTCGATCTCCCTGGCGATCATCTCCCTGATGCCCAGGTACTCCTCGCCGCCCCAGCGCGCCAGGCCGTACTTGTTCCTGTCGACCCTGCGGAAGCGCGCGTCGGCCGTGAGCTGGTTGCGGATGCCGACCAGGCTGTAGTCCTCGCCGATCCGCTCCTGGATCTCCTCGGGGGTGAGCGGCGCTCCCGCGACGGACAGCACCGCCTCTGCCTTCTCGTTGACGCTGCGCGGCCAGAGCATGACATGCCCGTCGAAGACCCGCAGCTGCGGCACCGCGGTCAGCCACCGCTCGGCCACGTCCTCGCGGACGCCGAGCTGTGCGGTCATGGCGACGGCCTCGGCGACGAGCCTCGGCCCCTCGGTGAACAGCTGCCTGGTCTTCTCCCTCAGCTCGTCGGCGCCGCCGGCGATCAGCCACCCGTCCGCCTGCTCGTAGCCGGTCAGCAGGGACCGCACGAACCGCCACACGGGGATGCCGAGCGACACCAGCTCCGTACGGTGCCACGGCACCGCCTCCGCCAGCTCCTCGGCGGGTACGGCGGAGCCGAGCCGCCCGCGCAGCCACGTCACGTGCGCCAGCAGCGGCCCAGCGGACACCGAGGCGAGCCAGGCCTCCACGTGGTCGCGCAGGTCGCGCTCGATCTGCCTGATCCGCTCCCTCGTCACGGAGAAGCGCTGCGCCAGCTCGTCGAGCGTGGCCCGCTGCTCGGCGTAGACGCGGTCACGCGCGATCGTCCGCTGGCGCTCGTCGAGCGCGACGAACACCTCGTCGACCAGCTGGGGCAGCGGGACGGCCCTGACCTCGGCGACAGGCTCGAGCAGCCGCTCGAAGACGCCGCTGAACAGCTTGTGGACCACGTCGCGGCCGAGTCCCTCAGGCGTCCGCTCGCTCTCCGCGGGGTCGGAGAACCTCAGCAAGGGCAGGATGTCGCCGAGCTGCAGATGTCCCCAGGAGGCGACGGCGAGGTCGGCGAGGCGTCCTGCGACGGCCTGGGCACCGATGACGGCGCACGCGCGGTCCAGCGGGATCGACTGCCACCAGGCTTCGGGCAGCTGAGGATCGTCCGCGAGCGGTGCGATCTGGACGGGAGACGTCCAGCGCAGGGGTGGCGCGAGGTCGCTCAGGCTGAGATTCATTGGGGTCCAACCGGCAAAGGGAAAGATATCCGCAGTTCAGAGACTATGTGATTAGGACGACAGAAAAGGGCTACCTCTTCCGGAATGGGAAACGTAGAGCACGGACCTGGCCCGCGTACAGGCAACGTAGAGCAGCCCGCGCTCACGTTGTAGCACCCGCGCCCTGTCACCGGGGTCAGAGGGTAGCGGCTCGGGCACCACACCCTCGGCGATCCCGACGAGCGCGACGTTGTCGAACTCCAGGCCCTTCAGGCCGTGCAGGGTGGTCACCCGCACCTCCTGCCTGGCGCGGCGCAACGCCTCCTTGGCCGCCTTGACCAGGCGTGTCGTACGCGCGGCCACGGCGATCTCCGTGGTGGGCACGCCCTCCTCCCGCCACGACTCGATGGTGTTCACCAGCCCGGCCAGCTCGGCCTCGGGCGTGTCGTAGGCCCTGACCGTCGGCCGCTCGCCGTGGCGCGTGCTGCGGAAGCCGCGCAGCTCCTGCACCCCCTTGACCAGGCCGAGCGTCGGGCCGCCGCCGCGCAGCCGCACCCCGAAGGAGAGCAGCTCGTGCGGCAGCCTGTAGGAGATGCTCAGGCCGTGCTGGACGGCATGGATGCCGACCGCGCCCAGGGAGATGCGGTGGTCGGTGATGCGCTGGTGCGGGTCGCCGACCACGAACAGGTCGTCGGGCGCGCGCGGCACCGCCGCGCGCAGCAGCCGCCACTGCGCGGGGCTGACGTCCTGCGCCTCGTCCACCACGATGTGCCTGTACGGCTTGCGCCCGGGCTCGCCGAAGCTCAGCACGTCGTCGAGCAGGTCACCCGTGGCCCTGGTGAGCAGCCGCAGCGCCTCGTCGGTCAGCTCGGTCAGCGAGCGGGCCCCCGCGCCGACGAGAGTGGGCTGCCGCCCCTCCACGTCGGCCACGATCCTGATCGCCAGCCTGTCGACGTTGCAGACGTCGATGCGCTTGCGGACGGCCTGGTCCTCGATGAGGAGGTCGAGCTTCGCCGACAGCTCGGTGGCCAGGCTCTGCGAGAAGGTCACCAGCAGGACGGGCCCGTTGCCGTGCCCGGCCAGGTGGGCGGCCCTGTGCAGCGCGATGAGGGTCTTGCCGGTGCCGGCGCCGCCCGTGACGAGCACCGGGTGCTCGTAGTGGTCGGCGCGCGCCAGCCGGTGCTGCGGAGGGTGCAGGAAGACGCACCAGTCCGGCGCGGTGACGATGCGGTCCAGCTCGTCGTCCGTGGCGGCGAACACCGCCCTGTCGGGGCTTCGGAGCAGCGCCGCGTACAGGTCGGAGGTGTCGATCGGCTCGGGAGGGTCCCACGAGGTGCGGCGGGAGTCGAGCTCCCTCCACGCCTCGGGCAGCGAGCCGCCCCTGGCCATCACCGAGAGCGGGAGGTACTGCGTGGGCGGCAGCAGCGCCTCGAGCGCCTCGACGTCAGCCTCGTTGCCGATCAGCCTGATCAGCGGCAGCAGCGCGAGGTCGATGCCGAGGCTCAGCAGGTCGGTGTCGCTGACCGGCTCGAACAGCCTCGCCTGGCCCGCCGAACGGCGCAGGGCGTGCTCGACCCTGCCCAGCGCCTCGGCGTCCCACTGCTCGACCACCCCGATGACCGGGTTGACGCTGAAGGCGTGCCGCCTGGCGTAGGCCTCGGCCTCGGCGTCGGGCAACAGGGTCAGCAGCCACGAGACCTCGCCCTGCCGTACGACGACGGCCAGGTGGCCCTCGGCCATCCGCAGCGTCCCCACCCCCTCGGGGGCGGGGACGTGCGACAGAAGGGCGGGCAGCGCGGCCATGACCTCCCCGCGCGCAGGCGGGGCCAGAGCGCTGAGTTCCCTGGGGAAGTCAGGGGCGATCGCGAGCCGCGGCACGGGCTCAGTCCAACAGTTCGAACAGGTCGCGGTCTCCGCGTTCACGGAGCCTGGTCTTCAAGTCCTCGAGACTGACGTTGCCCGACATGCCAATCCTTATGGCGATGATTCTGGCGGCGTGTTCGATGGCGCTGCTCAGGCCGGTGTAGTCGGCCAGGCGCAGCGCCTTGGAGATCTTACTGGCGCCGGGCGTGGCGACCGGCAGGTGTTTGGCCCGCAGCACGCCTTCCTTGGACAGCGTGATGAACAGGTGGCCGCCCTCCCTCGCGCCGACGTCGGCGAGCAGCCTGCCCATCTGGCTGATGGAGGGCCTGCCGTGCCAGCTCATCATCAGCTCTCCTGCCGCGCTCCTGACCGTCCAGCTCGAGCCGGGGGTCAGGCCGAGGTAGGCGGCGAACCCGCTGGGCAGCGCGCACTCCCCGGTGGCCAGTTGCTCGGCGGTCATGTCGATCCGCAGCCACCAGCGGCCGTCGGGCTGGCGGAAGCAGCGCTTGGTGAGCGAGACGTCCTTGAATCCCTGGTACGGCTTGCCGTTGCCGTTGGCGTCGCCGGGCTCCGGCGCGGGCGGCTGCAGCGGAGCGTGGAAGGACGGCTGGTTCGCGGGCGCCTGGAAGGGCGGCTCCTGACCCGGAGGGGGCGCCTGAAAAGGCGGCTCGTGGCCAAGAGGAGGCGCCGCGAAGGGCGGCTCGTGACCCGCAGGGGGCGCCGCGAAGGGCGGCTCGTGGCTCAGAGGGGACGCCGCGAAGGGCGGCTCGTGGCCCGGAGGGGGTGCCTGGAAGAGCGGCTGCGGCGGGGGCGGTGGGGCCGAAGGGGGTGGCCCCGGCGGGGTCGGCGCCGACGGCGGTGGCGCGAGGTCGGGGACGCGGACCAGCGCCGCCATCGTGGCGTGCACGAACTGCCAGGCGGGCACGTCGAGGGCGCGGATCTCCTTGCCGTGCCAGGCGGCGGCGCCGATCAGCAGCTCCTTCGGCGGGTCCCCTCCCAGCCGCGCGCGCAGCTCCTCCAGGTGGGCCCGGTAGGGCGCCGTCTCCTCCGCCGCCAGCCAGCGCTGCAACCGCTGGCGCAGCGCGGCCTCGACGGAGACGATCTCCTCCTTGGACACGGCGAACAGCTTGGCCAGCTGCTCGACGGCCGAGGGGGTGTCGGTGAAGACACGGTTCTGCGCCACGGCCCAGGTCTTGTCGTCGAGCCCCGCGAAGGAGGCCTCGATGAGCGCGTGCAGGTCAGGCTCGTCCGACGCGGCCTGCGCCGCCACCGGTTCCTGGGCGACGTCCGCCGCGAAGGACGGCGCGGGGGCCTCGAGTTCGCTCTCGCGCTCGTCCTCGTAGGCTGCCGCCTCCGCGTGGCCTGTCGCCTCCGCGTGCTGCTCCTGGTGGTGCTCGTCCGCGTGCTGGTGCTCGTCCACCGGCTCGTGGCGGTGTTCGTCCGCCCGCTCGGGCTCGGCCCCGTGCTCCTGGTGGTGCTCGTCCGCCTGCGCGGGCTCGGCCCCGTGCTCGGGCTCGGCCGTGGGCGCGGGTTCGGCCGCGTGCGCTGCCGCTTCCTCGCGCTCCTCCGCGTCGGGTCCTGTGTGGAGGTCGCCCTGCGCTTCGTAGGTGCCGGACTCCTCGCGCTCCTCGGCCTCCCTGTGCGCGGGCGGGAGGGACTGGAAGGCGTCCCACCCCTGCGACACCGGGGCCCGCTCCTCGACGACCGGCTCCCGCTCGACAACGGGCTCGTACTCGTCGACCGGCTCCCGCTCGACAACGGGCTCGTACTCGTCGACCGGCTCCCGCTCGACAACGGGTCCGTACTCGACGGGCGCGCTCTCGGCGGGCGTCTCGAACAGGCCGCGATAGGGGGCCTCGTGCTCGACGGGGTGTGCCGCCGCCACCGACTCGTGGCTTGCGACCGGCCCGGGCTCGGCGACCGGCTCGGGCGTCGCGACCGGCTCGGGCTCTCCCAGCGGCTCGGGCTCGGCGACCGGTTCCGGCTCCTCGATCGGCTCGGGCTCCGCGGCGGGTACCGGTGCCGCGATCGGTGCGGGCTCCGCCACAGGCTCAGGCTCCGCGACAGGGTCGGGCTCCGCCACAGGTTCGGGATCCGCGACAGGTTCCGGCTCCTCGATCGGTGCGGGCTCAGGGGCGTCGGCGTGCGGCTCGACGGGCTCCGACACGAGGACGTCCGCCTGCTCGGCCACCGCGTCGGCCGTGGGCGGCGTCTCGGCGCGACGCTCCTCGACGGGAGCGCCGGGCGCCAGCCGTACGAAAACGGCCGCGAAGAGGGTGTTGAGCACCGGACGGGCCCTCACGAACGGCTGGTCCATCAGCTCGCGGCTGCTCAGCGCCAGCAGCCCTGGCCACGACCCCGCCCTGTCGAGGGCGATCGCGACGTGCGGCTCGTCCGCCTCGTCGGGGTCCAGCACGTGCAACGCGGGCAGCACGTCGCCCACGGCAGCCGCCGGCCAGTGCTCCAGCGCGATCTCCGTCAGCAGCTCGCCCAGGGACTCAGGCCCGATGGCGGCCAGCACCCGTGGCACGGGCAGGCTCCGCCACCAGGCCTCCGGCAAATGCGGCTGACCATGGAGCAGTGTGATCGCGGCCGCGTCGCTCCACCTCAAGGGTGGTACGAGGTCGCTCAGGCAGAAGTTCATCCTGTTCCGTTCACCAGCCCCTCACGCCGCTGTCGCGGCGCAGCCATACTCTTGCCGCCACGGAACAGACCATAGCCGCGCAAAACAGCCCTGTGCATCATGGAGTACGCATCAGCGCCGGACGGCGGCGAAGCGTAGCCGCACGTAGTCAGCCATCCACCCGGTCTCCCTGCGGAGCGCGGGGGCGGCGAGCTCGTTGACCCGTCGCAGAAGGGCGTCCGCCAGATCGGCGGGCAGCCCTTCGAGCAGGGATCCCGCGTACATGCGCACCCAGTCGGCCGCCCCTCCTGGGCACTCGTCGAGAGGCGTGGGCCTGTCGAAGTTCTCCAGCAGCCTGACGACGAAGCCCTCCTCCTCCAGCAGCCTGGAGTGCTCGGCGGGCGTCGGGAAGTACCAGGGCAGCTCGGGCTCGCGCAGGCCGTACTCGCGCCATGCGGTGGAGAGCGCGGCGGTCAGTTCCGCGCAGTTGCCCGCCCCGCCCATCTCGGCCACGAAGCGGCCGCCGGGCCGCAGGGCCTCGCGGACGTTGGCGATCACGGTGCGGGGGTCGCGGCTCATCCAGTGGAGCGCGGCGTTGGAGAAGACGGCGTCATAGGCCTGGACGACGCTGAAGTCGTGGCCGTCGCCGATGATGAAGTCGATGCCGGGGTACTGGGCGAGCGCCTTCTCGATCATCGCGGTCGAGCCGTCGATGCCGAGGACGCGCGCCCCCCTGGCGGCGATCTCGGCGGTCAGCACGCCGGTGCCGCAGCCGAGGTCGAGCACGTGCTCGCCCGGCTGCGGATCCAGCAGGTCGACAAGGGGAGCGCCCTGCGGCGAGACATAGCCGAAGCTGCTGTCATAGGCGCGAGCGTTCCACCGCGTCATGCTCGGTGTGTCGTATCGCAAGACCGATCAGCTCCCCCCGTAGTGGGACAACAACTCTAGGGGCTGAATGTCTCTACGACATATCAGTCACACCGGGCACACTTGTCTCACCCGGCCCAATGCTTGTTGACGTACGTCTTCGCCGTGTCGGTCTGCGGGATCGTGAGCAGCACCGGAGGCCCGGGAGGCGCAGGCAGGCGAGCCGCGGTCTCGGTGTCGAGCGTGCCCTTCATGAGCATCGCCTCGCCGCGCGCGGGCCTGGCGTAACCCTTGAGGTAGAGGTTCTGGCCCTCGTCGGAGAAGATGAACTCCTGCCACAGCCTGGCCGCCGCCGGGTGCGGGGCGTCCTTGTTGATCGCCTGCACGTAGTACGCGCCCAGCGGCGAGCCCTTGGGGATCGTCACCTTCCACGACGTGCCGGGCTCGGCGGCGCGCTCGGCGTTGAGGTGGTCCCAGTCGACGACGACGTTGGCCGCGGGGGGCTCGGCGAGCTTGCCCTCCTTCTTGAGCTTGGTGAACAGCTCGACGCCGCGCTGCACCTGGGGCACGCCGTTCTGCAGGGAGGCGGCCATGATGCCGCTGAACGCGGCGGCGGTCTGGCGCGGGTCTCCTGGCAGGGCCACGGTGTAGCCGGGCTTCAGCAGGTCGGCGAAGGAGGCCGGGGCCTTGACCTTGGCCGAGTCGTAGCCGAGCGACATGTAGCCGCCGTAACCCGCGTACCAGGCGCCGTTCCTGTCCTTCACGTGGTCGGGCAGGTCGTGCCAGCCCTGGACCTTGTAGGGGGCGAAGCGCGGCGCGTTGGCCACGGCCACCTCGAGGCTGAGGTCGAAGACGTCAGGCTTGAGCTGGGCGGCGGCCTCCATCTGACGCCGGCTGCTGGCACCGGGTTCCAGCTGGTTGACCTTGATGTCGTACTTGTCGGCGAAGGTGTCGATGATCTCGCCGTAGTTGACCCAGTCGCGGGGCAGGGCGATGACGTTGAGCTCGCCCTCCTTCTTCGCGGCCTCCGCGAGCCTGTCCATGCTCGTGAAACCGGCTTGCATGGAGGCGGCCTTCGCGTTGACGGGAGCGGGCGGCTTTTCCTCCGTGGTCGAAGCGGCGCATCCCGCGCTGACGAGAACGGCGGCGATGGCGGCACAGGTGCGTACGGTCACGCTACAGATACTCGCGGTTACGTTCGCCCAGGTCGAGGAGGCACGACTTTCGCGGCCACCAAATGCTCCTCGGAGATCTCCACGAGGCTGCCGTCGCGTTTGCGCACCGTGAGGGTGCCGCCGTCCCACGATTCGAGCACGCCTACCGCGTCGCTGAAGCCGCCTGGCACTCTTCTACGAGTGGTGACGCGTGCCCCTATGTCCGAGGTTGTGATGGCGATCTCAAGGCGAGCGGCCACAAGTTTGCCACCCTCCGTTTCCGACACTTGGCTGACCCGGCAATACTAGGGCGTAGAAAACCGCGGTCTATGAAGGAGCTCGACGTGACGTACGTCATCGCGCAGCCTTGCGTGGACGTCCTTGACAAGGCGTGCATCGAGGAGTGCCCCGTCGATTGCATCTACGAGGGCGAGCGCATGCTTTACATCCACCCCGACGAGTGCGTGGACTGCGGTGCGTGTGAGCCCGTATGCCCTGTAGAGGCGATCTTCTACGAGGACGACCTTCCCGAGCAGTGGAAGGACTTCTACAAGGCCAACGTGGACTTCTTCGAGGACCTGGGCTCGCCCGGTGGCGCCTCGAAGGTCGGCAAGATCGAGAAGGACCACCCGGTCGTCGCCGCTCTGCCGCCGCAGGCCGAGGAGCACTGACAGGTGCACAATCTGCCGGACTTTCCATGGGACCGGCTGGTGCCGTACAAGGAGCGCGCCCAGGCGCATCCTGACGGCATCGTCGACCTGTCGGTCGGCACCCCCGTCGATCCCGTGCCGCGGATCGTGCAGGAGGCGCTGGCCGGGGCTGCCGACAGCCCCGGCTATCCGCTGACGTACGGAACCGCCGAACTGCGCGCCTCGGCGGCTGGATGGCTGCGCCGCAGGCACGGCGTCACCGTCGACGAGCGGGCGGTGCTGCCGCTGATCGGGTCGAAGGAGTTCGTGGCCTGGCTGCCGACGCTGCTCGGCGCCAAGCAGGTGGTCTTCCCCGAGCTGGCCTATCCCACCTACGACGTCGGCGCCCGCATGGCCGGAGCCGAGACGGTGGCCGCTGACGGGCTGCTCACGCTCGGCCCCGCGCGGGTCGACCTCGTCTGGGTCAACTCGCCCTCCAACCCCACGGGCAAGGTGCTCCCCGCCGAGCACCTGCGCAAGGTCGTCTCCTGGGCGCGCGAGCGCGGCGCGATCGTGGCCTCCGACGAGTGCTACATCGAGCTCGGCTGGGAGGAAGAGCCGATCTCGATCCTGCACCCCGATGTCTGCGGCGGCTCCCACGAGGGGCTGCTCGCGGTGCACTCGCTGTCCAAGCGCTCGAACCTGGCCGGATACAGGGCGGGGTTCGTCGCGGGTGACCCCGCGCTGGTCGCGAGGCTGCTCGAGATCCGCAAGCACGCCGGAATGATCATGCCTCAGCCGGTGCAGACGGCGATGACCGTCGCCCTCGGCGACGACACCCACGCCGACGCACAGCGCGAGCTCTACGCGGCCCGGCGCGAGGTGCTGCGTCCCGCGCTGGAGAAGGCGGGCTGGCGCATCGACCACTCGACGGCGGGCCTGTACCTGTGGGCCTCCGACGGCGGCGACTGCTGGGATCAGGTACGACGCCTTTCCGAAATCGGGATTTTGGTCGCACCCGGCGAGTTCTACGGATCCGCAGGTCGTAGCCATATTCGGATCGCTGTGACGGCCACCGACGAACGCATCGGTGCGGCGGTGCGCCGCCTCCAGTAGGATCCCGCGGCATGACCTCCATGGTCGTCATCGGACTCAGCATCGCCACGGTCGTGCTCCTGCTGGGCGGCATCTACGCGACCATGCGCAAGAGCCGTCCGCCCACGGCCTCGGTCTCCACGCTTCCCTCGCACGGCGGCGCGATCGGCTCCGACTACGACGACCCCCGCACCATCCAGGTGGGGGACAACATCGAGACCCACGGCAGGCGCGCCGGTGTCACCGGCGCGCTGCACATGTCGTGGCAGGGTCGCCAGTGGATCGAGTACATGCTCGACGACGGCTCGCGCCGTCCCGTGTGGCTCTCGGTGGAGGTACGGCAGGGCCTGGTCTCCACCGACCCTCCGCACCTCGAGGTCCTGCTCTGGACCATCGTGCCGACGCAGGGCATGATCCCGGCCAAGAGCATGCTGATCATGGAGGGCGTGGAGTTCTTCCCGATCGAGCGCGGCACGGCCGCGTTCAAGTCGGAGGGCGAGACGGGACGGCCCGAACGCGGGCTGCTCGACTTCGCCGACTACCGGGCCGCCGACGGCAGGCTGCTCTCCTTCGAGCGGGTGCAGGGCGAGCGCTGGACGGCCAGCTACGCCCAGCCGCTGCCGCCGGGCTCGATCACGATCGTCAGCCGCGCCGCCTGACTCCCGCCCGCGCCGCCTGACTCCCGCCCGCGCCGCCCCCCTGTGACAGCTCGACGCGCCCCTGGCCCTATCCGTCGCCCTGTGGCAACTCGCTGCAGGGCGTCGCGCCATGACAGTTCGACGCGGGCGTCGCGCTATGACAGCTCGACGCGGGTGGAGCCGGCCTTGCCGCCGTTCTTCCAGCCCTCCGCCGACCAGGTGATGCCGTCGAACGCCACGCGGCGCAGGCCGTACTGCTGGGCGTGCGCGACCGACCACGTCGCGATCAGCCACCCCCGCCTGGTGCTCGGCACGCTGACAGCGCCGAGCGCGCGCGTCAGGTCGCGCTGCGCCTCCTCCGCGCGCGCCGCGGCGGGCGTCTCCTTCAGCGGAAAGGTGCAGTGGACGGCGCGCGGCACCCTGCCCGTGAACGCCGCCGCGAGGATGCGCGCGTTGTTCTCGTGCGGGCCGTACGCGTATCCCGCGGCCGACCGCTGGACGGCCTGCGCCGCCTCGGCGACCGGCAGCTTCTGGTAGTTCTTCACCTTCACCAGCGCGGCGAAGAACCGGTTGGCCGAGTAGACCGGGTCCATGATCTGCTTCTTCTTGCCCCAGCCCTGCGAAGGCCGCTGCTGGAACACCCCGAGCGAGTCGCGGTCGCCGTAGGAGACGTTGTACATCTTCGACTCCTGGATGGCGGTGGCGTAGGCGATCACGATGGCCTGCTCGGGCAGCCTTCTGCGCTCTCCCACCGCGGCGATCGTGGCGGCGATCCTCGCCTGCTCGATGTCGAGATCGAGCTCGCCCTTCGGGGTCTTCACCACGCAGCCCTCGGCGTCCACGAGTGGGTCGGCTTTGCTGAGCAACACATAGACGCCCACGGCGATGGCGACCGCGAGCGTGAGAACGATGATCCCGATAGTCAGGACCGCTCGGGAGAAGCTTCGCCGCACCCTGAAAAACCTACCCGGACAGATAGGCTCCGTGGCCATGAGCCAGAGCTATTTGAGCCCGCTGCCTGCGGCGGTCGACGAGTTGTGGTCCAACCGTGCGCAATTGTCCCCCTCCGACTCGGAGGCCAGGGGAATCGTGGTGGCGGCGATCGACCAGCTCGACACCGGCAAGGCGCGGGTGGCCGCCGTCGCGGAGAGCGGCGAGGTCGTGGTCGACGAGCGGGCCAAACGGGCCATCCTGCTCAGCTTCAAAGTGCTCGGCATGGCCAGGTCGCAGGTGGGCGACTTCCAGCACCACGACAGGTTGCCGCTGAAGACGACGTTCGACGGGGTCAGGGTGGTGCCGGGAGCCATCGCCAGGTGGGGTTCCTACCTGGCGCCGGGGGTGGTGCTCATGCCGTCCTTCACCAACATCGGCGCCTTCGTCGACGGCGGGACGATGGTGGACACCTGGGCGACCGTCGGCTCGTGCGCGCAGATCGGCAGGAACGTCCACCTGTCGGGCGGGGTGGGCATCGGCGGCGTCCTCGAGCCACCCAACGCGGTGCCCGTCGTGGTGGAGGACGACGCGCTGATCGGCAGCAGGGCGATGCTGGTCGAGGGCGCGAGGGTCGGACGCGGCGCGGTGGTGGGCGCGGGGACGATCCTGTCGGCTTCCATGCCGGTGATCGACGTGCAGACGGGCGAGGAGCTCGGCCGCGGCCGCATCCCCGACTGGTGCGTCGCGGTCGGCGGCACCCGCCCCAAGGAGTTTCCCGGCGGGACGTTCGGGCTGCCGTGCGTGCTGGTGCTGAAGCGACTGGAACCTGGCCAACGGCATGACAAGGCGGCACTGAACGAGGTCCTGCGCGAACACGGCCTCCACGCCTGACCCTCCTCCGGGGGTGTCGAGCGCCGCGGTCACGGTTGTTCCGCTCGTCCTCTTCCGGCGGAGCCGGGGACCCGGCATCGCCTGCCCACCTCCGTCACAGGCCACGGCTCGTCCGGATGTCTTCGACTCCCGCCCTGAAGGCCGGCCGTACCGGCCGGTTAGGGTTGGCTCTCATGCTGGACTTGACGCAGGACGTGGGCGCGCTGACCGCCGCCATCGTGGACATCGAATCGGTCAGCGGTGACGAGAAGTTCCTGGCCGACACGGTGGAGCAGGCGCTCAGGGCGCTTCCGCACCTCACCGTCGACCGTTCGGGCGAGACCGTCGTCGCGCGGACCTTCCTCGGCCGGCCCGAGCGGGTGGTGATCGCCGGTCACCTCGACACCGTCCCCGTGGCGGGCAACCTGCCCAGCAGAATCGAGGGCGACCTCCTCTACGGCTGCGGCACCTCCGACATGAAGGCCGGCGTCGCCGTCGCGCTCAAGCTGGCGGCGCTCGTCCCCGAACCCAACCGCGACGTCACCTACGTCTTCTACGACTGCGAGGAGATCGAGGCCGAGCGCAACGGTCTGACCAGGGTGAGCCGCGACCATCCGGACTGGCTGGCCGCCGACTTCGCCGTACTCATGGAGCCCACGGACGGCGTGATCGAGGGCGGCTGCCAGGGCACGCTGCGCGCGGACATCATCACAAGGGGCAAGCGCGCCCACAGCGCCAGGTCATGGCTCGGCGTCAACGCCATCCACGCCGTCGGGGAGGTGCTGGCCAGGCTCAACGCATACGAGGCCAGGCGGCCCGTGGTCGACGGCCTGGAGTATCACGAGGGGCTCAACGCGGTGGCGGTGCGCGGCGGGGTCGCGGGGAACGTGATCCCGGACGAGGCCGGGGTCATGGTCAACTACCGCTTCGCTCCAGACCTGTCGCTCGAACAGGCCGAGCAGCACGTCCGAGAGGTCTTCGACGGGTTCGAGGTCGTCATCACCGACGGCGCGCCCGCCGCGCGTCCGGGCCTGACACATCCGGTGGCCGCGGCCTTCGTCGCCGCGGTGGGCGGCATCCCCCGCGCCAAGCTCGGCTGGACCGACGTGGCACGCTTCTCGGCGCTGGGGATTCCCGCGGTGAACTACGGCCCAGGCGACCCGAACCTGGCGCACCAGCAGGGCGAGTACGCGTCGCTGACGAAGATCGCGGAGAGCGAGCTCGGCATGCTGAACTGGCTCACCACACCCACGATCTGACCAGGCCAACCAACCGGCAGGCCCTGCCTCGTCCCACTCTCCGGCCCCCGCCCCGGCCTCCAGTCGCATGATCGGCCCGGGGCAACAGGACGCATGGATTGCCGAGCTGTCTTCACCACGGAATCGGCGGCGCTTCGCCTCTCGGTGCGTCAGAAGAGAGGGCTCGGCTCGATGTCGGGTCTGTGGTTCTCTAGTGGGGTGGTCGCGAGGCCCCGCGCTCATCGGCGATGTGAGCTCGCCGGGCGTCTGGTGACCGCGCACGAAGGGCCTCCAACACGAAAGTGGCTTTCCTCGCCGGCCATTTGGCGGGGAAAGCCACTTTCAGTCCCGAGCAGCACCCTCGGCAGTTAGACGCAGGACCTTCGAAATCTGGTTCCCTCCTTTTTTCAAGATTTTTTAGCGATGCGCGCTAGCGTGCTCCGTATGAAACGGACACGTCCTGAACGTCGTCAGGGCCAAGCGGTCGTCCGCGGCCGCCTGGTTCCTGAATCCACCCACGACCAGCGCCTTCTCGACCGGCAGGGCCCCGCCGACTGGGTCCACATGGACCCGTGGCGGGTGCTCCGCATCCAGGCCGAGTTCGTCGAGGGATTCGGCCAGCTGGCCGAGCTGCCTCCGGCAGTCACCGTGTTCGGCTCCGCCCGTACCACCGACGACTCACCGGACTACCAGATGGGCGTCGCGTTGGGACGCCGCCTGGCCGAGGCCGGGTACGCCGTGATCACCGGCGGCGGGCCCGGCGCGATGGAGGCAGGCAACAAGGGTGCGGCCGAGGCAGGCGGCATCTCCGTCGGGCTCGGCATCGAGCTGCCCTTCGAGCAGCGCATGAACGACTACGTGGATCTCGGCATCGAGTTCCGCTACTTCTTCGTCCGCAAGACGATGTTCGTGAAGTACTCCTGCGGGTTCATCACCCTGCCCGGCGGTTTCGGCACGCTGGACGAGCTGTTCGAGGCGCTGACCCTGGTTCAGACGCAGAAGGTCACCTCCTTCCCCGTGGTCCTGATGGGCACCGAGTACTGGGGCGGCCTCATCGACTGGATCAAGAACACGTTGCTGGCCTCGGGGAAGATCTCGGCGCAGGACCTGGATCTGATCCACCTCACCGACGACGTCGAGGAGGCGGTCAACATCATCATCGAGTCCGAGCGGCTGCGCTCCGGCATCAGCAAGGAGGAGAAGGAGGTGGTGGAGAGCCACCGGGTAGAGCCTCAATAGACTCCTGCTTCGTGAACATCTGCGTTTTCTGTGCATCCAGTCAGAAGATCGACCCCAAGTACGTGCACCTCGCCACCGAGGTCGGTACCGAGATCGCGCGCAGGGGTCACACCCTGGTGAGCGGAGGGGCGACGGTCTCCTGCATGGGCGCGGTGACCAGAGCGGCCAGAGCCGCCGGCGGCCGCACTGTCGGCGTCATCCCCCAGGTGCTCGTCGACATCGAGGTCGCCGACACCGAGTCGGACGAGCTGGTCGTCACCGCCGACATGCGCGAACGCAAGGGCGTCATGGACGCCCGCTCCGACGCGTTCCTGGTGCTCCCCGGGGGCATCGGGACGCTCGAGGAGCTCTTCGAGATCTGGACCGCCAGAGTCCTCGCCATCCACACCAAGCCGCTGGTGATCCTCGACCCGTGGGGTCTGTACGCGCCACTGCGGTCGCTGGTCGAGCACATGTACGACGAGGGATTCACGCGGGCGAACGTCTTCGACGCCATCACCTGGACCAGTTCGGTGGAGGAGGCGCTCGAGGTGCTGGAGTCCCCGGCACAGCCCATGGAGCCGAGTGTGGAGGAACTGGGCGAGTCGACCCCCTGAGCCGCTCCGCGAGCGCCGTCCGCCGCGGCGGGGACCTGTGCCGCTGAAGCCGCGCACGGAGACAGACCTCACCTGGGGACGGCGAGCGGCGCTACGGGACCAGGAGGAGGGCGTGCGCGGCCGGGGTTCTGGTGCCAGGGGTGCCCGCCTGGAGTCCTGGGCTCAGGAGGGTGCGCGGCAGGGGTCCTGGAGTCTGGAGTACGGCGTGCGCGGCCGGGGTCTTGGGTCAGGAGGAGAGGGTGCGGGCTTGGAGTCCTGGGCTCAGGAGGGTGCGCGGCAGGGGTCCTGGAGTCTGGAGTACGGCGTGCGCGGTCGGGGATCCTGGGGTCAGGGGGAGGGCGTGTGCGCCTGAAGTCCTGGGTTCAGGAGGTACGCGGCCGGGGTCTTGGGGGTCCGGAGGGGAGGGCGCGGCTGGAGTCCTGGGGTGGGGATGAGGGTGTGCGCGCCTGGAGTCCTGGATTCACAACGAGGGTGCGCAGCCAGGGTGTAGAGGGACAGGGGAGGGTGTGGAGGCGGCGGCTGAGTTCGAACGGGCGTCCGGGAGAGCTTCGCCGGCGGCCGGGCGATGGGAAGTCAGGCCAGGCCGCGGCGGGTGAGGGCTGGGGGACGGGTACCGGACAGGCAATCTGTCATCTCCAGGGCGAGTCTGACTTGATCGGTATGTTCCGTCACGAACACGCCCGCCCCCGCACGCCGGTACACGGCGGCCGCGGCGAGTGCGGCGTCGAGCGGCGCGGGCAGCCTGACCAGCACCGTGGCCCCGTCCGCGGCTCGCTCCCGCACCTCGCGGAGGGTGTCGGCGGAGATCCACGCGGGTTGTTCACGCTCGCCTGGCGTGAGCACTACAGGCCTCATGTCTCGATCGTACGAGTACGATTCCAGTGTGCTGGTCGTACTCGCCATCGCCGCGCTGGCGATACTCGCCTGCGTGGTCGTGGTCTCCCTTGGCAGGGGCGGTGAGCTGACCGAGTTCCCGCCTGACGTTCCGCCCCTCGACCTGCCCGAGGCCGGGCAACTGACGGCGGTTGACTTCATGGCGCTGCAGCTGCCGGTGAACCTCGTGGGCTACCACACGCAGAGCGTCGACGAGACGTTGCGCCGTGCCGCCAATGCGATCAGCGCCCGCGACACCCGTATCGCGGTGCTGGAACAGCGGGTGTCGGAGCTTCTGGCCAGCAGGTTGCAGGCGCGGCAGGAGGCGTACGCGGGTTCGAGCGTCACTCCCCGCACCGAGCACCATCCCGACGCGCCGTCCCTGGCCCTTCCCGAGGACGACTCGCCTGCGGGCGGTTCGCAACCGTATGCGCGCGTGGGTCACCAGCCCGCAGGAGACGACACCGAGGCCGGCCAGCAGCAGAGCGCCCCCGAGGATTTCGACAGCCCCGCCGACGAGACTTCCGATCCCGGCCAGAACGGTCAAGCTCGAACCGACACCTCCTCTGCCCTGACATCTGACGAGTCATCGGCGTCTTTCGAGTCGTCGATGGACGCTGATCGCGCGGCTTCGGCCGAGGCCGAGGCCGTCCGATCGCGAGAGGGAACGACTGACAACGGGACGGTTGCTCCGACTTGGGGGAGAACCGCCCCTTCTGAGGAGGACGATCACACCGACTCCTACGGCGTCGTCGATCCGCATGTCGCAGCCGAGCGCCCGGCGGCTCATGCCCACGGTGCCGGAGCGCATGCCCACGACGCGGACGTGGACAGCGAGGCCCACACCGACGGTTGGGCTCCCGCCCACGACGCCGGTGACGGCAGTGACGAGGCTCGGGACCGCGACGCGGCTCGTGCCCACGACACGGGTGTCGAGGGTGAGCTTCGGGCCGATCACGTTGGTGTCGAAGGCGAGGATCGCAGCGTCGGCGCGGTGGGAGAGAGCCGGGCCCACGACGCTGGTGATGAGGTCGGCGGTGCTCGGGTTGGCGACGCGGTTCATGCCCACGGTGCGGGTGTCGAGGGTGAGGACCGGGTCCGCGACGCGGTTCATGCCCACGGTGCGGGTGTCGAGGGTGAGGACCGGGTTCACGAAGTTGGTGACGAGGACGGCGCGGCCAGGGTGCGTGAGGTCGGTGCCGAGGGTTCCAACGGTGCGGGTGAGCTGCCCGCCTCCATCGGCCGCAGCAGGGACGGCCGCGCGTGAACGAGGTGATCCGTTGCGAGTGGACGGGTATGAGCGCTCCGCTCTACATCGCCTACCACGACGAGGAGTGGGGCCGTCCTGTTCACGGGGATGACAAGGTGTTCGAGCGCGTGAGCCTGGAGGCGTTCCAGTCGGGGCTGTCCTGGCTGACGATCCTGCGCAAGCGCGAGAACTTCCGCAAGGCGTTCGATGGCTTCTCCATCGCGAAGGTCGCGGCCTACACCGAACAGGACGTCGACAGACTCCTCGCTGATGAGGGCATCGTCCGTAACCGAGCCAAGATCGACGCCACGATCGCCAATGCCCGCGCCGCCCTGGAGGTGCCAGGCGGGCTCTCCGAGCTGGTCTGGCGGCATGCGGATCCCGACTCTCCCGTACCGAAGTCGATGGCGGACGTTCCGGCGATCACACCTGGTTCCAAGGCGCTCGCCAAGGAGCTGAAGGGGTACGGTTTCCGCTTCGTCGGGCCGACGACGGCCTATGCGCTCATGCAGGCCATCGGCCTGGTGAACGACCACATCGCGGACTGCGTCACCCGCAACCTCACCGTCCACTGACTACACGCCCTCGGCTACAGCCACGTTCCTCCGGGCTCTGCCTACCTGCCTTGGCGTGCGCCTCCACCTCTCCTTTGGCCCGCGGACCGCCCCTCCTGGCCCGTGGGCGTTTGCAGGAGCCCGGCTGCCTCTGCTCCGGCCCATTCCAGCTGGGCCGGCCGATCGCGGGCTACGTGGGGAGTGGTTGGGTGTGGTGGTCGCCGTCGGGGAAGGTGATCGTGACGGACTCCCTGGAGACCTCGACGGTGATGGCGTCGCGAAGGGCTGACGGGTGGACGGCGTCGCCCGACAGGACGACGAGCGTGACGTGGACACCAGGGGTGTCGGCGTGGAGGCAGGGCACCGCCGAGTGGGGTCCGAAGGCGTTCGACTCCACGTCTCGGGAGACGCTCGCGCGTTGCCAGCCGTACAGGCCGATGAGGGCCGAGGACAGGCCGTCCGTGCGACGGGCCAGCGCCCAGCTGGGTCCGGTGACCGCGGAAGGCGGGGTGACGTCGGAGACGGCGTAGCCGCCCTCTCGCACCGTCACCCCGAACACCTCGTTGACCGTCTCGCCTGATGGCGGCGTCGTCAGGGGGAGGGCGGAGGACGGGACGCCGTGGGAGCCAGGCGTGCGTGGTGAGTGGGGGCCCGCCGAAGGGGAGGAGACGGCAGCTTCGTCAGAGGGCGGGCTCGTTCGGGTCGACGGTGAGGAGCCGTGGGACTCCGGCGATGGCGACGAAGCGTGCGGTTCGGCGTCCGACCGCCGCGAGGGCTGGGGTTCGGCGTCCGACAGCTGCGCTGAGGGGTGTGGCTCGGTAGCCGGTGGCTGGGGCGGGTCCGACTGTGGGGCGGGGGCGGGGGTGATCTGGTGGATGCGGAGTTCCCACTGGCCGCGGACGAGTGAGGTCGTCGTGATGCGGGTGCCTTCGGGAGTCTCCGTGTATGAGGAGGCGGTTCTGCCCGCGCACTCCAGCGGGTGGATCGTGCCTCGGGAGGAAGGGACGCCGTCGGGGGAGACGAGGGCCAGGTGGTTGTCGACGTTCCTGATCCAGGCGTGTTCGGCGGACTCGGGGGCCGTACGGGTGGAGTAGGCGAGCTTGGCGTAGTGCGGATCGTCGGGCGGAGCGCCGTGGTCGCTGCCGTGGTTGACCAGCCGGACGATGCCGTCGTGGCGAGTGCCGTGGAGGAGCAGCCCTGTGGTGGGGAGGGCGACGGTGAGATCGTTCTCGTCGATGAGGAGCATCTGCTCGCCAGCCGTCCACACCGGGTGCTCGGGTGAGAGCAGCAGGCCGAGCAGGCCCTTCGACGCCCAGTACGGCGAGGCGGGCCCCGAATACGCCTGCGTGGTCGGCAGGAAGGTGTCGTACCAGCCGAGGGAGAGCAGCCCCCGCCGGTCGGGGACGCCGCGCTCGGCGAAGTGGCGGGCGACGGACGAGGCGAGCTTCCTGGTCTGCCCGGGGGCGAGCGGGGTGGCGTCGGCGAGCGCGCCCATCCAGACCGGAGCGAGCGAGGCGAAGCGGTAGCAGAGCGAGCGGCCCTGGTGGACGGGAGCGCCGTCGGAGCCGAAGAAGTGCTGGTAGGTCGTGAGGAACTCGGTCAGGCGGCCGCGGTAGAGCGTGGCGCGCTCCTCATCGCCCGACATGCGGGTCCACAGCAGGGGATACAGGTGGAGGGCCCAGCCGCCGTAGTAGTCGAAGTTGCGGGTGCCGCCGTCGGTGTACCAGCCGTCGCCGACGTACCACTGCTCGATCCGCTCCAGACCCCTGTCGATCTCGTGCTGTGCGTACGGCCCGCCGACCGACTTCACGAACTCCTCGCTCACGGTCTGGAACAGCATCCAGTTGTTGTCCCACGTGCGCTTGCCGATGAAGCCGCTCAGCCACGTGACCACCCGCTCCCGCACCTCGGAGGGAAGCTGATCCCACAGCCACGGCCTCGACTCGTGCAGGCCGACCGCGATCGAGGCCGCCTCGACCATCTGCTGTGAGCAGTCGGTCAGCTGGGGCCAGGCCTCGCCGCTGGACGGATCGGTGCCGTTGGCCAGGCCGGTGGCGTAACGCTCGATCAGCTCGGGGCGGACCTGGCCGCGCGCGCCCGCGATGCGGAACGCGGCGGCGAGGAACGTGCGGGCGAACCCCTCCAGACCGTCGAGTGCCACCCCTGACCAGCTCGCTCGCCCCGGCAGCCGGTACTGGGCGAACCCGGGCGACGCGTACGGCACGACGGAGTCGAGCAGATGGTCGGTCAGCGTCTCCCAGTGGGCGCGAGTCCAGCCGGTGCGCGGCGAGAGCAGCCGATCGGTGGGCGGCAGGGACAGGTAAGGAGGGGTCATGCCTAGCCTTCTCGGTGGCGGCCGACGGTGAGCTCGGCCGTGTGGGTGTGGCCGCGCGATCTGGCCAGTCTGACGGTGATCGTGGGGTTCTTGCCAGGTCGCACGGTGACGGTGTCGTCGGTGCTCACCACGCCGTGAGCGGGATGGTCGAGGGTGAGGACGACGCTGTCGACCGTGCGGCTCGGGTCGGAGACGGCCACGGAGACGCGGTCGCCCGCCCGCCGGACGAGCACGGCGCAGGGAGCGCTCGCGCTGACCCCGCCGACGCTGCCCGCCGCCCAGAAGGTGGCGGCGAACAGCCGGTGTCCCTGGCCGCCCCGCCCCGCGTGGACGGCCTGGACCTCGGCGGTGTTGGCGAGCACCTCGACACCCGAGTAGGCCGCGGTCTGCTCGGCGGTGGCATTGGGGAGCAGCAGGTAGGCGTAGGTGGCGCCTGAGGGGTTGGCGCCGTGGTCGAACCAGAGCGTGACGTACTCCCGCGAAACCGGCTCGCCCGAACCGCTGGTGCTGGCGCCGTCGTTGATCGCTTTCCAGCTGTCGGTGAGCACCTCACGCAGCGTGCGCAGGGGAGCGCCACCGGGAAAGACGTAGCCGCCGACGCCTTCGAGGTGAGCCCACGAGGAGGTGGACGAGCTCTCGGCGCTCTGCCGGAGGACGCCGTCGACGGTCAACGCGCCGGTGGTGCCGCGATTCTCGACGACGGTCTCGATCGTGCGGGCGTCGGTGCTGGTGATGCCCGCGCCCAGGCAGACGACGGCGTCGTCGAGGCAGATCCAGCTCTTCCTGGCCGTGAGCGTGCTGCCCATCGCCATGAGCTCGAGCGACGCCACGCCGTACCCGCCGAGAACGGCCCCGCCCGCCCACGCGTTCTTCGGGCGGAAGGTGCCGGTGCCGCTCACGGAGACCGCGGGATCGCGATGCCGTGTGTCGACCGTGGTGCCAGGCAGCCGGTAGGAGTTGACGGTCGGCCAGTAGTCGGCGCTGTAGTGGTCGAGGTCGGTGTAGAGGTAGGTGACGCCGTCGCCCTGGTACCAGGCGCGGTAGTTCTCCCCGTTGCCGCACTCGTATCCCGCGATGCGCTTGGAGTCGAGGCTCAGGGCGAAGGACCAGTGCGTACGGCGGTGCACGACGCGGTCCATGTCGGCGAACACGTGATGGCCCACCGGCCTCGCCACGGCCGCGAGGCGGGGGTCGTCGAGCACGGCCCTCGCCCTGGCGGTCGCCGCGATGCCCGCCCCTTCGAAGAACCTGCCCCTGCTCACCCAGCCCTTGGCCAGCTCCTTGAAGCGGGTTGCGTAGGGCTCGGGCGCGCCGGTGGCGAGTTGGAGCACCGCGTCGACGGTCTCACGCCCCGCGTCGTGGTCGCGGGAGCCGCCGCGCGACACCGCCCTGCCTCTGACGCTGTCCATCATGAGGCCGTCGTGGATCCACGGCGCGAAGGTGCGCTCCACCGCGTCGAGGATCACCGACCTCTTGGGGTCGGTGACCTCCCAGCTCGACCCGCCGAGCAGGCCCAGCATGGCGCTGACCGACTGGAGCAGGACGACGCCGTAGGAGCCGGTGTAGGCGACGGTGTCGTGCTGGATGAAGGAGCCGTCGGCGTAGAAGCCGTCGCGGGAGGTGACGTAGCCGAAGAGGGTGTTGCGCCCGCCGTCGCGCAGGTCGGACAGGCCGTCACGAGCCAGCGCCACCTTGGCCGCGTCGTCGCCGACGATGCCGCGCAGGGCGACGATCAGCGCCTTGTCGGCCCTGTTGGCTCCGGTCTCGGCGAAGTTCGTGAGGTTGGTCCTGCGGTCGGGGTTGGGGCAGAACCTGTCGACCGCTCTGATCCACGCTGTGCGCTGCTCGGTGCTGATGAGGTCGTACATCAGCAGGCAGGTGTCCATGAGGGCCCTCGGAGCGCCGATCTCCCAGTGCCACCAGTTGCCCACCTCGCGTTTGGTCTCGTTGTAGGCGCGGGCGTAGAGGAAGTCGAGTGCGGCGAGGAGCTCGCCCGCGAGGCCGTCGTCGCCGTGGAGGGCCGAGCCCGGGGTGGCCCAGGCGGTGGCGAGCGTGCGCAGCCGCTGGTGGCTGCTCGCGATGTCGCCCGAGACGCCCTTGAGGGGGAGGTCCGGCCAGAGAAAGCTGCGGTTGGGCGCCAGGTCGAGAGCCCCGCGCAGGGTTGACGCGGCGGCGTCGAGCTTGGCGAGGGGAGCGGCGAACGTGGGGTCGGCGGGGTCGAAGGAGCCGCCGGAGAGGAGGGCGGTGGCCTTGGCTCGGAGGGTGGCGAACTCGGTCACGCCCGCAGTCTGGCCGATCGGGGCGAGGGCGGGTGACGGGCCGGTCGCGCCTGTGGAAAACCCGGCGCCGGTCGCGGAGCCTGTGGATGACGCGGCCGCCTCCTGGGGGAGAAGGAACGCCGCCAGACCACCCGCGAGCCCGAGGAACCCCCGCCGGCTGGTGGCGGAGGCGAGGACGCGAGGCTCGGCAGCCTGGGAGAAGGGGACCCCCGGCGGTCGCGGAAGGTGCGCAGGGGGGCGCGGAGTCGGTGTGGTCATGGGACGGCTCCTACTCGGCCAGCGTGCTCGGGTCGACGCCGGGCGTGGGGAGGCCGAGGGCGGCCACCTTGGCCAGGTACTCCGCCGTCACCGGCGCGCCCCATCGCGTCCAGAACCCGCTCAGATCCCGTCCAGCCGTCCGTGAGGTGTAGAGGGCCAGGTACCCCCACCTCTTGTCCGTCTCCGTCCAGTCGGAGGCGGGCCGTTCCGCGCGGACCAGCCGGTGCAGCCGGGGCCAGAAGTCATCCCCGAACGCCAGCTCCAGCTGCCTGAACGGCACCAGCTTCTCGAAGGCGCCGAACCCCTTCACGTACCCCGCGCTGGGCAGCTTCGGCAGCGCGCTCTGGTACGGCGTCAGCCCCGTCTTGGCGTCGGGCTTGGTCAGGTTCGAGGGCTGGCCGAGGGTCCGCTGCGCCGCCAGCGAGTAGATGTTGACCGTGACCTCCGTGAGGTCGGTGGGCTTGTAGGCCATCTGCTGGTGCTGGTGTCCGAGCTCGTGGTAGACGCCCCAGCCCCTGGTCCGCAGCCCCTCCACGGTGATGAGCCTGTCGAGGTAGGTGCGCGGGTAGGCGGTCCAGCCGTGCGTGGCGTACGCGCCCGCGCCTGTGGGCATGCGCGGAGCCTCCACCAGGTGGAACGGCAGCGGGCTCCGCTCGCTCTCGGTGAGCCCCGAGATCGCCGCGTGCGAGGAGATGATCGTCTCGAGCACGGTGAGCAGCCCGCCGTGGTCCTGCTCGCGCCAGGCGAGCATGCCGTCCCTGGTCACCGTGACGATCCCGTACGGCGACAGCAGCTCGACCTGCGGCGCGGAGGTCAGGGTGTCGAGCTGGGACTGGAAGTCGGACTCGGTGGTCTCGCCCATCACGAAGGTCGGCACGGGCACCGCGCCGCCGAGGAACTTGACCTTGGCCTTCTGGCCCTCGCCGATGAGGGACAGGTAGACCATGCCGCCGCCGGGGTCGGTGACGGTGTTGACGCCTGAGGTCAGGGGGTAGGCGCGCGGGTTCTTGTAGATGACGTCGGCGTGGGTGTCGGGGGCGCCGACGTGAAGGGTGGGCAGCAGGCCGTCCTGCGCGTCGACCTGGACGGTCAGCGAGGTCGCGGCGGGCAGGTGGAGCCCCGTGGGGTGGAAGTTGGTGGTCCCGAGCGCCTGCTGGAGCCGCAGCCGCTCGCTTTCGGCGCTGGGCCTGGCCCTGAGGACGAACGTCCGCCTGGCGCTGGGGGCGGAGGTGCCCGCGAGGGCGGGACCCGCCCCGAGGAGGACGGCGCCGGCGGTGGCCGCGCCCAGGAAGCCACGGCGGGAAAGGGGGGTGTGAGTCATGACGGCAGCATGAAAGCGCTTTCTATAGCGCGTCAAGGGCCTGGGAATCTTTCTATGTCTTTCTATGCTGCTCAGCGCTGGTGCTTCAGTAAGCGCTTGCTATTGTGGAGGCGCGACAGACCCGCGCACGACGATGCTCGTGCCGACCCGCGTGGTGGTCTGCACGGGGGCGAGGTAGTCGCTCTCGCCCGCCACACCCAGCGCCAGCCGTACGGCCTGCCGTCCCATCTCCTCCAGCGGGATGCGCACCGTGGTCAGCTGGGGACGCAGCTCCTGCGCCACCGGCACGTCGTCGTAGCCGACGACGGAGATCTCCTCGGGCACGGAGACGCCCGCCAGCTCCAGCGCCTGCATGACGCCGGCGGCGACGGTGTCGTTGGCCGCGAAGATCGCGGTGAAGTCGAGCCCTTCGGCCAGCAGCGCCCTGACCTTGTCGTAGCCGAACCTGCGGTTGAACGAGCCGGTGTGCACCAGCTCCTTCGCCTGCGCGAGCCCTCGCATCTCCAGCGCCCGCCGGTGCCCCGCCAGGCGGGCGATCGTCGTGGACAGCGAGGGAGGACCGCCGAGGAACAGGATCCTGCGGTGCCCCTGCGTGATCAGGTAGTCGGTGATCGCGAAGGCGCCGCCCTCGTTGTCGTACTCGATGACCTTGGTCGGCACGTCGTCGCCCAGCGAGGGACGCCCGCACAGCACCAGCGTGGACCCGGCCGTGTGCAGTGCGCGGGCCCTGCGTCCCACCTCGGCGGCGTAGGCGCGGTCCTCGTGCGCCCCGCCGACGAGGATCACGGCGTCGGCGCGCTGCTCGTGCAGCAGGTCGATGAGAGCGAGCTCCTTCTCGTGGCTGCCCTGCGTGCAGCACACCATGCACAGCCTGCCGTGCACGGTCGCCTCGCGCTCCACACCCCTCGCGATGTAGGCGTAGAACGGGTCGACCACGTCGTTGATGATGATGCCGACGGTCCTGTTGGTGGAGCCCGCCAGCGCCCTGGCGTGGGCGTTGGCGACGTAGCCCAGCTCGGCGATGGCCGCCTCGACGCGCTCTCTCGTGGACGTCGCGACAGGGTAGTTGCGGTTGATCACCCTCGAGACTGTGGCGCTGGAGACGCCGGCCCGTTTGGCGACGTCGGCGATGGTCGCCGAGCTCATCTCGGTCACCGGCTCCTCCTTACCCGTGTGAAGATCATGCCATCCGATCGAGCGCGTCGAGCTGGATCTCGTGCAGCAGCGGCAGCCCCGCGCAGTACCTGGCCACCTCCTCGACCGTCGAGTCGGCCAGCCTGCCCAGCTCGTTGCCCTGCGCCCCCGCCAGGTGCGGGGTGAGGAAGACGTTGGGCAGCCCGAACAGCGGATGCCCCGACGGCAGCGGCTCGGGGTCGCTGACATCAAGTATCGCGTCCAGCCGCCCGCTCGTGACCTCTTCCAGCAGCGCCTCGGTGTCGATGAGCGTGCCCCTGGCGGTGTTGATCACCACCGCGCCGTCCATGAGCTTGGCCAGCCGGGAGCGGTCCAGCAGCCGGTAGGTCTCCAGGGTGCTGGGCGCGTGGAGGCTCACCACGTGCGAGCGGCGCACCAGCGTGTCGAGATCCACCAGCACCCCGCCGAGCCTGGCGACCAGCGCCGGATCGGCATAGGGGTCGTAGACCAGGACCTCGGCCTCGAGCCCGCGCAGCAGCTCGACCACCCTGCGGCCGATCCGCGAGAATCCGACCACGCCGACCGTGATGCGGCGCGCTCCCAGCCACGGGATGCCGCTGAAGTCGCGTTTGGTGCCGTGCTCCCTGTACCTGTGGGCCATCGTGAAGGCGCGCTTGGCGCCGAAGACGATCGCCGCGTAGGTGAACTCGGCCACCGGTACGGCGTTGGCGTCGGCCGCGCTCGAGACACGGACCCCGCCTTCCAGCACCACGGGGTCGAGGAAGGTCTTGACGGTGCCGGCCGCGTGGGCGATGAAGCGCAGCTTGGGCGCCCGTTCCAGCAGCTCGGCGCCGAGCGGCGGACATCCCCAGCCCGTGACCAGCACCTCCGCCTCGGCGAGCACCGGAAGGGCCGAGCCGGACGACAGGTCGTGCAGGACGTCGCCGTGAAGGTCGGCCAGCTCGGCGAGCCGGTCGAGGGCGCCCTTGGCGAAGACCTCCTCACGCACGCCCGGCGCCATCGCCAGGACGGTACGCGGTCTGAGCCGCGCCTCCATGACCGTCACATCACTCTCCCCGAGTCCTAACCGAACCAACCGGACCACCCCCAACCGCTCGACCTTGAGGATCGAGCCTTCGCCACACCCGAACCCCGGCGAACCGAGAGCCGCCGAACCCCCGGCGAACCCGAGGCCCCCGGAATCCGAGACCCCTCGGGCCTCGAACTCTCACGACCCCCCGCGAACCGAAACCCCCAAACCGCTGCGGGGCCCGAGTCCGGCGAACCGAGACCCGCAGGGCTCGAGTCCTGCGGACCTGACACCCGTAGGGTCCGAGTTCGCCGGTCCCGAGGACCCGCGAGGCCCGAGACCGCTGGGGGCCGAGACTCGCGGACCCGAGTTCCGCAGGGTCCTAGTTCGCCGGCGCCGAGGACCTGCGAGACCCGAGCCTTCTGGAGGCCGGGAACCCGCGGACCCGAGATCCGCAAGACCCGAGCTCCCCGGCCCCGAGGACCTGCGAGACCCGAGAGCCCTGGAGGCCGAAAACCCGCAGCTCCGAGATCCGCAGCCCCGAGATCCGCAGCTCGGAGAGCTCGAGGATCCGAGACCCCTGAGCCCCGAACCTCGCGGGCGACCCGACCACCAAGATAGTAAGCGCGTTCTACAGAGATCGTGCGCCGCACGCTAGGCCCTCACCTGAACAAACGTCAAGCGCGGAAAACCCACCCCACCCAACCCCTTGACGAGATGAGAAAGCGCTTACTACGGTCACGCCAACTGGAAGGACCAAGCATGACGACACCCCTACAAGCCGTCGGGACGGGTACGGCCAGCCGTACCAAGCCCGAAACCCCCTTGGCCGCGCCCAGGCGGCTCCCGCTGTGGAAACGGCTCTGGCGGGACCGGGTGATGCTCATGCTCACCCTGCCCGGCCTGGTGTACTTCCTGGTCTTCCACTACGTCCCGCTCTTCGGCTACGTGGCCGCCTTCCAGGACTACCAGCCCTACATCGGCTTCCTGGACAGCCAGTGGGTCGGTCTGCAGAACTTCGCGACCATGCTGGGCGACCCCCGGTTCTGGGACGCGGTGGGCAACACGCTGCGCATCACGCTCACCCAGCTGGTGCTCTTCTTCCCCGCCCCGATCGCGCTGGCCCTGCTGCTCAACAGCGTGATCAGCGAGAAGGTCCGCAGGTTCGTGCAGAGCGTGGTCTACCTGCCGCACTTCATCGGCTGGGTGATCATCGTCTCGGTCTTCCAGCAGGTCATCGGGGGCGCGGGTGTGCTACCCGGCTTCCTGGAGAGCATCGGGCTGCCGCGCTACGACATGATGACCGACCCCGACGCCTTCCCCCTGCTGGTCACCCTGCAGGTCATCTGGAAGGACTGCGGCTGGGGAACGATCATCTTCCTCGCCGCGCTGCTGTCGATCAATCCCGAGCTCTACGAGGCCGCGGCGATGGACGGCGCCGGCCGCTGGCGCAGGCTCTGGCACGTCACGCTGCCCGGCATCACGCCGATCATCATCCTGCTGCTCATCCTCAACCTCGGCAGCATCCTGTCGGTCGGGTTCGAGCAGATCCTGCTCCAGCGCGACGCGGTGGGGCCCGAGTCGGGCGAGGTGCTCGACACCTTCGTCTACTTCAACGGCGTCCAGGACGGACAGTGGGGCCCCGCGGCGGCGGTGGGCCTGGTGAAGGCGGTCGTCGGCGCCGTCCTGGTGCTGGGCGCGAACAAGGTGGCGCACCTGCTGGGCCACGAGGGGGTGTACCGCAATGCGAGCAAGTGAGCGTCCCGCCTGGATGGAACGACCCTCCAAGCTCGGGGTCGGCCTCAAGGCGGTGATCATCACCGCGATCACGCTGCTGGTGATCTATCCGTTCGTGGGCGTCATCGGCACCAGCTTCTCCTCGGAGTCCGAGATCGCCAGGAGCGGTGGGTTCGTCCTGCTGCCCACCGCGCCCCAGCTCGACGCCTACCGGGCCGTCTTCGACGGCGGCACGGTCACCCGCGCCCTGCTCATCAGCGTGCTGGTCACCGGCGTCGGCACGCTGGCGAGCGTCACCGTCACGATCTGCATGGCGTACGGCCTGAGCCGCCGCGAGGTCACGGGCTCGAAGTGGATCCTGATGATCGCGCTGTTCACCATGCTCTTCAACCCCGGCATCATCGCCAACTTCCTGCTGGTCAACCAGCTGGGCCTGCTCAACAGCTTCGGCGCGCTCGTCCTGCCGAGCCTGGTCAGCGCGTTCAACCTGGTCGTGCTGCGCTCGTTCTTCATGAACCTGCCTGGTGAGCTGCTGGAGAGCGCCCGCATGGACGGCGCGGGCGACCTGCGCATCCTGGCGCGCATCGTGCTCCCGCTGTCCAAGGCGGTGATCGCGGTGGTGTCGCTGTTCTACGCGGTCGCGTACTGGAACAACTTCTTCAACGCCCTGCTCTACATCGACGACTCGGACCGGCACCCGCTGCCCAACATCCTGCGCACCTTCATCCTGCAGGGCCGGACGCTGGAGAGCGCCGTGGGCACCGAGGCCCCCGCGCCCGTGCAGGCGATCCAGATGGCCGTGCTCGTCGTCGCGATCGTCCCGATCCTTCTCGTCTATCCCTTCCTGCAGCGCTACTTCACCAAGGGCGTGCTCACCGGCGCCATCAAGGGCTAGCCGGGCCCGCCCGCCCCACGACTCCCCGAAGGAAGACCATGAACCTGTCCAGGCGCGGACTCCTCCGCCTCGGCGCGACCGCCACGGCGGGCGCGGCGCTCTCCCCGCTGCTGGCCGCCTGCGGCGGCGGTTCGGGCGGCGCCCCGGCCACCAAGGCGCAGGGGCTGACCGTCAAGCTGCCGACCTACGTGCCGCTGGCGGCAGCGGCCAAGCCCGACCTGCCCGGCACGGCGGCGGGCGTGCCCGAGGGCTACTTCACCTATCCGAAGGAGCTGTTCAGGTCGGTGGCCAAGCCGCCGATGTCGGGCGGCAAGGTGACCATGGCGTCCAAGACCTTCCTGCCGCCGCCCCCGCCGCGCGAGCAGAACGCCGCGTGGCAGGAGATCGAGAAGCGGCTCGGCGGCACGGCGGACCTGCTGATCGTGCCCGAGGCCGACTGGCCGACCAAGTTCAACACCATGGTCGCCGGCGGCAACCTGCCCGACGTGTTCCCCTACGTGCAGACGCAGGGTGTCAACAACCTGCCCGCCTTCGTGGCCAGCCAGTGCGCCGACCTCACGCCGTTCCTGAGCGGCGACGCGGTCAAGGAGTACCCGAACCTGGCGGCCGTTCCTGAGGTCTTCTGGAAGCAGGGCATCGTCGCGGGCAAGCTCTACGGCATCCCGATCCCGCGCAACATGGCCGGAGGACTCGGCTTCTACCGGGCCGACCTGTTCGCCGCAGCGGGCGTCAGCGACCTGGCCGAGATCGGCGACACCGACAGGCTCGCCGAGGCGCTCAAGGCGGTCACCAACCCCAAGGAGAAGCGCTGGGGCCTGGTCACCGCGAGCGGCGGCCTGTTCGGCATGTCCATCTTCGCGCAGCTGTTCGGCGTGCCCCTGGAATGGCGGCTGGAGCCGGGAGGCAAGCTGGTGGCCGCCATCGAGACCGAGGAGTACAGGGCCGCGGTCGAGTACACCCGCAAGCTGCGCGAGGCGGGCGTCATCTACCCGGGCTCGGAGGGCTTCGACTCGCTCAAGCGCAAGAACGAGTTCAACGCGGGACGCGCCGCGATGACCTACGACGGCATGCCGGCCTTCCTCGGCGCGGCAGGCTACCTGCAGACCCAGAAGAAGATCGACCCGAAGGCCGACCCCCGCCCGATGCTGCCCGTCGGAGGCAAGACGGCGGCCTATCTCAACAACATCGCCTTCGCCACCAACTTCGTGAAGAAGGCCGACGAGGCGAAGGTCAAGGAGGTGCTGAGGGTCGTCGACTTCTTCGCCGCGCCCTTCGGCAGCGAGGAGTACACCCTCATCCAGTACGGCGTCGCCGACACCGACTACACGCGCGACGACAAGGGCAACCCCATCCTCACCGAGCAGGGCGCCAAGGACACCTCCGTCCCGTGGAAGTACGTCGGGGCGCCCACCCAGCCGGTCTTCGACGCCACCTCGAGCGAAGCGGTCAAGCTCGTCCACGACGCGTTCACCAAGCTGATCGCCGTCGGCGTCCAGGACCCCACCACCGGGCTGTTCTCGCCGACCGACGAGAACAAGTACGAGTCGCTCTACACGATGCGCACCGACAGGGTCACCTCGATCATCGCGGGACGCGCGCCGGTGTCCGACCTCGACCAGCTCGTCAAGGACTGGAGGGCACAGGGCGGAGACAAGATCCGCGCCGAGTTCGAGAGCGTGATCCAGAAGAACGGCGGCGTCGGCTGAGCCGGCTGTCCCTTCCCCTCAGCGCTACCACGGAGACCCCCCATGAAGCGAACCATCGCGACACTGGCCGCCGCCACGCTGGCGGCCGGAGCCCTCACCCTCCCCGCGCACGCCGACCGCTTCGATCCCACCCCCGGCGCTCCGGGCCTGAACGACCCGCTCTTCCCCGACCTCGGCAACGGCGGCTACGACGTCCGCCACTACGACGTCTCCTTCGACTTCACCCCCGTCACCTACGACTTCGCCGCCAAGGTGACGATCAAGGCCACGGCCGTCCAGGACCTGTCGTCCTTCAATCTCGACACCGACGGTCACCTCATCGACGAGGTCACCGTCGACGGCCGCCCCGCCGCCTGGGCGCTCAGCCCCGGGCGCACGGGACAGGAACTGACCGTCACCCCCGCCGAGCCGTTGAGGAACCACCGGCCCTTCACCGCCGAGGTGAGGCTGCACGGCAACGGCAAGGCTCCGCGCGGCGGCCTCACCGGCTGGCGGTTCGGCCCCGACGGCGGGTTCGCCGCCGCCGTCCAGGCCAGCAGGGCCGACACCTTCTTCCCCGTCAACGACCATCCCTCCGACAAGGCCACCTGGACCTTCCACGTGAAGGTCCCCGAGGGCTACGTCGCCACCGCCAACGGCGAGCTGACCGCCAAGGACGGCGACGTGTGGAGCTTCGAGGAGCGCGAGCCCATGGCGTCGGAGCTGCTCGGTCTGGCCGTGGTCAAGGGCACCTACCTGTACGGCACAGGCCCCCATGCCCTGCCTCTGCGCCACGTCGTCCCGCAGGGTCAGGAGGAGAAGTACGGCCCGATCGCCGCCGAGACCGCCGGCCAGATCGAGTGGGCGGAGGCCAGGTTCGGCCGCTTCCCCTTCTCCACCTACGGCGTGCACATCTACCCCGGATACACCGACGCGCTGGAGAACCAGACCCTCTCCCTGTTCGGCACCGGCTGGTTCACCAGGCCCACCTACTCCAACACGATGATCCACGAGCTGGTCCACCAGTGGTTCGGCGACTCGGTCACCCCCGCCACCTGGCAGGACGCCTGGCTGAACGAGGGCCCCGCGGTCTACTACGCGGCCGTGTGGGCCGAGGAGAAGGGCGGCGAGAAGCTCGCCGACAAGATGAGGACGGTCTACGGCAAGCTCGACGCCGTCCGCGCGAAGGACGGCCCGCCCGGCAGGCCGAAGGGCCTCGGCGGCTACAACATCTACGACGGCGGCGCCCTCGTCCTCTACGCCCTCCAGAAGGAGATCGGCGAGCGCGACTTCGACCGCGTCATGCGCCGCTGGGTCCAGCGCCACCAGGACGGCAACGCCTCCACCGAGGACTTCATCGCCCACGCCGTGAAGACCACCCACCGCCCTGACCTGGACGCGTTCCTTCGCGGCTGGCTCTACGGCGAGACGAACCCCCCACTGGAGATCTCATGAAGCGCCTGCTCGTCCTGACCGCCCTGCTCTCGCTGCCCTTAACCGGCACCGCTCAGGCGGCCGCTCCCGCCACGAAGATCTACCACGCGGCGCCCGGCGCCACGGGCCACGCCTGCAACGAGAACAACCCCTGCTCCCTCGAGACGGCCAGGGACAAGGTACGCGGGGCCATCGCGGGCGGCATGAACCGCGACATCGAGGTCCGCCTGGCAGGTGGCGTCTACCGGATGGCCGAGCCGCTCGTCCTCGACCGGCGCGACTCGGGGCCTGGCGGGCACACCGTCACCTGGACCGCCGCCCCCGGCGCCGTACCCGTGCTGTCGGGCGGCGTGCCGATCACCGGATGGCGGCAGGAGGGCGACCTCTGGGTGGCCCGGGCCCCTGAGGGCGTCGTCCCCAGGCAGCTGTTCGTCGGTGGGGTGCGGGCGGTCCGCGCCCGCGGCGAGGCCTGCCCCTCCAGCGTCTGCGACGCGACCAGGACCGGCATGACGGGCGCCGTGAAGAGCGGGATCGCCGCGTGGAAGGCGCCCTCCGACGCAGAGGCGGTGATCAGGATCCGCTGGCGCAACTACCACTGCGCCATCGACAGGGTCGAGGGCGACCTGATCACCTTCGCCCAGCCGTGCTGGGCCAACTCCGCCAGCGGAACCAACCGCACGGGCCCCGCGTGGGACACCACGACCGTCGACTCCGGCCGCTACACCAAGGTCTCCTACTTCGAGAACGCCAGGGAGTTGCTCGATCAGCCAGGCGAGTTCGTCTACGACCGCGGCAGCCGTACGGTCACCTACCTGCCCAGGCAGGGCGAGGACCTCAGCGACGTGATCACCCCCGCCCACGAGACGCTGCTGCGGATCGAGGGAGCGAGCGGCGTGAAGATCTCGGGCCTGCGCTTCGAGCACGCGGCCTACCTGCAGCCGAACACCGCCGAGGGCTACGCGGGCATGCAGGCGGGCCTCACGCTGACCGGCGCCACGGGGCCCGTCGACCACGCGGGCCGCTACTACACCAAGCCCGCCGCCGCGGTCGTGGTGCGGGGCGGGCGGCGGGTCACGGTGGAGAACAGCTCCTTCGCCCGCCTCGGCGGCGCGGGGATCATCATGGAGAAGGGCACCAAGGACTCCGCGGTCAGCGGCTCCACCTTCACCGACCTGTCCTCCGGCGCGGTCTACGTGGGCGACACCGAGCCCAACCCGCCCGCCGAGCTGCAGGGCGAGCGCAACACGGTGGCGCGCAACACCATCACCCACATCGGCGTGGAGTACACCGACGCGGTGGGCGTGTGGGCGGGCTACGAGAGCGAGCTGTCCATCGACCACAACACCCTCGAGAAGCTGCCCTACTCCGGCATCTCGGTCGGCTGGGGATGGAACCAGCCGGAGGCGCAGCGGCCCGCGATGCGCGACAACAGGATCACCGGCAACCGGATCGTCGACGCGATGATGGTCGCCTTCGACATGCACGACGGCGGCGCCATCTACACCCAGGGGCCGCAGCCGGGCACGGTGATCTCGGGCAACTACGTCAACCGCTCCGCCTACGGCAACACCGAGCGCGACGGCAACGGCGTCTACCTCGACGAGCAGAGCAGCCACATCCGCGTCGAGGGCAACGTGCTGACCCGCATGGGCTACAAGTGGGTCTCCAACTGGGCCGGATACGGCATCGAGAACCTCGCCACGGGCAACTGGACGGACACCACCGCCCCCGCCCTGTCGGGGCGCGGCTCGCAGATGACGGGCAACTTCACCGCTCTGGAAGTGCTGCCCGAGGCCGCGCTCCAGGTGGCGGCCGCCGCGGGCGCGGCCCCCGGCGGCACGGTCGAGCAGCTCCTGCCCGACCTGGCCAGGGGCAGGGCCGCCACCCAGTCCTCCACCGACGGTACGGCCGACGCCGCCAACGCGGTCGACGGCTCCACCTCGACCGACACCAGGACCCTCAGCCAGCCGGGCTCCTGGTGGCAGGTCGATCTCGGCGAGGTCAGGCGGATCGGCTCGGTCGAGATCTGGAACGACGCCTCGATGACCACCGCGGACGTCGAGGTGATCGTCGCCACCAGGGCCGACCTGTCCGACGCGAAGCGCGTGCCCCTCACGGGCAGGGCGCTTCGTCCCACCCTGGTGGAGATCGCGGCCGATGCCAGGTACGTGCGCGTCCAGCGCACCGGCACTGGCAGGATCGGGCTCGCCGGAGTCTCGGTCCACCCTTAGGAACGCACCTCGAGGGGGTACGGCCAGGCCGTGCCCCCTCCCGCTTGGAGAGCAGATGAGCTGGTTCACCGACGCGCGGTTCGGCCTCTTCGTCCACTGGGGCATCTACGCCGCCGCCGCCCGCCACGAGTGGGTGAAGTCCTACGAGAGGATGGACGACGAGCACTACCAGCGTTACTTCGACCACTTCGACCCCGACCTGTACGACCCGGAGGTCTGGGCGGACGACGCGTGGAACGCGGGCATGCGCTACCTGGTCGTCACGACCAAGCACCACGACGGGTTCTGCCTGTGGGACTCCGCGCTCACCGGCTACAAGGCCACCGCGACGCCGTACGGCAAGGACCTGTTGCGGCCGATGCTCGACGCCTTCAGGGCCAGGGGCATGCGCATCGGGCTCTATCACTCGCTCATCGACTGGCACCACCCCGACTTCCCTGTCGACCTCTACCACCCGCAGAGAGACCTCGGGGAGGACGGTGCCCGAGACGTCGGGAAGTACGCCGACTACCTGCACGGGCAGGTCCGTGAGCTGCTGACCGGCTACGGGCCCGTCGACATGATGTGGTTCGACTTCTCCTATCCCGGCCGCGGCATGGGGGCGAAGGGCCGCGACGAGTGGCGCTCGGAGGAGCTGGAGGCGATGGTCCGCGAGCTCCAGCCCGGCATCATGATCAACAACAGGCTCGATCTGGGCAGCGGCGACTTCATGACGCCCGAGCAGGTCATGCCGCCGGGCGGGGTGCCCGGCCACGTGCCGTGGGAGGCGTGCCAGACGCTCAACGGCAGCTGGGGCTACGACCGCGACAACCTCGACTGGAAGTCGCCGCAACTGCTGCTGAGCATGCTGGTCGACACCGTCTCCAAGGGCGGCAACATGCTGCTGAACGTCGGCCCCAACGCGCGCGGCGAGTTCGAGCCGCGCGCGGTCGAGCGGCTGCGCGAGATCGGCAGGTGGACCAGGCTGCACGGCAGGGCGATCTACGGCGCGGGCGCGTCGGAGTTCACCCCTCCCCAGGACTGCCGCTACACCCAGCGCGGCGACCGGCTCTACCTGCACCTGCTGAACTGGCCGATGAAGCACGTCCACCTGGAGGGGCTGGCGGGCAGGGTGAAGTACGCCCAGTTCCTGCACGACGCCTCGGAGGTGCGCTTCCTCGAGGTCGACCCGCACGAGCCCGGTCACGCCTACCTCAGGGGCGTGCCCGAGGACACGCTCATCCTGCAGCTGCCCGTGACCAGGCCCGACGTCGCGGTCCCCGTGGTCGAGCTGTTCCTCTAGCGGCCGGTGAAGGTGGGGCGCTGCTTGGCCAGGAAGGCCCGGGTGGCGCCCAGGTGGTCGTCCGTGGCGGCCAGCGCGTCCTGCAGGTCGGCCTCCAGCTCCAGCGACTCCTCCAGGGAGTGGGAGGCGGCGTGGTGCAGCGCCCTCCTGGTGGCCGCGTAGGCCTTCGTGGGGCCTGCCGCGAGCCGTACGGCCAGCTCGTGGGCGGACTTCAGCAGCTCGTCCTCTGGCACCACCCTGGAGACCACTCCGAGCTCCAGCGCGCGGGCCGCGTCCAGCGGCTCGCCAAGCAGGAGGAGCTCGGCCGCGCGGCCCTGGCCGACCAGGCGCTGCAGGGTCCAGGAGGCGCCGGAGTCCGGCGCCAGCCCGAGGGCGGAGAAGGCCATCGCGAACTTCGCCCGCTCGGAGGCGATACGCAGGTCGCAGGCGTAGGCGAGGGAGGCGCCCGCGCCGGCGGCCACGCCGTTCACCGCCGCCACGACCGGCTTCTCCATGCCGGTGATCAGCGCGATCAGCGGGTTGTAGTGCTCGCGCACCGTTCCCGCCAGGCCGCGGCCCTGCTCCAGGTTGTCCGCGTGCTCGCGCAGGTCCTGGCCCGCGCAGAAGGCGCGGCCCGAGCCGGTGATCAGCACGGCCCTGACGGTGTCGGAGTCGGCCGCCTCGCGCAGGGCGCCGATCAGGGCGCTCTTCAGCTCCACGGTCAGGGAGTTCATCGCCTCAGGCCGGTCCAGCGTGACGGTGGCGACGGCCTCGGTGACGTCGTAACGGATCACAACAGCTCCTTGTCGACGAAGGCGGCGGCGGACGGCATCAGGCGGGCGGCCTTCTGCTCGAAGAAGGCCCGTGCCTTCTCTCCGGGCCACCCCGGAGGCAGCAGCTCCGGGGGCAGCCCCGGGTCGCGGAACAGGAAGTTGCGCCAGCCGTGCAGCAGTCTGCTCCTGATGGCGAAGACCTGGGCGTCAGGCGCGCCGTCCGGCAGCCCGCCGACCAGCTCCTGCGCGTCGGTCAGCCACTGCTCGTAGGCCCGGCCTATCGCCTCGAGGTCCCATGCCCTCGCCACCAGCTCGCGTGGGTCGCCGTCGAGGACGGCTTCGAACCTGTCGGCGCGGATGCCCTCGTGGGCCAGCAGTGGATCGAGCTCGGGGGAGGGGCGCGGGCCCACCCAGGTGGTCTCTGACAGCTGCGCGTAGCCGAGGAAGGCCAGATCGGCGCGTAGCCGCTCCCTCCTGGCCCGCTCCCTCACCGGCTCCAGAACGATCAGATGCCAGCGCCCGTGCCACTTGATCGTTCCAGCTCGGTAAATTCTCAGCGCGGCCTCGTCCAAGCGTCTGACGCACTTGGGCGTGACGACATAGCCGGGCCCCTGGGGCATTCTGGCCCGGTCCAGCCAGCCTTGCCTGACCATCCGCGAAACCGCTGTGCGCACGGCCGGAGCCGCGATTTCCAGGGGCGCGAGCAGTCTCACCAGGGCGGCGACAGAGGCCTTTCCCCCGCGGGAGCGCAGATGGTCCCCGTAGAGGTCGAACAGCGCCGCGCGTGCGTTCACGAGCACCAGTTTGGCCGTCTTCGCGACCCTGGACAACGGATGCTGGGAGGAGATCGTTACCCATTTGGCACTCCGATGCGGGAGAATAGGACATCACAGAAGACGTGAATGCGTCGGCCACCCACCGGGGCGGTCGTTGATCGCAACCGCGGAGTCCATGGCAGGAAGGGATACACGCATGGCGGCGATGAAGCCGCGGACCGGTGATGGTCCGCTGGAGGTCACCAAGGAAGGGCGCGGCATTGTCATGCGGGTCCCGCTCGAGGGTGGCGGCCGGCTCGTCGTGGAGATTTCGGCCGACGAGGCGAAGGCGCTCGGCGAAGCGCTGAAGAACGTTGTCGGCTGACGCCGGCTCAACTACCTGATCGAACGGCCCTGGCGTCCTCCCCGCCGGGGCCGATCACGTTTGGAGATTCTCCCGTGCCCATCCAGACGACAGCGTCTGTGCTCCCCGAGGCACCCTCGGACACCGCACTGCTCGCGGTGCCGTACGACTCGGGTCTGAACCCGCGGGTCGAGCTGCCGGTACCGGCGGCGGCCCTGATGGCGCACCACGCCGCCAAGGGGGAGGCAGGCGAGATCGTCGAGGTGCCCGTCTCTCGCGGCGACTCGGTGGGCGGGCTGCTGCTCTACGGCGTGGGCGACGGCTCCCCCCGCGCCCTGCGCAAGGCGGCCTCCGCGCTCACCCGCAGGGCCAAGGGCAGGCCCGAGCTGACGGTCGTGGTGCCCGACGGCGACATCGCCGTCTTCGCCGAGGCCGCGCTCCTCGCGGCCTACACCTTCAAGATCGGCGCACCTCAGGGCAAGCCGCCCGTCGCCGCCCTCACCTTCGTCGGCGCCGACGAGTCGGCCGTACGGCGCGGCGAGAGCGTCGCGCAGGCCGTCGCCGTGGCCCGCGACCTGGCCAACACCCCGGCCTCGACCAAGACCCCCTCATGGCTGGCCGACCAGGCCGCGGCCGACGGGCTCGAGGTGAAGGTGTGGGACGAGGAGGCGCTCAGGGCCGAAGGGTTCGGCGGC
Organism: Nonomuraea recticatena; assembly: GCF_039533245.1. Taxonomy (NCBI): domain Bacteria; kingdom Bacillati; phylum Actinomycetota; class Actinomycetes; order Streptosporangiales; family Streptosporangiaceae; genus Nonomuraea; species Nonomuraea recticatena. The sequence continues at coordinate 94,749 of NZ_BAAATE010000004.1, read as the reverse complement.
ATCCTCGCCGTCGGGCAGGGCTCGGTCCACCCGCCCCGCCTCATCCAGCTCTCCTACATCCCCGACTCCTACGACGAGCACGTGGTGCTGGTCGGCAAGGGCATCACGTTCGACTCCGGCGGCCTGTCGCTCAAGCCGACCGACAACATGAAGACCCAGAAGACCGACATGGCGGGCGGCGCCGTCGTGATCGCGGTCATGGGCGCGCTGGCCGCGCTCGGCTCTCCCGTGCGCGTGACGGGGCTGGTGGCCGCGGCCGAGAACATGCCCTCGGGCACGGCCCAGCGGCCCGGTGACGTCATCACCCACTACAGCGGCACCACGGTCGAGGTGACCAACACCGACGCCGAGGGGCGGCTGGTCCTCGCCGACGCCCTGGCCTACGCCGACGCCGTGCTCGAGCCCGACGCGATGATCGACATCGCCACCCTCACCGGGGCGATCAGCGTCGCGCTTGGCCGCAACATCGGCGCCGTCTACGCCACCGACGACGAGCTGGCGCGGGCGCTTATCTCGGCGGGGGAGGCCACCGACGACAGGCTGTGGCGGATGCCGCTGATCGACGACTACCGTCCCGCGCTCGACTCGCCGATCGCCGACATGCAGAACGCCGATCTCGGCGGGCGCTTCGGAGCGGGATCGATCACGGCGGCGCTGTTCCTGCGGGAGTTCACCGGCAAGCGGCCCTGGGCCCACCTCGACATCGCAGGGGTCGGCAGGAGCACCGTGGACGAGGGCACCCTGTCCAAGGGCGCCACGGGCTTCGGCGTCCGCGTGCTGCTCGACTGGCTCACCCGCCGCTGAGCCTGCCGCCTGGGGCCCTGCGGGGCCTCAGGCGGAGATCTTGACGGCGGCCAGCAGTCCGTCGCCCAGCGGCATCATGAGCGGCCTCAGGCGGTCGTCGGCCTGCACGAGCTTGCCCAGCTCCCGCACCGCGACCGTGTCGGGGTCGCGCTGGGAGGGGTCGGCCACCCTGTTGTGCCACAGCGCGTTGTCGAAGGCCACGATCCCGCCCACCCGCAGCAGCCGCACCGACTCGGCCAGGTAGTCGGCGTACTCCTGCTTGGCCGCGTCGGCGAAGACCAGGTCGTAGCCGCCGTCGGACAGCCTGGGGAGCACGTCGAGCGCGCGCCCGGTGATCAGGCGGATCCGCCCGCCGGAGAAACCGGCGTCGGCGAACGTCTGTCGCGCCAGGCGCTGGTGCTCGGGCTCGACGTCGACGCTGGTCAGCGTGCCGTCGGCGCGCATGCCGCGCAGCAGCCACAGCCCCGAGACGCCGCACCCCGTGCCGATCTCCACGACGGCGCGCGCGTTGAGCGCCGTGGCGAGGAAGCACAGCGCGGCGCCGCCTCCGGGAAGGATGGGCGGCGCGCCCATCTCCTGGCCGCGCTGCCGCGCCGCGTGCAGAATCTCATCCTCGTGATGGAACTGCTCCGCATAGGCCAGAGTGGCCTCTACCGGGCTGGTCATCGGCCTCTCCTCCCCACTTCCGTGCAATTGGTCACCGATCGCAGCCTAGGGGAGACACGCCGGGACGGGAACTCTGGTCGCGCCCAACGCGTTGCAGGTTTAAACGGGCTTTGCCGGTCCTGAAGGCAGGCAGTGCGCACGAAGGGACGAAACCAGGCACTATGGCGGTAGCGACGGTGGTCCCAAGGAGAGGAGTGCTGGTGGAAGGTAGCGACCACCAGGCTGATTCTCGCGTGTCAGATGTGTCTGAATGGACCCCTCCCACCTGGGAGGAAGTGGTGCGGACACACTCCGCACGCGTGTATCGGCTGGCCTACAGGCTGACCGGCAACGTTCACGACGCGGAGGACCTCACTCAGGAGGTCTTCGTCCGGGTCTTCCGGTCCCTGTCGAGCTACACACCCGGCACCTTCGAGGGCTGGCTGCACAGGATCACGACGAACCTGTTCCTCGACACGGCGCGCAGGAAGCAGCGCATCCGCTTCGAGGGCCTGGCCGACGACGCCGCCGAGCGGCTGAGCGGCAGGGAGCCCTCTCCGGCCCAGGCGTGGGACGACGCGCACCTCGAGCCTGACATCCAGGCCGCGCTCGACGCGCTCGCGCCCGAGTTCAGGGCCGCGGTGGTGCTGTGTGACATCGAGGGCCTGTCGTATGAGGAGATCGCGGCCACACTCGGCGTGAAGCTGGGCACAGTCCGCAGCCGGATTCATCGTGGCCGGGCACAGTTGCGAGAGGCGCTCGACCATCGCGCGCCGCGCAGCCCTGAACTCCCCCCGACCGTGTCCCGTGGGGAGGAAGTCTGATATGTCCCATCTTGGAGAGCGCCTTTCGGCGCTGGTCGACGGTGAGCTGCGCCACGCCGAGCGTGAGCGCGCCCTTGCCCATCTGGCCTTCTGCGCCGAGTGCAGGCGGGAGGTGGAGGCGACGCGGGCGCTGAAGTCGCGCCTGCGCTCGCTCGACGGGCCCTCGATGCCCGCCGACCTCACCATGTCGCTGCTGCGGATGGGTGAGCCAGGTGACCCGGTGCCGCCTAGGGAGCGGCCCTTTCCGACCTTCGGCGGCGTCCCGCTTCCAGGTCCGCGCAGCATCGCCCCGCCGGACAACCGGCCTCGGGGTTTCCTGGGCGGCTCGGCGGGGCCCGGACGGTCCCGCAGGCGTCCGGCCTATGTGGCCGTAGGCGTCGTGTCGGCCGCGGTCGCGCTCGGTTCGCTGTTCGTCGTCGCGGGCCAGGACCCGGGTCCGTCGGTCGCACCTCCCGTCGAGGTGTTCAAGCAGGTCCACAAGACCACGGTGCCCTACAGCAACCCGCCCTCCGCCACTCCGTGAGCCGGCTGCTGGCCGTCCTCGCGCTGGCGCTGGTGATGGCGCTGGGCCTGCAGGGCACGGCGGTCGCCGTGCCCGACGACTCGGAGAACGAGGACACAGGCCTGCCGCTGTTGAGGCAGTCGGCGACGGCGGCGAGGGCCCAGCCGTACTCAGGCACGATGTTCACCACCTCGGGCGCGGTGCTGGCCGTGCGCAACGCGCCCGGCACGGGCATGACCATCGACTCCCGCGCGGCCGACCCCGGCGCTCCCGCAGGGGGCATGCTCGCCCCCTCTGACGGCATGCTGCGCGCCCTCGGCGCCAACTACCGGGTGGTCGAGTCGGGCGGCGGCAGCGTCTGCGGCAGGGCGGCCCGCCTGGTCGAGGCGCTGCGGCACGACGGGAAGGTGGCCGCCCGCTACTGGATCGACTCCGCGAGCGGGATCCCGTTGCGCAGGGAGGTCCTCGACGGCCAGGGCAGGATCGTCAGGGGCGAGGCCTTCGTCGAGGTGACGATCGCCACCTCCCGCCCGCTCGCGCACGTCTCCTCCGGCGGCAGGCTCAGCTCCGAGGCCGTCGCCGCGCTCAGATCACGCGGGTGGACGTTCCCCGCCATCCTGCCGGGCGGCCTCGAGTTGGCCAACGCCGCCGAGAGCGGCGGCTACCTGAAGCTGGGATACTCGGATGGTGTGTCCGTTGTGTCGGTGTTCATCCAGCGCGGCAACCTGGACGAGGAGCGACTGGCGGGCTGGCGTAGCCAGCGTCGCGACGGGCATACGATCTGGATCCGGGATTCTGCCGGGCTGGAAATGATCTGGGCTAGTGGGGGTCATGTCTACACCGTCTTCGCCGACGCGCCCGCGGACGTGGCAGCGGCCGCGGTCCTCGGGCTGCCGCACGAGGCGGATCCGGGCTTCTGGGATCGGTTCGCCCGGGGCGCCGACCGTGTGCTTTCCTGGGTCAACCCGTTCGCTTGACGCTCGCTTTACGTCTCTCGTACATCGCGCGGGTAAAGATTGCGGTGTCCGATCTAGGAGTGGTGAGAGTAGATGACCGACGAGACGCGCCCGACGGACGGACGCACGCCGTCGGACCTCTCCGAGCCCCAGGGGAGGCCGGAGTTCCTGCCTGCCAACGACGGGTGGGAGAGCGCGCGGACCGAGCAGCTCGGATGGAACGCCTCCGAGCAGCGGCCCCAGCCGTACGGCTCGGGCTGGGGCGACCCCTCGGGACGCCCCTCCGGTGACACCGCGGTCCACAGCGGCCCCGACTACGGGCCTCCCTCCGCGCCTCCGCCTCCGCCTCCCGGCGCGGCGGTCGGCATGGGACCGGGCTGGGGGCCTCCCCCTCCGCCCGCCGAAGGGTCGCCGAGCCACGGTCGCAGGGGGCCGAACACGGGCGTGCTCGTCGCGCTGGGCGTGGTGATCGCGCTGCTGGCCTCCGTGATGGGCAGCGTGGGCACCTATCTGCTCACCAGGCCGAGCGCCTCGTCCACCGACCCCTCCTACTCCCTCGGTCCCGCGCCCACGGGCGACACCAGCAGGCCGCCGGAGTCGGTCGCGGGAGTGGCCTCGCGGGTGCTGCCCGGCGTGGTCTCCCTCGAGGTCGAGGGCGCGAGCGACGCGGGCACGGGCTCGGGCTTCCTGATCAAGGGAGGCTACGTGGTCACCAACAACCACGTGGTCGCGCTGGCCGCCCAGGGTGGCGACATCAAGATCGTGTTCAACAACCGCAAGTCCACCACCGCCCGCATCGTCGGCCGCGATCCCGGCTCCGACCTGGCCGTGGTCAAGCCCGAGGAGACCTTCGGCACGCCGGAGATCACGCTCGGCAACTCCGACCAGGTCGTGGTCGGCGACCCGGTGATCGCGATCGGCTCGCCGCTCGGCCTGACGGGCACCGTCACGACCGGCATCGTGAGCTCGCTCAACAGGCCGGTCGTCGCGGGCGAGGACAACGATCCCGACCCCGCCTACATCAGCGCGATCCAGACCGACGCGGCCATCAACCCTGGCAACTCGGGTGGCCCGCTGGTCAACGCCAAGGGTGAGGTCGTCGGCGTCAACTCCGCGATCGCCACGCTCAGCAGGGCGATCTCCAGCCAGAGCGGAAGCATCGGCCTCGGCTTCGCCATCCCGATCAACCAGGCCAGGCGGGTCGCCGAGGAGATCATCACCACCGGCGCGGCCAAGCGGGTCAAGATCGGCATCGTCCTCGACTCGCGCTACCGCGGAGAGGGCGTGCGCATCGCCACGGAGCCCGCGCAGGGCCGTCAGCCCGTCGACTCCGACGGCCCCGCGGGCAAGGCGGGCCTCAAGCCGGGCGACATCATCCTGGAGCTCAACGGCCTGCGCATCCAGGACAGCACCGAGCTCATCTCGCTCATCCGGAGCAAGTCGCCGGGCACGAAGATAGCGATCAAGTACAAGCGGGGAACCGAGGAGCGGATGGCCTCGCTGACGGTCACCGCCGAGGCGGAGCCCACTCCCAGGCCTTCGTGATCCGACGGGCTCGTCCGGGTTGGGTGTCTCATCGCCCGGGCGAGCCCTTAGTCTGGAACTGGCCGGGGTTGTCCCCGGAACCGGTTGCACAGTGGTAGGAGCTTGCGGTGTTCGGACTCGGTTGGATGGAGGTCGGGGCGCTCGTCGTCATCGCGCTGCTGGTCTTCGGGCCGGACAGGCTGCCGCAGGCGGCCGCCCAGGCGGGTAGGACGCTGCGCAACCTCCGCCGCATGGCCACCAACGCCAGGGACGATCTGCGCTCGGGGCTCGGCCCCGAGTTCTCGGACTTCGACCCCGCGGACCTCAACCCGAAGAACTTCGTGCGCAAGCACCTGCTCGACGACGTCGAGGACTCCTGGAACGCCACGCCCACGTCGGCCACCCTGGAGCCGGTCGCCTCGGTTCCCGAGCCGGTCTCCGAGCTGGGTTTCGGCGAGATCCCTCCGTACGACCCCGAAGCGACCTGACCCCGGCATGACGGTGGCCACCGTCGCCGCCGGGCGGCGAACGGTGACCACGGTGGCTCAGCCCGTCACTTGGGAGTGGGCGACAGTCCGAGTGAACGGCCCTTCAGGCTCGACGAGCGCTTGGACAGCGACCCGGCGATGCGGCGCAGCTCGGCGGCGGCGGGAGCGTCGGGGTCGGTGAGCACGAGGGGCTTGCCCTCGTCGCCGCCCTCGCGCAGGCGCGTGTCGAGCGGCACCTGGCCCAGCAGCGGAACCCTCGTGCCGAGGGTGCGGGTCAGCGCGTCGGCGACCGTCTGACCGCCGCCCTCGCCGAAAACGTTGATCTTCTCGTCGCAGTGGGGGCAGGGCAGCCACGCCATGTTCTCGATGACGCCGGCGATCTGCTGGTGGGTCTGCGCGGCGATGGAGCCCGCGCGCTCGGCCACCTCGGCCGCGGCCATCTGCGGGGTGGTGACGACCAGCAGCTCGGCGGAGGGCAGGCGCTGCGCCACCGAGATGGCGATGTCGCCGGTGCCCGGCGGCAGGTCGAGCAGGAGGACGTCGAGGTCGCCCCAGTAGACGTCGGCGAGGAACTGGTGCAGGGCGCGGTCGAGCATCGGCCCCCGCCACACCACGGCCGAGTTGCCCTCAGGCTTGAACATGCCGACCGAGATGACCTTGATGTCATGCGCCACCGGCGGCATGATCATGTCCTCGACCTTGGTGGGACGCTCGGCGGCGCCCAGCATGCGCGGGATGCTGTGCCCGTAGATGTCGGCGTCGACGATGCCGACCTTCAGGCCCTGCGAGGCCATGGAGGCGGCCAGGTTGACGGTGACCGACGACTTGCCGACGCCGCCCTTGCCGCTGGCCACCGCGAAGACGCGGGTCAGCGACCCCGGCAGGTTGAAGGGAATCTCCTTCTCTGGGGCGCGGTTGCCGCGCAGCTTCGTCTGCAGGGTCTTGCGCTGCTCCTGGCTCATCACGTCGAGGTCGACGCGCACACCAGTGACGCCGTCGAGCGCGGAGACGGCGGCGGTGACGTCACGGGTGATCGTGTCTTTCAACGGACACCCCGCCACCGTCAGGTAGATGCCGACGACGATCTCGCCCGAGGGAGAGATGTCGATGCTCTTGACCATGTCAAGGTCGGTGATCGGCCGGCGGATCTCGGGGTCGTTGACCGTTGCGAGTGCGGCTGTCACCTGTTCCGGGGAAGGTGCCATGGGTCCATGGTATGAACCCAGACCGCCTATGCCGAACGCCGGGGCCTCTAGGATTCTTCGCATGGTGGGGATCTCGCCTGAGGAGTCGGCGGTCTGGCGGATGATGCAGCGGGCTCAGGTGCGCATCACCCGCCGTCTGGAGGCCGAACTGCTGGCCGCCCACGACCTCGCGCTGGCCTCGTACGACGTCCTGCAGCAGCTGAGCGAGGCGCACGGGCGGTTGCGGATGAACGACCTCGCCGACCGGGTGCTGCTCTCGCGCAGCGGCCTGACCAGGCTCATCGACCGCCTGCAGCGCGACGGCCTGGTGCAGCGCGAGGCCTGCGCCGACCACGCACGCGGCCTGTACGCGGTGCTGACCGGCCCCGGTGAGGCCAGGCTCGTCGAGGCCACCCCCACCTATCTGCGCGGCATCCGCGCGCAGTTCCTCGACGTGCTGGAGCCCGAGGAGCTCGAGCGGTGCACGGCGATGCTCACGAAGCTTCTGGTCGCTCCTCGTTGAACCGCTGCAGCTCCGAGCGCAGGAAATCACGGGTGGCCAGCTCGCCCATGGACAGGCGCAGGCCCGCGATCTCGCGGGTGAGGTACTCGATGTCAGCCTGGTTGCGCTCGCTGGTCAGCCTGTCCTGCTCGTACGTCACGCGGTCGCGGTCGTCCTGGCGGTTCTGCGCCAGCAGGATCAGCGGTGCGGCATAGGAGGCCTGCAGCGAGAGCATGAGCGTGAGGAAGATGAACGGATAGGGGTCGAAGCGCAGGTGGGCGGGCGAGAGCACGTTCCAGCTGATCCAGATCGCCACGAAGCACGTCATGTAGACCAGGAACCGCGCGGTGCCGAGGAAGCGGGCGATCTCCTCCGACAGCCGCCCGAACGCCTCGGGGTCGTAGTGGGGACGGAAGCTGCGCCTCAGCTCACGCGGCTGGTCGAGCCGGTCAGCCGCCATCGCGCCACCCCTCGGGGAGCAGGTGGTCCAGGACGTCGTCGACGGTGACCGCCCCGACCAGCTGGCCGAGCTCGTCGACCACGGGCGCCGCGACGAGGTTGTAGGTCGCCAGGTAGGCGGTGACCTCGGGCAGCGGCAGGTCGGGCCTGATCGGGTCGAGCGAGGCGTCGATCACCGCTCCCAGCAGCGTGGAGGGCGGATCGCGCAGCAGCCGCTGGAAGTGGGTCACGCCGAGGTAGGTGCCGGTGGGCGTCTCGTTGGGCGCGCGGGTGACGTAGACCTGGGCGGCCACGGCGGGCGGCAGGTCCTTCTGCCTGATCTGCGCGAGCGCCTCGGCGATCGTGGCGCTGGGCGGCAGGATCACGGGCTCGGTGGTCATCATGCCGCCCGCGGTCTTCTCGTCGTAGGTCAGCAGGCGCTTGACGGGCGCGGCCTCTCTCGGCTCCATCAGCGCCAGCAGCCGCGCCGACTGCTCGTCGGGAAGGTCCTGGAGCAGGTCGGCGGCGTCGTCCGGGCCCATCTCCTCCAGCACGTCGGCGGCCCTCTCGGGGGCGAGCGTGCCCAGGATGCCCATCTGGTCGCTCAGCGGCAGCTCCTCGAGCACGTCGGCGAGGCGGACGTCGTCGAGGGCCGCGGCGACTTCGATCTTGCGCTTGTCGGGCAGCGCGTGCAGGGCGCTGGCCAGGTCGGCCGCGCGCATCGACTCGAAGGCGGCGATGAGGCCGGCCGCCCCCTGGTCCTGCTGGAGGGTGTCGAGGCCCGACACCTCTCGCCAGTCGACGATCCTCGGGTCGCGTCGCCTCTTCTTGACGACGGCCACCTTGGTGATCTGCCAGATGGCGGGCCGAACCTCCTCGATGGCCAGGTCGTAGACGATCATGGCTTCGCCGTCGACCTCGACGGTCAGGTCGAGCATCTGGCCGAGGACGAGGGTCTCCGTGGCGCGCTGCTCGAACCTGCGCATGTTCAGCCGCCCGGTGAAGACGACCGCGCCCGCCTCGATGCCCCGCACCCGGGTGATGGGCAGGAAGACCCTGCGACGGGGCTGGATCTCCACGACCATGCCGTGGACGCGCGGCGGCTGGCCCGGGCGCACCCCCGCCACGATGTCCCTGATGCGGCCGATCTGGTCGCCCGCGGGATCGAAGACCGCGGTCCCCGCCAGACGGGCAACGAAGATCCTCACATTGGCAGCGTAACCGGGCATCGGACGTTGCCTCCGCTACGACTGGCATGTAAGTATCAAACCCCTATCATGGTGGTGACATATGAGGTACACAGGATTGGCGATCGCCTTCGTCTCCGCGTGGTGTTTCGCGTTCTCGGGGCCGATGGCGAAGTTTCTCGGCGAGGCCGGACTGGCCCCGCTGGAGTCGGTGTGGGCCCGGATGGCGGGCGCGGGGTTGCTGCTGCTGGCCGTCCTGGTGGTGGTGAAGCCGCGCGCGTTGCGCATCCCGCGCTCACGTCTGCCGTTCTTCGGGGCCTACGCGGTGATGGCGGTGGCGGGCGTGCAGGCGCTCTACTTCGTGGCCATCACCAGGCTGCCGGTGGGCATCGCCCTGCTGCTCGAGTTCATGGCGCCGGTGATGGTGGTCCTGTGGGTCCGTTTCGTCCGCAAGGTACGGCTGCCGCGGGCCGCGTTCGTCGGGGCTGTGGTCGCCGTCGCGGGGCTCGCCATCGTCGTGGAGGCCTGGCAGGGCCTGCGGATCGACCTGCTCGGCCTGCTCCTCGGCCTGGCGGCGGGCGCCTGCTGCGCGGGATACTTCCTGATGAGCGACAGTTTCGGCGACGACGTCGACCCGCTCGGCCTGATCGCGTGGGGCATGATCGGCGCGGCCGTCGTGCTGCTGCCGTTCTCGCAGCCGTGGAACATCCCGTGGGAGGCGTTCACGACCGAGGCCACGCTGGGCGGGCACACGCTGCCGGTGCTCGGCGCGTACCTGTGGATGGTGGTCGTGGCGACCGTCGTCGCCTACATCCTGGGTGTCAACGCGGTGCGCAGGCTGTCGGCCGCGGTGGGCGCCACGGTGGCCTCGCTGGAGGTCATCGGCGGCGCCGTGGTGGCATGGGCCCTGCTCGGTGAGGCGCTCGGCCTCTTCCAGATCATCGGCGGGCTGATCGTGATCAGCGGGGCGCTGCTCGCGCAGACCGCGACCGCCAAACCCGTGGCCGAGCCCGCGCGTGAGCTCAGCAGGATCTGAGCGGCTCAGCCGCCCTTGAGCTCCGTCGGCTCGGGGTCGGGCTCGGGCGAGACGGTTTCCTCGGTGGCCGTGTCCGTCGGCGTGGCCGTGGGCATCGGCTCCTCGGTGGGCTCGGCGCTCGGGTCGCCAGGGCCGGGGGTGGACTCTTCGGAGGGTGTGGGGGTGGGCTCCTCCTCCTGCGGGCCTGAGGAGACGTAGAGCGTCACCACACTTCCCTTGGCGAGCCTGCCCGGGCCTGGGGAGGTGGAGATCACGTAGTCGGCCTCGAACGACTCGTCGGCGCGGTGCTTCACCTTGGCCTGCAGCCCGAGGCTCTTCAGCTGGGCGATCGCCTCGTCGACGTGCTGACCCTCCAGCGCGGGCAGGTTCACGCCCGCCTTCGGCCTGGCCCTGACGGACTCACCGGTGACGGGCGGATCGGACTCTCCCACATCGGCGGGGATGTTCCCGACGTTCTGCCCCTGGTTGTAGGGGGCCCCTGCGAGCTGCGGGAGTATGACGGCGGCCGTCACCGAGGCGGCGAGCGCCATCGCGGCCACGAGCAGCAGCGCGGGGCGCAGCCGTCCGCGCCTCGCCGGCTTGGCCGGCCGCTGCTCGGGCAGGATCGTGTCCGCGGGCAGGCCCTGGTCCTCGGGCAGGATCGGGTCCACGGGCATGATGCTGGTGGGCCTCATGGGAGCCGCAGGCGGGATGGCCGGATCGGTGGGCGCGACGTCCTGCTCGGCGGTGTCGCTGTCAGGCCGTTCGAGGTCGTCGACGTGATCGGCGGGGAAGGCCTGCGGCTCAGGCGGTGTTCCGGGCGCGTGCGCCACGGGGGCGTGCCCCACGAGGCGCAGCAGGGCCTCGGCGGCCGTCGGGCGCGCGGAGGGGTCCTTGGCCAGGCAGGCCGCCACCAGCGAGCCGAGCGGCTCGCTGAGCTCGGGCAGGTCGGGCTCCTTGGTCAGGATCCTGTGGAAGATCGCGGGAACGCTGTCGCCGCCGAACGCGGGACGGCCCGTGGCCGCGAACACCATGGTCACCGCCCAGGCGAACAGGTCGGACGGCGGCCCCACCGTCTCACCCGAGATCTGCTCGGGCGACATGTAGGCGGGCGTGCCGATCAGCCCGCTCGCGCTGGCCGTCGTGGCGTCGAGCGCCTTGGCGATGCCGAAGTCGATGACCCTCGCCCCGTCGAGGCCCAGCAGCACGTTGCTCGGCTTGAAGTCGCGGTGCACGACCCCCGCGCGGTGGATGGCGGCCAGCGCCGCCATGGTGCCCACTCCCAGCCGCTCCAGCGCCCCCGAGAGGCGCGGGCCGCTCTCCCTGACGAGCTGGTCGAGGGAGACGCCCTCGACGTACTCACTGACGATGTACGGCCTGTCCCCGTCGGTCGAGGCGTCCAGCACGCGCGCGGTCGAGAATTCGGCCACCCTCCTGGCCGCCGCGACCTCCTTCAGGAAACGGTCGCGCGCGGCGGGGTCGCCGGAGAACCTGGCATGCAGCATCTTGACCGCCACGAGCTCGCCCGAGGCGGACCTGCCGAGGTAGACGACCCCTTGACCGCCTTCTCCCAGGCGGCCGAGCAGCTCGTAGTCGCCCATGCGGGCGGCCTCGTGAGCAAGGAGCGGCTGAACATTCTGCACCCGATGCACCCTACGGGGTAAGGCGCACCACAGCGGACGAAACGGACCAACGGTCGGTCAGGCGCGCGGCGTCCCTGGCGTTCAGCCGCTCCTTGGCCAGCGCGGCCACCGCGTCGGCGGCGGCGGCCTGGTCGACGACCTCGACCCGCGCGTCGAAGGCCACCAGTTCGGCCCCGTTGTCCTTGCTCCTCAGCGTCACCCGCACGCTGTCGCGCCCGACCAGACCAGGAAGGTCCTGCTCCTCGCCGCCGGTCACGAGGTAGATCGCCCCTTCGTGCCAGACGTGCCACGCGAGCCTGGGGCGGTCCAGATGCAGCCACAGGATGCCCGACTTCTTCGCGCCCTCCTCGATCACGCTCACCCTCGTCTCCTCCCTGCTCGCCCGCGCCGGCCTCCAGCATGCCGCACCGCGCCGCCGTCCCGACTATCGTGCGGGTGTGCTCTACGCCCTGTACACCAGGCATCTGCGCTCCCTTCTGCGCAGGGGACCGCTTCCTCGCCACGTCGCGCTGGTGATGGACGGCAACAGGCGCTGGGCCGAAGAGATGGGGCTGGAAAGCTCGCCGTCGAGCGCACCAGGGACCGCCCGGACTTCCACCTGACCGTCGCCATCATGGCGGCGACAGAAGAGGGCGCGCTGTCGCGGCGCGGGGGCCGCGCGCTAGCTTTTGGGCATGCGCTCACGCCGTTCGTGCCTCGCGGTCCCCGGATCCAACCCGCGCTTCCTGGAGAAGGCTCAGACCCTGCCCGCCGACGAGGTCTTCCTCGACCTCGAGGACTCCGTCGCGCCGCTGGCCAAGGAGGAGGCGCGCAAGAACATCGTCTCCGCCCTGCGCGAGGGCGACTGGAGCGGCAAGGTGCGCGTCGTCAGGGTCAACGACCTGACCACGCAGTGGACCTACCGCGACGTGATCGAGGTGGTCGAGGGCGCGGGCGAGTTCCTCGACTGCGTGATGCTGCCGAAGGTGCAGGATCCCACCCAGGTGATCTGGCTCGACACGCTGCTCACCCAGATCGAGCGGACCATGGGCTTCGAGGCGGGGCGCATCGCCATCGAGGCGCAGATCGAGAACGCGCGGGGGCTGGTGAACGCCGACGCCATCGCGGGGTCGTCGCCGCGCCTCGAGACGCTGGTGTTCGGCCCCGCCGACTTCATGGCCTCGATCAACATGCGCACGCTCGTGGTGGGGGAGCAGCCGCCCGGCTACACCGAGGGCGACGCCTACCACTACATCCTCATGCGGCTGCTCATGGCGGCGCGCACCCACGACCTCCAGGTGATCGACGGGCCGTACCTGCAGATCAAGGACGTCGAGGGGTACAGGAGGGTGGCCCGCAGGGCGGCGGCGCTGGGTTTCGACGGGAAATGGGTGCTGCATCCCTCCCAGGTGGAGGCGGCCAACGAGGTGTTCTCGCCGTCCCAGGAGGACTTCGACCACGCCGAGCTGATCCTCGAGGCGTATGAGTACTACACGACCGTCGAACGGCGGGGCGCGGTGATGCTGGGTGACGAGATGATCGACGAGGCGTCGCGGAAGATGGCGCTGGTGGTGTCGGCCAAGGGGCGCGCCGCCGGGATGACGCGCACGACGACCTTCACCCCCGGCGCCTGAGCCCGCCGGGGACGGCGGTCCCCGAGCCTGCTCACAACCGCACGCCAATCGTGGTGAAGAACCACAGCGACGAGGTCAGCCAGAGCCCGACCAGCGCGGCGAAGAGGCCGCCGCCCAGGAGGGGAAGCGTCCAGCCCGGCAGTCCCTTGCGGGGCAGCGCGAGCATCTTCGCCGTGAACACACCGTAGAAGAAGCAGCCGAGCAGCGAGTGCACCAGCACTCGTGGCACGTCGTACTGCAGTCCCAGCGCGTAGAGGCAGTGGAAGGCGACAGGGATGGTGAGCACGAACGCCACCCTGCCCGACCACCTGTGCACCCAGGCGGGGATGCGGACGCCGATCTTGCCCCACATCGACAGCGCCGAGACGACCTGGACGAAGGCCAGCACGAAGGCGCCGGTCGTCAGCCAGGACTTCATGGGCAGCGCCCCGCTGAACCCTCCCGGGCCCACCGCGAACCCGGTGGGTGTGTGGACCCTGCCGTACACGCCGAGCGCGACCATGACGAGAGCGCCTGCCAGCAGCGGCGTCAGCAGGCCGGTGGCGGAGCGTCTGTCGGTGGCGATGGTCATGACATCTCCTCGATGAATGCGTCGACGTCCTTGGGTGCGACGGTGTCGCCGTCGATGGTGACCGGCGAGCCAGGGGTGATCGTCGGAACCGGTACCGGCCCGCCGTCCTTCACCATGGCGCCGACCTGGACGAAGCCGTTGCCGTCCGGGCGGGGCAGGACGATCCAGCCGGCCCGGTAGCGGGCGCCGCGCACGAGCGCGGTGGCGCGGTAGAGGCCTGAGGGCTTCTTGACGGTGGGCGCGGTGAAGTCCCAGCGCTTCCCGCCGAGCGCCAGCTCGCCGGTGGCCTTGCCGCCGCCGAGGGAGGCCGAGAGCGTGGCGCCGCCGAAGCCCTTCAGCGTCACCTCGCCGTCGCCCGCCTTGCCGGCGAACCAGGCCTCGGTCTTTCCGTCGCAGAAGTACCCGACGGCCTTGCCGTCCCTGATGGAGACGGCGACGAGGCCGCCGTTGCCGCGCACCCTGCCCGCGTAGTCGGCCTTCGCGGCCGCTTTCGCGGTCTTGGCGGGCGCGGGCGTCACGGAGGTGGTGGCCTCGGCGACCGGCGGTGAGGTGGCGTCGGTGGACGCGGTGGACGCGTCGGCGGAGGAGGTGGCGGTGACGGCCTGGGGCGCCGACGTGACGCTGGCCACGCCCAGTCCCGCGGCCAGCGCGGCGCCCGCCGCAAGGGTGAAGAACGGCCCGAGCCTTGACATGACTGCTCCCGGAGTTCGGATGGTCTCAGCCCGAGCATCCGCTCTTTCCGCGCGGCTGTCTGTGAACTAATGCGCATCCGGGCGGCCAGAATGAGGGGATGCACGACAACCAGCCGCCCACCCCGAACGGCCCGCCGCCCCTGGGCCGGCAACCGGCGTACGGCCCGCCGCCTCAGGCCCGACCGCCGTACGGCGCGCCGCCGCCGGGTCAGCAGCCGCCGTACCAGCCGGGTCCCTACGCGCAGGGCCCGTACGGCGCGCCGGCTCCCCGTCCCTCGTGGTTCGTGCAGGCCCCGCCCGGCGCCCGCTACGACCACCTGGCGAGGAACCCGCTGAACGCCTGGTGGCGGCAGGTCGTCGGCACGCTGCTCGTGGCGCTGGCCTTCTTCGGCATGGCGGTGTTCGTCGTGGTGGCGGGCGCGATCGTCGCGACGATCGCGGGCATTCCCGCGCCGATGACGCAGGAGCAGCTGTTCGGCGATCCGGTGTTCAGCCTGACGGTGACGCTGCTGTCGATCGCGGCCGTGCTCCCGCTGGTCTACGGCACGGTCGCGGTGATCCAGCGCAGGAGGCCGGGCACGCTCTCCTCGGTCATGGGCAGGCTGCGGTGGCGGTGGCTGATGGAGTGCGCCGGCATCGGCGTCGTGGCGCTGGTGCTCGGCCAGGCGGCGCTGTGGGCGGCCTATGTGGCGACCGGCGAGAACACCTCCGAACTGCTCGGCTGGAAGGGATGGAGCGGTTTCCTGCCCGCGCTGGTGGTGATCGTGCTGCTGGTGCCCTTCCAGGCGGCGGCCGAGGAGTACATCTTCCGCGGCTGGCTCCTGCAGGCCTTCGGCGCCTACATCCGCTCGCCGTGGCCGGGCATCGTGCTGGGTTCGGCCGGCTTCGCCGCGCTGCACGCCTACACCGACTGGGGCATCCTCGACGTCTTCAGCTTCGGGGTGCTGATGGGGTGGCTCGCGGTGCGCACGGGCGGGCTGGAGGCGCCGATCGCCATGCACGTGGTGAACAACACGCTGGCCTTCGCCATCAGCGCGGCCGCGGGCGACCTGGACGACGCGTTGCGGCAGGGCGCGGTGCCGTGGCAGTCGCTGGCGGGGACCGTGGTGCAGCTGTCGGTGTTCGCCTTCGGAGTGCTGTGGCTGGCGAGAAAGCGGGCGATCGCCACCGTTTCCGGATAAACCACACAGCTGTTCCGTGAATCTCGCTAGAGAGGTCTCGCCATCGCGGCTGGAGCGTGCTGGGCTGGATTCTGTGGAGGTGTGGGCAGGTGATCATTTCAGTGGGACGGGGTAGGAGTACCCGCGTGCGTTTCCTGAAATAGGCGTACGAAACTGGAACGGTCCGGACATTTCCGACTAGGAGGTGCGACGCGTGGCCTCGGGCCCCAGCGAACCGCGCTCACCACGGCGACCGCCGGACGACGATCCGCGCACTCCCGATGCCGGCACGCCCGGCGAGCCGGGCAGGCGGGAGGGGCACTCCGCGGGTGAGGCGAGGCCCTCCGGAGGATCGGGCGCGCCTGAGGAGCCCAGGATCCGGCACGCCCCTCCAGGCCCGAGAGACGACCACGCGCGCGGGCTGCCCGTGGCCTCCCCGTGGGGGATGCCGCCGTTCGCCTCGCCCACGCCGGAGGACGAGCCGGTCGAAGGCGACGCGGCGGCCTGGCCCAAGGGGCGCAGGCCGTACAGCTCGCCGACCGCGTCACCTGAGACGGCGCGGGAGGCAGAGCAGGAGCCCGAGCAGCGACGGCGGCCGCGCAGGACCGTCGACAGGCCCGACAAGCTGGTCGCGACCGGCCCGCCCCGACCCCAGCCGCCCCGCGCCGAACCCACCGTCGACCGATCCCCGCCACCCCGCGCCGAACCCGTGGGAGAAGGGCCTCACGCCGAGCGCGTGGGAGAGCGGTCACCGTCGCCTGGCGCCGAACCCGTGGGGAACCGGTTACCGCCGCCTCGGGTCGAACCTGTGGGTGAGCGGGGCGCCGACGTCGAGGGCGCGCCCAGGAGCGGCGAGCCGGTATCCGAGGGGCAGGAGCCGGTCGCCGAGCGGGACAGGCCGACCGCGCCGCACCCGCGTCCGCCCGGCATCAGGACCGGTGTGCCGCCGAGCCGCGCCCAGCCCTACCGCAGGCCCGAGCCGGCTCCCGAGCCGCCGGTGGAACGGCCGGAGCCGGTCGGCGACGTGCCGGAGGGAGAGGCGCGAGAGCGGGTGGGGGGTCCGCCGATCCCCGTGCGCCCCGAGATCGAGGCCGAGCCCGAGCGCGTTCCCGGCGAGCGGCACGACCCCCACGAGCAGGAGGGGGAGGAGCCCGTCCGCAGGGTGGGCAGGCCGCCCGGCGGCCGTCCCACGCGACCCGACCTGCTCGTGGCCTCGGGCCCGCCGGGACCAGCCGGCTCGGCCGGCAGGCACCACCGCGGCCCCGTTCCCTCGGCGATCCGCAGGTCCAGCCCGGTCAGGCGGCGCAGCCGCCTCGGCCCCGTGGTCATCGTCCTCACCCTGGCGCTCACCGTCACGGCGGGCGTGGTCGCCTACCAGTGGTGGAACTCCACCAGCACGGGCCTGCGCCTGGCCGCGGGCGACGGGCGCTCGGGCGACGAACTGTTCGTCGTGCCCGCCGCGGGCGACGGCTCCAACCAGAAGCTCAACGACCTGGCCGCCGTCGGCGCGAGCGTCGTGGCGGTCGGCAGCGACACCACCAGCCCGCTGCCGCGCCCGCTGTTCCTCTTCTCACCCGACAGCGGCGCGACCTGGCAGCTGGCCAACGTCACGGGCTCCACGACCACCACCGTCCAGCGGGTCGTCGGGGCCAACGGCAGGTGGCTCGCCTTCGGCCAGGACGGCGTGGGCGACGAGCGCGGCCTGTGGACCAGCACGGACGGTCTCACCTGGGCCGCGGTCGAGCCGAGCGGGCTCCAGGTGTTCAGGAAGGGCGACCTGATCCACGACATCGCCAGGACCACCTCGGGCTTCGTCGCGGTCGGCCGCACCGTCCTGCAGGACGGCACGCCTGGCCCCGTCGCCTGGCACTCGCCCGACGGCCGCGCGTGGACCAGGGTCGACAGCAAGGACATCGGCACCCCCGACAAGGTGCGCGAGTTCAGGACCGTGGTGGCGAGGGAGGACCAGGTCGTGGTCCTCGCCCAGCCCGCCCAGAACGGCGGCTCCGTCGTCATGCGCTCGACCGACGGCGGACGCACCTGGGTCCGCACCGCCACCCAGCTTCCCGACATCGCTCCCAGGCAGGGCACGCTGGCCGTCCTGCCGACGAGGTTCGTCCTCATCCCCACCAAGCAGCGCGACCCCGCCGGCGACGTGCACGTCTACTGCTCGCCCACCGGAGCCGAATGGGCCAAGTGCGGCACCATCGGCGGCCTCGGCGCGCAGAGCACGGGCGTCAACGCGGTCGTCACCCACGCCGCGGGTCTCGCCGCGGTCAGTCAGTCGGGCCTCGACCGCTACACCGTCTACACCAGCACGGACGCCCGCACCTGGAGCAAGCGCGCCGACCTCGGCAGCATGCCTGGCGCGACCGTGCGAGGGCTGACCATGTCCGACTCCGGCACCCTGGTCGCCGGCGGCGACCAGGCGGCGGCCGACGTCGACAACCAGCTCGTCCTGATGACGGCGAAGGACGGTCAGCCGCCCGCTCAGGTCCGCCTCGCCGACATCAAGGGGCTGACGAGGGTCGCCCGCGAGACGGCCAGGGTCGCCGCCGCCGAAGGCCGCTTCGTCGCCGCGGGCTCTGCCTCGGGCGACGCGGGCCTGTGGACCAGCACGGACGCCGTCACCTGGAAGTCGATCACCCTGGCCGCGCCCCGCCAGCAGGAGCTCGCCGACCTCGCCCACGGGCGCAAGGGGTGGCTGGCCGTGGGCACCACCATGCCCGACGCCTCCTCCACCGAGCCGCTGCTCGTCGGCTCCTCCGACGGCCGCGACTGGAAGAGGATCGAGGGGCCCGCGCGGGCCGAGGGCCAGCCGTACCTCGCCATGCAGGCGGTGGCCGCGGGCGAGAAGGGGTACCTGATCGCAGGCGAGGACAGAGCCGCCTCCGGTACGGTCACCGCCGCACTCTGGTACACCACCGACCTGCGCAGGTTCACCCGCGTGGAGAAGCTGCCGCGCGGCGGCGCGGGGGTGCGCATCCACGATGTGGCCGCGGGCGGGCGCGCCTACGTGGCGGTCGGCGGCTCGGGCAGCGCCGAGCGGGAGAGCGGCGTCGTCTGGACCTCCGCCGACGGCCTCACCTGGAAGGCGGGAGAGCGCCTCATGCCACCCTCCGCCACCTCGGCGGGCCTGCGCCAGGTCGCCTGGTACGGCGAGCGCATCGTCGCGATCGGCACCGCCCAGGTGCCGGGGGCGCGGCGGGCCTTCGCCGCGGTGTCCGACGACGACGGTGCCTCCTGGCAGTACTCGTGGCTGCCGGCCGAGCAGGCCGCGGCGGTGCACGACCTGGCCTCGGCCGCGCAGGGACTTGTGGCGGTGGGCTGGCACGGGAGCCCGGGTACCGGCGACAGCGCCGCATGGACCTCCGAGGACGGCCTGAGCTGGAACCGTCAGGATCTGACCAAGGACAGGCTCGGGGGAGAGGGCCTGCAATGGCTGGGGGCGGTGACCGTGACGGGAGCCGACGTGGTGGCGCTGGGGCGCTCCACGACCTACAACTCCGACCACCTCATCCTGTGGACCTCCACGCTGTCGTCCGACCGTTGACGCGGCGGTTCACAGGACGTCCCACGAGGTGAGCGCGTCGAGCAGGCCGTCGGTCAGCGGGAGGAGGGCCAGGTCCGCGGGGGCGCACCAGCGCGCGGCGGCGGCGTCGTCGCCGGGCGTGAGCGTTCCCGCGTCCACGGTGGACAGGTAGTCGCGGATGACGTAGACGGTTCCTGCCGGCCCCTGCCGCTCGACCGCGCCCACCAGCGGGCCGACGGTCACCACCAGACCCGTCTCCTCCATCACCTCCCGTCTCAGGGCGGCGGCGTCGCTCTCACCCGCCTCCACCCTGCCGCCCGGAATCGACCAGAGCCCCTCGCCGGGCGGATGCCCCCGCCTGATGAGCAACAGCCGCCCCGCGCCGTCCAGGATGATCGCGCCCACACAATTTACGTGCACATGGCCAAGATTACGGCCGGATAACGGCCGATGCCCTTGACGGATGGGGCCCTCGCGACGCACCGTGAGTAGCTGTGAGAGCGGCTCCAACCTGTCCACGGTGTTTCGGCCCGCTTCATGCACCGAGTGCGTGGTCCAGCGCGTGGCGCTGTGACGCGCATGGCGATGTCCTGCCCTTCCAGCCGCTGCCGCCGTCCTCCGCGGGTTACACCTCGGTACGGCAGAGCACGGTCGTCCCCGTCTGGCTGCCGTGGCCGTTGCCATCAGGCTGGCTCGTGACGGGCTTCGGCGAGGCGGGAGACGATCGCACCGGCGCACGAGCGAGCCTGGTCGCGCTGGCCGGCCCTTCGGTCACGCTCGGACCCACCGATCTGGTGATCATCGCAGAGGAACCAGGCGTCGGCCTGGGCGCGTCCTTCGCGGGCCTCGACGGCCCCGACCCCGGCGGCGGCTTCGACGAGGGTCCCCCGAACGCCAAGATCGACGTCCTCGGCCACCCGACCGCCCTGTGGTGCGTCGCAGGTCCCGCCGATCGCGCGATCTACGCGGGCGAGGCGCTGGGCAACTGGATCTGGGCGATCTGCTGGCCCGCGGAGGCGGGCTGCCTGATCGCCCTGACCGAGCTCAGCCTGCGCGACCTGCGCGACAACGACCAGGATCTCGACCTGCCCTACGGCGCGTTCTCTCCCAGGCTCACGGGTTAACATCGTGGTCGGTCCCCCCACCCGAAGCTGGGGGGACAGGTGTTCGACGTCAGGTTCTTCGTCGAGGCTTTCGTCACGATGTTCGTCATCATGGACCCGCCTGGCGTGATCCCGCTGTTCCTGGCCTACACCGGCGGACGCACCCCGGCCGAACGCAGGCGCATCGCCTGGCAGGCGGCGGTCACGGCGTTCTGCCTGATCGTGGTCTTCGCCGTCTTCGGCCAGGCGATCCTGCGCTACCTGCACGTCGAGGTGGCCGCCATGCAGATCGCCGGCGGCCTCCTGCTGCTCCTCGTCGCGCTCGAACTCCTGCGCGGCACCACCGAGCCCCAGGCGGGCAGCGTCAAGTCGAACGTGAACGTGGCGCTGGTACCCCTCGGCACCCCGCTGCTGGCAGGACCGGGCGCCATCGTCGCCACCATCGTCTTCGCCCAGCAGGCCGAGACGGTGAACGGCGGCATCCTCGCGCTGGGCCTGGCCATCGCCTCGGTGCACGTGGTGCTGTGGCTGTTCATGCGCTTCTCGGTGAGCATCATCAGGGTCATCAAGGAGAACGGCGTCGAGCTCGTCACCCGCATCGCGGGCCTCCTGCTGGCGGCTCTCGCCGTCCAGCTCATCATCACCGCCATCCGCGCCCTGGTCGCCGAAGCCTGACCCCCAGAAGACCTCGGCCCCGTCAGGCGGACGCAACCGACCGTGCCGCGCCCCAGAAACCTCGGCCCCGTCAGACGGACGTGCCGGCCCGCCCGTGCGGCCTCGGCTGCCGTCGGACGGGCCCCGCCGCGGGTCCTCGGATGCCCCAAGAAGAGGCCGGCCGCCGGTGGACGGGAGGGGCGCCGGTGACGTTCTGGAGAAAGAGGCATGGAAGCAGAGGGAATACGCCCCCCTGTTGGCGATAGGGTGGCGGCGTGGTAGCGCGTATCGAGCGAGTCGTGACCGAGGGCACCGTCGACATCGACGGCACCGAGCACAAGGTCGAGAACAACACCTGGATCGTGGGAGACGACGACGAGGTCATCGTCATCGACCCGGCGCGTGACGCCGAGAAGATCCTTGAGCAGGTCGGCGAGCGGGAGGTGCTCGCCGTCATCTGCACGCACGGCCTGCCCGACCACGTCGGCGCGGCCATCGAGGTGGCCAGCAGGGACGAGTCGGTGGTCGCCCTGCACCCCAAGGACAAGCCGATCTGGCGCGAGACGTGGTCGGAGACCTGGCCCGACATCGAGATGGAGGACGAGGGCGTCTTCGGCGTCGCAGACGTCCGCCTCGAGGTCCTCGAGACCCCCGGCATCACGATGGGCGGCGTCAGCCTCTACTCCGAGGAGCTGGAGGCGGTCTTCACCGGCAAGTCGCTGCAGGCCGACGGTCCCGGCAAGCTCGGCGGTGAGTACCCCGCCCTCGCCGACCAGCTGACCTCCATCGGCGGCAGGCTGTTCACGCTGCCGGGCGCCACGAGGGTGCTGCCCAACCAGGGCGAGGAGACCACGGTCGGCGACCTCGAGCCGCACTTCGACGACTGGGTGTCGGGCTCGCTGACCCGCGAGGCGCCTCCCGAGTCGCCGCTGACCGACGGCACGGGCGCGGCCGGAATCCGGCTCAACCTGGGCGACCAGTAGGTGCTGGAGCAGCTCCCGCTCGAGGGCATGCCGCGACGGCTCTATTCGTGCACGCCGTCGCGGCTCAACTCATGGCTCGACTGCCGAAGGCGCTACCGCTTCTCCTACCTCGACAGGCCGCAGCCGCAGAAGGGGCCCGCCTGGGCCCACAACAGCATGGGCGCGAGCGTGCACAACGCGCTGGCGGCCTGGTGGCGCGAGCCGTACAACCGCAGGACCCCCGCGATGGCGAGCATCCTGCTCACCAACGGGTGGATCTCCGAGGGGTTCAGGGACGCCGAGCAGTCCACGCGCTGGCGTGACCACGCCCGCGGGCTGGTGTCCGGCTACGTCGAGACCCTCGACCCCGCCGACGAGCCCGTCGGCGTCGAGCGCACGGTGGCCACGCGCACCAAGACCATCGCGGTGTCGGGGCGCATCGACCGTCTCGACCGGCGTGGGGACGAGCTGGTCGTGGTCGACTACAAGACGGGCCGCCGCCCGCTGACCCAGGACGACGCCCGCGGCTCCCTGGCGCTGGCCATCTACGCGATCGCCGCCTCGCGGGTGCTGCGCACGCCCTGCCACACCGTCGAGCTGCACCACCTGCCGACCGGCGAGGTCGTCGAGTGGGAGCACACCGACGAGTCGCTCGCCCGCCATCTGAGCAGGGCCGAGGAGGTCGCGCTCGAGGCGGGCGAGGCCGACGAGCGATACCGGGCGGGCGACACCGAGGCGCCCTTCCCGCCGAGCCCCGGCCCGCTCTGCTCGTGGTGCGACTTCAGGCGGCACTGCCCCGAGGGCCGTACGGCCGCGCCCGACAAGCTCCCTTGGGACGCTCTCTCCGACCCGAGCTGACCCGTGTGCGGCTCGGGGACGGGCCGTACGCTCCGCGCGTCAGGCGGCGCGGCGCCCCTCGACGGCCGACGGCCACCGCCTCGGGTCGGTCAGCCCCTTGAGCCCCTTGCTCAGGTCGTAGCCCGCCGCGGCCAGGCGCCTCCTGGAAGCGGCCAGCATGTCCCTGGTGGGCTGGGCGAAGGCCAGGTCGTGTACGGGCTCGGGCAGCGCGTTGCAGCCCAGCCTGAAGGCTCTCAGGGCCGCGGTGACCGTCGAGCGCGGCACCTCGGGCAGCGTGCCGTACAGGTCTCTGGCCCAGTCGGGCAGCGAGTAGTAGCACAGCGCGCCGAAGGGGAAGTAGGCCGGTTTGCCGGGGGAGAGCCTGCGCAGCTCGGGTGGGAGCCTCGGCCACAGCAGGAAGCGCACGGTGGCCGCCGACTCGTCGATGACCCTGAGCCTGGGCCGCATGTGGGCGAAGTAGGCGTCCATCTCGGCCCGCGAGCCTGGCACGTCGTCGAGGTGCAGGCCGACGTAGGTCGCGCTCCTGCGCTGCTCGCGCAGGTACCGGTCGGCCTGCCTGTCGCTCAGGCCGAGCCCGCCGCGCCTGGCCACCTCAAGGTAGGACGACACCTCGGCGCAGTGCACCCAGAGCAGCAGTTCGGGATCGTCCACGCGGTGCGTCCTGCCGCCGTCGGTGATGCGCAGGCCGCGGTGGATGCCGCGGACCCTGCGTCCGATCTCGTCGGCCTCCTGCGGGCTGCCGAACGTGACCCTGCCCACGAAGTCCGCGGTACGGCGCAGCCGCCCGAACGGGTCGTCCTGGAAGGTGGAGTTCTGCCAGACGCCCAGCATCGCCAGCGGGTGCAGCGCCTGCAGCATGAGACCCCGCACGCCGCCCACCCACATGGCGCGGTCGAGGTGGACCAGCCAGGTGACGGTCTGGGGCGGCTGGACGACGATCTCTTCGATGCTCGCCATGATGATCTCCCACTCGAGCCGCTCGAGCTACTCCGGTTTGGGGGGCCGGGGGCCGACAGTAAGTGAATCATTACATGGCATTGGACCGGTTGTCTAAAAGGTCGGCTTCCTGGTCTCCGCCGCGTTCCAGAACCTGGTCAGCGCGGCGGCCGTCGTCTCGGGCGCCTCGACGGCCGGCGAGTGGACCGCGCCGGGGACCACCACGGCCTCGGCGCCCAGGCGCTCGGCCATCTCCGCCTGCACCTCGGGGGGCCAGCCGTCGTCGTGCTCGCCGTACAGCACCAGGGTGGGCACCTCGATCTGCCTGAGCTCGTCGGTGCGGTCGGGCTGGTCGAGCACCTGCTCGGCCATCGTCGTCAGGCCCGTGGGGTTGTTGGCGAACAGCCGCTTGCGCAGGAAGGACACGATCTCGTCGGGCACGCCGCCCGACAGCGCCTCGGGCTCATAGCGGGTGATCCACACGTGTTCGAGGCCGAACTCGGGCAGCTCGAGCATGATGGCCCTGCCCGCCTGCTCGCGGCGGCCCACGATGCCCGAGGGGCCCGAGCTCATCAGCGTGAAGGAGGCGAACTTGGTGCGGCCGTCGATGACCGCCTCGCGCGCGACGAGCCCGCCGAAGGAGTGCCCGACCAGGTGGACGGGGCCACCCTCGCCGAGGGCCATCGCGATCACGTCGACGTCGTTGCCCAGCGCGGGGCAGGTGTAGGCGGTCGGGTCGTCAGGTCCCTGCGTCTCGTACTGGCCGCGCATGTCGATGGCGGTGACCCTGCGGTTGGCCGCGGCCAGGGTCTGCATGACGGCGAGGAAGTCTTCCTTGCTGCCGGTGAGGCCCGGGACCAGCAGGGCGGGCAGTCGCTCGATGACGCCGCTGAGCGGACTGGCCTCGAGGGCCGCGAAAGACCCCTGGGGCGTCTCGATCTGAACCTCGACGACGCCAGGTGGCAGGGACAGGAATCGCGGCGTACTCACGTAAGGCAACAATACCCAGAGGTCAGGGTGGGAACACCCGCACGCGGAACGAGCAAGGCGCGGGCCCCGAGAACGGGACCCGCGCCTCACCTGCGGACTCAGCGGCGGCGGTTGCCGCCGCCGTTGCCGCCGTAGCCGTTGCTCTGGCCACCGCCGTGGCCGCCGCTGCCGCCGCCGGTGCGCGGACGGCGGCGCTGCTGCTGCCGCTCGGTCGCCGCCGAAGGGGCGATCTCGTCGTCGTCGGTCGCGAGGTCGGGTGACTGGAAGATCACCGTGAACGCGTTCGGCGGGACGATCCGCTCAGGCTCCCTGCGGACAGGGGGCGGCGGAGGGCTGGACAGGAAGCCAGGCTCCTCGGCGGGCGCCTCGGCGCGGTGGTTGTTCCTGGTGATGGTCTGCTCGTCGCTCACGGAGGAGAGCGCCCCTTCCAGTGCCTCGGAGGACGCGCCCCTACGGGTGCGGGTCCGCCTGGACGGCTGCTCGGCGGCCGCCTCGATCTCCTCGGGGGAGATGATGGCGGGTGTGTCGTCGGTCCTGCGGGAGCGCCTGCGCATGGGCTCCTCCTCCGGCGCGATGGTCGATGTGGTGTCCTCTGCGGGCTCGGTCGCCACGTCCTGCCTCGCGACCACCCGGCGCGTGGTGGTCCTGCGCGAGGTGGAGCGGTCGGAGGCGGGCTTCCGCGAGGTGGCCTCGTCCGAAACCGGCGGCGTGGAGGCGAGCTCCGTCACAAGGGGCTCGGACGAGATGGGCTCCGTCGAGACGGGCCCCGTCGTCACGGACTCTACCGCGAGAGGAGCGTCCGAAACCGGCTCCACCGCAACCGGCTCCACCGCAGCCGGCTCGGCCGCAACCGGGTCGTTCGCGACGGGCTCCGCCACGAGCTCGTCCTCGGCGCGGCCGCCGCGGGTGCGACGGCGCTGGCGCGGGGCGCGGGGGGGACGCGGCTCGCGCTCGCGCTCCTCCTTGTCCTTGCGGCCACGCGAACGCGACCTGCCGGTCTCTCCGAGGTCCTCGATCTCCTCGGCGTCCAGGCCCGCCCTGGAGCGGGCCGCGCGCGGCAGCACGCCCTTGGTGCCCGCGGGGATGCTCAGCTCGGCGTAGACGTGCGGCGAGGTGGAGTAGGTCTCCTCCGGCTCCGCGAAGTCGAGCCCGAGCATGTTGTTGATCATCTTCCAGCGGGTCAGCTCCTCCCACTCGACGAAGGTGACCGAGATGCCCGTCTTGCCGGCCCGGCCCGTACGGCCGACGCGGTGGACATAGGTCTTGTCGTCGGTGGGAGCGTCGTAGTTGACCACGTGGGTGACGTCGTCGATGTCGATGCCGCGAGCCGCGACGTCGGTGGCGACGAGCACGTCGATCTTGCCGTTGCGGAAGGCGCGCAGCGCCTGCTCGCGCTGGCCCTGGCCCAGGTCGCCGTGGACGGCCGCGACCGCGAAGCCGCGGGTGTCGAGCTGCTCGGCGACCATGTCGCAGGCCCGCTTGGTCTCGCAGAAGACCATCGTGAGCCCGCGGCCGTCGGCCTGCAGCAGGCGACCGAGGATCTCGATCTTGTCCATCCTGTGCACGCGCCAGACGAGCTGACGCACCTGCGGGGTGGTCTCGCCCTCGCCGTTGTCCATCTCGGCGCGCACGTGGGTGGGGCGGTTGAGGTACTTGCGCGACAGCGAGACGATCTCGCCTGGCATGGTCGCGGAGAACAGCATCGTCTGCCGCTCATCGGGGATGAGCTTGAAGATGCGCTCGATGTCGGGCAGGAAGCCGAGGTCCATCATGCGGTCGGCCTCGTCGAGGACGAGCATGGTGATCTGCGAGAGGTCGAGGTGCTTCTGCTTGACCAGGTCGAGCAGGCGCCCTGGCGTGCCGACGATGACGTCGACGCCCGCCTTGAGAGCCTGGACCTGCGGCTCGTAGGCGCGACCGCCGTAGACGGTCAGGACCCTCGAGCCGAGCTTGCCCGCGGCGGTGACGAGGTCCTCGGAGACCTGCACTGCCAGCTCGCGGGTGGGCACGACGACGAGGCCGCGTGGCTTCTTGCGGTTCTTGCGCGGCTTGCCGATGCTCTGCAGCATCGCGATGCCGAACGCGTAGGTCTTGCCCGTTCCCGTGCGGGCCTGACCGATGAGGTCCTGGCCCGAGAGGGCGAGCGGGAGCGCCATCTCCTGAATCGGGAACGGCGTGGTGATGCCCTCGGTCTCGAGGGCATCGGCGATCTCTGGTGTGACTCCGAGGTCTCGGAAAGTCGTCAGCGTGGCCTGCCTCAGTCTCAAATGAAGGCGGGCCTGCCGGGACCATCGGGCGGAATCATCCCGTGCCTGGGTCCTCGCGGTAGAGCCAGCCCTCGCGCGTCATCAGCGACCGCAGGCCCGGAGTGGGGGTTAGCGGGAGCGAATCTCCCGGATTAACACTGTGCGGTCGCACTTTCACAGAGCAGTGTACTCGATACCACAACGCGGACCGAGTTTCATTATGTTCCCGAAGTACGCTGCCACCATGACAGAATCCCCTGGCGTCGTCGACCTGCTCGGCGTTCTGGCCTATGCCGAGCTCAGCGCGTTCCTCAGGCTGGCGGAGGACGCCGCGCATCTGGCCCCCACGCTGACCGACAGAGCCGTGCTCGGCGAGCTGGCGGTGGCGGAGTACGCGCACTTCGAACTCCTGCGCGACAGGCTGCTCTCGCTCGGCGCCGACCCCGACAAGGCGATGTCGCCGTTCGTCGAGGCGCTCGACGAGTGGCATCTGAAGACTACGCCAGGCGACTGGCTGGAGGCTCTGGTCAAGGCGTACGTCGGCACGGGGATCGCGCTCGACTTCTACAGGGAGGCCGCCAGGCGCCTCGACCCCGCCATCGCCGACCTGGTCGACGAGGTGCTGATGGACGAGGGGCGCTCCGCCTTCGCGGTGGAGCGGGTGCGCGCGGCCGTCGAGGCCGACCCCACGCTCACGGGCCGGCTGGCGCTGTGGGCCAGGCGGCTGGTGGGTGAGGCGCTCAGCCAGGGGCAGCGGGTGGCCGCCGTCCGCCCCGAGCTGGCCCAGTTGCTCGTGGAGGCGGTGCCCGACGACCAGGCCGAGATCTCCCGCCTGTTCGCGAGACTGACGGAGGAGCACGGCAAACGCATGGCCGCCTTGGGCATCTGACGGCGCGAGAGGCGAATCGGTTGTAGCGTGCCAGGCATGAGGGCCTCGCGCCGCAACGGCAGTTCCTTGAGCAGATGTGGGCCGAACCGCTGGACACCGCGTGCCGCGCTGCGAAGGGGCAGCACGGGTTGTCCGACCATCGAAGCGAGCAGAGCCGAGAGCCCCGGCGAGCGCCGCCCTCTCGGCTGCTCGCTCGGCCGGCGGCGGGCCTGCGGCTGACCGCTCCAGGGGGTACGGCAGGCGGCCGCACCCCCGGCGAGCGAGAGCTACATGGTGCCGCCGAAACCGACGGGCCTCGACTCGTCCTCACCCATCTCGATGAAGCCCAGCGAGGCGACCGGCACGATGACGCGCCTGCCCTTGACGTCGGTGATGGCGAAGACACCCCGGTCGGCGGCCAGCGCGTTTCTGATCTCCTCCTCGACCTGATCGGCCGAGAGGTCGGTCTCCACAACGAGCTCGCGGTGCACGGAGCGCACACCGATCTTGATTTCCATCGTGCTCCCTTTCGACGGGCCAGCTCTTCCCATCGTCGCCGCTCATGGGCAAAAGGAGGACATTGATCGCGACCAGCGAACGCGGTTATGCCGTACGCGGAAAACCGCTGATGCCGCGCCAGGCCAGCCTGGCCATGAGCTGCTCGGCGGCGTCCTTGGGGATGGAGCCGTGCTGGGTGATCCAGTAGCGGGCGCTGACCTCGGCCATGCCGACCAGCCCGACGCCCAGCAGGTGCGCCTCCTCGCTGGAGCAGCCGGTGTCCTCCTGGATGACCTGGCTGACCATCTCGGCGCACTCGCGCAGCGACCGCTCGACGCGCTGCCGCACAGGGGCGACGTTGCGCAGGTCGGACTCGAAGACGAGCCTGAACGCCTCGCCCTGGCTGGAGACGAAGTCGAAGAAGGCGCGGAAGGTGGCCTGCACCCTGAGCTTGTTCTCGTGGGTGGAGGCCAGCGCGTCGCGCACCCTGCTGACCATGTCGTCGACGTGCAGGTCGAGCAGGGCCAGGTAGAGCTCGAGCTTGCCGGGGAAGTGCTGGTAGAGCACCGGCTTGCTGACGCCCGCACGGTCGGCGATCTCGTCCATGGCTGCGGCGTGGTAGCCGTTCTCGACGAACACTTCCTGCGCGGCGCTGAGGAGCTGACGCCTGCGGGCGAGCCTGGGCAGCCGGGTGCCCCGGGGCTTGGCGTCCGGGGTCGCGGTCATGATCGCTCCTTCACAGCGCCGAAGACAGGTCACGCTGCCTGGTCAACAGCAGCTCTTGCGGGCTCATCCTACGCGTGGGTAACCAGGTCAGCGGTAGTCATCGTCATCATCGTCGCCCACGGTGCGGTCCTGCTCGAAAGCGTCGGCCGGATCAACATCGATAGGGAGCTCGCGCCGCACGCCGCCCTCCTCACGCAGCAGGCGCTGCTGCTCGGCCGCGTCGGCCTCGGGCGCCTCGATCGAGAGCTCCTCTGGCTCGAACACGATGTCCTCCATCTCCGACATTCCTGTCCCCCTTCCTTGGTCGAACGTGTTCCACCTTACGCCTGAGCGAACAGGTCTCCATGGTCATCCACCCTGGCCAGCACGTCGGCCGCGGTGAAGACCAGCTCGTCGGGGCTCTCGCACGCCTCGACCTCCTCCCAGAGCAGCGGCGTCGAGACCGTGGGGCGGGGCCTGGCGCGCAGGGAGTAGGGGGCGACGGTGGTCTTGGCCGGGTTGTTCTGGCTCCAGTCGATGAACACCTTGCCGGGTCTGAGCTTCTTGGTCATCACGCTGACGATCTGGCGCGGGTGCTCCTTCTCCAGCCGCTGCGCGAGCGAGCGGGCGTAGTCGGAGGGCTCGACCCTGTTGTCCCACGGCGCGTAGAGCTGCATGCCCTTGTTGCCGCTGGTCTTCGGTGTGGCGGTCAGGCCGTCCTCGGCCAGCACCTCGCGGATGTGCACGGCCACCCTGCAGCAGTCGACGATCGTGGCGGGCGCGCCCGGGTCGAGGTCGAGCACGAGCAGATCGGGCGGCAGCGCCTCGCCGTCCTTGGAGACCCGCCACTGCGGCACGTGGAGCTCCAGCGCGGCGAGGTTGGCGTAGTAGGCCAGGGTGGCCAGGTCCTCGACGATCGCGAACTCGATGGTCTCGCGGTTCTTGGTGCTGCCCGGCACGGGAAGCGTCACGCGGCGCACCCACGAGGGCGTGTGCTGAGGGGCGTTCTTCTCGAAGAAGAACGCGCCGTCGACGCCGTTGGGGTAGCGCTTGACGGTCAGCGGCCTGCCCTGGAGGTGGGGGAGCAGCACGGGGGCGACGCGGCTGTAGTAGTCGATGACCTCCGCCTTGGTGAACCCGTACTCCGGGTAGAGGACCTTGTCCAGGTTGCTGAGCGTCAGCTCGCGTCCGTCCACCTTGACGGGAACCTTCACAGCGTCACCTCTGCTGGTACCTTGTCCGCCCTGAGGCCGCGCCATACCGGGTGCCGCAGCCTGCGGTCGTGTGTCCACATGGTGTAGGCCACCTCCCCGACCAGCTCGGGTCTAACCCACCTGTTGCGGCCCCCCACCTCGTTGCTGAAGGGGCTGCACGGGATCGTCAGCGGCTCGAGCACGCCGAGCAGGTGGGCGAGCGCCGCGTCGGTGAACCCGGTGCCGATGTGCCCGACGTAGACGAACCCCTCCTCGGTGAACACCCCCGCCAGCAGGGAGCCGATCCCTCCCGCGCGGCGTCCCTTGCCAGGCTTCCACCCGCCGATCACCACCTCGCGGGTGTCGTGGTGCTTCACCTTGATCCACCAGGGCGTGCGCACCCCCGGCCGGTACGGCGAGTCGAGCCGCTTGGCGATCACCCCCTCCAGCCCCTGGTCGAGCGTGGCGGCCAGCAGGTCGGTGTCGCAGGGGAAGACCGGGGGCGCGCCGATGTCGAGGTCGTCGAGCAGCGCCCTCCTGTCCCTGTACGGCAGGTCGAACAGGGAGATCCCGCCGAGGTGCAACAGGTCGAAGGGTAAGAAGGTGATCGGGAAGCGGCGCATCATGGCGGGGGAGGGGTCGGGCAGGTGCATCCGCCGCTGCAGCCCCTGGAAGCTGGGCCGTCCGCCGGGCCCGAGCACCACGAGCTCGCCGTCGACGATCGCGCGGTCGAGGCCGAAGCCCGCAGCGCTCTCGCAGACCTCGGGATAGCGCCTGGTGTAGTCGGCGCCGTGCCTGCCGTTGACCCTGCAGGCGCCGCCTTCGAGGTGGACGAGCGCTCTGATCCCGTCCCACTTCACCTCCAGCCCGTACTCCTCGCGAGCTGCCGGTAACTCCCCAGGTACGGCCAGCATCGGTTCGACCGGATATGGCATCGGATCGCCCATGCCGGGTATGTGCCCATGAGGTGAGCCGCTATTTCTCTTTGGAGTGCCCATGCGCAGCATCTGGAAGGGTGCGATCTCCTTCGGGCTGGTAACGATCCCGGTGAAGCTCTATTCGGCCACCGAGCAGAAGGACGTCACTTTCCACCAGGTGCACCGCGAGGACGGCGGGCGGATCCGCTACAAGCGGGTGTGCACCATCGACGGCGAGGAAGTGCCGTACTCCGACATCGCCAAGGGATACGAGCTGGCCACGGGCGAGATCGTGGTGCTCACCGACGAGGACTTCGAGGACCTGCCGCTGACCACCTCGCGCAGGATCGACGTGCTGCAGTTCACGCCGGCCGACCAGATCGACCCCATCTACTTCAACAAGACCTACTACCTGGAGCCCGACGCGCAGGGCGCCAAGCCGTACGTGCTGCTGCGCGACGCGCTGGAGAGCTCGGGTCAGGTCGCGGTGGTCAAGGTGGCGCTGCGGCAGCGAGAGTCGCTGGCCACGCTGCGCGTCCGTGACGGGATCTTCGTCCTGGAGACGATGCTCTGGCCCGACGAGATCCGCGCCCCAGAGTTCGACTTCCTCGAAGAGGACATCGAGGTGAGGACGCAGGAGCTGAAGATGGCCGAGTCGCTGATCACCACGATGGTCGCCGACTTCGATCCCGCCGAGTACCACGACGCCTACCGCGAGGCCCTGCAGCAGGTGATCGAGGCGAAGGTGGCCGGCAAGGAGGTCATCGCGGCCCCCGCCGGTGAGGAGGAGGCGGGTCCCGCCGTCGATCTCATGGCCGCCCTCCGGGCGAGCGTCGAGGCCGCCAAGAAGGAGCGCGGCACCTCGGCCAAGAAGGAGCCGAAGAAGAAGGCGCGCAAAACGGCCTGAGGAAAAGCCGGAGACAGGGAAAAGCGGGGGCCGGCTCGGCTTCTTCGCCGGTCCGGCCCCCGCCCTCGGGTAATCGCGGGTATTTCTCCTCGCCCGTCAATCACCCGGTCGATCGCTCACTGTGGGCGGCTCACCAGCCGTGGTGGCCGTGGTGCCTGCCGTGCAGGAAGCTGTCCGCGTGGCGGATCTTGGCGCAGCCATTCACCCTGCGGAACCTCACGTGCCCGGTGTGGTGGTTGATCCGAATCTTGGTGCGGTTCAGGCGGTGCTCCCACGGCGCGCAGCGGCGGTGGCCCCACCCCCAGTGCCCCCCGCCGTTCGCGAAGGTGCTGGTGCCGGCGGCGACGGTGGTGCCGGCGGCGGCGGCCGAGGTCATGGCGCCGACGCCGACGACGCCACCGGTGAGTGCGGTGCTGAGTGCCATCGCAGCCGCGAGCTTCTTGATGTTAGGCATTGTCTTTTCCCCCTGAGGCATTTGGTGTGCCTTCTTCGATACTCGCCGTTTCGGACGAAATATCTCGGTTGGCCGCAAAGCCATCCTGGTTGTGATGGTTTCCTGGCCATTGGTGACACAAACGACGAATGCCCGGTTTTACCGGATGCCTATACCTTCATTACATTGATTAAATAGTTATCCGCGAAGTATGTGATAGTTGGCGGCATATGTCCGAAATAAGAGAAGGAGGGGTTAGGGGGCGGATCCATGCCGAGCAGCGCGTTATCGTCAAGGAAACGGAAGGGGGACGAACGGTGACCGAACCCATCGAGCACTGGCCAGGACGCATGATCGGCGACGTGCACGTGCGCTCGACACCTGAAGGAACGGCGGCCGAGCAGGCGGTCTTCGTGCACGGGCTGGCAGGGTCGGCGACCAACTGGACCGACCTCATGGGCGAGCTGCGCGACCTGGTCACGGGCCATGCCATCGACCTGCCTGGCGCGGGCTACTCCCCGGCCCCTGAGGACGGCGACTACTCCCTGTCCGCGCACGCCCGCGCGGTCATCGCGCTGATGGAGCACACGGGCCCCGCCCACCTGTTCGGCAACTCGCTGGGCGGCGCCGTCGCCGTCTCCGTCGCGGCCACCCGGCCCGACCTGGTGCGCTCGCTCACGCTCATCTCGCCCGCGCTGCCCGACCTCCTCCCCAGGTACGGCCCCGCCCGCGTGGCCGCCGCCGCCACGCCCAGGCTGGGGGAGTGGGTGGCCGACCGGCTGCGCTTCCTGCCCCCCGAACAG
Organism: Nonomuraea recticatena; assembly: GCF_039533245.1. Classification (NCBI taxonomy): domain Bacteria; kingdom Bacillati; phylum Actinomycetota; class Actinomycetes; order Streptosporangiales; family Streptosporangiaceae; genus Nonomuraea; species Nonomuraea recticatena. The sequence goes on along the minus strand of NZ_BAAATE010000004.1, from coordinate 61,396 downwards.
CGCATCAACGCCTCGTTCGCCATGTGCTACGCCGACGCCTCCCTCGTCCACCCCTCCAGGCTCCGCGAAGCGGTCGAGGAGCTGCGCAGGCGGGACGGCCTGCCGTACGCGGGGAGGGCGCTGATCGGCTCGACGCGGGGGATCGTGGCGGAGTACCTCAGGCTGGGCGAGCAGAACCTGTGGCGCCAGGCGGCCAGGGTCGCCGCGCCCACGCTGGTCATCCACGGCCGCAGGGACCGCCTCGTCAGACCCGCCACCGCGCGCCGCGCCCTGCGGACCTTCCCGCAGGTCAGGCTGGTTCTGCTGCGAAATGCCGGACACGTCGCCCAGATGGAGGTGCCCGCCGCCGTGGCCGCCGAGGCCCGCCGTCTGATCCTTGAGACGCGATTGGGGAATGCCCCACTGCCCGGCTAGGTTTCAAGTGAGATAGGACCCCTAATCGGGAGCGTAGAACTGTGTCGTTGCCACCTCTGGTCGAGCCGGCCGCCGAGCTGACCGTCGATGAAGTGCGCCGCTACTCGCGTCACCTGATCATTCCCGACGTGGGCATGGCCGGGCAGAAGCGGCTGAAGAACGCCAAGGTGCTGTGTGTGGGCGCGGGCGGCCTGGGTTCGCCCGCGCTGATGTACCTCGCGGCGGCGGGCGTGGGCACGCTGGGCATCATCGACTTCGACGTCGTCGACGAGTCCAACCTCCAGCGCCAGATCATCCACGGCCAGTCGGACGTGGGCAGGCCCAAGGCCGAGAGCGCCGCGGCGACCGTCAGGGAGATCAACCCGCTGGTCGACGTCATCATCCACAACACGGCGCTGACGACAGAGAACGTGATGGAGATCTTCTCCGGCTACGACCTCATCGTCGACGGCACCGACAACTTCGCCACGCGGTACATGGTCAACGACGCGGCCGTGCTGCTCGGCAAGCCGTACGTCTGGGGCTCCATCTATCGCTTCGACGGCCAGGCGAGCGTCTTCTGGGCCGAGCACGGCCCCTGCTACCGCTGCCTCTACCCCGAGCCCCCGCCTCCCGGCATGGTGCCTTCGTGCGCCGAGGGCGGCGTCCTGGGCGTCCTGTGCGCCTCGATCGGCTCCATCCAGGTCAACGAGGCCATCAAGCTGCTCGCCGGCATCGGTGACCCGCTCGTCGGCCGTCTGATGATCTACGACGCCCTCGAGATGAAGTACCGCGACGTCAAGGTCCGCAAGGACCCCGAGTGCGTGCTGTGCGGCAAGAACCCGACGGTCACCGAGCTGCTCGAGGACTACGAGGCGTTCTGCGGCACGATCTCCGACGAGGCCGCCGAGGCCGCCTCCGGCTCGACGATCACGGCCCAGGAGCTCAAGGCGATGCAGGACAGCGGCGAGGACATCTTCCTCATCGACGTCCGCGAGCAGAACGAGTACGAGATCGTCTCGATCCCGGGTGCGACGCTGATCCCCAAGGGCGAGTTCCTGAACGGCTCGGCCCTGGAGAAGCTGCCCCAGGACAAGCGCATCGTGCTCCACTGCAAGTCGGGCGCCCGCTCCGCCGAGGCGCTGGCGATCGTGAAGAACGCCGGCTTCTCCGACGCCGTCCACGTGGGCGGAGGCGTGCTCAGCTGGGTCAAGACCGTCGACCCCAGCCTGCCCAGCTACTGACGACGTCCATGGACACACCGAACAGGGGCACCGCGGCGCGGTGCCCCTGTTCGGTGGGTCCTCGACATGCTGCCCTGCGACGGCCGGGAACCCTTTCTCATCAGGGGCCGTGGCCACCGGGCGACCGGTGCGCACTTCAGTAAGCGCGACCCCACCAGGCAAAGCTTCACGCCCCACTCCTGCCGGATGGGGGGCTGTCACTCGGCCTCCCGCATTAGGGTCGAGTGGTGAGCAAAAGACGCGCATGGCCCGCCGTGGTCGTGACGTCCGCGTTGGCGCTGATCTGCGCGATCACCGCGGGCATCGCGGCCAGTGCGGCGGGCGCAGAGCTCACTCGGGGCCCGACGCAGGCGGAGCTGGAGCGGGCGGCGAAACGGGAGGTCGCCGACCGCTGGCGCAGCTGGCCCGCCGGACGGATCTTCCCCGCCACCCTGGCCTACTACGCGGAGCAGGGTGGCGAGGAGCGGGCGCGCCGGGTGGGCATCTCCACGACGACCGACTGTGCGGGCGCGGTGGACAGGAAGGCCGAGAGTGCACTGCGCAGGGCGGGGTGCAGGGCCGTGCTCAGGGCCACCTACCTCGACGCGCTGCAGGGCGTGGTCGTGACCGTGGGCGTGGTCGCGCTGCCTGACGAGCTGCGGGCCGTACGGGCCAAGAAGGTCTTCTCCGCCTCGGGCAAGCCCGTGCCCGGCATCCGCCCGATGGCCTTCGCCGGCACGGTCACCGACCGGTTCACCGCGGCGGGCCGCCAGGCGGGGTCGGTACGGCAGGCGGGGCCCTACCTCGTGCTGACGACCGCGGGACAGGTGGACGGACGCCCCGCGCGAGCGGTCGGCGGGCAGCGGCCCGCGGTGTTCTCCTTCGCCGCCGACCTCGGCGAGCATGTTCTGACCGAGCTGAGCACCCCGCGCATGCCCGAATGCGGCGCCAAGGGGTGGCAGTGCTGAGGCGGGCGGCTCTCGCGACGGCGGTGGTGCTGCTGGTGACGCCGCCCGCGCACGCCGACGAGGTGCGTGCCAGCCAGCAGCAGGTGATCAAGACCCTCCGGCTGCCGCAGGCGTGGAAGACGACCATGGGCGAGGGCGTGACGGTCGCCGTCCTCGACTCGGGGGTCGACCCGGGCCACCGTGACCTGGTGGGCTCGGTGAGCGTCGGCACCGACTACACCCAGGGCGCCAACCCCGCGGGCGTGGCGCCGCTGCGGCTGCACGGCACCTACATGGCCTCCCTCATCGCCGGCCACGGCCACGGACCGGGGAACAACGACGGCGTCATCGGGGTCGCGCCCCGTGCCAGGATCCTGTCCGTCAGGGTGATCCTCGAGGAGGAGGAGCCCGGGTTCGGCCAGTTCAACACCGCCAAGCGCTACGAGGACGTGGTGGCCAAGGGCCTCAGGTACGCCGTCGACCAGGGCGCCCAGGTGGTCAACATGTCGATCTCCAAGGAGCTGGCCACCCAGGAGGAGCGCGAGGCCGTCCGCTACGCGATCTCCAAGGGGGTCGTGCTGGTGGCCGCCGCGGGGAACGACGGCGCCCGCAAACCCGCGGCCAGCGGCTTCGCGCCCTACTCCTATCCCGCCGCCTTCCCTGGGGTGGTCTCGGTGGCCGCCACCGACGGCGGGCTGCGCCGCGCCTCCTTCTCCAACTGGAATCCGTCGGTGCTGCTGGCCGCGCCGGGCGTCGACATCCTGGGAGCGGGCCCCGGCGACGAGTACTGGGTCGGCAGGGGCACCTCGCAGGCCAGCGCGCTGGTGTCGGGGGTCGCCGCGCTCATCAAGGCCAAGTACCCCCGCATGTCGCCCGCGATGGTGTCCCAGGCCCTCACCAGGGGCGCCTCCCAACGGCCCTCGGGCGGGTACGACACGGGCACCGGGTTCGGCGTCGTCAACGCGGAGGGAGCGCTCGCCGAGGCGGCGAAACTGTCCAGGCACACGCTCACCGCCAAGGGGGACGACAGCCACGACCCCGCCCGTTCGCTCGGCGTGGCGGCGGGACCCGTGCAGGTCATCCACCGTGACCACCGGCGCGTGGCGGTCTACGGCTCCATCGCCGCCGCCGCGGCCGTCGCCGCGCTCACCGCCGTGCTGGTTCTGACCGCACTGGTCAGGCGGGCACGCAGGGCGGACAATCCCCAGGACGCATGATCCGCGCCCTTAGGGGGACGAATTACGTAGGAGAAACGCGCGAAACGGGACATCAGTGTCCCGGAACGCGTCGCCGACCGAGTGAGTGAGGAGCGGTGGGGGACACGTCAGGGCGGGCTCGCAGGCGGCCGGTGTCCGGGCTGCCCCGAACCGGGCAGGTGGCGAAGGGCGGATCCCCGCTCGGCGCCCCCGTGACCCGGCGCTCCCGCGTGCGCGCCTGGCCGGCGGCCTCGGGCCGAACGAACCTCCAGGCGGCCAGGGAGCGCGCCGAGCGGGCGGCACTTGAGCGAGGCGTCCGGTTTCGCACCGTCTTCCTCACCATTCTCGGCGCGATCGTGACGCTGTCCGCGGTCGTGGTGCTCCTCGGCACGGTCGGTCTCATCGCCGAGACCAGGTCCAGGCCCCTCACGGTCGCCGAGCAGACCCGCTACAAGCAGGAGGAGATCGCCAGGCGGTGGCAGGCGTGGCCGACCACGGGAGTCTTCCCCGAGGAGGTCGCCTACCAGGGGCTCGACGAGGCCCAGCAGTACGCCAGGAGGGTCGGCATCGCCCCTGAGAGCACGTGCGCGGCGGCGGCCGACAACGCGGTGGGGCAGGTCCTCGAGGAGCACGGCTGCCTGACGATGCTGCGCGCCACCTACATCGACCAGAGCGCGATGTTCATGTTCACCGTGGGTGTGGCGGTGCTCAAGGACGAGGAGTCCAGGGTGGCGGCCACCGAGGCCCTGTCGGTCGACGACAGGGTGGGGGTGCTGCCCGTCGCCTTCCCCGGCACCGTGACCGAGCGCTTCGGCCTCGACCAGCGCCAGCGCAACGGCTGGGTGGGCGCGGGGCCCTACATCGTCTTCTCCGCCGCGGGCTACACCGACGGCCGCACTCGCGCCGCCGTGCCGGCCGAGGAGATCCTGCACAGCGAGCTGTGGCCGGCCGCCAGGTCCGTCGGCGGCCAGATCGCCTTCTTCCTCGCGGAGCCGCCCAAGGTGCCGCGTTGCACCCAGGGGAACGCGTGCTGACCGCCGTCCGGTCGATGCTGGCGGCCGCCGTGCTGCTGTACGGCACAGCCGCGCCACCCGACCGCGAGCAGCAGCAGTGGGTGCTGACCGCGATAAACGCCGAGCAGGCCTGGACGGTCAGCAAGGGTGAGGGCGTCACGGTCGCGGTGGTCGACAGCGCCGTGGCGCCGCAGGCCCCTGGGCTCAAGGGCAGGGTGACGGTCGCTCCTGACATGACCACCTCGAACATCGACAGGGAGAGCGTCGCCCCCGGCGACCACGGCACCGCGATGGCCGGGCTCATCGCCGCCTCGGGGGAGAAGGGCGGCTTCGTCGGTGTTGCCCCGCGCTCCCGCATCCTGTCGGTGCCGATCACCGTGGACGAGGCGCTCGGCGGCGACGCCGTCCCGCCTGAGCAGGACGCGGAGTCGATGAGGGACAGCCCGCTGGCCAGGGCGATCCGCTACGCCACCGACCGCGGCGCCAAGGTCGTCAGCATGTCGATCGGCACGTACGGCGTCCGCAAATCCGAACGCGAGGCCGTCACCTACGCCCTCGGCAGGGGTGTGGTGCTCGTCGCCGCCGTCGGCAACGACGGCCAGGGGCGCTACGCCACCTCCAACGGCACCTCCTACTGGAGCTTCCCCGCCGGCTACCCGGGCGTGATCGGGGTGTCGGCGATCGACAGACAGGGCAAGCGGGCCGCCTTCAGCAGCGACAACCTCTCTGTCATGATCGCCGCACCCGGCGTCGACGTGCCCGTCGTGAACGCGGACGGCGAGCTCGGCACCAGCAAGGGCACCAGCGCCGCGGCCGCGCTGGTCTCAGGGGTCGCCGCCCTGATCAAGTCGCGCTATCCGAACCTGCCTCCCGAGCAGGTGGCCCAGGCCATCTCGGGCAGCGCCCGCGCCCGTCCCTCCACCGGCTACGACGAGAAGGTCGGGTTCGGCGTGGTGGACGCGGCCGCCGCTCTCGCCAGGGCCGGCGAGCTGGTCGGTCAGCAGCGCGGCGTCGCCGTCCCCGACGGCCAGCACTTCGGCGCGGGGGAGAAGGCGCCGCTGCCCTCGCCCCCTGGGCCGAGCCCGTGGCGGATGTGGCTGTTCGGCGGTGGCGTGCTGCTGGCGTTGGTGGCGTTCGGCGGCGCCGTCACGCTGCTGAGCCAGCGAACCCGCCGAAACTGATCACGATCGTGGCTTTTGTCGGCTATGGTCCCGCCTCATGAGTTACGAGCTGCACGTGGAGCGTGAGTCTCCGCTCGCCTTCGCCGAGCTCGCGAAAGCGATGGCGCCCGCCGGGTTCTCGCTGTGCGACCAGGGAGAGATCCTCGTCGGCGACGAGCCCCGTCCCGTCGCGCACTGGCGCGAGCGCGTGGTCGGCCGCCCCTCGTCCGACTGGGACGTGGCCCAGCTCGTCCGGCTCGCCGCGGTGCTCGGCGGCCGTCTGCTCGGCGAGGACGGCGAGCACTACTACCTGCGCGACGGCGTCATCGAGGTCGACGGGGACCCGATCGGCAAGATCGACCAGATTCTCGTGGAGGGCCCCGCCGCATGGTGAGCCCCTACGGTGAGCGGGTGCTCGACGTCGTCGAGCGGATCCCGTCCGGCCAGGTCATGGCCTACGGAGACATCGCCGAGTACCTCGGGGAGGGCGGGCCCCGGCAGGTGGGCACGGTCATGTCCACCTGGGGCGGAGGCGTGCCGTGGTGGCGCGTCGTGCACGCCGACGGAACGGCGGCGGCGGGGCTTCTCGACAGGGCGCTGGCGCACTGGCGCGAGGAGGACACACCGCTGCGTGGCGAGAAAGTCGACATGCGACGCGCCCGATGGTTGCCTTCAGGGGACTTTCAGGAACCAACTGACCTGGCATGACACGCTTTTTGCGGATTTGTGGCATGTGACGCGCATTACCATAGCGAAGGACCGTGCCCACCTGTTCCCGGGTCCGAAAGGCGGTGCCCCTTCATGGCCACCCCGACCGGCGACGTCGTCGCCGAGCGCCTGAGGGTTGTCCAGGACCTCTGTGACCGGGGGGAGCCGCTGGATGTGATCATGCGGACCGTCCGGTCAGCGGGGCTGCCCCCCGACGAGCGGCGCGCGTTCGACGCCGAAGTGCTGAGCGGCTCGCTCGGCCAGCGTTTCGACCAGGCCGCCAAGCGCGGCGCCGCCCGCAGGCGCGAACTGGTCACCCTGTTCAGGCCCTATCTGGCAGAGGTCGACCAGGGCGTCAAGCGCGACCTGCCCGTCGCGCGCAGGCTCGCCTACCACCTGGTCGAGCACCGCTCCGACGACGAGCTGATCGACGGCGACGCGCTCACCAAGGTCATCGCGGCCGCGGCCGAGCCGTCCAAGCGCATCCGCAAGGGCCTGCGCTGGTATGCCGACCTGCCCTTCGCCGACGAACTCCCGCACGACCTCTACCGGCTGCGCCGCTCCGACCTGGTGCCCGTCACGCAGATCGACGACATCGTCTGGGAGAACGGCAGGCTCCGTGTCGACGGCTACGCCTACCTGGCGGGCCTGTCGGTGCGCAGCCGACGCTTCAACAGGGCGACCGTCGTGCTGCGCGGCCCCCGCTGGCTGCCGCCGGTGCGGATGCGCACCCGCCGCACGCTCGCGCCCGAGGCCACCCACGCCGCGCGTGAGCCGGGCTGCAACTACGACTGGTCGGGCTTCACCGCCACCCTGAGCCCCTGGCCGCTGCGCTGGCGCTCCTCGCTGCGCGCCGCGGTCTCGGCGGTGCGGCGCAAGATGCGCCACAGGCCCGCCGTCCAGGACACCACCACCTGGCGCGCGGAGATCGTCTTCTGGTCCCGCGGCGCCAGGGCCACCGGACTGCTGCGCGGGGCCTCCCTCGGCAGGACCGAGCGGCCCGCGGGGCTGCGGGTCAAGCCGCGCTGGTGGGTGCGTCCCGTCTGGACCTCCGACCGGGCGCTCCAGGTCGTGCTCCAGCCGAACAGGGCCGAGCTGACAGGGGTGAAGCTCGACGGCGAGCGGCTCGAGCTGACCGTCTTCCTGGCCGGCCGCACCTGCACCAAGGGCCATGCCAGGCTCGGCGGCCACCGCATGCACGCCGACTTCCAGCCCGTCGAGGGCGGCACCAACGTGCTGGTGACGCTGGCCGTGCCCGCCCTGCTCCAGGAGAAGGACGGGCGGCGGCTGTGGGTCGAGCCCAAGGGCGACCCCGCGGCCTCCGTCATGCTCGGCGACGCGCTGGAGGAGACCAGGGCGCAGGTCGGCGACCGCGAGATCACCGTGCTCGGCGACAGGCGTGACCGCGTCGTCGTCTCCGCGCACAGGATCAGGCCGGTGATCACCTCCGTCTCGTGGGACGGACCCGTGCTCGAACTGCGTGGCGAGTACCCCGACGCCGAAGGCGCGCGGCGGATGTCGCTCAGGCACCGCTCGGGGCTGATGTACCACGCGGACATGGCACGCTCCGGCGACGCCTTCACCGTACGGCTGAAGCCGTCCGAGATGGAGCGGTTCGGGGAGCTCGTCCCCATGCCGTCGGGCACCTGGAACCTGTCGGTGCGCCACCCCACGGGCGAGATCGTGCCCGTGCGGGTCTCGCACGCGGCGCTGCCCTCGCTCGACGAGAGCCGCCACTCCTTCGCGGGACGTGGCTACCGGTTCGTGTCCACCCGCTTCGACGTGCCCGTGCTCATGGCGGAGGAGTCGCGTCCCGCCGACGAGAAGGGCGTCGCGGGCACCCACGTGCTGCGTCGCGTCTTCTACCCGGCCCAGCGCGGCGAGCCGCTGAACGACGCGACCGTCTACGTGGTCAACGACGGCCGCCACTACGCCGACAGCGTCCGCGCGATCTACGAGGAGCGGCTGCGGCGCGGAGACGACCGCGAGCACATCTGGATCGTCAAGGACGGCGCGTTCGTGCCGCCGGGACCCGCCACCGTGGTCCGCGCGGGCAGCCGCGAGCACCACGCGGCACTGGCACGTTCCCGGCACATCGTGACCAACTCCTTCCTGCCCGCCTGGTTCAGGGCGCGCGAGGACCAGGTCGTCGTCCAGGTCTGGCACGGCACGCCCGCCAAGCGCATCGGCAACGACCTGCCGCACATGTCCCGCGACCCCCGCCCGCCTGTCTGGTACCGCCAGGCGGCGGAGGTGCGGGGCTGGGACGTGCTGCTGTCCCAGTCCCCGTGGGCGACGCCTGTGCTGCGCGAGGCGTTCGGGTACAAGGGCGAGGTGCTGGAGAGCGGGCTGCCGCGCAACGACGTGCTCAGCTCACCCGACAGGGAGGAGCTGGCGGCTGCCGTACGGCGGCGGCTGGGGCTGATCGAGGGCAAGAAGGTCGTGCTCTACGCGCCGACATGGCGCGACTACGACAGGAAGAACAGCACCATCAAGCTGGACCTGTCGCTGGCCAGGGCCGAGCTCGGCGCCGACCACGAACTGCTGGTGCGGGCGCACCCGATGCAGGCGATGCCGCTCGTGCCGGGGGAGGTGGCGCACGACGTCACCACCTACCCCGACATGTCCGACCTCCTGCTGGTGGCGGACGTGCTGGTCACGGACTACTCGTCGTCGATGTTCGACTTCGTGGCGACGGGACGGCCGATCGTCTTCTTCACCTACGACCTGGAGAAGTACTCGTCGAGGCGGGGGCTGTACCTGGACCTGGCCTCGCAGGCTCCCGGGCCGCTGCTGTCGAAGTCGGGCGAGGTCGTGGAGGCCCTGCGGTCGATCGACACGGTGGCGGCCGCGCACGCGGACCGCTACGAGGCGTTCAGAGCCACGTACGCGCCTCGCGACGACGGCAAGGCGACGGCCAGGGTCGTCGACCACGTCTTCTCGTAGGGCTCGCCCAAGGGGCTGAAGGGCATGGCAGGTCGTGGGTCAGTGAACCGTCGACAGGTCTCCGACGGCATCGGCGTAGTAGACCGATCCACCCAGGTGGAACGCGATCTGCCGGAAGGTCCAGCCCTCGCCGGGTGAGCGGTCCAGTTCGTCGGAGGTGAGCGCGTTCAGCCGGGCGGACCAGATCCGGGCGAGACGGAGGAGCCGGCTCGAAGCCTCCTCCAGGTCCTGCTCGGTGAAGTGCGTCAGATCCGCGGGGGTGGTGATCGCCGACGCGTGCCAGCGATCAGGGACGGTCTCGTGTCCCGCCAACCGTGCCTCCAACTCGGCGAGGTGGTCGACGAGGTGGTCGGCCACCCTGCGGATCGCCTTGTGCGGGGTGTAGATCCGCTGATCGGTGTGGAACGGCCGGCCGTCCCACGCCGTCCATGTGGCAGCCAGGCCCAGGACGTGGTCGACCATCGCCGTCACGACCAGCGCGGGGGAGCGGTCGTCGGTGATCGGAATCTCATGCGTCATTGTCCGTCTCCATCTCGGTGCGCTCTGCAGGAAGGTCGCGTCCGGGCCTCACGGCCCATCTGGCCGACCCGCGGCTCAACCTAGACGCGGGACGTGTCGGCGGTCGCCGAAGCATGGCGTCCCTGTCGAGGCGGCCGGAGCCCGGCCGCCTCGACAGGCGTCGCACCGATCAGGCGGGCGTGTGGCGGCGCCGTTCCACGCGAGCACGCCCGAAAGGGCGGTGGACGGGCGATCGCGCGGCCCCGATCAGCCTCACACCATCAGAATGCGCCGGCCCGTGACCCGGTAGCCGATCCGTTCGAACGTCGCCGCCATCGGATGGTTGCCGACGTCGGTGTTGTCGATGATCAGGGGTTCGCCCTCCGCCGCGAAGATGTGCATCGCCTCCGCCAGCAGGTCGTACGCGTAGCCGTGGCCGCGGTGCCGGTGGTCGACGCCGATGTAGCCGGTCGTCGCGGAACGGTCGTTGCGGGTGGGCATCACCATGCCGACCAGCTCGCCCGCCGCGTTGTAGGCCAGCCGCCACCTGTCGCGTCCGCCGGGCATGTCGCCGACCATGGCCATGAGGTGAGCCGCGACCTCCTTGGGCGACATGCTGCGCAGGTCCGCCTGGTCTCCCGCGTCCAGGCTGCCGGTGACGATGTGGACCATCAGATCCAGCAGGACCTGTTCGTCCGTGACAGGGGTGAAGGCGAGCCTGGTCGAGCGGGGAGGCAGGCCGTACTCGGGGATCCAGCGCAGGTTGAGCCGCTCGACGTGGAAGGTCAGTCCCGCCTTCTCCGCGGCCTGGATACGGGCGCTGGCCTCGGCGAAGGCGTCGGGACGCTCGCGCCAGTCCGGGGGCAGCAGGAGGTTGTACTCCGGCCGCGGGCCGATCGGTGAGTGGTAGTCGGGAGTGACGAGCGCGGCGTAGGCGGCCTTGAGCAGGGCGGCGCCGTTCTCGACGGTGTCGAAGTCGAGGTAGTCGAGGCCCCACGGGTGCTCCGCGAGGTGTGGGGCGCTGAAGGCGGCCCTGGCGACGACCCGCTCGTCTCGCTGGGCGATCCAGACCCACTCCGGCCGGTACTCGCCTTCGGCGGCCAGTTCCAGGAAGGGGCGCATACGCTGTCCGACACCGGACGTGGGCAGGGTGGTGATGCTGTCGAAAAGGGCGAACTCGCTCTCGTCGGCGAGTGCGCGGATGACCAATGCGGTCAAGGGATTCTCCTGTGGAAGGAGCGCTCCCGTCAGGCGGACACCTGGGTCCTGTGGGAGCGCGAAAGCGTAACGGGGTACATGCGGCTCCTCACCTCCTTCGTGCGTGATCAACGGACGTACGGTATCGGGCGGTGCGAGGCGGGGCAAGGGACGCCCCCCAGGGAATGCCGGGCGAGACGGGATGGTTGTGGGCATCTAGTTAAATATTCAACTAAAGGGGACTCGTCATGGATCTGGGACACATCCTCATGCTGGTCATGGGCGTGCTGGTGGTCGGTGGGATGGGGGTCGCGCTGGTGGCGCTGGTGCACTCCGGCGTCAGGACCGGTGAGTGGCCCGTGCAGAACAGGCGGCGCGTCGTCTGGCGGGGGTTCGTGGTCAGGTAAGCCTTGAGGCCCGCGACGTCGTAATGGAAATGACCTGGAAGAGGTCGCTCTGTACCTTTGCCGGAATGACACCGATTTTCCGGCTGTGCGATGAGCACATCACCAGGTCCGCCCAGCTCGACCCCGTGGACGCCGTCTACATGGGCATCTCGGGAGACTTCGGCGTTTCCACCGACTACAGCCCCGACGGCCACGCCGCCAGGCACGAGCTGCTGAAGTCCACGCTCGCCGCACTCGACACCCTTGAGCCCGAGAACGACGCCGACCGCAGGGCCGCGAGCCACCTGCGCGAGCGCCTCGAGGCCGACGCCGCCTGGTACGAGACTGGCGAGCAGTACGCCGACCTGAGCAGCCCGTTCGGACTGCTGTCCACCGTCAGGGACAGCATCGACCTGCTGCCCACCGACGGAGAGGAGCACTGGCGCAAGGTGGCCGCGCACCTCGCCGCGGTGCCCGGGATGCTGGCGAGCTGGCGGAGCTCGCTGGAGGAGGGCGTCAGGCGCGGCCTTCTGGCCGCCCGGCGGCAGGCGGTGGAGGGCGCGGGCGCGGCCGACAAGTACGCCGGCACCCACGACGCCCTCGTCGCCTCCTACGGTGACGGGCCCCTCGCAGGCGAGCTCGCCAAGGCCGCCGCTCTTGCCCACCAGGGCTACGCGGACGCGGCCCGCTACCTGCGTGAGGAGTACGCGCCCAGGGCCGCCGAGCGCGACGGCGTGGGCGCCGAGCGCTACGCGGTGGCCGCCAGGCGGAACCTCGGCGCGGACCTCGACCTGGTCGACGCCTACGAGTGGGGCTGGGCCGAGCTGGCGCGGATCGAGGAGGAGATGCGGCAGGAGGCTCACGCGATCCTGCCAGGCGCGAGCGTCGACGAGGTGATCGCCCACCTCAACGCGACCCAGTACGTGGTCGGCGCCGACGCCTTCCTCGCCTGGCTCAAGGACAAGCACGACGGGGCCATCGCCGCGCTGCACGGCACCCACTTCGACATCGCCGAGCCGCTGCGCACGATCGACGTGACGCTGGCGCCGGGCTCGACGTCCGGTTCGGCCTACTACACCGCGCCGAGCGAGGACCTGTCGCGTCCTGGACGCACCTGGTGGCCCGTCGGCGGCAGGGAGAAGTTCGCCACGTGGAGCGAGCTGTCCACCGTCTTCCACGAGGGCGTGCCCGGCCACCACCTGCAGCTCGGCGCGGTCACCGTGGCGGGCGACAGTCTGTCGAGGTATGCGAAGTTCTCCTGGGTGAGCGGGCACGGCGAGGGCTGGGCGCTGTACGCCGAGCGGCTGGCCGACGAGCTGGGCTGGCACACCGAGCCTGGCACCCGGCTCGGCATGCTGGCCGACTCCGCGCTGCGCGCCGCCCGCGTGGTGATCGACATCGGTGTCCACCTGGACCTGCCGCTGCCCGACGGCTCCCGCTGGAGCTTCGAGAAGGCGTGCGAGGTGCTGAGGGAGCGCGGGCGCGCGGTGGAGCACACCGTGCACCCCGAGATCGTCAGGTACTTCGGCTGGCCGGCGCAGGCGATCTCCTACAAGCTCGGCGAGCGCGCCTGGCTGGAGGCGCGCGCGGAGGCCGCGAGCAAGCCGGGCTTCGACCTCAAGCAGTGGCACACCGCCGCGCTCGACCTCGGCCCGATCGGCCTGTCCGGCCTCCGCTCGGCGCTCTCCTCCCTCTAGATCCGCTACGGCAAGGCGGACTCAGCCCCGCCGTGGTCACCGGCTGAGCCCCGTCCGAGCACGCCACTCCAGCAGGACTCCGGTTCCCGCCGTCACGTCGTCACGCCGTCACGTGGAGTGGGCGACGTGACGGCGGCGGCCGAAGTCCTGCCGGAGCACGCGTGATGGACGGACGGCCACCGGCGACCACGGTGGCCGTGACCAGCGCTTGCCGTAACGGATGTGCATGAATTGTCCCGCGTGTCGCGGGACGGATCGGGCGATTTCCGCCGGTACCGTGGGCGGATCGCGTGAGGAGACCGGTCAACTCGGCACGATCTACCCCTGTGGTCTGGTGGAATCTAGAGCTGTGAGTGGTCAGACCTGGCGGTTGGTGCGACGTGGGGGCGGGGGAGCCGCTGCGGCCCCTGTGCTCGACCGTGACCAGCGTGCCGTGCTCGAACACCAGGGCGGTCCGCTCCTCGTCCTCGCCGGACCCGGCACCGGCAAGACCACCACGATCGTCGAGGCCGTGGTCGATCGCATCGAGCGGCGCGGCGTCGACCCCGAGCGGGTCCTCATCCTCACCTTCAGCCGCAAGGCCGCCGAAGACCTCCGCCAGCGGGTGACGGCCAGGATGCGCCGCACCACCCGCACGCCGCTCGCGCTCACCTTCCACAGCTACGCCTACGCGCTGCTGCGCCGCGAGGCCGTCATGGAGGGCAGGCAGCCGCCGCGCCTGCTCACCGGACCCGAGCAGCTCCTCGAGATCCGCCGCCTCCTGCACGGCGAGCTGGAGGAGGGCGCCCCGTTCTGGCCCGAGTCGCTGCGCGAGGCGCTCAAGACGCGCGGCTTCGCCGAGGAGCTGCGCGACTTCCTGGCCCGCGCGGGCGAGCGAGGGCTGGAGGCCGAGCGGCTGGTCGAACTCGGCAGGCAGTACGGCAGGGCCGACTGGATCGCCGCCGGACGCTTCTCCCAGCGCTACCAGGAACGCTTCGACCTCGACCCCGAGCTGTCGCTCGACTACGCCGAGCTGATCAGGGCGGCCGCCGCGCTGCTGGCCGACCCCTCGGTACGGCGCCGCGAACGCTCGGCGTACGACGTGGTGTTCGTCGACGAGTACCAGGACACCGACCCGGCTCAGGAGCACCTGCTCAGGCACCTGGCCGGCGACGGCCGCGACCTCATCGCGGTCGGCGACCCCGACCAGTCGATCTACGGCTTCCGCGGGGCCGACGTCCACGGCATCCTCCGCTTCCCCGAGCGCTTCCGCGACCGCGCGGGCCGTCCTGCGCCCGTCGTGGCGCTGCGCGTCTCCCGCCGCAGCGGCGAGGACCTCCTCGCGGCCTCCCGCCGCGTGGCCGCCCGCCTCCTCGCCGCCCCCGCCCCCCAGCCACCCACGGCCCCTCCAGACCCCTGGACCACCCCCACCGGCCCCACCCCACCCCCGAACACCCCGACCGCCTCCCCCGGACCCTCCGCTTCGGAAACTCCGGTCGCCTCCCTGTCCACGGGCGTCCTCGCCGACGCGCGGGGCGCCTCCGCGGGCTCCACCGTCGACGGTTCCGAGGGGCAGGGGGAACGGCCCGCGCAGCGGACCTGGGAGCGTCCCGACAGGTTGAAGGCGCGCGGGCACAGGGACCTCGTTCCCGCTCCCGGCACCGACCAGGGAGAGGTGCGGGTCCTGCTGGCCGACAGCGTCAGCCAGGAGGCGGCCGTGGTGGCCGACACCCTGCGCAGGGCGCACCTCATCGAGGGCCTGCCATGGCACCGGATGGCGGTCCTGGTGCGGTCGGCCGAGCGGCAGGTGCCGCTGCTGCGGCGGGCTCTGGTGAGCGCGGGCGTCCCGACGATGGTGGCCGGTGACGAGGTGCCGCTGGCGCAGGAGCCCGGCGTCCGTCCTCTGCTCACCACCCTGCGCGTCGCCCTGACCCCCGCGGCGCTCGACGAGGCGGTGGCGGAGGAGCTGCTGACCGGCCCGTTCGGCGGCACCGACATGCTCGGGGTCCGCCGACTCAGGCGCGCCCTCAAGATCGCGGAAAACGAGGCCACCCAGAACCCCGGCCCCCGCCCCTCGGATGTCGAGGACGAGGAGGCTCCCTCGGGCCCTGAGGGCGCCAACGCTCTTTCGGATCTCGCGGGCGAGGAGACTTCCAGAACCGACGAGGCTGCCAGGACCGAGGCGTCGGCCTTCGGCGACGCACGGGACGAGACGACACCCTCCGCAGGCGGCGTGGCGACGGCCTCCGCGGGTGAGGCGATCTCTCCAGGCGGCGAGACGAACGGTGAGGCGGTCCGGCACGAGGAGGAGGGCGGTCGCGGGTATCGGGCGGAGTTGCCGCGTTCCTCGGGAGAGTTGCTGATCGCCGCGCTCAGAGACGCCAGGGAACTGGTCAGGATCGAGCCGCACATCGCCGTCCCGGCCGAACGCGTGGCCAAGCTCATCGCCACCGCCCGCGAAGCCGTCCAGGCCGGTGGCACCGCCGAGGACGTCATCTGGGCGGTGTGGCAGGCCAGCGGCCTGGCCGAGCGCTGGACCGACCTCAGCCTCGCGGGCGGCGCCAGGGGGGCGCAGGCCGACAGGGATCTCGACGCGGTCGTGGCGCTGTTCGACTACGCGGCCAGGTTCGTGGACAGGATGCCGAAGGCGGGTCCCGAGGTGTTCCTGGAGGATCTGTCCTCGCAGGAGATCCCCGGCGACACGCTGGCCGAGCGGGCCCCCGACGGCGACGCCGTGCGGGTGCTCACCGCCCACCGCGCCAAGGGCCTGGAGTGGGATCTGGTGATCGTCGCAGGGGTGCAGGAAGGCGTGTGGCCTGACATCAGGCTGAAGGGCTCCCTGCTGGGCATCGACGAGCTGGTCGAGCTGGCCGAGGGCGCGCCGCTCGACTTCACCGACGCGACCGCCGCCGCACTGGCCGCCAAGCAGCTGGCCGAGGAGCGCCGCCTGTTCTACGTGGCCGCCACCAGAGCCAGGAAGCGACTCGTCGTCACCGCCGTGGGAGGGGAGGACGCCGACGAGCGTCCTTCGCGGTTCCTGTCGGAGCTGATGCCGGGCGCGGTGGAGGAGGCGACGGTCGACGACCACGCCAGGTGGCTGAACCTGTCGGCGCTGGTCGCCGATCTGCGCAGCGTGGTCACCGACGCCTCGCAGCCCGAGACCATGCGGAAGAAGGCGGCCGAGCACCTGGCCCGCCTGGCCCGGCAGGGCGTGAGGGGCGCGCACCCGAGCGAGTGGTACGCCCTCACGGAGCTCTCCGACGACCGTCCGCTGAGCTGGCCCGACGGCATCGTCCGCATCTCGCCCTCGTCGGTGGAGAGCTTCACCAAGTGCGGCCTGCGCTGGCTGCTGGAGACCGCGGTCGGCGCGGCGGGCACGAGCTCGGCGCAGGGGCTCGGCACGGTCGTCCACGCGCTCGCCGTCCTGGCCACCGAGGACCTGGCCAGCGAGGAACTGCTCGGCAAGCGCCTCGACGACATCTGGACCGAGCTCGACTTCGGCGGCGTGTGGTTCAACCGCAAGCAGCGCAGGGTCGCCGAGCAGATGATCGCCAGGTTCATGAGGTGGCAGGAGGACAACGGCCGCACCCTGGTCGCCACCGAGGAGTCGTTCGTCGCGACCGTCTCGGAGGGGGTGCAGATCAAGGGCCGCGTCGACAGGGTGGAGCGCGACGAGGACGGCAGGGCGTTCATCATCGACCTCAAGACCGGCACCTCCAAGCCCAGGCCCGACGAGCTCGACCGCCATCCGCAGCTGGGCGTCTACCAGCTCGCCGTGCTGCTCGACGCCTTCAAGCGGCACGGCCTCAGCGAGCCGGGAGGCGCCGCGCTGGTCCAGGTCGGCAAGGCGGCGGGCAAGGACGCCAAGGAGCAGGCCCAGCCGCCGCTCGACCAGGCCGACAACTGGGCCAGGGACATGGTCGACACCGTCGCCGTCGGCATGTCAGGGCCGTTCTTCCAGGCGAAGGTCAACGACGGCTGCCGCACCTGCGCGGCCAGGGCGAGCTGCCCCGTCAACGACAACGGGGGTCAGGTGTGCTGACCCCCGTCGAGCTGGCCGGCAAGCTCGGCATCAGGCCGCCCACCCCCGAGCAGGCCGTGGTCATCGAGGCCCCGCTGGAGCCCATGGTCGTCATGGCCGGCGCGGGCTCGGGCAAGAGCGAGACGATGGCGGGCAGGGTCGTGTGGCTGGTGGCCAACGGCCTGGCCAAGCCCGAACGCATCCTCGGCCTCACCTTCACCCGCAAGGCCGCCGCCGAGCTGTCCCACCGGGTGAGAGAGCGGCTGAACGGCCTGGCAGAGGCGGGGCTGGTCCCCTCCCAGCTCCTCGACAACGAGCCGACGGTCTCCACCTACCACGCCTACGCCGCCCGCCTGGTCACCGACCACGCCGTCCGCGAGGCGCTCGAGCCGACCATGCGCCTGGTCACCCCTGCCGTGGCCTGGCAGCTGGCGAGCAGGGTGGTGGCGATGTACGACGGGCCGATGGACAGGATCGAGCTGGGCCCTCCCTCGGTCACGGCCGCCGTCCTCGAGCTGGCGGGCGAGCTGTCGGAGCACCTGCGCTCGGCGCAGGACGTCAGGAGGCTGGGAGAGTGGCTGCGCGGCAAGGCGGCCGAGGCGGCCACGGTGCGGCAGCGCAAGCCGCTGGCCGTCCAGGACGCCCGCGAGCAGCTGCTCCCGCTGGTGGAGGCCTACGAGCGGCTCAAGCGCGCCCGAGAGGTCATCGACTACGGCGACCAGATGTCGCTGGCCGCCCGCATCGCGGCCAACCATCCTGACGTGGGCCGCATCGAGCGCTCCCGTTTCTCGGTGGTGCTGCTCGACGAGTACCAGGACACCAGCCACGCCCAGTTGGTGCTGCTGCGCAGCCTGTACGGCAACGGCCACCCCGTCACCGCCGTGGGCGACCCCTGCCAGTCGATCTACGGCTGGCGCGGCGCCTCCTCGGGCAACCTGCGGCGCTTCGTCACCGACTTCCGCACCGCGAAGGGCGACCGGGCCCCCGTCAGGCAGCTCAGCGTCAGCTTCCGCAACGGCGACCGCGTCCTCGACGTGGCCGCGCGCATCCAGCTCCCGCTGCGCATGGAGGCCCGCGAGGTGCCCGTCCTCGTGCCTGGGCCCAACCGCGTCGACAGGGGCCGCATCACCTGCGCCTTCCACGAGACCGCCGAGGACGAGGCCAGGTGGGTCGCCGACCAGGTCAAGCGGGCCCTCGGCCAGGAGCTTGCTCCTGACGGCATGCCATGGGGCGACGGCGAGCGCAAGAAGACGCTCGCCGTCCAGCCGCAGGACGTCGCGGTGCTCGCGCGTAAGCGGTCGCAGTTCCCCGCGCTGCGCAGAGCGCTCGAAGAGCGCGACATCCCGGTCGAGGTGGTGGGTCTGGGCGGCCTGCTGACCGTGCCGGAGGTCAGCGACCTCGTGGCCACGCTCAGGGTGCTCTACGACGCCGGCGCGGGCGACGCTCTCGCCAGGCTGCTGGCCGGGCCGCGCTGGCGGATCGGCCCCGCCGACCTGCGGCAGCTGGGGGAGTTCGCCAGGGAGCTCAACCGCGAGCTGCGCGAGGGCGCGGAGCGTTCCTCCGACCCGCTGGACCAGGCCGTCTCCGACCTGGCGGAGGAGCGTGGCAGCCTCGTGGACGCCCTGGACGAGCTGCCGGACAGGGAGGAGTGGCTCGACGCCTTCTCCCCGCTGGCCAGGACCAGGATGGTCGCGCTCGCCCAGGAGCTGCGCCACCTGCGCGCCCACACGCACCAGCCGCTGCCCGACCTGATCAGCGAGGCCGAGCGCCGCATGGGCCTCGACATCGAGGTGGCGGCCAGAGCGGGTACGGCGGGCGCGGTGGCGGCCCGCGCCGACCTCGACGCCTTCCTCGACGCCGCCTCCCGCTTCGCCGGCGACTCGGAGGACCCGACGCTCGGCGCCTTCCTGGCCTACCTGGAGGCGGCCGAGAGCGAGGAGTTCGGCCTCGAGGCGGGCAGGGTCGGCGAGAGCAACAGCGTGAAACTGATGACCGTGCACGCCTCCAAGGGCCTGGAGTGGCCGATCGTCGTCGTGCCTGGGCTGTCGCAGCTGCTGAGCAGGAACGGCATCACCAAGGGCAGCATCTTCCCCGCCACGCCCGTCACCAACAGCCGATGGACCGACAACCCGCGCAAGCTGCCCTACGCGCTGCGCGGCGACGCCGCCGACCTGCCCCGTCTGACCGGGCTGACCAAGGACGAGCTGGCCGACTTCGACGAGCGCTGCCGCGAGCGCGACCTGACGGAGGAGCGCCGCCTGGCCTACGTCGCCGTGACCCGCGCCCACTACCACCTCATCGCCTCCGGTTACCGCTGGGGCACCGCCTCCAAGCCGCTCGACCCCTCCGACTTCCTGCTGGAGATCCGCGACACGTGCGGCACGGCCGCGGTGTGGGCCGCCGAACCTGACGAGGGCGCCACCAACCCGCTGCTCGCCGAGCCGGCCGAGGCGCGGTGGCCCCTCACCCCCGGAGGCGTCCGCCAGCAGGGAATCGAGGACGGCGCCCGCCTGGTGGAGGCGGCCCTGACGGGGGCGGAGAGCGCGGGAGAGGACGAGCCGCTCAGCGAGAGCGACGAGGAGCGGCTGCGCGCATGGGAGCGCGACACGGACCTGCTGCTGCGCGAGCGCGCCACCGGCCGCGGCAGGTCGAGGACCACGGTCGAGCTGCCCACCAAGCTGACCGTCTCGTCCCTGGTCACGCTTGCGACCGACCCGGGCGCGCTGGCCCGCAGGATCCGCAGGCCCGTCCCCACCCAGCCCGCGCCGCTCGCCAGACGCGGCACCTCCTTCCACAAGTGGCTGGAGTCGCGGTGGGGTCAGCAGCGGCTCATCGACGACTTCGAGCTGCCGGGCGCCTTCGACGAGCCCGAGGAGATCGACGTCCGCCTCGCCGAGCTCCAGGAGCGCTTCGACGAGAGCGAGTGGTCGGGGCGCGAGCCGCTCGACCTCGAGGTCCCGTTCGAGACGATGATCGCCGACCGGCTCGTGCGGGGCAGGATGGACGCCGTCTTCGAGCGCGAGGACGGCTCCTACGAGGTGGTCGACTGGAAGACGGGGCGCCCGCCCACCGGCAAGGCGGCCAGAGGCGCGGCCGTCCAGCTGGCCGCCTACCGGCTGGCCTGGTCGCACCTGGCGGGGGTGGCGCTGGAGCGGGTCGGCGCGGCCTTCCACTACGTGCGGTACAACCAGACCGTCAGGCCCGTCGACCTGCTCGACGAGGAGGGGCTGGTCGCGTTGATCGAGTCGATCCCTAGGTCAGGTAGTGGAAAGCGGGCTTCGGGTGCATGAGGAAGTCGTGGTGGGAGATGTTCCACGCGTAGGCGCCCGCCATGGCGAACACGACGGTGTCGCCCACCCTGATCGAGGTCCTGACCTCGCCGGCCAGCACGTCCTTGGGCGTGCAGAGCTGGCCCACGATCGTCACGGGGGTGTCCTCGACGCCGGGGCCCGACCCCGTCGGCAGCACGGTGAACGGTTGCGAGTGGCCCTTGGTGGCGGGCGTGCGCAGGTGGTGGGTGCCGCCGTGGACGATCGCGAAGGCCGCGCCGTGCACCCGCCGTACGTCGATCACCCTGGTCACGTAGAAGCCGCAGTAGACGGTCAGCGCGCGGCCAGGCTCGATGCGGACCACCTGGCCGGGACGGCGTAGCGCGTTCAGCCCCCTGCCGTAGGCGCTCCAGTCGAAGCGGCGCTCGGGAGCGGTGTAGGAGACGGCCATGCCGCCGCCGACGTTGACCTCCTCGTCGTGCTGGGCGAGCAGCACCGAGGCGAGGTCGAGCAGCGCGGGCGCCTCCAGGCCGCTGGCCAGGTGGGCGTGCACGCCGCGCAGCCGCACCCCCTCGGTGAACAGCGGCAGGCACTCGGCCAGGCCATGGTCGTCCATGCCGAAGGGGCCGCTCATGGTCAGGGCGGCGCCCGCGGTCTCCAGCGGGAGGTTCAGCCGCAGGAGCACGTCGGCCCGCGACCGCAGAGCGAGCAGGCGCCGCAGCTCGTAGGGCGACTCGACGTGCAGACGGTGCGCGGGCAGGCACAGCTCGGCGTCCGTCTTGCCCGGCCCTCCCACGGCCAGCCGCGCTCCCGGCAGGACCGCGCCGACGTGCGCGTGCTCGCCCGCCGACGACACCTCGAAACCGTCCACGTGGGCCGCGAGCACCCGCAGGAGCTCGGGGTCGGGGTTGGCCTTCACCGCGTAGTAGAGCTCGACGCCAGGCAGCGCCGCGCGTACGGCGGCGGCGTGCGCGTCCAGCGCCGCCAGGTCGTAGACGAAGGCGGGAGCCTCCAGACGGGGGGCGATCTCGGCGATCATGCGAACGGGTTGGCGATCGGCACGTAGCCCGCGCTCCTGTCGGCGCCGCGGGCCCATCGGACGCTCAGATTGGCCTTGGCCGGCAGCGGAGCGCCCGCCAGCAGGTCCGACAGCGGAAGCGGCCAGCCGGTCGCCGCGCCGTACTCCTCGAGGATCTCCCTGGCCACCGTCCAGAGCTCGCGCAGCGCGGCCTCCGACAGCGCGAGCGTGGCGGCGATCTCGGTGAGGTGGTTGACCATCAGGCAGTAGACCACCCTGGCCCAGCCGCGGGAGGCGTCGTAGGTGAGCGCCTCGGCGACCCTGGGGTGCAGCTCCGACAGGTCGTGGCCGACCAGCTTGGTGCCCTCGAGGTCGCGGAAGATCGCCTCGACGGGCCGCCCGGCCGAGTCGAGGCAGATGAGGACGTTCTGCAGGTGGGGTTCGAGGACGACGCCGTGGGTGAGGTAGGCGTCGAGCACCGGCAGCGCGACGGCCCGCACGTACGCGGCCCACCAGGAGACGGGGTCGGCGGGGGTGGCCGCGCAGGCCAGCGCCCCCGCCAGCACGGGCGTGAGACCCGGCGAGCACACCGACCACGGGCTGGCCCGCACGATCACGCCCAGCCCCTCGAGGAGCCTGGTGTCGAGCGCCGCCGAGCGGTAGCCGGGCTCGGGCAGCCAGCGGGTGCCGGGGAACCTCGCCGAGACCGCCTCGAAGACCGGCGCCAGCCGCTCGGTCAGCGCGACCGCCCCGGCCAGCTCGTACCACGCGTTCTTGCGGACGCAGTTGGTGATGCGCACGTCCAGGCTGAACTTCAGGCAGCTGCCGCTCGAGGGGTCGTAGACCGTCCTGACCGACGAGGTCGGCCAGACGACGGGCCCCTCGCCCAGGTCGATCAGCCGGTCGTCGAGGTGGGGGCGCAGCAGGTCGAGCTGCCACGGGTGGGCGGGCAGCAGCGCATACCCCTGCGGCGCGACACCCGCCAGGTCGAGCGCCGAGGCGTCCCCCTCCTGAGCCAGCACGTCCTGCCGCACGCCGAGCAGCCGCACCGGGAAGGAGGCGTGCGCCTCGGGCGCGTAACGCAGCCACTGCTCGCCGTCGCGCGCCTTGGGCGAGGGGTGGAAGGGATGACCGAGGACGAGCGCCTGCTCCGAGGCCAGCCACGGGTCGTTGGGCGGCGTGGCCGAGGCCCGCGCCCGCAGGATGGCCGCCAGCGCCTGCCTGCTGGCCGCCACCTGGCCGGCGAATTCCGGGTTGTGCCCGTCGAGCTCGGCCTCTGCCAGCCGTACCAGCTCGTCGGCGGTCAGCGGCACCCACGCGCCGAACTCCAGGCGCTCGACCTGCCCCTCGAACCTCAGCGCCGCGCCGCCGCCCGTGCGCGCCCTGATGAGCGTGTCCGCCACCGTCAGCAGCAGGTACGGCGAGGCGGGCCACACGTGCCCGCGAGGCCCCGCCACCTCCCGCACACAGCAGCGCAGCAGGGCGGAAAGGGTGGCCTCCTCGGCGATCGCGGCGGGCGGATCGAGGACAAGGCTTCGCATCAAGCGCTCCTCAGCAGGGACTAATGGGAAAGGTGCCAAGCGGACTGCCACTACGGTCCTGACCCGGCACGACAGTGGGCTGGCAGGCCAACGAGCAGGTTTCCCGTTAGGCAAGGGACCCTCAGGTAGTTGGGGCCGCTGGTGCCGTAGAACTTGTTGATGTCACGCGCGCCCGACCGCTCCTTGGCCACGAGCGTCCCCGCGGTGATCATCGACTTGCCGGTCAGCCTGGCGGCCTCCAGCGTGCGGGCGCGCAGCAGCCTGGCCATCGGGTCGTCGCCGTGCTCGTCCAGCGCCGCCTCCAGGCAGGAGCGCACCAGCGCGGCGGCGCGCTCGGCGGGCAGCGCGCCGAAGGCGATCGAGGCGGCGGCCAGGTGGAGGGTGATCGTGACGAACACGTCCGCCAGGGCGTGCGGGTCGTCGGTCAGCATCCGCTCGTCGGCGAAGGCGGGCGGCTCGATGCCCGCAGCGGCCAGCCTGGCGGGCGAGGCCAGCAGGCCATCGTTGTCCTTGACCAGCAGCTTCAGCTGGTCGCGTCCGGTCAGGACGAGCGCGAGGTTCTGCTGGTGGGCCTCCAGCGCCACGCCGTACCTGACGAACAGCCGCACGTTCCAGCGCAGCAGGGTCCGCAGGTAGCGGGTGACCAGGCCCTCCACGTCGCCCAGCTCGGCCCGCACCTCGGGGACGCTCAGCGCCGCGACGGGGATGATCCGCCCCTCGGGCAGGCGGCGCAGCATCCAGCCGAGGTACTCGTCCCCGGCGTGCGCGTAGGTCTGCTCGTCGGCGAGCAGGATGTCGGGGTCGGCCAGCCTGCGCAGCAGCAGCTCGGCGGCGGCGCCGTCGGCGAGCGTCGCGGGTTTGATCGAGCGGCGGTTGCGGCGCCCGAGGGTGCTGGTGGGCAGCGGCAGCTTCAGCTGGGTGCGCGCGTCGAGCTGTACCGTCCGCATCGAGAGCGTCGGCCTGACCGTCAGCCGTGGCCCCTGCGCGACCTGGACCCCTTCGAGCTTGGGCAGCGTCAGCGGATGCACGGGGAAGAGACCCTCGGGACCCCAATGCGTGGCCGCCCCCCGGACCCGCTCGGCGGGGACACGGACCCACCGCAGGTCGAAGGAGGGCGCGAACTCGGGCGCGTAGGCGAGCAGCTCCTCGTCGGACAGCCCGGCGCGGGCCCTGGCCGTCGGATAGATCGGATGGTCGACGAGGGCGGCCAGCGACTCGTAGTCGGCCAGCTCGCGGCCCCCGATCAGGGGCCTGTGCTCGTCGAGCAGTTCGAGGGCGTGCAGCGCCTCGACGCACTCGTCGAAGAAGGCGGCCACGCCGTCGGAGTCCTCGGGGTCGGCGATCTCCTGCAGGGTGTTGAGCACCTGCTCCAGGCCGAGCAGTTCGCCCTCGGCCACAACGAAGTCCTGGAAGAGCTGGCCGGGTGCCAGCCGTACCCGCCTGCCGTCGGCCAGCAGCAGGGCCACGCCCTCCTTGCTCCTGGTCACCCGCTTGGACAGGTCTCCGTAGTCCTCCCTCAGCAGCGCGTCGAGAACCCTCTTGGCGAGGTACGGCTCGCGCGGCCTCATGCGATCACCCACGGATGCCGCTCCTGGAAGGCGGTGACGGCCCGCCGGACGCCCTCGGCCGAGGGCCCGACGGCTCTGATCACGCCGAGATAGTCGCGGTTGGTGTGCGTCAGCTCCACCCTGTCACCCACCTTCCTGAGCGGCCTGTGCCACAACCCGTCGCCCTCGACCTGGGGCGGCGCCTCGGTGATCACGCCCGAGCGGTCGGCGACGACGCTCACCGCGCACCCGTGCCCCGACGTGGCGGGCGGCTCGGGCACGGGCTCGCCCATGTGGACCCTGAGGATCCACTCGAACAGCGGCACTCCCAGGATGTCGGCGAGCAGGAAGTCGCAGTGATCGCCGATCGCCCGGTAGTTCACCTCGATGATCCTCGGCCCCTTGTCCGTGACCACGTACTCGGTGTGGCAGGCGCCGAACCCCACGCCCAGCGCCTGCAGCGCGCGCAGGACGTGCTCGTCCGCGCTCGGCGCCCAGTCGAGGCGCTCCTCCACGAAGTGCGGCAGCGGCCCGAGCGTGGTCGCGAAGCCGCCGAGCACGCGTGTCGTCTCGCCGTCGCCCAGGGTCTCCATGGTGCGCAGCGGGCCCTCCAGATACTCCTCCACGACCAGCGGCAGATCGCGCATCCCCGCGACCGCCCGCTCCAGGTCGCGCTCGACCAGCGTCACGTTCTCGCTGGCCACCCCTTCGCGCGGCTTGACCACCACCGGGTACGGCACGTCGGCGGGAACGGGGTCGCCGGGGGCCAGCCGTACCGACCAGACGCGCTCCACGCCCGCCTCCGCCAGTCTCCTGCGGGTCAGGGACTTGTTCTTGGCCGCGAGGCAGGCCCGCCAGTCCTTGCCGGGCAGCCCGAAGTACTCCGCCGCCAGCGCGGTCTCGACCTGCAGGTGGTCGGAGTTGGAGAAGACGGCGTCGGGCCTGTGGTGGTGGGCGATCGTGTCGATGACCGCGCGCGGATCCCACACGTCGCACCCGATGGCGTCGGGGTGCTGCTCGGGCCGGTCGCTCAGGATGGTGACCTCACAGCCCAGCGCCCGGGCGGCGGGCAGGAAACCGTCGGTCACCGAGTCGGTCGGCTTGGCAGCGGTCAGGTAGAGCCGCAACGCGTGACACCCCCGGATCAGGTAAGGCTAACCTAACTCGGCAGATCCTAGCGTGGTAGAGATCATCATGCGGCACGGACAGCGTAATGACCCTGTATGAGAGTCTTCCCATCTTCCCCTCATCGTGGGCTCCCCGCCGACCGTCAGGCTGGCGGCCATGAGCCGTAAGACCTCGCTCGCCCTGGCCCTCGTCGCGCTCGCCCTCGCAGGGCTGGCCGCCCTCGTGGTCGGCGATCTTCGTCTCCTGACCACAGGGCCCCCTGGCGATCACTCACCAGGGGGCCCTGTGTCTCGTTAGGGGTAAGGGAGCGTCATAGGATGACATCCTGTTTCGGGGAGGAAAGTGCGCGTGGAGACGACGGCGGAAGAGCAACTCCTGGGGCCCCTGCTCCTCGCGCGAGGAACGATCGACAGATCGGCCCTGCTGCGCGGCGACTCCGGATGGCTCGCCCGCGCATGGGCGAACCCCTCCAGCAGGGTCCTGCTCGTCCAACAGGGACGCACGCTGGTCAGGCGCACAGGCGAACAGGTCGACGCGGTCCTCTCCACCACAGCCGACGCCCCCGAGGGCGAGCGCTTCCTGCTCGGCGTCGAGGACGACGTCGCCTACTTCGCGGTCGCCGCGCCCCTGCCCGGCTTCGCCGACGCCGACGTCAACGGCAGGGTCGTCGCGCCGCTCGGCCTGCGCGACACCCCCGAGGGCGAGCCGTTCCCCGCAGGACTGCGCGAAGTTGGAGCGCTCCTGGGAGACCGCGACGCGGGCCTGCTCGTCTACGCCGTCGCGCTGGAGGCCTGGCACACCACGCACGAGTACTGCCCGCGCTGCGGCAGCCGTACGAGGGTCGAGGCCGGTGGCCACATCCGCGTCTGCCCCAAGGACGACAGCCAGCACTTCCCGAGGGTGGACCCCGCGGTGATCATGCTGGTGCGCGACGAGCGCGACCGCTGCCTGCTCGCCAGAGGCCCTCAGTGGCCCGAGGGGCGGCTGTCGATCCTGGCCGGGTTCGTGGAGCCGGGGGAGTCGCTGGAGCACGCCGTGATCCGCGAGGTGGCCGAGGAGGTGGGCGTGAACGTAGTCAACCCCCGCTACCTCGGCAGCCAGCCGTGGCCCTTTCCGCGCAGCCTCATGCTCGGCTTCTTCGCCGAGGCCACCTCGACCGAGATCACCTGCGATCTCGCGGAGATCGCCGAGGCCCGCTGGTTCACCCGCGCCGAGCTGCTGGCCGCCCTCCGCAGCGGCGAGGTACGGCTGCCGCCGCCCGTCTCCATCGCCCGCCGCCTGATCGAGACCTGGTACGGCGACCACCTCACCGGCGACTGGTAGACCCGCCGAACGGTTTCCCCATCGACCGCGCGTCGCCGCAACCGCAGGCGGCCCGAGTCGCGAATATGCAGGTGATGGACACCGTCATCGTGCTCTTCACCAGGGACCTGCGCGTCCACGACCACCCGGCCCTCGCGGCCGCCTGCGCGCGGGCCCGCCAGGTGCTGCCGCTGTTCGTGCTCGACCCCGCGGTGCCCGCCGGGCGGCGCGGGCCCTTCCTGCTCGACTGCCTGGAGGACCTGCGCGCCTCTCTCCGGGCCCGCGGCGGCGACCTGCTGGTACGGCGGGGCGACGTGGTCGAGGAGACCATGCGCCTGGCCTCCGAGACCTCCGCGACGGCCGTCTACGCCAGCGCCGACGTCAGCTCACTGGCCAGGAGACGCCAGGAGCGCCTCGGGGCCGAGCGGATCGAGTTCCGCCGCTTCCCCGGCCTGACGGTCATCCCGCCCGACCTGCTGCGTCCCGCCGGAGGCGGCGACCACTACCGCGTGTTCACGCCCTACTGGCGAGCGTGGTCCTTCGCGCCCCGCCGTCGGATGGAGGAGCCTCCACCCGTCGTCCCCACCCCGCGCGGCCCGGAGCCGGGCGTCATCCCGCCGCACGAGCCGTACGGCACGCGGGGTGGGGAGAGCGCGGCCAGGGAGCGGATGAGCGCCTGGATGCGGCTCTGCCTGGACGGCTACGCCGAAGGCCACGACGACCTGGCGGGCGACCGTACCTCCAGGCTCAGCCCCTACCTGCGGTTCGGCTGCCTGTCGCCGCTGGAGCTGGCGGGCTGCGGCAACGACGACTACGTCAGGCAGCTGTGCTGGCGCGACTTCTACTACCAGGTCGCCTTCGCCTTCCCCGAACTCAACCGGCGCGACTACCGGCCGAGGGAGATCGCCTGGCGCGAGGACGAGGACGCCGCGCAGGCCTGGCGCGAGGGCATGACGGGGCTGCCGATCGTCGACGCGGGCATGCGCCAGCTCCTGGCCGAGGGCTGGATGCACAACAGGGCCCGGATGATCACGGCGTCCTACCTGGTCAAGCAGCTGCGCGTGGACTGGCGCCTGGGCGCCGCCCACTTCTTCGAGCTGCTGCTCGACGGCGACGTGGCCAACAACAGCGGCAACTGGCAGTGGATCGCCGGCACGGGCAACGACACCAAGCCCTACAGGTCGTTCAACCCGCTGCGGCAGGCGAGACGCTTCGACCCGGACGGCGAGTACGTCCGCAGGTACGTTCCCGAGCTGGCGGGGCTACCCGGCGGGCTCGTGCACGAGCCCTGGCGGCTGCCCACACCGGTACGGGGCTATCCCACGCCGCTTACCAGGCAATGAGAAGGACCCCTCCGGAGGGAGGGGTCCCGAAGCCGTCGGCTCACACGCCCGTCGGCTCAGATGCCTGTCGTGTCGGACGCCGGCGGCTCAGATGCCCGTCGGCTCAGACGCCGGCGGCGAGGCGAGCCTTGACCTCACGCACGGAAGGGTTGGTCACCGCGGTGCCGTCGGGGAAGAGCACCGTAGGTACCGTCTGGTTGCCGTTGTTGACGCTCATCACGAACTCCGCGGCCGCGGGGTTCCGCTCGATGTCGACCTCGTCGTAGGAGATGCCCTCGCGAGTGAGCTGGCTCTTGAGCCGCTTGCAGGGGCCGCACCAGGTGGTGGAGTAGACAGTGAGCGCCATAGGGGAATCCTTCCGGGTTCAGAGGAGGGCCGGTTGGTGCAACAACCGGCCCCGCTCCGGTAATCCCGTCGTCAGGAGAGCTGCTCCTGGATCCAGCTCTGCACCCGATCGGCCACCCCGAGCTGGCGATACAGCGGCGCGCTGTGCGAGATGCCGGGTTCGGTGAAGACCGTCATCTTCACCCCGACCTGACCCAGCATGTCCTTCAGCAACAGGCTCTGCGTGACGGGCACGAACTCGTCGTCGGAGTGCACCGTCAGCATCGGCGCGTCCCTCTTGCTGGCGTGCCACGGCACCTCCATGCTCGCCCACACGCGCGAGCACTTGCCCTTGGGCTCGCACCCGCCGGCCAGCTTGATCGCGGCGTCGCGCAGCTTGACGCGGTTGGGGTCGGTGGAGGCCGCCCCGTCGGTGTAGGCGCGAAGCGGCGAGATCACGGGCGAGACGCCCACGACGCCCTTGAGCCCCGGCAGCGTGCCGTCGCCGTACGTGCCGACGGCGGCGGCGATGTGGCCGCCCGCCGAGAAGCCGACGATGACGTAGTTGGTGGGGTCGAAGTTCCAGCGGTCGGCGTGCCTGCGGGCGGTGGCGATGGCGTCGAAGGTGTCGGTGCGCTGGGCGGGCCAGGCCGCCTCGCCTGACAGGCGGTAGTTGAGGTTGAAGACCGTGTAGCCGAGCTCGACGTAGCTGCGGGTGACCTCGGTCATGTACTTCTTGTCGCCGCTGGACCACCAGCCGCCGTGGATGAGGAAGACGGCGGGGTGCTTGCTGTAGTCGGGCGTCCACCAGACGTCCATGGCCTGGCTGCGACTGGGGCCGTAGGAGATGGTCTCCATCGCGGTGTTGCCCAGCGCGTCGCCGTAGGAGGGTGCCGGGTCCTTGGACGCGAGCGCCGTACCCGGAACTAACGAGACGGCAGCGAGAACACCCGCAATTACCGCAGCTCGCACGGGCCTTCCTTTCCCCCCATGTTTCGGTCGGGCCCCATTGTGGGGGAATGACCTACTTTTCGCATCTCGGCGATGATGAAACAGGTGTCGGCGGCATGTTGCCAGAATGGACCTGCCCCCCGCCACCTGCTGCGAGGATGTTGATGTGATGACTGGCGATGACGTTCTGGACGGGCTCGACCCGGAGCAGCGCGCGGTGGCCGAGGCCGTGCGCGGCCCGGTCTGCGTGCTGGCGGGCGCGGGCACGGGCAAGACCAGAGCGATCACCCATCGCATCGCCCATGCCGTCCGCACGGGCGTGGTCGACGCCCAGGGCGTGCTCGCCGTGACCTTCACCACACGCGCGGCGGGAGAGCTGCGGCAGCGGCTGCGCGGGCTCGGCACGCCCGGCGTGCAGGCGCGCACCTTCCACGCCGCCGCCCTGCGCCAGCTGACCTACTTCTGGCCCAAGGTGATCGGCGGGTCGGCGCCCTCGGTGATCGAGTCGAAGCTGCCGCTGCTGATCGAGGCGTGCCGGCTGATCAGGAAGAATCCTGACAGGTCCGAGCTGCGCGACATCGCCGCCGAGATCGAGTGGGCCAAGGTCACCCAGATCGGTCACGAGGACTACATCGCCGCCGCCGCCAAGGCCCACCGCGCGCCGCCCGTGCCCGCCGAGGAGGTCGCCCGCCTCTACGAGGCCTACGAGCAGCTGCGCCGCGAGCGTCACCTGGTCGACTTCGAGACGATCCTCGAGCTGACCGCCGCCGTGATGACCGAGCACCCCGACGTGGCCACGCAGATCCGCCAGCAGTACCGCTACTTCGTCGTGGACGAGTACCAGGACGTCAACCCGCTGCAGAAGCTGCTGCTCGACACCTGGCTCGGCGGGCGCGACGACCTGTGCGTGGTCGGCGACCCCAACCAGACGATCTACTCCTTCACCGGCGCCACGCCCCGCTATCTCACCGGATTCTCCGTCGAGTACCCGAACGCCTCGGTGATCAAGCTGGTCCGCGACTACCGCTCCACCCCTCAGGTCGTCAGCCTGGCCAACCTCGTGATCGCCAAGGGCAGGAGTCCGCACCGCCTCGAACTCCTCGCCCAGCGCCCCGAGGGCCCCGCGCCCGTCTTCGCCGAGTACGACGACGAGCCCGCCGAGGCCGCGGGGGTCGCCCGCGCGATCAGGAAGTTGATGGACAAGGGCGTCGCCCCTCGTGAGATCGCCGTCCTGTTCAGGGTCAACGCCCAGTCCGAGGCCTACGAGGAGGCCCTCGCCAAGGCCGAGATCCCCTACCTGGTGCGCGGCGCCGACCGCTTCTTCGAGCGTCCGGAGGTACGGCGCGCGGTCGTCCTGCTGCGCGGCGCGGCCCGCTCCGCCTCGGGCGAACCGCTGGCGCAGGAGGTGCACAACGTCCTCGGCGGCATCGGCCTCACCCCCGTCCCTCCGGGCGGCGGCAAGGCCCGCGAGACGTGGGAGTCGCTCAAGGCGCTGGGCGACCTCGCCGAGGACATGGCGATCGAGGGAGCCGACCTGCCCGCGTTCGTGGCGGAGCTGGAGCGCCGCGCCAGCGAGCAGCACGCCCCTCCTGTCGAGGGCGTCACGCTCGCCTCGCTCCACGCCGCCAAGGGCCTGGAGTGGGACGCCGTCTTCCTCGTCGGGCTCACCGACGGCATGATGCCGATCATCTACGCCGAGACGCCCGAGCAGATCGAGGAGGAGCGCCGCCTGCTCTACGTCGGCGTCACCCGCGCAAGGGAGCACCTGGGCCTCTCGTGGGCGCTGGCGCGCGCGCCCGGCGGACGCAAGGGCCGCCGCCCTTCCCGCTTCCTCGACGGACTCACGGGCCGCCCGGCCAGGTCGATCGCCTCGCCCTCGGCACAGAGCGCGTCCTCCCGCAGGCCGGTCGCCACCCCCGTCCACTGCAGGGTGTGCGGCAAGACGCTGGCCGCGGCGGCGGAGCAGAAGCTGGGCCGCTGCTCGACCTGCCCGGCCGACTACGACGAGGCGCTGCTGGAGGCGCTGAAGGTCTGGAGGACCGCCACGGCGAAGGAGGCGAAGGTGCCGCCTTACGTGGTGTTCACGGACGTCACGCTGCAGGCGATCGCCGAGCGCGCGCCGCAGAGCGAGCAGGAGCTGCTGTCGATCGCGGGCATCGGCAAGGTCAAACTCGACCGCTACGGCTCCGCCGTCCTCGCCCTCTGCCGCGCCACCTGACGCCCTCCTCCGGTCTCCTCCTTTGTCGGGCTTTGTCGGGCAAGCCTCCTCCCTTCCGGCAAACCTCCGCTTCCCGTCCGGCGGGCCTCCTCGTTCCTGTCCGTCGGGCCTCCTCTCCTGTACGGCAAGCCGGTCTGGCGCCTCCGCGGTCCCCGGGTTCCGCCCACCGGAGGCGCCCGCCCAGCAGGACTCCGGTCCCCGCCGTCACGCCACCCGCACCACCGACAACCCACTCCCTCGGCCCCGAGCACCCTTCACCGTCTCCGATCACCCCACCCACCGGCCAGCCACCCACTCAAGCGCCCGCCACCGGGCCATCGGTACGTCGGGTTCTCGGCCATGCCGGCGACCCCCGGCACCACCATCCGCACGCCCACAAGCGGAAGCGCCGCCCCGGTGCTGGTTCGGGCACGGGGCCCGTCACACTAGGTTTGGATGGCTTTCGCCGTAGAAGGAGACCCCACCGTGAACGAAGCGCTCAAGGAGCTGCTCGACCTGCTCGACCTGGAGCAGATCGAGCTCGACATCTTCCGCGGGCGCAGCCCCGAAGAGCGCATCCAACGGGTGTTCGGCGGTCAGGTCGCCGCCCAGGCGCTCGTCGCCGCGGGCCGTACCGTGCCAGAGGGACGCGACGTGCACTCCCTGCACGCCTACTTCATCCGCCCAGGGGACCCGACCATCCCGATCGTCTACAACGTCGAGCGGGTCAGGGACGGACGCTCCTTCACCACCCGCAGGGTGGTCGCCGTGCAGCACGGCAAGGCGATATTCACGATGTCGGCCTCCTTCCACATCTTCGAGGAGGGCGTGCACCACCAGGCCGCGGTCATGCCGCAGGTGGCGCCCCCCGAGACGCTGCCGACCTTCCAGTCGCGGATGCTCGAGCTGGTGGGCGACGACTCCGATTGGAAGGACTGGCTTTCGCGCCCCCGCCCGGTCGACGCCCGTTACGTCTCCCCTCTGACGTGGGAGGCCTACAAGGACCCGTCGCTGCGCACGGCTGAGAACAACGTCTGGTTCCGCTACGACGCCGAGCTGCCCGACGACCGTCTCCTCCACGTCGTGCTGGCCGCCTACGCCTCCGACTACACCCTCGTCGACACCGTGCTCCTCGCCCACGGACTCGCGTGGGGCGCCTCGAACGTCACCGGTGCCTCGCTCGACCACGCCATGTGGTTCCACCGCCCCTTCAGGGCCGACGACTGGTTGCTCTATGCTCAGGAGTCGCCCTGGTCGGGGGGCGCGCGCGGGCTGGCCCGCGGGCAGATGTTCACCCCGTCGGGTGAGCTGGCGGTGTCCGTGGTTCAGGAGTGCATGATCCGCGTGGCGAAGTCATAAAACTGCAGGTAGAAAATATGTTGCCCCTTCCCGGCTTCCCGGTTTAGGGTCATGGTCAAGCAAGTCGGACGGTCCTGTCCGACGATCTCAGGATGGAGGTGAGCCCGGTGAGGAACCTGATGGAAATGTCGGCCACGCAGTGGCTCGCTTCCGCATGCCGTAACTCGGTCAGGCTCGTCGATGGGCCGGCCAAGGTTCGGCAGGAGAAGTCTGCCCGCAGCCTGCTCGCCGCGCGTACTCGCGTCGGCTTGCACGCAGGCTTCGGCGCAGCCGCTGCCCAGGGCGCCCCCGTCTATGCCGCGGGCGTCGACGTGCCGACCCAGCAGATCACCAAGGGTGGACTGCGCGGTCCGCAACCCTGGAGGGATGAACCGGTCATAACCTGACCGGCACAATCAGCCTCCAGGCCGCGGATCCGCAAACAGGATCCGCGGCCTTCTTGTTTGTCCGTGATCCCCCAGACACCCACGAGGTATCAAGAACAAGATCAACCAGAAGGAGAAGCAGATGGGGGCCAAGACGATCATGGACCTGATCGACGAAGCCGAAATCCCCTGTCGTACCGATCCCGACCTGTGGTTCGCCGAGTCACCCGAGGACGTCGAGTTCGCCAAGACGCTCTGTGGTGGCTGCCCGATCCAGAAGGCCTGCCTGGCCCGCGCGCTCGAGCGCGAGGAGCCGTGGGGCGTCTGGGGCGGCGAACTGATCCTCAGGGGGACCGTCGTTCCCCGTAAGAGGCCTCGCGGGCGTCCCCGCAAGCACCCGGTCGCTGCCTGACCCTCACACCCACCGCACTGACAGAAAGACGAGTAAGCACATGAACTTCAGCACTGGTAGGAGCTTCGAGATGCCGTTTATGCACCAAGAACTGGTTAACGACCGAATACAAACCTTCCATCGGGAGGCGGAGGAGTACCGCCTGGTGTCCCGCCTGAGGCGCGTACAGCGCGCTCGGCGCGACGTCCAGCGCGCCAACGACCGGCTCCGCCGGGCGCTCCTCTCCCAGGGATAGGTCCTGAGATCCTGCCGCCGGCGGAGGATCTCACGGTCTGACCTTCGATAGAACGGCCGGGTGCACCACGCACCCGGCCGTTTCTCATGTCCTGGCTGCGCGCTCGAGATCATTTCCCTTTGACCTGGGAGAAGAGGTCAGCAACCCAAGATCACCTCCGCTGACACGGCGCTCCTCCCGCAACCGGGAGAGGTCGCCGCGCAGATCGGGTCGCCTGCCATCCTGGCGCACCGGCGTGGCCACGATGGCCATGGTTCACCTGCTGTTGCGGGGGAGGGTGGTGGCGGGGACCGGCACGGTGGACAGGCCCGGGGTGGGCCGGAAGGCGCGGGCCTGGGCGGCGGCGCGGCGGGCGGCGGCGCGGGAATCGGCCAGGCCCGCGGAGCGCCAGACCTCCCATTGGCTGTGGGAGGGCCCGCCGATGGCGTCGGAGGCTATCAGGCCGCTGATGCGGCTGATGTCGGAGGAGGCGACGAGGTCGAGGCCGACGCGCTGGAGGATGGCCAGGGACATGCGGGCGCCGAGCACGCCCGCGCCGTCGGGGGCGCGGGTGGGCAGGGGGCAGTGGAAGACGTCGGTGGTGCCGTGGTCCGGGCGGCCGATGCTCTCGGCGGCGATCCAGCTGAGCTCCTGGGAGATCGCGGTGGCCTCGGCGCGCAGCCACCCCAGTTCCTCCAGATCGGCGGGCGAGATCCACACGCGACCGTAGATGTCGGCGAAGTGCGGGCTGCGGGCCAGGCTGGCGAAGCCGGGATCGGACCAGATGGACAGGCAGTCGTTCCAGCCCAGGTCGACCGCGGCTCGGAAGTGCTCGATCCCGCCCGGCACGTCGCCGAGCCTGCCGTGGAGGTCGGCGAGCATCGCGTGGATCATCGCGAGCCCCCAGCGCGGCCCCCGCCGCCATGCCTCGGGCAGCAGCGCCGTCAACGCCTGCCGCCCCCGCGCCATGTCCCCGTAGACGAGCGGCTGGCAGGCCGCGTACAACTCGTCGAACCCGACTTCCATCCCCGCCTCACATCCACCTGAGCACCATGATGACGGATCTTGAATAGCACATGCCCCGCCCGCCACGACAGCCGGGAAACCGGAGGCAAGCAGTGGGCTCCGGCACGGCAAGCGCCTCTCCGGCCGTGATGCGATCTCGAGGTTCACTCACCAGGCGCCTCCAGGCTGGATGCAGAGGCGGAACACGTGCTGTTCATCCGTCCCGACGTCGAGAACGTCGCGCACGCTGAACGGCGGCCTGAGCGGGTCCGGGAGGAGCTGCTCAGGCACCCGCGCGAGGAGAGGATCGACCTGGAGGTGCTGGCCGGTGATCGACGGCTGCCTCGCCGAGACCGGCCTCGCGATCACACCGCGAGCCTCAGGAAGCGTCGCGGTACAGGTCACGCCTTTCGGGCAACCGCTCGAGGCCGGCCGCTAGGTAGGTGGCGACGGCGCCGACGTTGGAGCTCGGCGTGCCCACGTCCACGCTGGACGAACCCAGCTCCTGGAGTGCGCGCGCCGCGGCGATCGTGATCGCTTTGCCGTATCCGTGACGGCGGTGTGCCCGGTGCACCCCCA
The DNA here is from genome assembly GCF_039533245.1 of Nonomuraea recticatena. Taxonomy (NCBI): domain Bacteria; kingdom Bacillati; phylum Actinomycetota; class Actinomycetes; order Streptosporangiales; family Streptosporangiaceae; genus Nonomuraea; species Nonomuraea recticatena. The sequence goes on along the minus strand of NZ_BAAATE010000004.1, from coordinate 25,478 downwards.
TCGGCTCGATCAGCCCGGGTTTGCCTTCACCCGCCGACCACACCGTCACCGCCGCCACGGCCTCGCCCTGCTCGTTACGGGCGAGCAGGCACCGCGCGTTGACGTACGGCGCACCTGCCGCCATCGCGTGCCAGCGCTCCTCGCTGAACGTCGAGCCATCGAAGGACGCCCGCATGACCGCGGCCCACTCGTGCGCCTGTTCCGGCCCGATCACCTCGACGTGAACGCCGGGATCCGGCACAGGAGCGCCGAGGTCACGGCGAAGCAGGGTCCACGGCTCGCCACTCTCCCAGCCGTCCTTGAACAACAGGTCCTGGACCAGCGCACCCATCGGGGCCTCGACGGACACCTTGCCCTCGAGGAACACACCACGCTCAGGCGCCGACACGTCCTCGGCCACCTGCTGCGCCACTTCCTCGTCCAGGAACGCCTCCGGCGCGAACGCCAACCGCAGCAACTCCGCGCCGTCCAGGAGCCCGACGGCCAGAACCTCGCCGGCCCGACTCCAGGTCCGCGTGGCCTGCGCCGTCCGCTCCGCGCCGAACTGCCAGAACCACCCCACGTCCCCCGGATGCAGCTGCACGGGCGCTCCGTCGTACTGCCACTCGCTCAACGCCCGCACGACGTCGCCGAGCCCGTCGGCCTCCGGCCTGCCCATCTTGATCGCCATCCCCTGATCACACACCATCCCACCGACCCTCCGCACCCGGATTTCCCGCCGGAAGTCGGTATCGGCGTCGCCGTGATGATGCATGCGCCCTGCCGCTGACCTGCCCGGACGCGTTCGGTCGCGGCTGGTGACACGTGCCTGACGGCACCCCTACTTGTGGTGCACGATCTGGATCAGGTTGCCGCAGGTGTCGTCCAGGACCGCGGTGGTGACCGGGCCCATCTCCAGCGGCTCCTGGGTGAAGCGGACCCCGAGCCCGCGCAGCCGGTCGAACTCCGCGACCACGTCCTCCACGGCGAAGGAGGTGGCCGGGATGCCGTCCTCGACCAGCGCCTCCTTGTACGGCTTCACCGCGGGATGGCCGGAGGGCTCCAGCAGCAGTTCGGTCCCGTCGGGGTCTTCCGGTGAGACCACGGTGACCCAACGGTCCTCGCCCAGCGGGACATCGTTCTTCTTCACGAAGCCGAGCACGTCGGTGTAGAAGCGCAGGGCCTTGTCCTGGTCATCGACGAAGACGCTCGACAGGTGGATCTTCATGGTGCCTCCTGTGGGTCGCGCTTGAGCCATCGGGTGATGATGCGCTCAAGGGGTTCGGTGTTCAGATCGTGGAACTTGTAGCGGCCCTGGCGCCGCGAACGGACCAGGTCTGCGGATTCCAGCACAGCCAGATGCTGACTGATCGCCTGACGGGACAGTCCAAGACCGTGCTTGGTCACCAGCCGCGCGCAGATCTCGAACAGGGTCTGGCCGTCCCGTTCCACCAGCTCGTCGAGGATGCGCCGACGGGTGGGGTCGGCCAGGGCCTTGAAGACGTCCTCCGCCATGACGCCCACTATAGGCAAGTCATTACTTGCCTATCAAGAGGCAAGTAGCGACTTGCCTGTCAGGTCGAGCAGACCTCGCACGATCCGAACCAGCCTGCGTCGGAGCGGGCGTGAGGGTGGAGGGGGCGTGACAGCAGGAACACTCGTCGGCTCCAGGCGGCCGGACCGTCAAGGGCTTTCGTTGACATCAAGCTGACGTGAGGTTGCACAGTACGGCCATGAAGAGTTTCGAGATCGGCGTGATCCTGCCCGGGATCGCCGTCCAGCGCAGGGACGGCATCGACCTGCGAGCCGCGGCCCTGCACGCGGAGAACGCCGGGCTGGACGGCGTCTGGCACGGCGACCACCTGGCCGTCGGCGGGCCGACGCTGGACGCGCCGATCGCGCTGGCCATCGCCGCCGCGGCCACCACCCGCATCAGGATCGGCACCAGTGTGTTCGTCCCCGCGATCCGTCCCGTCGTCTGGGCGGCCAAGCAGATCGCGACCCTGCAGTACGTGTCCGGTGGCCGCCTCGTGCTCGGCGTGGGTTCGGGCGGCGGGCCCGCGCAGTGGGCCGCAGCGGGGGTGCCCTACGGCGAGCGGGGCCGACGCACCGACACGGCCCTGGAGTTGCTTCCCCACCTGCTCGCGGGCGAGGCGACGCGGCTGCGAGACGAAGAGGGGGAGCCGGCCGTCGAACTGGCGCCTGCCGTGGCGATGCCGCCGGTGTGGGTCGGCAACGCCTCCGGTGCGGCGATCCGGAGGGCGGCGCGGCTGGGCGACGGTTGGTTTCCCTCCCTGATCTCGCCCAGTGAGGTCGCCGAGGGCGGAAAGCATCTCGCCGACCTGGCCGCCCACCACGGACGGCCCACTCCGGTCATCGCGATCGGCGGCGCCGCCGCTCTGGGGAACGGGCCTGGGGTGCCGTCCAGGGCGGAGATCGCGGAAGGGATCAGCGGCGCGTACGGTCGCCCGCTGGAGGACGTCATCGAGATCCCCCTCACCGGCCAGCCGAAGGAGGTCGCCGAGAGGCTGGCCGTCTATCGCGAGGCCGGGGCCGAACACGCGATCATCGGCATCTCGGGCGGCGACTGGCGGTCCCAGGTCGACCTGCTGGCAGAGGCCCGAAGCCTGCTGCGCTGACCGTGTGGCCCCGCTGCGACGTGCTCATCGACGGGGCTCACACGCCTGCTCGCTGACCGTGTGGCCTCGCTGCGACGTGCTCATCAACGGGGCTCGCACGCGTGTCGCGTTGACTGTGGGGCCCGGTTGCGGCGTGCTGACTGAGGGGGCTGGCACGCCTGTCGCGCTGACCGGTGGGCCCGACCACGACGCGCTCACCGAGGACTCGCACGGCTACGGGGGAGACCCGGTGTTCAGGACGGCAGGGTCGCCGCGACCGCCGTCAGAGCGGCGTGGGCGTCGACGATGGGTTCGCCGTGGCCGACGCAGGCGAGCCGCGCGTCCACCTCGGCGAGTCGGCGGAAGGAGCGGAGCATTTCTGCGCGGTCGAGGTTGAAGACCCCGGGCATGACCTGTCCGTCGATGTGCGCGACCGTGTCCCCGGTGAACAGCACGCCGGGTCGCGGCAGGTGAAGCGCGATGCTGCCGTCGGTGTGGCCGGGCGTGTGGATCACCCGCGCGCCGCCGCCGAAGTCGATCACATCTCCTTCCTCCAGCTCCCGGTCCACCCGGCAGGGGGGCGCGGCGGGCAGGAGGTGGGCGCCGACGTCACGGTGCAGAGCCCGCTCCTCGTCGGTGAAGTTCGGTGGAGGAGCGGGCGTGTCGCCGCGGATCACCGGTGTCTCCAGCCGGTGGGCCAGCACGGTGACGTCTCCCCACCGGCTGATCTCGGCGGCCCCGCCGCTGTGGTCCTCATGAAAGTGAGTGAGCACGACGTGCCTGACGTCGCTCTTGCTGAAGCCCAGCTCCTCGATCGCAGCCGCGATGTCCTTGCCGGAGGTGGCGATGCCGGTGTCGACGAGGGTGAGCTTGCCTGCGTCGTTCCAGAGGTACGCCTGGCCGAACTCCAGCAGTAGCAGGTGCAACTCCGGACGAATTGCCACGATCTTCATGCGGTTTTCCCTTCGGCTGAGAGACCAGCAAACCCGCAGTCGGCCGGTGGCGTCCAACAACGATTTACCGCAGATTGACAACCAGCGGTTTCCAATCGAGGCTCGGAGCGTGGAGGCGGACATCGAGGGCCTGCGCGCCTTCTTCGTCACCGCGGAGGAGCTGCACTTCGGGCGGGCCGGCGCGAGGCTGTTCATCAGCCAGCAGGCGCTGTCGAAGCGGATCCGCCGACTGGAGGAGGCGTTGGGGGTGCCGCTGTTCGAGCGGACCACCCGCGCCGTGGAGCTGACGGAGGCGGGACGGCGGTTGCTGCCTCACGCACATGAGGCGGTGTCCGCGTTCGACCGGGCGGTGCAGGCGGTGCGCTCCGCGGACGAGCCCTTGCGGGTGGACGTCTACGACGAGCGGTTCACACCGCTGCGGATGGTGCGCCAGGTGAGCGAGCGCGACTCTCGCGTACAGATTGAGCTGAGCATGCGACAGGGGCTGTCCGTGGCGCTGCCGGCCCTGCGACGGCAGGAGATCGACGCCGCGTTCGGGCGGGTACACGACACGCCGGCCCCATGGCCCACCGAGCTGGTGCACAGACTCGTGCATCTGGAGCAGCTGCACGCGTTCGTACCCGAAGATCATCGCCTGGCGGACAGGAGCGTGCTGCGGCCGTCCGACCTGCGCGAGGCAGGCATCGCGATGCCCGACCCTGCGGGCGCGACGGAATGGCGAGGCTACCTGACGCGGTTGGCCGAGCGGTTCGACGTGCCGTTGCGATTCAACGCTCCGGCCATCGGCCAGCGGCATCTCGTGGAGCAGTTCCTGGCGGAGAAGGCAGCGGTGGGGCTGGGCGAGATGAGCATCGACGCGACCGGGAGCGGCCTTGTCCGCATCCCGATCGTCGAGCCGACGCCGCTGCTGCCGTGGTCGATCGTCTGGCACCGGCGCAATCCCCGGCCACTGCTGCGGGTGCTGCTGCGGCACCTGCGGTCACGCGCGCTTCCCGACCGGTCCGACCCTGCGGTATGGGTGCCCGAGATCGACCGGACGCCCCTGGTGCCCTGATCACCACGGCGTGGCGGCGACTGGTTCACTTCCACAGCCGTGCGCGGTGTCAGGCGATCGAGGTGCGGGCCCCAGAGCGAGCAGCGGGCCAGGCGCTGAACGAAACGGCACGGGGGCGAGGGGAGAGGCGATCAGCCGACGGGGGCAGGCTCGTCGTCGGAGAAGCCGGGGACCCAGCGGATCACCTCGTCGCGAAAGCGGGCCGTCGTGCCGAGCTGGCACAGCACCCCCACCCCCGCCGCATGCACCCGGTGGATCAGCACATAGGACACCGGCAGGTTGAGCTGGCGGACCACGTTCGTCGGACGCAGGTCGGTGGCGCTCGCCGCCTGCGCCTGCAGCCACTCGCGGCTGAAGGTGAACTCCTCGACCGCCGTCGGCTCCACATACGGTGCCAGGAAGCCCCGCAGCGCCTCGCCGTCGATCTCGATGTGCTCCTGGATGAAGCCCTCGTCGCGCAGGCCGTCCACCACGGCGTCCATGTCGCCCTGGTTGAAGATGCGGGTGAGCTGCCCGAACACCTTCGGGTAGCCCTCGGGCATCCGGTTGACCGCGCCGAAGTCGAGCACGCCGAGCCGTCCGTCGGGCAGCATGCGGAAGTTGCCCGGGTGGGGGTCGGCGTGGAGCATGGCCACGCGGGCGGGCGAGCAGAACAGGAAGCGCACGAACAGCAGCCCCGCGCTGTCGCGCTCCTCCTTGGTGCCCTCGGTGATGATGCGGGAGAGGGGCGTGCCGTCCATCCACTCGGTGACCAGCACCTGCTCGTTGGCGGCGATGACGTCGGGGACGAAGAAGTCGGGGTCGTCCTTGAACTCCATGGCGAAGGCGTGCTGCGCCTCGGCCTCGCGCAGGTAGTCGAGCTCCTCGGCGATGCGCTCGCGCAGCTCGGCCAGGACGGCCTTGATGTCGAGCCCTGGCAGCAGCGCGCCGAAGAGCTTGCCGAGGCGGGCCAGCTGGGCGAAGTCGCCGAGCAGCGCCTTGCCCGCGCCCGGATACTGGATCTTGACGGCGACGGCCCTGCCGTCGTGCCAGACAGCCTTGTGGACCTGTCCGATGGAGGCGGCGGCGGTCGGCTGGTCGTCGAAGGAGTCGAAGTGGTCGCGCCAGTCGTCGCCCAGCTGCTCGGCCAGCACCCGATGGACGGTGGCGGCGGGCAGCGGGGGAGCGGAGTCCTGCAGTTTGGTGAGCGTCGCCCGGTAGGGACCCACGATCTCGGGAGGTAGCGCCGCCTCGAAGATGGACAGCGCCTGGCCGAGCTTCATCGCCCCGCCCTTGAGCTCGCCGAGCACCTTGAAGATCTGCTCGGCGGTGCGCTGCTGGACCTCCTGGGCGACCAGCTCGGCCGACTTGCCGCCGATGCGCTTGCCGATGCCCATGACAGTGCGGCCGGCGAACCCGAGTGGAAGGGTCGCCAGCTTGGCGGAGCGCGTGACGGCGCGGCGCGGAAGATCACTCACCATGACGCGCGGCGTCTCTGCTGAGACGCCGCTTCCCCCCTTCGTGGTCCGGACCTTACGGGGCCCTACGGGCTTTGCGTTGGCCCGTCAACTGCAAGAACCCGGCCTGACCATTGTTAGCGCACTGAACTCTTTGCGCCAGCAACGACATTGCGGATGCATGGTCCAGGATCGACGTTTCCAGTGCCAATCAGGCATAACGTCCATTGTGCCGTTGGTCACAGCGCTCTCCTGGCCGTCGATGTGAGCAAGCGCATGGCCGGTCGCCGCGGCGGCGACGAGCGTCGCCAGCGCCGAGCCGCAGGCGATCTCACCCACGGGGAATCCGCCGAGGTGGGCGGTGACGATCGGCCAGGCGGGGTCGCGATCTCGCCTGGCCAGGTCGAGGCAGTGCAGGCAGGCGGTCTCGCCGGGACGCACCAGGGGGCCGACGGAGCCGTGCCCCTCGAAGGCGGCGACCAGGAGGTGCGGAATCCGCATGGTGACCAGCTCGGAGACCAGGATCGCGTCGAGCGGGCCGACGGGGGCGAGGACGACGAGGTCGGGCCGCTGGGAACCGTCACACAGGTGGGGCGCGCCGGCCACCGCCTCGACCGAAGGCCCGCCGTCGACGGCCGGCCACGCCTCCCGCCGCCGCCTGGTGGAAGCCGCACCGGAGGCGCGCTCGGAGGCGCGCCCGGAAGCACGGTCGGAGGCGCGGTCGGAGGCCGCGCCCGCGCCACGGCCGGACGCTCGGCCGGACGGGCGTGGGGCCGGGCCGCCGGAGACCTCGGAGCAGCCGCAGGAACGGTCGCCGGAAGCCGAGAGACCGGAGCCGCCCGCCGTGATCCTGCGGGCCACCGCGACCGCGCCCTCCTCCCGGGGCGCCCCCAGCTCCGCCCACCCCAGCCCTCCGGGAACCAGATCCTCCGCCCTCGCCGGAGCCGGATCGACCACCCGCACCTGGCCCACCCCGGACGCCGCCAGCAGCGCCACCACCTGGGCGCCCACCCGCCCGGCCCCGTAGACGCGCACCCGAGCCTCCCGCCTGCGGCGCATCGTCTCGAGGCCGCCCCCAGGAATCGTCGAAGCCAGGTCGAGCGCGTCGAGTTCCGGCCGCAGCCGGTCGCGTTCGGCGAGCGACAGCCTGGCCAGCGTCGCGGGACGAACCGCCGCGTCGTCGAGCACGCCCCGAGCCGTGAGCGTGTCGAGCAACGACCTGGCGCCCTCCTCGGACAGCCCCGCCCCGGACGCCTCCCTCATGACCTGGGCGATCTCCCTGGTGCCGTCGAGGCGGTCGATCCACTGCCGCACGGACGGCGCGAGCTCGCTCACCAGGACCGCCCTGCGAGGGTGGACGCCGAACTGGAGCGTGCGCTCGTCACGGAGGATCCTGCGCAGCGCGGGTTTCACACGTGGCCTCATGGCGCGCCAGGTTTCCACGCGCGCGGCGATCGGGAGGGCTTTCGCTCGGGGCTGTGGATAACTCGGACGCGGCGGCGGGGGCGGCTGTGGATACTCTCTCGACCATGAACGAGCTCATGGTCGACAGGCAGGACGACGGCGTCGTCCTGCTCACCCTCAACCGCCCCGACCGCCGCAACTCCATGACCGACGGCATGACCGCCCAGTGGGCCGAAACGATCAGGGAGCTGGCGTCGGACCGGCAGGCGCGCTGCCTGGTCGTCACCGGCGCGGGCACGGCCTTCTCCTCGGGGGGCGACCTGTCCTGGCTGGCCGACAGGGGAGAGGAGGAGGTCCCCGCCCTGCGCGACCGCATGCTCGCCTTCTACCGCACCTGGCTGTCGATCACCGAGCTGGAGATCCCCACCATCGCCGCCGTCAACGGCCCCGCCGTCGGCGCTGGTCTGTGCGTGGCGCTCGCCTGCGACCTCGTCTACGCCGCCGACGATGCGAAACTCCTGGCGCCCTTCACCTCGCTCGGACTGCACCCAGGGATGGCCGCCACCTATCTGCTGCCGAGCAGAGGCGGGATCAACCTCGCCAGGGAGTTGCTCCTCACCGGTAGAACGATCAGGGGAGAGGAGGCCGCGAGAGAAGGGCTCATCAACCGCTCCTACGCGCGAGAGGAGCTCCTGGAGAAAACTCTGGAGATCGCCGGAAGCGTCGCGGCGAACGCGCCCATCGCGACGCGGCTGACCAAAATCGCGCTCAAGAGTGCACACAATGACCTTGAAGAAGCGCTCAAATGGGAGTCGCTGGCCCAGCCGGTGACGATGACCTCGAAGGACATGCTTGAGGGCCTCACCGCGCATCGGGAAAGGCGAGTGCCCAAATTCACCGGCTCTTAATCATGCTGACCAGCGAAAACAGGGGCTCACCCCCTGTGGAATTCCGTCAGTGTCGGCTAACGTGCATATGTGCCCCCCGAGAGAGTCGAGGTTCGTCGAAGTTCTCGTCGCCGGCGTACGGTCTCCGCGTACCGCGACGGCGACAAGACGATCGTGCTCCTGCCCGCCTGGCTGAGCGGCGAGGACGCGGATGAATGGGTGAGCCGGATGCTCGACCGGCTGGCCGCCAAGGAACAACGCCGGCGCCCCACCGACGAAGGCCTGCTGGAACGGGCCAACGAACTGTCGGCGAAATACCTGTACGGCAAGGCTCAGCCGATCAGTGTCCGCTGGGTCGACAACCAGCAGCACCGATGGGGGTCATGCACCCCCGACAGCGGCACGATCAGAATCTCGACCCGCCTCAAGGGGCTCCCCGAGTGGGTCATCAACTACGTCATCATTCACGAGCTCGTGCACCTGCTGGTGCCCAGTCACGGCCCTGATTTCTGGGCTCTGGTCGAACAGTATCCCAAGGCGGAGCGGGCGCGCGGCTACCTTGAAGGATTCTCTGCCGCGGCCAGCAACCCTCCGGAGGAGTGTTGACCCGTGTTGTCGCGGTTCTGGTACGGCAATGCATGGCGAATGCCGCGCCAGGAGATCCACGCGAGTTCCTCGAAGCCATAGTCGAGGACACCTATGAGATGGTCGCGGGCCTCGAACTCGTCACGCCCGTCCTCGCCACCAGCGTTCCCGATTTGGATCATCTCTTGTGGCCGGGCACGGACATTATCGCGATTAAAGAGCACACGCCGCTGAAGGACATCTTCGCCGCCATTAATGCCGACCAGGCCGCGATAGTGAGCGGCGACGCGCCCGACCTGCCGCCCCTGCTGATCGGAAAGCTCTTCCGCGAACTCGGCAGGGCCGAGCTGACGGTCTGTCCCTCGGAGGACGGCGGCGCCGTCGCCATGGCGGCGAAGCTGCCCTTCCCCGGCTGGGCCGACCCCGATCTCGACGCCCAGGACCCGGTGAAGGAGTTGCGGGCGCAGGCCCCTGGCCGCCGCATGGTGGCCACCACGCCGGGCTGGCACAGGGTGCGCACCTCCGCCGACCTCGACCGCCTCGACCCCGGCCTGGAGGGCTGGGAGAACACCAGGGCGGTGCTGGGCGCTACGGCACGGTGAGGCTGGCGAAGACCGCGCGGTGATCGGTGCCCGGCACGGTGTGCACGCTGACCTCGCGCACCCCCACCCGCGAGTCGACCAGCACGTGGTCGATCGTGATGATCGGCGGAATCCTCTTGTTGGCCGGCCACGTCGGGACCAGCCCCTGGCCGACCTCGTCCGCCGCGTCCTTGTAGCCGCGCCCGAGCAACTCGCGCATCGCCGCGTGGTCGAGGCTGGCGTTGAAGTCGCCCGCCAGCACGCGCACGGGATCGGCCGAGGCCGAGGGCAGCGCGCGCAGCGCGGCGTTCCAGTCGTGGACAAGGGGGCCGAGCGGCGGATAGGGATGCACGTTCACGATCTGCACGGGTCTGCCGCCCGGCAGCGCGAGCAGCCCCACCGGCATGTGATGGCCGCGCTGCGGCACCACGTTGTCCAGCCGGGTCAGCGGATACCTGGCGTACAGGCCGCTGCCGCCCGCGCTGTACTCGTCCTCCAGCACCCTGTGGGGCAGCAGGTTCTTCAGCCCCGCCGCGTCGAGGCGCCCGACGGCGTCGGGGGTGAGCTCCTGGGTGGACAGCACGTCAGGGTCGAACCGCCTGACCAGCTCCATGATCGCGCCGGTGTCCGCCCTGCCGAACAGCAGGTTGACGGTGAGCACCTTGAGCGGCCTGCCCGTGGCGGTGTCCGCCGTACCGAAGGCTCGGGGGAGCACGCTGAACCCCAGGGCGGCGCTCGTGACCAGGGCCACCGCGGCGGCAGGGCGGTTGCGCGCCGCCATGGCGACCAGGAGCGAGACCAGGGAGCCCGCGGCGGCGTACGGCGTGGCCGTCATGAGCTGCGTCGTGAGCGACCCGCGCTCGAGCCCGCCGATCCTGGCCGCCGCCCACACGGCGAACGGGGAGACCGCCATCCAGGCGAGCGCCTTCACAGGGAACCTGCGGCGAGCGGGCGTCACAATGGTGCCACCGACAGTCTCCACATATCCCTCCTGCGAAGGGACTCTAGCCAAGCGAGCGTGAGCCCGAGGTGAGAACCTCGCGGCCCCTGCGGGCCAGCAGCCTGGTGGCCTCGTCCGACAGCTCAGGGATCTCCTCGACGGGGAACCAGCGCAGGTCGAGCGACTCGTCGCTCATGACGGCCTCGGCGCCGGCGGGCGCGACGGCCGCGTACTCCACGTCGAGATGCCAGCTGTGCGGGGGATGGCACCAGACCTTGTGCCTGTCGAGCGCGAGCGGCCCTGGCAGCAGCCTGAGGCCGGAGATCCCCGACTCCTCGGTGGCCTCGCGCAGGGCGACGCCGGCCAGCGAGCCGTCGGACCGCTCGCAGTGGCCGCCCATCGGCAGCCACATGCCCGCCTTCGGGTGCAGCGTCAGCAGCACCTGGGCGCCGTCGTGCGAGAGCACGGCGGTCGTGGCCGTGAGGTGACCGGGCGCGCACGAGCGCAGCATGGCGTCGGGATGGGTGCGCAGATGCTGAAGGAACTCTTCACGCAGCGCCTCCTCCTCCGCGGTTGGCGCCGTCCATCCGGCCAGGACGGCGACCGCGTCGCGGTGAAGGGTCAATCCTCGCCGTCCTCGAGCTTGGAGATGTCCCACGCCGTGTCGCCCTTGACGAAGGTGTCGGGGGCGTCGAGGTCGTCGGCCGTCGGCATGAGGTCGGGGTGACCCCAGACCGCGTCGCGCCCGTCGATGCCGCGATCGGCCTCGAGCGCCTGCCACAGCGCGGCGGCCTCACGCAGCCGCCTGGGCCTCAGCTCCAGGCCGACCAGCGTGCCGAAGGTCGTCTCCGCGGGACCGCCGGTCGCCCGGCGGCGCCGTACGGTCTCTGCCAGAGCGCCCGCCGACGGCAGCTTGCCTTCGGCGGCGGCGTCGACCACGGTGCCGACCCAGCCCTCGACCAGCGCGAGCATGGTCTCGAGGCGGGCCAGGGCGGACTTCTGCCGCTCGGTCTCCTCGGGCTTGAGCAGGCCGCCGCCGCTCAGCGCCTCCTGGAGCGCCTCGGGATTGCTGATGTCGAGGCCACGGATCTGCTCCTCCAGGGCGGAGGTGTCGACCGTGATGCCCTTGGCGTACTCCTCGACCGCGCCGAGCAGGTGCCCGCGCAGCCATGGGACATGCTGGAACAGCCGGTGGTGGGCCGCCTCGCGCAGCGCCAGGTAGAGCCTGATCTCCTCGGCGGGCAGCTCGAGGCCCTCGCTGAAGGAGGCCACGCCGCCGGGCAGGAGCGCCGCGGTGTCGGACAGCGGCAGGCCGATGTCGGTGGTGCCGACCACCTCGCGGGCGAGCGAGCCGAGGGCCTGGCCGATCTGCTGGCCGACCATCATCCCGCCCATCTGCTTCATCATGCCCATGAGCGGGCCGAGCTGGGCGGCCATCTGCTGCGCCTCGGGCGGCAGGCTGCCGCCGCCGAGGGCGCCGCCCATGGTCTCGACCATGCGCTCGGCGATCGGCTCGCACAGCTTGCGCCAGACGGGGACCGTGTTCTCGATCCACTCGGAACGGCTCCACGCCTGCGGGTTCGACACCCCACTGGGCAGCGCGGTCGCCTCGTTGAGCCAGAGGTCGGCGAGCTGGAGCGCGTCGACGATCTGGCGGCGTTCGCCCTCCATCACGCTGGGATCGCCCTCGGCGACCACCGCGTGGCGGGCGATGTTCTTGGCCATGTCCCAGTTGACAGGGCCTGAGCCCTGCGGCGCCGACAGCATGTCGGCGAACTGCCGCATCGCCTGAGCCATCTGCTCAGGATTGCCGAACATGGCGAACGGGTTGTCGTTGGGGTCGTTTTCGCGACCTGGCAGGTCAGTCACCGCTCTACCTCGTGCAGGATGGAGGAGTCCACATCCGCCACGTTAGTCGTCCTACGGCGGATCAGTGCAAAGTGAGGACCTGGTGCCTACCTCGAAACGCCCGCGCCAACCAGTCGTCGCCGTCACCGGCGCGTCCTCAGGCATCGGCCGCGAGCTCGTCGCGAAGCTCGCCACCAACGCGGATTTCCGCAGGGTGGTGGCCATCGACGAGCAGCGCGGCGACGTCCAGGACGTCACCTGGAGAGTGATCGACGTACGGGATCCGCTCTTGGCGAACCGCATCTCCGACATCGACGTCCTGGTCCATCTCGCCGGTGACTACGCGCTCGACTCCGACCCCGGCGAGCGGCGCGCCTACAACCTGCGCGCCGCGCAGACGGTCCTGACCGCCAGCGCCGCCGCGCGCGTGCGGCGTGTCGTGCTGGTCACGAGCGCCATGGTGTACGGCGCCGCGCCCGAGAACGACGTCCCGCTCCCGGAGGACTCCGCGGTCGCCGCCGAGCCCGACACCGGCGTGGTGGGCGACTACCTGGAGATCGAGGCGCTGGTCCGCAGGGCCGCCCGCAGCCACCCGGGGCTCGAGGTCACCGTCGTACGGCCCGCCGCGATCGTCGGCCCCGGCATCGACACGGTCATCACCAGGCACTTCGAGTCGCCGAGGCTGCTGACGGTGAAGGGCTGCACGCCGCGGTGGCAGTTCTGCCATGTCGACGACCTGCTCTCGGCGCTGGAGCTGGCGGCCAGGGGAGTGGTCACCGGCGTGGTGGCGGTCGGCTCCGAGGGCTGGCTCGAGCAGGAGCAGGTGGAGGAGCTGTCCGGGATACGCGGTTTCGAGTTGCCCGCCGGCCTCACGTTCGGCACGGCGCAGCGACTCCACAGGCTCGGCATCACCCCCGCCCCCGCGACGGACCTCCACTACGTCGTCTACCCGTGGGTGGTCGACTGCGCGAACCTGCGCGAGGCGGGATGGAAGCCCGCGTGGAGCAACGAGGCCGCCCTCGAGCAGCTGCTCGAGCTGCGCGAGAACAGGACGACCGTGGTCGGCAGGCGCCTGCCTGTCAAGGAGGCCACGCTCACCGCGGCCGGCGCGACGGTCGCCGTCATCGGCACCGCCGCGATCGTCAGGCAGGTACGCAAGAAGCGTAGGCTTTGACCGTGATTCGGTTGCTGGACATTCGCGACACGCCGCTCTCCGTCGAGGAGGTGTTCGCCGCGGTGGGCTCCCACGCGGCGGGCGGCACCACCCTGTTCGTCGGCACCGTCCGCGAGCAGGATCACGGCAAGGCCGTGACGAAGCTGTCCTACTCGGCCCACCCGAGCGCGATCGACGAGCTGCGGCGCGTGGCGGAGAAGGTCGCGGCCGACTTCCCCGTGACGGCGCTCGCCGCCGTCCACAGGGTCGGTGACCTGGAGCTCGGCGACATCGCGGTGATCGTCGCGGTCGCCTGCCCGCACAGGGGAGAGGCCTTCGAGGCCTCCCGCAGGCTGATCGACGATCTCAAGTCCCAGGTTCCGATCTGGAAACACCAGGTGTTCGCCGACGGGTCGACCGAGTGGGTCGGCGCCTGCGAATAAGCTCAGCACATGTCACGACGTGCACTCACCCTGTTGGTCGCGGGCTTCCTGGTGCTCGCGCTGGGCATCACAGGAGCGGTGATCAACGTGCCGTACGTCGTGCTGCGGCCCGGCCCCACCGAGAACACGATCGGCGAGGTCGACAAGAAGCCGGTCATCTCGATCGACGGGCGGAAGACCTACCCCACGAGTGGCATGCTCAGCCTGGTCACCGTCTCCTACCAGGGCGGCCCCGCCGCCAGACCCGACCTGCTGACCGCCCTGCGCGGCTGGGTCGACCCGACCTCGGCGGTCGTGCCCGAAGACTCGATCTTCCCTCGCACCCAGACCGCCGAAGAGGTCGAGCAGGAGAACACCGCGGAGATGACCAACTCCCAGGACAACGCGACGGCCGCGGCCCTGACCGAGATGAAGATCCACTACACGATGGTGCCCACGGTCCTGTCGGTGGAGAAGTCCGCCCCCGCGTCGGGCAAGCTCAAGCCCGCTGACGAGATCCGCGCCGTCGACGGCAGCGCCGTCAGCACCGTCGAGGAGGTCTCGGCCGCCGTCAAGGCGCGCAAGCCGGGCGACGAGATCGCCTTCTCCGTCTCGAGGAACGGCCAGGAGGAGTCGGTCACCGTCAAGGCGGCCGCCTCCAAGCAGGGCACCGCGATGGTGGGCATCGTCATGCAGGCCAAGTACAAGTTCCCCTTCAAGGTCACCATCAACGTCGGCGACGTCGGCGGCCCTAGCGCAGGCATGATGTTCGCCCTCGGCATCATCGACAAGCTCACGCCCGGCCAGATCACCGGCGGCAAGGCGATCGCGGGCACCGGCACCATCACCCCCGAGGGCAAGGTCGGGGCCATCGGCGGCATCGCGCAGAAGATGGTCGGGGCCAGGGACGCGGGCGCCACCGTCTTCCTCACCCCCGCCGACAACTGCGCCGAGGCGATGAAGGCCGCCCCCGACGGCCTCCGCCTGGTGAAAGCCGACACGCTCCACGGAGCGGTCCAGGCGCTCGACGCGATCAGGACAGGCAAGGGAGAGGTGCCCGCCTGCACGGCCGGGTGAACTTTCCCCGCTCCCCATTCGTTAGCCGTACCGGCATCCTTCGTCAGCCGAGCCGGGCCGGTGTAGGTTGCCAACCACGGACCGTTTGCACATCACGACGAGGGGTTGGCCTTGGCATTCCGGACCCCAGGACCCGGTCGGGGGATGCGCCTGCCCCGCCGACCGCGACTGCTTCTTCCTGTCGCGATCGCCCTGGTGGCGATCGTCGCATTCTTCTTCTTGTTCTCGGGCATCTACACCGACTACCTCTGGTTCGACTCCGTCAGGGCCACCTCCGTCTTCTCCGGGGTGCTGCTCACTGAGATCGGGCTGTTCGTGGTCGGCGCGCTGCTCATGGCCGGCATCGTCGGCGGCAACATGCTGCTGGCCTTCAGGATGCGGCCGATGTTCGGGCCCGCGATGTTCGGCGGCGGCAGTGGCGCCGACCGCTACAGGCTGGCGCTCGATCCCCACCGCAAGCTGATCTTCATCATCGGCATGGCCGTGCTCGCGCTCTTCGCGGGCTCGTCGTTCGCCGGGCAGTGGAAGACCTGGCTGGCGTTCATCAACGGCACGCCGTTCAACAAGACGGACGAGCTGTTCAAGTGGGACATCTCGTTCTTCATGTTCGACTACCCGTTCATCAGGATGGTGCTGAACTTCCTGTTCACCGCGGTGATCCTCGCGATCATCATGGCGGCGATCACGCACTACCTGTACGGCGGGTTCAGGCTGCAGTCGCCCGGCGTCCACGCCTCGCGCGCGGCGCGCGTGCACCTGTCGGTCCTGCTGGGCGTCTTCGTCCTGCTGAAGGCCGTCGCCTACTGGATCGACCGCTACGGCCTGGTCTTCTCCGACCGCGGCTTCGTCCACGGCGCCTCCTACACCGACGTCAGCGCCGTCCTGCCGGCCAAGACCATCCTCGCGATCATCGCGCTGATCTGCGCCGCGCTCTTCTTCGCCGGCGTCATCCGTCCGGGCGGCATGCTCCCGGGCGTCTCGTTCGGCCTGCTGGTCCTGTCGGCGATCCTGATCGGCGGCGTCTACCCCGCCCTGGTCGAGCAGTTCCAGGTTAAGCCGAACCAGCAGCAGCGTGAGGCCGCCTACATCGGGCGCAACATCGCCGCGACCAGAGACGCGTACGGCGTGGCCGACAGCGAGGTCATCGACTACACCGCGCAGTCCGACCCCAGCAAGGTCACCGCCGACGGCGACGTCTCGGTCTCGGGCGTGCGGCTGCTCGACCCCAACCTGGTCGCCAAGACCTACCAGCAGAAGCAGCGCATCCGAGGCTTCTACGACTTCCCCACCCAGCTCGACGTCGACCGCTACAAGGACAACGGGGCCCCGCTGCCTCGCGACCACGTCGTGGCCGTCCGCGAGCTGACGGGCCCGCCCTCGCAGCAGAACAACTGGATCAACAAGCACCTCGTCTACACGCACGGCTACGGCTTCGTGGCGGCGCCGGGCAACGAGGTCGACTCCGAGGGCCTGCCCAACTTCGACGCCAAGGACATGCCGGTCACCGGCGCCCTGGGCCAGAAGATCAAGGAGCCGCGCGTCTACTTCGGCGAGCAGATGGCCACCGAGTACGTCATCGCGGGAGCGCCGAACGCCAAGCCCGGCCAGGGCCAGGAGCTCGACTTCCCCGAGAGCGGCGGCACCGGCCAGGCCAACACCACCTACGCGGGAGAGGGCGGCGTGCGCGTCGGCTCGTTCTTCAACAGGCTGGTGTACGCGGCCAAGTACGGCGAGATCAACATGCTGCTGTCTGGCGACATCAACGACAGCTCGAAGATCCTCTACGAGCGCGACCCGCGTGACCGCGTCGCCAAGGTGGCGCCGTTCCTGCAGCTCGACGCCAACCCGTACCCGGCGATCGTCGACGGGCGCATCACCTGGATCGTCGACGGCTACACGATGTCCAACGACTACCCGTACTCACAGAGCAAGTCGCTGCTGTCGATGACCGAGGACACCGCGACCGTCCGCGGCGTCGCCCCGCAGCAGCCGCGCGACCAGATCAACTACATCCGCAACGCGGTCAAGGCCACGGTCGACGCCTACGACGGCACGGTCACGCTCTACGCCTGGGACCCCAGCGACCCGCTGCTGCAGACCTGGCAGAAGGCCTTCCCCGGCGTCATCCAGCCGAAGTCCAAGATGAGCCAGGACCTCAAGGACCACATCCGCTACCCCGAGGACCTGTTCAAGGTGCAGCGCGACATCCTGTCGCAGTACCACATCGAGAACCCCAACGCCTTCTACAGCGGCCAGGACTTCTGGAACGTCCCCTTCGACCCCTCCCAGGGCGACAAGGACGTCAAGCAGCCGCCGTACTACCTGACCACCACGATGCCGAAGCAGCAGCCGTCGTTCTCGCTGACGACGACGTTCGTGCCGCGCCAGGGCCCCAACCTGGCGGCGTTCATGGCGGTCGACGCGACCGACGGCCCGGGGTACGGCAAGCTGCGCATCCTGCGCATGCCGTCCAACACCTCGATCCCCGGTCCCGGACAGGCGCAGAACAACTTCCAGAACAAGTTCTCGGGCGAGCTCAACCTGCTCGGCCTGGGCAACGCCACAGTCCGCTACGGCAACCTGCTGACGCTGCCCTTCGCCGACGGCCTGGTCTACATCGAGCCCGTCTACGTCCAGACCGCCGCGGCCGCGGGTCAGGAGCCCTTCCCGATCCTGAGGAGGGTCCTGGTCGCCTACGGCAGCACGGTCGGCTCGGGCGACACGCTGAAGGACGCGCTGTCCAAGGTGTTCAGCGGCAAGGCCGCCGAGCAGCCGACGACAGGCCAGCCGCAGACGGGCGAACAGCCCGCCGCCACCGGCGCCACGGCCAAGCTGATCAGCGACGCCCAGAAGGCCTACGACGACGCCAACAAGGCGCTGTCGACCTCGCCGCCCGACTGGGTGAAGTACGGCGAGGCGCAGAAGCGCCTGCAGGACGCGCTCAACGCCCTGGGCCGCACCTCTGCCGTCCAGCCCTCGGCGACCCCGACGGCTCCGGCCACCACGCCGCCCGCCACCCCGTCACCGACGCCTTCGGGCACCGTTTCACCCACGCCATCCGCTACGCCGTCTTCTTGATTTGCACGACTCCCGCGTCACCTATAGTCTTTAGACACACACCGACGCGGGGTGGAGCAGTTCGGTAGCTCGCTGGGCTCATAACCCAGAGGTCGCAGGTTCAAATCCTGCCCCCGCTACCAATGAAAAGACCCTCAGGGATTATCCCTGGGGGTCTTTTTCTTGTGCCCTGGGCCTGTCGCCCCTGGTCCGAAGGGCGGGCCGTGGACCAGAGGCCGCCGGACGGCCCGTCGGGCTAGGCCGTACGGCGGGCCAGGAGGTGGGCATGGGGGAAGCCCCGCAGGCGGTCCTCGCCCGGAGCGCAGACCAGCCTGGCCACCTCGGTGAGCCCGGCCTTGAGCAGCAGCTCGGCCACCCGATCGGGCGAGTACCGGTAGGCGAGGGAGACCTTGTGGTCGAACGCCTCCGCCAGCTCGGAGGGATGGTCGTAGCCCTGGAAAGCGACCAGCAGGAGGCCACCGGGCGCCAGCACACGGTGGAACTCGGCGAGCGTGACGGGGAGGCGCTCCGGCGGGGTGTGGATGATGGAGTAGTTGGCCAGAACCCCCGCCAGGGAGGCGTCCTCCACGTCCAGGGCCTCCATCCGTCCCACCTCGAAGCGGAGGCCGGGATGGGCGTCGCGGGCGATCGCGATCATCTCGGGTGACAGATCGACGCCGAAGGCCGTGACGCCGAGCGAGCCCAGGTGCGCGGTGACGTGGCCGGGGCCGCATCCCACGTCCGCCACCAGCCCGTCACCCGCGCCCCTGACGAGCTCGGCGAAGACGGAGATCATCGCGTGGTCGAGCGGGTTGGAGAGGAAGGTCTGGCTGACGAGCTCGACGTAGAGGGCGGCGGAGGCGTCGTAGGCGGCGCGCGTGGCGACGAGGAAGTCCGGCTCTGTCATGACTGGACATCGTAGGGCCTCCATGACCGGGTGGGCACAGCTCAGGTTCGGCGACGGTGACAGGGCCCCCGTGGCGCGGATTCCGCGGAACGCGGTCGGGGGAGGCATCAGCACCGACGAGCTGTGCGAGCGCCTCGACCGCTCCGCTACGGACGATCCTGGGGAGCGAACGTCACGTTGCGCGCGTAGTGCCTGAACCCGATCGACTCGTAGGTCGCCCGCGCCGACGGATAGTCGTCGTCCCCTCTGGCGCAGACCCGTGCGGCCCGTGCGCCGAGCTGCCTGGCCGCGTGGAGCGCACCGAGGACGGCCGCTGTGGCCAGCCCCCGCCGGCGATGCCCGGGATCGGTGCCGACGGGCTCCAGCACCGCGACCTGGTTGACCTCGTCGAGCCACACGAGACAGAAGGCCACAGGCTCGCCCTCCTCGCTCTCCACCAGCCAGTCGAGTTCAGGCCTGTACGGCCAGGCCGCCATCACCTGCAGGTAGCTCTCGGCGGTGACGCGGGAAGGGGAGAAGGCGGCAGCGTGGACGGCGGCGCGCGCACCCGCGTCACGCTCGTCGCGCACCGCCCGCAGCGTGTAGCCGGCAGGCAGCGAGGGAGAGGGCAGGTCGGCCAGGTCACGGGCCAGATGGACGAAGAACGGGCCGCCGGTGCGCTGCTCGTAACCCCGCCGCAGCAGGACGTCGGCCAACTCCTTCTCCGCGTCGAGCAGCGTGACAGTGCTCTTGCCCGACCAGCTCAGGATCTCGTCGGCCAGCGCGAGGTGGGCGGGGTCGAGCTGCAGATCGAGCTTGCCTGACTCGTCCGCCCACGCCCAGGCCACCGGCTGACCGTCGAGCTCCCACAGCGCGGTGCGCCATTCCGGTTCGCGGCCGACGTGCTGGAAGCGCCGCCAGGCCAGTTCACCGAGGTGCCAGCGGCTGACCTGCGACCAGAGCCGCTGGGCCAGCGTCTGCATCTCGCGCAGGTCGGCCGGTCCCCGGTAGTCCTTCCTGAGATATCGAGGCATCCGGCGAAACTATCCCGAACGCCACAGGGGCGCATGCCGGACGCGCGTCAGGGGGCGGCCCTCTCAGCGGCGGCCCATGGATCAGGCGCGGCCGTCCCTGTCGTGCTTCAGTGCCAGCCGTACCGCGAAATAGACGATCAGGAACTGGAGCAGGGCGCTGATGAGCCACGAAAGAAGTGGATCCACAGCCCGAGTGTGACGGCTTATGTGCCGATATTCCATGGTTGCCGAAAAGCCAGTCTGATGATTACATCATTACATGATCGTGGAGTACATCCGCTACCGCGTCCCCGACGCGGACGGCTTCGAGGACGCCTACAGGCGGGCGGTGGTGCCCCTGGGCAACTCGCCCGAGTGCCTGACCTACGAGCTGTCCCGCTGCGTGGACGAGCCCGAGTGCTACATCCTGCGCATCGAATGGACCTCGGCAGAGGGTCATCTGGAGGGTTTCAGGAAGAGCGCACACTTCCAGGAGTTCTTCGCCGAGATCAAGCCCTTCGTCTCCCACATCGAGGAGATGCGCCACTACGAGCAGGTCATCACCAAGACCGAGCCGACGCTGTTCGAGTGGGCGGGCGGCGCCGAGGCGCTCGAGCGGCTGACCGCGACCTTCTACGACCTGGTGAGGAAGGACGACCTCGTCGGGCCGCTGTTCGCGGGCATGGACCCGGGCCATCCCCGCTATGTGGCGATGTGGCTCGGCGAGGTCTTCGGCGGCCCCGCCGCCTACACGCGCGAGCGCGGCGGCCACACGCACATGGTCTCCAAGCACCTCGGCAAGGGCATCACCGAGCAGCAGCGCCGCCGATGGGTGAGCCTGCTCATGGACGCCGCCGACGAGGTCGGCCTGCCCTCCGACGCGGAGTTCAGAGCGGCGTTCGCCGGCTACGTCGAGTGGGGCACCAGGCTGGCCCTCTACTTCTCAGGCCCGAACGCCAGGGCGCCGAAGGAGGAGCCCGTGCCCAGGTGGGGCTGGGGGGTGGCGCCGCCGTACAAGCCATAGTCTTGACGGCATGGGCAGGGGGAGGTTGCGGGTCTATCTGGGCGCGGCCCCCGGAGTAGGAAAGACCTACGCCATGCTGGGCGAAGGTCGCAGGGCACTGCAGCGGGGCAGGGACGTCGTGGTGGGGTTCGTGGAGACCCACGGCCGTCCGCGCACCGACGAGCAGCTCGAAGGGCTGGAAGTCCTCCCCCGTCGCACGCTGCTCCACAGGGGCGTCGCCTTCACCGAACTGGACGTCGAGGCGGTCGTCGCGAGGAAGCCGAAGATCGCGCTGATCGACGAGCTGGCCCACACCAACGTCCCCGGCTCGGCGAACGACAAGCGCTGGCAGGACGTCGAGGAGATCCTCGACGCGGGCATCGACGTGATCTCCACCGTGAACGTCCAGCACCTCGAGTCGCTCAACGACGTCGTCGAACGGATCACGGGCCTGCCCCAGCGCGAGACCGTCCCCGACGACGTCGTACGGCGGGCCGACCAGATCGAGCTGGTCGACATGTCGCCAGAGGCGCTGCGCCGCCGCCTGGCCCACGGCAACGTCTACGCCCCCGAGAGCGTCGACGCCGCGCTGTCCAACTACTTCCGCGTCGGCAACCTGACCGCCCTGCGCGAGCTGGCCCTGCTGTGGCTGGCGGGCAAGGTCGACGAGCAGCTCGACCGCTACCGGTCCGACCACGGCATCGCCGGCACCTGGGAGGCGCGTGAGCGGGTGGTCGTGGCGCTGACCGGCGGCCCCGAGGGCGACACGCTCGTACGGCGGGCCGCCCGCATCGCCGGCAGGACCAAGGGCGCCGACCTGCTGGCCGTCCACGTGACCAGGGCGGACGGCCTGGCGAGCAGCGCCGATCCGGCCAGCCTCGCCAGGCAGCGCACGCTCGTGGAGAGCCTCGGCGGTACCTACCACCAGGTCGTCGGCGAGGACATCCCGCGCGCCCTGCTCGACTTCGCCCGCGGCGTCAACGCCACCCAGCTCGTCATCGGCGCCTCACGCAGGGGCAGGCTCGCGCAGATCTTCGCCCGCGGCGTGGGGGTCACCACCATGGCGCAGTCCGACTCGATCGACGTGCACATGGTCACCCACGAGGCGATCCGCAAGGGCCTCACCAGGCCCGCGTCCCCCAGGGCCGCCCTCACCCGAGGGCGCAGGATCGCGGGCTGGGCGATGGCGCTGCTGGCGATGCCCCTGCTGACCATGGCGCTGCTGCCGTTCAGACGAGACCTGACGCTGCCCAGCGAGATCCTGCTGTTCCTGCTGCTGGTCGTCGCGGTGGCGCTGGTCGGCGGGATGTGGCCGGCGCTCACCGCGGCCGTCTTCGGGTTCGCGCTGCTCAACTGGTTCTTCACCGCGCCCGTGCACACGCTGACGATCTCCGCGCCGGAGAACCTGCTCGCCCTGGTCATCTTCGTGCTGGTCGCGGCCATGGTGAGCACCGTCGTCGACCTGGCGGCGCGCCGTACGAGGGAGGCGTCCAGGTCGAGCGCCGACGCGGAGGTGCTCTCCACGCTGGCAGGCCAGGTGCTGAGAGGCGAGCCGCTGCTCGAAAGGTTGCGCGAGATCTACGGCCTGACCTCGGTCACGCTGCTGGAGCGCGCTGGGGAGGAGTGGCGGATCGTCGCGATGGCGGGCGGGCCGCCGTGCACCGAGCCAGGAGCCGGCGACACCGACGTGACGATCGACGAGGACCTGGTGCTGGCCGTACGGGGAAGGCTGCTGGACGCCGCCGACCGGCGGGTGCTCGAGGCGTTCGCAGCCGAGGCCGCGGTGGCGCTGCGCCAGCAGCGGTTGCGCGAGGAGGCCGCGCTGGCGCGGCCCCTGGCGGAGGCGGACAGGATGCGTACGGCGCTGCTCGCGGCGGTCAGCCACGACCTGCGTACGCCGCTGGCCTCGGCGATGGCGGCGGTCGAGAGCCTGCGCAGCAGCGAGATCGACTGGAGCCCCTCCGACAGGGAGGAGCTGCTCGCCACGGCGGGCGAGTCCCTGGTCAAGCTGCACAGGCTGGTGGAGAACCTGCTCGACATGAGCAGGCTGCAGGCGGGCGTCCTCGGGCTCGCGCTGCAGCCCGTGGCACTGGAGGAGATCATTCCCCGGGTGCTCGACGACGCGGGATCCCACGCGAGGGCGGACTTCTCCGTCGAGCTGCCCGAGGTGATGGCCGACCCCGTCCTGCTCGAAAGGGTGCTGGCCAACCTGGTGGGCAACGGCGTCAGGTACAGCCCCGTGCTGGTCACGGCCAGCGAGCACGCCGACCGCGTTGAGATCCGCGTCATCGACAGGGGGCCGGGGATCCCGCCCGAGGACCATCAGCGGGTCTTCCAGCCGTTCCAGCGGCTGGGCGACCGCGACAACCACGCGGGCGTCGGTCTGGGGCTGGCGCTGTCGCGCGGGCTGACCGAGGCGATGGGCGGCACCCTGGTGCCGGAGGAGACGCCAGGAGGAGGGCTCACCATGATCGTGTCCCTGAGGACCGCCGCATGACCCGCGTGCTGGTGGTCGACGACGAGCCGCAGATCCTGCGCGCGCTGCGGATCAACCTGGTCGCCAGGGAGTACGAGGTCGCGGTGGCGGAGGACGGCAACGCCGCCCTGCGCCAGGCCGCCGGCTGGCACCCCGACCTGGTCATCCTCGATCTCGGCCTGCCCGACCTCGACGGTGTCGAGGTCATCCACGGCCTGCGCGGCTGGACCAGCGTGCCCATCATCGTCCTGTCGGGCAGGGAGGGCAGCGCGGACAAGGTGGCCGCCCTGGACGCCGGCGCCGACGACTACGTCACCAAGCCCTTCGGCATCGACGAACTCCTGGCGCGCATCCGCGCGGTCACCCGCAGGACCAACCAGCACGAGGCCGAACCGGCCACCGTACGCATCGGCGACCACGTGGTGGACCTGGCGACCAAGACGATCTCCGGCGGGGTACGGCTGACGCCCACCGAGTGGCACTTCCTGGAGCTCCTGCTACGCAACCCCGGCAAGCTCATCAGCCAGCGGCAGGTGCTGACCGAGGTGTGGGGCAGCGCGTACCTGAAGGAGACGAACTACCTGCGGCAGTACATGGCCCAGCTCAGGCGCAAGCTCGAGCGCGACCCCGCGCGCCCGGATCACCTGCTCACCGAGCCAGGCATGGGCTACAGGTTCCAGCCCTAGCCCTAGGGCTCCTCGGTGCAGGACGTCGGCTCCGCCAGAGGATCGGGGTGGGCGTCGGTCTCCCGCTTGTCCTCTTCGTTCATCCAGTGAAAGATCCCCCGGGTGGCCTCGTCATCGATCTCGTCGATGTGGTGCCGCTCGGGATATCTGTCCCTGTACATGGCGATCCAGGATTCCTGCACGTCATCGCCCATATCCAGGGAAACTTCGTACGGTTGATCACTCATGGGACCCACAATACCCGCATGGGCGTTTCTAGGCTCAGTGCCCGATTTTCGGCGTCACGCAGTACGGCGGAGCATCGAGGAGGTCTTGTGGGCGGCCCACCCGGCGAGCAGGACACCGAAGGCCACCTGGGTCACGCGCACCCAGTCGGGGGTGGGCTCGACGGCGAAGAGCACCACGCCCGTCCAGAGCAGGCTGAATCCTCCAACGAGGGCGACTGCCGCCCAGTTTCCTACCTTCTGCCACATCTGAGCAGTCTCGCAGGCGGCGATCCAAGGACGGGTATGCGCTCGGTCGTCATCTCGGCAGCGTGCGGCTGCTCCCGACGCACCTGCGCAGGCGTAGGCCCGTCCGCTTGGGAGCCGTCGGCTGGTCGAGCGCCGCGAGCAACGCGGCGGCGGCGCGCGCGTCGGACAGGATGCGCTGGACGCTCTCGTCGTCTGCGGGCAGCTGACCGTGCTCGGCCAGCTCGTGCCGCAGGAAGACCAGAGGCTCCGGCGCCCCCGCGGCCTCGGCCGCGGCCGTCGCGCGGGCCGCGGTGAGCAGGCGAAGGTAGTAGGTGCGCAACGCGGCCTCGCGCATGCGGACCTGCTCCAGGTCGTCGAGCAGGTCGCTGGCGATCCGCAGCAGCTCGCCGGCGTGGTTGGTCTCGTCGGCGATGGCGGCGCGGATGTCGTCGAACTCCGAGCGGGGCATGACAGGCACCTCCACGGGCGCAGTGAGCTCGTGCCTACTTCGTACAGGCCAGCGATTGCGGATGACTTGCCAACTGGTTGCGAGAGGGGAAGGTTTGAAGCATCGGAGGGGAGGGAATGACCAACTGATCGCCTGAGTGGCCCCATGTGGTCCGGGAGTCCTGCTAGAGTTTCTGTCGCTGGCCCGCCCGCAGGGGCATGGGTCCGGCAAACCCCACTTCCTGATCCACTGTCCGGTTGGTTCGCACCTGTCCGGATCGCTGGTAAGTTTGAGGGGTTGCCCCGGAAACGGGCGTCGGAATTCCCGATGATTTCTCGGAAAGAGTCAATTTGACTCCGACCGGGGGGGCTGAAAGAATAAAGACATAACGAAGCGAGTGCCACCGGGTGGGTGACGGTGAATGCGTCCGTTTCTTGAGAACTCAACAGTGTGTTAAAAGCCAGTGCATGATGCACAACCCCGTCCATTGGACGGATTCCTTTGGTTGGAACATTCATGT